>CAZIJV010000013.1:0-100670 GCA_964539645.1 uncultured Syntrophobacter sp.
TGGATTTGATTACATATTTTTACATCAAATTTGCCTACTGGCCGGAAACCCCGGCATCTGCAAATAGCGGATTTCATCGGTGGGGATGGGAACCGGCAAACCTTGTGGCGTGCCTAACATTCGGACCACACCGTGGGACCTGAGCACGCGGACGAACTCCTCAGGCTTCGGCAAGACATTGACAAACAGATAACCGGGAAAAAGGGGAGAGTTCAGCCACACTTTTCGATCGTTCCATTGGCGCAACTTCCGCACCGAGGGGAGATAACTTTGTACCCCCTGCCTCGACAGTTGGGTTTCTGCAGCAAATTCGAATCTGGATCGAACATAAATCGCATACCAATTGGGTTCTTCGCATTTCATAGACTGAATCCTATTCACCTGATCTCAGGGCCAGGCTTTTGTTTGATGGACCTTGGTCGATTCGATATCCTTAGGTGTTATCTGGTTGCAACTTAAGTGCCAAAGTCGGGACATCCACTAGTTCTACAGTAGCTGTGCCTTAGCAGCCAAGATGTTCGGAGTCGAGAAAATCCAGATATGTATCCATTGGATACAGGTTCCAGAAATAGCATGGTTGATAATTAACGATGATCGTGTATCCATTGGATACAGATCTGTAGTTTGTGGTCTATAGTACTTCAGCATAACATATCAACTGTTTCCAATGGAAACAGCATATGAAAATTTAAAACCGTTTATTAGAAGCTTGAATGCAGCATTTCGACACATTTTGAGTTCGATAATCTATATCGCCCATTTACGATAGAGGATTCTTAGGATTTTCTTGCTGAAAAGACCGAGAGAGGAGGGTGAGGAGAGTTTATGTTATGACTGCTTTCATTGGCCTCGCGCCAGGGCGGCCCGTTTGCTTTTCCCGGCGATCTCGAGATCATTTAGCCTTTTGTAGAAAGCCTTCCGTGAAATCCCGAGCAATCTGGCCGCCTTCGATTTATTTCCACCGCAGACTATGAGACTGTTCTGGACAGCATCGATCTCCAGCTCTCGGAGAGGTACAAGGTTTTGCCTGTTGCTGCAGCATTTATGCTTTACCGTTTGAAATTCTTCTGTGAACTCTTCCTTTGTGATGAGTCCTCCTTTCGCCAGGACCACTGCCCGCTCGATCGCATTCTTCAACTGCCGGATGTTTCCAGGCCAGGGGTGCTCCATTAGCATTTGGATTACTTCACTCCGCACTGAGACCCGCCTTCTTTCTCTCCTGGCAAATAAGCGCACGAAATGATTCACAAGTTCGGGGATGTCATCTCTGCGCTCTCTTAAAGGCGGCGCTTCGATGTGAATGACGTTGATTCTATAAAATAAGTCCTCTCTGAAAGTTCCATTCTTTACAAGGCTTTGCAGATCACGGTTCGTGCATGAAAGAAGCCGAAAATCCACTTCAATTCTTTTGTTGCTTCCGATCCTCTCGATCTCTTTCTCCTGGAGCACCCTCAAGAGTTTTGCCTGTAGGGGCAGAGGAAGTTCCCCTATTTCATCCAGCATCACCGTGCCCCCTGCGGCTTCTTCAAACTTGCCTATCCTCCTGGATGTGGCGCCGGTAAACGATCCTTTCTCGTGGCCGAAGAATTCCGTTTCCATTAGCTCATGAGGTATGGCGGCACAGTTGAATGCGAGAAACGGTTTGTCCTTTCGACGGCTTCTCCGGTGTAAAGTCTGGGCGATCAGTTCCTTTCCCGTACCGGTCTCACCGGTGATGAGCACGTTACTTACCGAATCCTTCACCTCGTCCACTATCTGTAGAACTTTTTTCATCTTCAGGCTCGTTCCGACGATCAATCCCTCACCGTCTTCCCTGAAATGTAGCATCGGCGTGACAGGCTCTTCAATAACACAGCGGCTCTCCACTGCTTTTCCGATCACCTGCCTCAGTTTGTTATAATCAGGCGGTTTTGTGAAAAAATGATAGGCGCCCGATGCCATTGCACAGACAGCCGATTCGATGCTGCCGAACCCAGTCAGGAAGATAACGGGTATATGCGAGTAACCGTCTTGGAGAGACTCGAAAAGCTGCATCCCATCCATGCCCGGCATTTTAATGTCGCATACGACCAGATCCGGACGCAATCTGGGAATCAACTCTAGGGCCTCTTCACCGCTTCGGGATTCCGACACCTTGTATCCATCCTGTGAAAGTATGGCGGACAGGACCTTGACGGCATTGGGGTCATCATCAACAATAAGTATTTTCGCTCTTGCCTCATACTCCATGTCTCCCCTCCCTCGTGGCCACGGGAATCGATAACTGCACCGTGGCGCCGATACCTTCCGCGCTCTTGATGGAAACGTACCCATCGTGACTCCTGAGAATGTCACGCGTGATGAGCAGGCCGTTTCCTCTTCGCCGTTTGGAATTCTGCCCGGACAGCAGAGCCTGTACCTGTTTCCTTGACATGCCGCAGCCCGTATCGGAAATCTTAACCGACGCATACTGCTTGCCGGAACGCTCTACACTGCATGTCTCGACGGTCAGAGCACCCCCCTTCGGCATTGCTTCAAGGGAATTTCTAAAGACATTGTAAAGAGCCAGTTCCAGGTAGAAAGGATCTATCGGCGCCGGCGGCGCATCACCATAGCTGGTGCTGAAAACCACATTACATGCGCTGGCCTGCAGTGCGATGAAGGGTTCCATCTCCTGCAAAACTACGTTGATATCCGTGTCATTCCGAGTAAGCTCCGGGGTGGGAGATTCGAGCAGCCGGCTGATGAGGTCGTCAATTTGTGCAATCTCGTCAAAGGCCAGGTTTACCATCTCGGATACTTCCGCCTCCTCTCCGTACTTCTTTTCGAGATAGAATAGGGAGCCCTTTATTGTATGGAGACGGTTTCTCATACCGTGGCCAAGTATTCTGGATGTCTTGCCGACGTCAACAAGATGCTGGTTGCGCTCCACTTCATTGAAAAACTCACAAAAAGGATATGGGCTGACCATCACTAAAGCTCCGGTCACATTTGCTTCTCCATCCTTAACCGTCTCGATGCAGATGTCCGCATCGGCGCCCCCAAAAAAGCAACAGAACCGGAATCGCCGGCATATGCTTTTGCCGCTCCTGATCGCCTCCTCGATCGAGTCTGCCTTTTGGCGGCTGATCCTCGGGAGTACCTCATAATAAGGGGTCCCTATAACTTCCGAGTGTTTTGTGGCGAGCAGGTTTCTCAGCCTCGCGTCCACAGATGTGAGTCTCAGCGATGTATCTACCGTGAAAAAGCAATGACACATATCTTGTTTTGGTGAACAGTTCCCCACTTTGCCTCTCAAACAATTTTGGCTCAGTTGACGCTGACCGGGTATTCTTCAGAAGGTCCGATTTCTCTGCACGCGGTTTTCTCGAGAGCTATGGCGCTCATGCCCGGCCGTATGGATCATGGACATATCTATTGCCGCATCAACCGGGCAGTCGAGCCTTTTCCCGGCATCCGAGCGATAGTATCGCTTATACCAATCGACAAAGCCCTTTACGCCTTCTTCGATAGTCGTCCGGGGCCGGAACTCGAGGTCTTCCGCAAGGCTTGTGACGTCAGCATAAGTGGCAGGAACATCGCCGGGTTGCATTGGCAGGAAATTCTTTTTAGCCTTCTTCCCCAGGCACTTTTCGAGGACTTCAATGAATTGCAGCAAAGCGATTGGTCTGTTGTTGCCGATATTGTATAGCTTGTAAGGCGCACAGCTTGACGCCGGGTCGGGATTTCCACCGCTCCATTCGGTGCTGGGCTTTGGAACCAGATCGATCACCCGAACCACTCCTTCCGCAATGTCGTCTATGTATGTGAAATCCCGCTGCATCTTACCGTAATTGAAAATGTCGATGGGATTGTCTTCAAGTATTGCCCTGGTGAATTTGAAAAGCGCCATGTCCGGTCTCCCCCATGGGCCGTAAACCGTAAAGAATCGAAGACCGGTTGTTGGAATAGCATAGAGATAACTGTAAGTATGGGCCATCAGCTCATTGGCTTTCTTGGTTGCAGCATAAAGCGATACCGGGTGATCCACGTTTTGGTGGACAGAAAAGGGCATTTCGGTGTTGAGCCCATACACCGAACTCGAGGACGCAAAAACCAGGTGGTCTACCTTTTGATGTCTGCATCCCTCCAAAATGTTCAGAAACCCGCTCACATTGCTGTCAATGTACGCAAAAGGGTTTTCGAGCGAATAGCGGACTCCCGCCTGCGCCGCCAGATTGACTACTGCATCGAATTTTTCCGAGGCGAAAACCAACCCTGTTTGTTCACGGTCTTCCAGTGAAAATTTCAGGAACTTGAAATTATGATTCTTTTCCAGGATGGCAAGACGGGCTTTCTTCAATCCCACATCATAGTAGTTATTCAGATTGTCGATGCCTACGATCCGGTCCCCCTTCTCCAATAACCTCATTGAAACATGGAAACCAATGAAGCCGGCCACACCCGTTACAAGAACTCTTTTCATCCGGTAACTCCTGATTGTTCATAAAATCGGCGCCGCCCGGTTCGGCAGGAAAAACGTTTCGTTTCCGTGGATACCTTAGTTTCAACACTTCGACAAATATCTGCTCCATTGCGTTGGTTCTCAATGGGGCTGACAACCCATTTTGCAGAAAGAATATTTACGTTCGACACCTAAGAATGTTTCCCGGCCGGAGAGATTCTTGAATTATTGAGTAACCAGGAACAGGAAAACAGGCAAATTACCCCGGGTAATCTCAGACTTTCTCCCATTGTTTTTTGCGGACGCAAGATTAATTTGGTCTGCAGCGGCTTCTGGCCGAAGAAACCGCCTGATCTCTCTTGGACAGGATGAATATCAATGGGTGACATAACCTGGAAATTCCCCTGGCATTTGGCATTGATTTTTACCATTTTATGCATTGGGGTAATTACTTTGAGCCGGGTCTATCACCAGCGCCAGGTGGAGTCCTTTTACCGGGAGCAGGAAGCAAAAATCAATGCCGTTGCCGATTTTAAAGTGAAGGCGATTGTGAATTGGCGGCAAGAGCGAATGCATGACGCAAAGTTCATTCTTGATGATCATTTTTTCGCACTCGAAGTACAAAACTGGCTGGACGGGAAGAGTCCTGAAGATCAAGAGGGCGAGATTCGCCAGCGATTGGCTGTATTGAAACAGGATCTGTATGAAGCAGTTACCCTGACGGACTGTCATGGGGCTGTGCGGTTATCGATTCCGGAGGATGAACAGGAGATCGACCCGCAGATAAAGATGCTTGCCCTGGACGCGATACGTACCGGGGACGTAGTTGTCTCCGACCTTTATTTTCTATGGGGTGGAAATGAGATTGTCATGTCTGTCGCCATTCCCGTCCATTTCGAGAAGAAGGGTCGAAAAACCGTTGTCGGTACTGTGCTATTGCGAATCGATCCAGAGCGGGTTCTCTATCCTCTAATCCTGTCATGGCCTGATTCGTGTCCCAGCGCGGAAATCGCCATGATGAAAAAGGAAAACAACAGCATAGTCTATTTGAATGAACTGCGATATCACAAGGACGCCGCCCTCAAACTGCGTGTATCGCTCGATGAATTGAAGGCATCCACCCTCAAATCCTCTCAAGAGTATGAAGGCGTCGCACGGGAAGTCGATTACCGTGGCATGCCGGTGTTGGCCGCCACCAGGCGCGTCCCGGATTCTCCCTGGTTTATCAAAGCCAAAATCGATGAGTCTGAAATCTCTGCTCAAGCCAGTCCGCATTTCGAGTTCATGCTGTTTCTTATACTTTCCCTGATAGCAGCATCAGGTTTCGGGGTTGCTTATTTCTGGCGAAACCGCGACGTTCATCTCTATCGGCGGCAATATGAAGCGGAGCTAGAGCGGTCCGCCATCGCACGGCGCTATGAGTACCTGACGAAATATGCCAATGATATTATTTTTATCCTGGATAAGGATCAGAAGATTATCGAGGCCAATGACCGGGCAGTCGAAATCTACGGCTATCGGCGCGAGGAACTCATCGGCCAACACATCGGTTGCCTGTCTGCGCAAGGCCGCTTGCCGAGCGCCGCCTTGCCTGCAGCGCTGAAAGATCAGAATGGTCTCACCCGTGAGACACTACATCGGCGAAAGGATGAGACTACTTTCCCGGTGGAGATCAGCTCTTCGGTTCTGCAGATCGGTGAGGAGAGATTTTATCAGCAAATCGTTCGTGACCTGTCGGGGAAAAAGCAAAGAGAGAAGGCTTTGGAGGAATCCGAGCGACAGTTGCGTTCTTTGACTGCGAAGCTGTTGAGCGCCCAGGAACATGAGCGCTCAAATCTGGCTTTGATGCTTCACGACGAGCTGGGACAAGGGCTGGTTTACTGTAAATTCAGGCTGATTGCTCTGAAGAAGGGCCTTAGAAAAGCTCCACGTGCGACGCTGGCTCAGGAGTGCACCGCTCTGCTCTCCCACATGGATGAGATATTGGAATATACCCGTAGCCTGTCCAAATCCCTGAACATCCCTGCCCTGGAGGAACTCGGCTTTATCGCATCGGTCCGGCACCTGCTTGTCGAATTCAGCGAAAGCTATGGAATAGACGACTGTTCGCTTGATCTGGAAGCAGTGGATGCTTTTCTTCCAAGGCAGACTCAGACGCATGTTTTTCGGGTTATCCAGGAATGCCTGATGAACATCGCCAGACACTCCGGAGCGAGCCGGGTTTCTCTAAGCATCAAAAAGCAAAATGATCATGTGCTTTTTATCATAAAAGACAACGGCGCAGGTTTTGAACTCGAGCCGGTTCTGGCGCGCAATACGACAAACGGGTTGGGAATTTCTTCAATGCGGGAACGGATACTGATATGCGGAGGCACATTTACTATCTGGAGCGAAACCGGTCGAGGCGTCTGCGTACAATTCACGGTCCCACTCTCCCAAAGAGGTTAAGAGAAGATGCTCCCTTATCGGATCGTACTGGCTGACGATCATGTTCTGGTTCGCGAAGCGATCAGAAAAACCATCAATGCTGTTGCACACTTAGAGGTGGTCGGAGAAGCGAACGATGGTGCGGAGTGCCTCGGGATCGTTGAAAGACTGGGTCCAGACATGGTGATTCTCGACCTGACTATGCCCGGTCCCAGTAGTATTGCGGTGTTGAGAAGAATCAAGGACCTGTTTCCGAATATCAAGGTGTTGGTGCTGACCATGCACAAATCGAGGATGCGCATTTCCGAAGCGCTTTCTGCCGGTGCTGACGGGTATATCCTGAAACAGGATGCATTCGAGGACCTGGTGCAGGCAATCCAGAAAGTCCGCCAGGGAAAGAACTATGTATCCCCCCTGTTAACGGACGAGATAATAGATCTACTTCGCGGTAATGGCCTGACAGCGAGTCTCCAAAACATGAAGGAGTTATCACCAAGGGAAAAAGATGTTCTGAAATTAGTGACGGAAGGCAAATCCTCCAGGGAAATCGCCGACATTCTGTCTGTCAGTACGGCAACCGTCTATAATTACCGTTTCAAAATCAGGATGAAAATGGGGATTGGAAAAGATACCGATCTCATTAACACCGCCATTGAAGCCGGCCTGAAATCATCGACTAGAGACGAAGAGTGACGGCAATCTGCTGAAGATTGTTGCCGGGATGGAAATCTTCAATAATGGCCTATTCCATTCCAAGGGCTTCGGATGTCTGCGCCGGAAGTCGGGTCCGGCAATTGTGTTTTTGCCGGTGTTCCTATGACATGATGCCGAGCAGGACCGTAAATAATAGCTTGTCCTTTCCTCTCGATTGCTTGGACCCATCTGGTCAAAGCATCCACCTGAATCCCTGATTTTTTAAATATTTCCTCCAGTTCCACTATGTCATTGATCACCAGGAATGGCTCTATTTCAGGTTCCGGCAGATGGCTGACGAAAATTGTGCGCATTCCGACGAGCATCTAGGCAAAAACTCTTAATCAGGAGGTTCGGGGTTCGAGACCCTGGCGGCCCATCAATAAAAAACGGGGAAAGTGAGCGCACAAGCCACTTTCCCCGTTTTGCTTTCCTCCACGGAACTACGCAAAACCGAAAACCAGGACGCTCGTGACGGGATATCTCCTATCGCCGTGAGCGGCCCGGGCGCCGCCTCATTTGCCTTTCTTCCGGGGCCCGGGCGCTGTCTCGGTTGCGGGAGCCTTTGCTTGCGCCGCTTCCTTCAGCGCCTGCAGAGACTTTTTCAACTGGTAGCGCCCGTCGGCAAACACTCCGTAGTCGCCTCCGCCCCCCATGGCCGAGGAGAAGCGCACGGTGTTGGCATAAAAGAGCCATATATCGGTCCAGATCTTTTCGGTGGATTCGTCGAAGGGATTGCCGCCTTTTTCATGATTAACCGCCTGGCCGCTCTTCCAGATGTCGAGCATGTGTTGGGTGGCGGCAAGCGTGGTCGCATTGGTGGTGTGAATTGTATTGAGAAATCGCTCCCAGTGGCCTTCGACCCAGGAAGTCGCATGGCAGCCGAGGCAGACCGACTGCATTTTCTTCTGCGCTTCGGCGGCCTCTTCTTTGGTTACGAGAAACTTATCAGCCGTTCCGCCCGAAAAGTCGGTGGGCATGGGCAGGCCGTCCTTGTTGCTGACAAGGGTGGTGTCCGGGGACCTGGGATGCGGATGCGCGTAGATGATCCCGAAAATCCGCCAGGGCAGGCGGTCTTTCATTTCATGGGTTCGGTTGGCGAGAACTTTTCCCTCAGGGTTGACCACAAGGCTTACGTGGCAGGTGGCGCAGGTCGGAGCGCTGAAGTCCTGCCCCACGGTCCATTTGGCCTTCTTGAAGTCCCAGTCCTTGCCCCGGGAGGAATAAATATTGCCGTGCTTGCTTGCTTCATAGACCTTGGATGCGGGAACGTCCGGGCCTGCATGGCATTCCTTGCAGGTAGCGGGTTTTCGGGCCATTTCCATCGAAAACTCATGCCGGTTGTGACAGGCCGAGCAGGCGCCCTTGCTCCCGTCCGGGTTGATTCTGCCGACTCCCTGGTTCGGCCAGCCGGAGATAACGGGAAAGTCCATGGCTCCCATCTCAGTCTCGCGTGAGCGCATTCCGCTGACAGTCATTTTTGTCCCATGGCAGTAGAGGCAGGAGTCGGCATCGGTCAGAGCGGGATTGTCGTGAGGAGGTGTCCCGGCCTTTGCCGGCGGTACGGTATTGATCGATTTGGTCAGAAGCTGGTAGACGACATTATCCACCAGGTTTGCGTAAGCGTGGGACATCAGATTGCCCTGGTACTGCTGAGCTTCGGCAGAATGGCAGGAAGCACAGTCTTTGGGGCTGACCACGGTATGCACCTCGTGTCCGTTATGCTCGAAGGTATCCTGGTGGGATTTCGGATCGAGGGTGTGGCATTCGGCGCAGCCGACCGAAACGCTCTTCATTTCCTCCGGCAGGTTTGCGAGAGTCACTTTCCGCTCCAGCCCCTGCTGCTGAGACGCTTCCGCCGGACTCACGGCGAAGTGCCTGCTCTTTTTCCAGGATGCAACAATTCCGGGATGGAGAGTGGCATGGCAGCCCAAGCATTCTTCGGTCGCCGTGCTTATCGTCGCCTGGCCGAAAGCAGGAGGCAGCGCCAGGAACATGACTATGAAAATGATTGCCGGGTAGAGTGCTCTCATACAAACCTCCCTCTGCTGTCGGACTCTGATTGGAATTCGGTTGCACCTGCGTCCCCGATTGGTCTTTCCGGATCTGTTTCACGCATCTTGATTTTTGTGTAACAGGTTTCGGAGGATTACGCTATCGGCATTTCGGATGCATGCAACACTCTTTTTTCCGCACCCGAAAAATCCGATTGGAGGGATCGAGTCCTGTCATGTTATATTCCGATTCGCTTTACTGACAAAGAGGAAAAATGGTTGCCTGTTTCCGGATTGCGAAAATTCCGCAAGAGCGCCCATATCATCCGGGAAGCGGCAAGTATCTTTACATGAACATCAATCGAAGGGATAGCCGTGGCTGACGATAATCTTGAGAAAGGCGCCATTCTGCAAAGGGACAAAACGACTTATGCAATCGCTCCTCACATTCCCGGGGGCATCATCACCGACTTCAATCTGCTGCGCAGGATTGCGGATGCAGCCGAGAAGTATGGCGCACAGGCGGTCAAGTTGACCTCTGCCGGAAGATTCGCTCTGGTGGGTCTCCGCCCCGAGGATCTGGATCAGGTCTGGAGCGACCTGGGACTTACTCCCGGCGCCGCTATCGGTCTGTGCGTCCGGTCGGTGAAGATCTGTCCCGGCACGACTTTCTGCCGTATCGCAATGCAGGACTCCGTCGGTGTGGGTCTGAAGCTCGACGAGAAGTATCATGGCCTTACGCTGCCCTATAAATTCAAGATCGGCGTCTCCGGCTGCCCCAACAACTGCTCGGAATCGGCGATCAAGGACCTTGGGCTGGTGGGCTCCCAGAAGGGCTGGCGAGTTCTTGCCGGCGGTTTTGCCTCGGGGCTCAGACCGAGGCTTGCAGACCTGATAGCTACGGGACTCAATGACGAACAGGCGCTGGAGCTTGTGGACAAGGTGATTGAGTGGTACCGGCAGGCGGGCAGGACTAAACGTCTTGGACGAGTCCTCGACGAGGTCGGTCTGGAAAAGTTCATGCAGGACCTCGGGCTGCCGGCGGTCTGATAACAGGATGCATCAACCTCAATAGGAGTGGACTTATGGAAATTCCAACATATGTGACCGTCGAAGAAGTTCAGCGAATATGCAAGGCCCTCAAGATAAGGGACTGGACCGCACTTACCGAGGCAAGCGTTCTTCCGGAGGAGGCGCAGGCCATTCTGGCGGAAATAGATAGCGACGAACTGAAGATTCCGGTCGATGACTTTCGGCGCGGTCTCGAAGTTGAACTCGAACACGGAGTGCGCTACCGCACCGCGAATGTAACCAATAATCACCCGATCCTGACCGGTATGATCGTCCTGGCTCACCTGATGGAAACCCTCGATTACTACGATCGGCTGGAAGTTGCCGAACTGGAGGGAGATCTGCTGAAGGCGGCGGCATCGGGAAACACCGAAAAGATGATGAAGTATTTCAAAAAACTGCTGCATGCGAAACATGTCCTTGCCGGTGTGGAATCAAAGGTGATCGGCTCGTAGTAGCCCCGGTTCCGACGGGGAGTCTTCTGCCCCTTCGGGTGAGGCTCCCCTGCCGCGAAATACCTCCCGGTCCTCTTCCGGATTTCTGGCGCGCCTTCAACGGTGTGGTTACCATATATTTGAATCGTCATGATCCGGAGATAATGTTTTGCAGACAGGAACGCGGGCTTGAGGCGCGCCGGACAAGCCGGTAACCGCTTGCCGGGAGAACGTTCGGTTTCAATGGGGAGCTGAAGTGAGACCAATTTGGAAAGGCTATTTAGAGGTTGGGATGGTTTCCGTCCCGGTTCAGATGTATACGGCACACTCAAGCCACAGGAATACCAGGTTCACCCTGCTGCACGTCCAGTGCGGCGCCAGGATCGAAGAGCAGGCATTCTGCCGTTCCTGCGGAAAGGTAGTGGATCGCAGGGAACTGGCAAAAGGCGTTGAGATCGAAAAAGAATCCTATGTCGTTTTGTCCGCTGAAGATATTCAGAATATTCACAAAAAGGCGGCGGATTCAATCCGGGTAACCAAATTCGTGGACGAATCCCGCATAAACCCACTCTATTTCTGCCACTCTCATTATCTGACACCGCGGGGGAAGGCTGGAGTAGAGGGTTTTGCGCTGCTCCGCCAGGCCATGGTGGAGGAAAAAAAAGCCGCTCTTGCAAAAATAGTCATCCGGGATATGGAGTATCTGCTCGCAATAATGCCCCATGATGGAACCATGGTAGCGTTTACCCTGCACGAACCCGGCGAAATCCTCAGCGCCGGCGAGATAAAAGAAGCGGAGAAGGTCAAGGCGGCAAAAATAGACAAGCAGGCCCTGCGGCTTGCCAGGAGCCTGGTTCGGAAAAATACGGGTGATATTGCCCCGGAAGACTTCCTGGACGATTATTCCAGGGTCTTCCTGGAGATAGTGCGTGCCAAGGTTACCAAGGAACCGATAAAAATCGAAATGGGTCCCGAGAGGAAGAAGGCCTTAAGCCTTCTCGATGCGCTCGAAGAGAGCGTTGAGAGTGAGGAAAAGACAACCCGTCGAACCACTCGCGCTCCCAGGGCCGAGCCCAAACGCAAGGCGGTTTAGACAGCTAATACTCGCCTGCTACTCCGCTCTCCCTCCTGCGCGCCTCCTCCAAGAGGTTGACCCGCTGCTCGAGCAGTTCCAGCTTGGCTTTGAGATCTGCGAAATCCTTTTTGCGGACCACTTCCAGGTTGTCGGACATCTTTTTGAATGAAGACTGGAATTTCGTATTGAAGTCTTCCCATTGGCGTTCGCCGCTCTTGACCAGGTCCTCCGTCAGTTTTTCTGCTTCGTCGCTCGAGATCTTTCCCTCTTCGACCAGCATACGGGTTTTTTCGCGGACCTTGTCCCTTGTCAGGACCACGGCGCCAAGTCCGGCAAGAACACTCTTTTTCAGCAACTCAAGCATTTTCGCTCCTTGTTTTTGGTTGTCGGGAGCGCTGGTCCGGGCCAAAAGACATCGGATAAGCGCAAATATCTCATTAAAATAGCAATATTTTGCAGTTGCGCAACGACGATTTGACTTGCAGAAGCAAGATCTTTGAGAGATGCTTGCTATGGCAATATTGCCGTTTTCGGCAACACTGCTTATGAGTTCGGCAATCTCTCGCAATATCCGGCAGGGCTAGTGTCCAGGGTCACCTACAAAAAGGAGGATGTCGTAATGAATCGTCAATTGCTTGTCTTTTTGCTCGTCATGACCTTCATGCTTCCAGCGGCGGGTTGGGCCGTTACGGAAAAGGACTTCGAAATCGATACCGCTCGGAATCTTCTGAATCTCTGCAGCGCCCCGGTCAGTGATCCAATGTACAAAGAGGCGGTGCACATGTGTTACGGTTTCATGCTCGGGGCCTATGCTTATCATTTGGCTCAGAATGCAGGCCCGCAGGGAAAACGGCTGGTATGTCTTCCTCAGCCCGAGCCTTCCCGGAATGAGGGCGTTGCAATGTTCGTGCAGTGGCTGAAGGCTCATCCCCAGTTTTTGGACGAGGAGGCCGTAGAGGTTCAATTTCGTTTCATGACTGAAAAATGGCCATGCCCGAAACCCTGATTATTTCTCGGAAAGGAGTGAAGTACAATGAAGACGATGGCGTTGGTTCTTGTATTCGCCCTTGCCCTTGCAGGATGTGCAGGAATGTCTCGCACTGAGCAAACCACTCTGTCGGGAGGCGCAATAGGGGCCGGGGGCGGGGCTCTGCTTGGAGCGATAGCGGGCAATGCAGGTCTGGGAGCGGCTATAGGCGGTGCCGCGGGATTGGCGGGCGGCTATCTGTACGGTAAGCACCTGGAAGCCGAAGATGCAGCGTATGAGCGCGGATATCATCAAGGCCGTCAACAACAGCGGAAGAAAAGCAGACAAACTCAATAGACCCGGAGAATAGTCCCACCGTTTGGGCATGGAAGGCCTGTCGCTTTCCCGGATGTACTCGGTTCGGCAAGCTGCATGCCGGAGGAAAAATGAGCACGATCAGGCAGGAGATCATCGCCCTCTTGTCGGAGGGGGAGTACGGGGCAAAATCCATCTCCGGGATCATTCGCATCAGTGAAAAGGAGGTTTACGTACACCTCGAGCATATCGCCCGCTCACTCAAGTCGCAAAAGATGAAACTGAAAATATCTCCGGCGGCGTGTCTTGCCTGCGGGTTTAAATTCGAAGCGCGAAACCGTTTCACGTCACCGGGAAGGTGCCCTAAATGCAAGGGAGAATACATTCAGGACCCGGAATACGGCATTGAAGGCCCTTAAGAAAGCTCCACGCAAAAGAGTATCCTCCACTCGGGCGAAGGGGGCCTGCGCGTTCAACAGCCGTTGGGTTTGCAGAGCCAGTCTAATCTACACTTCACCCCGCAAATCATCAGAGCGCCATAGAGCAGGCGAAGGGTGGGTGCGGTTTTTCGTGTCCACCGCAACCCGCTTGCAGCCCAGGACCGGTGTGCACGATAGCACCGTGCACACCCTTCTACGTTCAAACAGGCCGAAGACCGGCGGCCCGGCTTATATGAAACTTCATTTTTGAAGAACAGGCCAGGGGGCAAAATAGATTATCATCCACCTTCAGACCACGCCAAAGGCGTGGCTTCAGCGTGGCTCTTCGGCTCAGGCTCAGGAACGCCGCCGAAATGACGGGGTACGTGAAATCCTGCGATAGTCCGAGGAGCGCAAGCACGCCGGTTTGCTCTCTACAATCTACTCGCAACGACATTGGCCGAACTTGCCAAAATGCCAGGTCCCCATTGTTCTAGCTCTGCAATGCCAAACCGGTTTGCCAGGGGGCCTCCCACTCCGTCATTCCGGCAGGGCTTCTGAGCCGGAATGCAGCCCGGGAACTGCATCCAGGTCTTCTCTTGAACTGCTTCAGAAAGTGATGGATTCCCTGCTGCTTTATTGAGTGAGCTGTACTTAACGTTCAATTCCACCACGAGCGGAAATCAACTACTTGAGGTCCAAGAAGTCGCTGACATCGATATGGGCCTCTCTGAGGATGGCTCTTAGAGTTCCTTCCGGCATTTCACCGGAATGGTTGGGTACGGTTTTACGATCAGGGGATAGTCGAAAGATTCGCCGATGCTTGTGAGTTCAAGCCCCCCGAACGTTCTCTGCGGGCTTCAATGAGCTTCCTGGTCACATCTCGTGCTATTTCCAATGCTTCTGTGACCGTGCGGCCCTGAGCCACCAATCCCGGTACATCTTCGGAAGTCGCCAGATAGATTCCTCCGGGGAGCTTCTCAATATGAAGATTTATTATATTCTCCATCTCATTCCTTCCAGCCGCTACCCAATGATTCCGAAAAAACCTTCTCCTGCAAAAACTATAGCACAGGAGCCTAAGCAGTTAAAGTGGCAAGGTATCTATGCGAAAAGAGGAAGCAATCTTCCAGCGGCCCTTTTATCTTTATCGAATGTCCTGACTGAAACTCTTTCCTGCCTGCAATCGACAGGCTCCGCCTGTAATGTCAAGCCTCCAAAAGCACCCTGGTTTGCAAATGCTCCTGGCAGGCCCCCGGTTTACATCCCGTTTGCTCCTTCATAGTTTAGAGTGAGTACGTGTCTTGGCATCACCGGGATGGTGGTGCGCAGGCGAAGGATAGCTCAGTTTTAAGGAGAGGCTCGTGGAATCGAAGGACTTCAATGATTTCAATGGAATAGAATTGAGTCAGTCGGTGTTTGTCAACAGTCCGGCATCCTGCGTCTACCAGTTCTGGCGAAACCTCAACAATATCCCTTCAATAATGTGCCACGTGGAGTCGGTAACCGTTCTGGATGACAAGCTGTCACACTGGGTGGTGAAGGGCCCGCTTGGAATGAAGACGGAATGGAATTCGGAACTTACCCGGGATATTCCGGGCAGGCTGTTGGGATGGAAATCCGTTGGCAAATCTGCCGTGAAGAGCGCAGGCAGGGTGGAATTCGCTCCTTCAGCGGACGGAACGGGGGCCGAGGTGAGAGTTACTCTCAAATATGCTCTGCCGGGAGGTCGACTGGGGTTTGTTTTTTCAAAAATGCTGGGGGACGATCCGGAGCGGCAGGTTCTCGACTGTCTTCGGAAATTCAAGGATTTGATGGAAAGAGGGGAATCCGGGGACTCATGCACGCTGATGGATGCGGCCTGAGGTGGCGGGTGACTCGTCAAGTGTTCAATGAAGTCTTGCCACGGTCAAATGAAAGAGTTACTTCTTAGCGAGAGTTTTTCTCCAGGTCCCGCATGCGGACAATCTTGCGGGTTAAGCCGCCAAGAACCGCTTTTTAATTCTGGCACGCGCACGAATTTGGTTTATATAGTGTACTGAAATCGAGGGTGCTTTTGCGATCTGCAATTTTGCACTATTCCCATGCTGACATAATGGAAGGGGGTCAGGATGAAAGACAAAGAAGAAAGGGCCAAAAAGGCCAATAAGGTATACTGCGATGCGCATGAAAAGCAGGATGTCGAACCGTGTAACTGGGAAGAGATGTCCGGCTACGATAAGTTTCTCAAGGGTGAAATATCGGAATCCGAGTTATCCCTGCAGGCGAGGGAGGAGTTGGCGCAGTTGACCAAATCGTTCAGCAAATACCTTCAGGTTGACACCGAAAAGGAGAGCCGGGCGGCCAGCGAAACCAGATCCAAAGGGGAAAAGGCCAAGACTGCCAACAGGATCTATAGGAAGGCTTGCTCCGAATCGGGGAAGGATCTCTGCTTTTTCCAAAATTTCACCGCATGGCAGGAATTCGTCAATGGCGACCTGAATGATGATGAGTTGTACGAAAACGCCATGGAAGAAATCAAAAAAGTCGCAGAGCAGCAATCCTGATCTCTACCACCATTCGAGAACCGAGATAAGGGCGAGGAGCACGCCGATGAGGCTCTCGCCTGCGATAATACCCGCCGCGACGGGAATCCTGTAGTTTTCTGCGGCGCTTCTTCGAAGAAGCCAGGCGGGAAGGGCGCCGATAAAAATCGAGAGCGTATTCCAGAAGGGAATTACAAAAGCGAGTCCGAGCCCCATGGCCGATGGCAGGAAGACACGGAACCGCACGGGGGCGAATCTTTCGGCGGTTGCGAGCAGAAATCCGAGAGTTGCTCCCGCCGCGAGAGCAAGTTGAGCTGAATCGTGAAGACTGGCGAGGCCGTTTGCCAGGAGTTCGGCCACTCCTTTCCACACCTGTGCGCTCGGTGCGGGAAATCTGTCGCCTCCCAGCGTCTCGGGTGAGGGCACAAGCAGGTAGAAGGCGGGTACAATCACTGCGGCGCCGACAAATACCCCGAGAAACTGTGCAATGAACTGCTTCCTCGGGTTGGCGCCGAGGAGGTAGCCGGACTTGAGGTCGGTAAGCAGATCCGCCGATGAAGCCGCGGCCCCTGCCGTGACGCCTGCCGTCATCAGGTTGGCGGTAGTGTCGGCGGGGGCAAGGACGCCGTAGGAGAGTTGGGTTATCTTTCCCATCGCGCCGATCGGAGTTATGTCGGTTTCACCCGTTGCGCGGCAGGCGACCACGGCGAGAAAGAAGGTCATCAGCACAGAAAGTGCGCCCATCCACCAGGAGATGGAGAAGCTGATCGCCTGGAGAGCCATTATTCCTGCGCCGGATATGGTTACACCCGCAATGAACCAGCTTCCCGGGACTTCTATTTCGTTCATTTTTTTCGTCAGGACCTCTTCTGTTCCACTGCCCGCACTCTTAAAGAGTTTCCCTGTTCCCGACAGCGCCCTCCAAACGGTTTTCCACTGAAAGACAAACGTCAAAAGGCCCGAGCTTACCATCAGGGCGGTTCCTCCCCATAGGCTCCAGGAGACGATGTTACGGTATCCGAGATCCTTGAGAATGCCGGCTTCATGGATATAGGGCGCTATGATGAAGTAGTTGAGAATACCTCCCGCCATCATGCTCCAGGCGACTTTCATGCCGATGATCGCTCCGGCGGCTATCATTATGGCGCTCATCTCGAAGGAGATGGTCCAGGAAGCAAGGCTTTGGCCGGCAATCCTTCCCGGAAACTCGATCATCTCGGGGAGCTTGAGATATCCCGGCCACCACGAAAATGCATTTCCCCGCAGAAATGCAACCAGGCCCCCCAGAGCACCTCCGACTGCAAGGCTCCTTGCCTTCTTGGCTGCTTCTTGACTTTCCGCGTAAAGTGAACGCAGGGTTTCCGCAGCGGCGATTCCGCTCGGAAAAGGAAGTTGTTCGATATTGATCATCTGCCTCTTCATGGGGATTGCCAGAAAAACTCCCAGTGAAGCCAGTAGTACGGTCCAGGCCATCAGTGTCCAGAAAGGCATATGGTGGCCCTGTATGAGGAGCAGGGCGCTTACCGAACTCACTATGGCGCTTCCCGTCGAATAGCCGGCAGAGCTTGCCGCCGACTGCATGCAGTTGTTTTCCAGGATTGAAAGATTGGAGCGAAGCAATCCCACGCGCCTGAGCAGAGCGCCCAGGGTGAAAGAGAGGATACAGGCGGTAATGGCGACTCCCAGTCCCCATCCGGTTTTCAGCCCGATAAAAAGATTGGACAGGCTCATGGTCCCACCCAGAAGGCATCCCATGACTATAGCCCTGAGAGTGAGTTGAGGCGTGTCGCCCCGGTATATCTTCTCAAACCACTCCCGTTCCACCCGGGATGAAGTCTCGCCCTCGGGATCGATTCCGGCGAATTCGTTCAGAGCATTTCTCCTTTCTGTCAGAATTATACCTCCGCCCGGTGGAGCGGCTGTTTTTCCTGATCTCCTCCGAGTCACTCATCCTGCAAAGATAAGATAAACTCCAGCCCGGAAAAGAGATGAAACCTTCACTCTTCACTGCTTACTGATTAATTTCATTACATGATTTGACTTTCTCCCGTCTTGTAAAATCTGCGCGTCAATGGAGATGCCGCTTTGCACGGAGGATATTATGCCCAAAAGAGAAGATAAACCAAGCTCGGCAAAGTCCGGTGGAGTCATGGGAGGGTTTTTCAGCGGCCTGACAGAGCTGATCGAAAGGCTGGGTGAGCTTGCCGAGAAGGGCGAGGAACTATCCAGGAGCGGGAATCTTCAGTTCGACGAAAAGAAAAAAGATCTGAAGGGTGTTTACGGCTTCTCCGTGAAGTTGGGCCTTGGGGATGACCGGCCTAAAGTGGAGCCTTTCGGCAACCTGCGCAAGGATAAGAAAACCGGGCGCCCCGTGGTTCAGGAAGTGCGGGAGCCCATTACGGACGTATTCGAAGAGGACAATCACCTGCTGATACTGGCGGAAATGCCCGGTGTAGAAGCAGAAGACGTAAAGGTAGAGGTGAACCAGGATATCCTGACCTTCTCGGCAGAACGAGAAGATCGCAAATACCGCAAAGAAATCCTCCTTCCGGCCGAATGTTCATCCGAAAATCTGAAAATCGGCTGTAAAAACGGCATAGTCGAAATAAAATGCATGAAATAAAAGCCATGGAAGTGAAACTCAAGGTCACGGAGGCGCTCAGCAAGGATGTGGGGCGCGCCTTTGCCCGGATCGGCCCCGAGGACATGGAGAGGCTCCACGTGTCGACTGGAGACCTGATCGAGGTTTCCGGCAAACACAAAACGGTCTGTAAGGTAATGCCCGCTTACAAGGAGATGCGCGGCCAGTTGCGAATCCAACTTGACGGGCTCAGCAGGGAAAACGCTGGCTCAGGCCTGGATGAGTTCGTCCGGGTGAGAAAGACCTCCTTCTCACGCGCCCACAGGGTTGCAATTTCCCCAACCACCATTACTCCTGCCGAGCGGGATATGAAATACATCGGAAGCCTGCTGGACGGTCTGCCCGTGCTGAAAGGAGACCGGATCAAAGCATCGCTTTTCGGGAGCAGGTCGGCATATTTCCGGGTTGAGAGCACCGTTCCGAACGGGCCGGTGCTGATCGTTCCGTCAACAGAACTGGTAATCGGCAAGGCGAGCGAGGAGGGGACGCCGCGAACCCTCTCCTATGAAGACATCGGCGGATTGAAGCCTCAATTGCAGCGCATCCGGGAAATGATCGAACTTCCGCTGCGCTACCCGGAGGTTTTCGAGCGACTGGGGATCGATCCGCCGAAGGGAGTGCTGCTTCACGGACCGCCCGGCGCCGGCAAGACACTCATCGCGAGAACTATAGCCCAGGAAACCAGCGCCAATTTCTTTTCTGTCAGCGGCCCGGAGATAATCCATAAATTCTATGGCGAGAGCGAAGCCCATCTAAGAAAGATTTTCGAAGACGCGGGCAAGAAAGGCCCAAGCATCGTTTTCCTCGATGAAATCGATGCAATAGCTCCAAGGCGCGAACGCGTGGTGGGGGATGTAGAAAAAAGGGTTGTAGCGCAACTCCTGGCGCTCATGGACGGATTGAACCGCCGGCAGAATGTCATCGTCATCGCGGCCACAAACATTCCCAATGCAATTGATCCAGCCTTGCGCCGCCCCGGGAGGTTCGACAGGGAAATTTCCATACCCATACCGGACCGAAACGGTAGAAGAGAACTGCTGGATATACACAGCCGCGGGATGCCCCTTTCACGAGATGTGGACATGAACCGGATGGCGGAGGTCACCCACGGCTATGTCGGCGCCGACATAGAAGCCCTGTGCCGCGAAGCTGCAATGATCTCCCTCAGGGAAATCATTCCCGACATCGATTTTGCACTTGCCCGCATTCCATACGAACTCCTCACCAGGCTCGAGGTGGGCATGGAGGATTTCATCTCCGCGCTCAAAGAAGTAGAAGCTTCGGCGGTACGGGAAGTCTTCGTGGAAATACCGGATGTGCGCTGGGAGGATATCGGAGGTCTGGCCGATCTCAAGCAGAAGCTGAAAGAGGCCGTAGAGTGGCCGCTGAAATACGCCCCCGTATTCGACCGGGCGAGGGTTCGCCCCGCCAGGGGTATCCTGATGAACGGCCCGCCCGGATGTGGAAAAACGCTGCTTGCCAAGGCAATTGCAAACGAGAGCAAGGTGAATTTCATTTCGGTAAAGGGACCATCCCTTTTTTCGATGTATGTCGGGGAATCCGAGCGCGGGGTTCGCGAGATATTCAAAAAAGCAAGGCAGGCCGCGCCCTGCATCATCTTTCTTGATGAGCTCGATGCCATGCTTCCGAAAAGAAGCGGTGGCGCCGCGGGTGACTCAAATGTCTCCGAGCGCGTTCTCAGCCAGTTCCTGGCTGAAATGGACGGGGTGGAGGAACTTAAAGGCGTCCTGGTGCTCGGTGCAACAAACCGGCTGGATATGCTCGATCCCGCGGTTCTCAGGCCCGGACGCTTCGATCAGATAATAGAAATCCCCCTGCCGGACGAGGAAAGCAGGGCCGAAATATTCAAAGTCCATCTGAGGGGCAAACCTCTGGCCCGCGAATGTGATTATGTGAAACTGGCCTCGATGACAGCCGGGTTCAGCGGCGCGGAGATTGCCCAGGCCTGCAATCTGGCGGCCATGAAGGAAGTGAGAAGGGCGGTCGCACGGCTTGAAAGTGCCCCAGACGGTTCCGTCGAAATGGCGATGGAACCTGAGGACCTGGAGAGCGCTTTGCTGGAAGTGAGTCGAACGGATAAATAGAGTCAGGAACCGGGGAAACCGATGGAAGAAGCCGGAAAGAACGCAATCTACCTCTTCTGCTTTGCCAGGGCTGAGCTTCTGCCCGACCCTGCAATGCTGGAAATTGAATCCCTCGGGGTGAAAAGCGGTTTGTCCATCGTCACCTCGGGAGGGGTTGCGGCCGTGTTCGGACTGGTTCCACTCGAAGATTTTACCGGTCCGGATTCCGAGTCGAGGTTTCGTGACCTGGAGTGGATCGGTCCCAGGGCGCTATTCCATGAAAAAACAATCGAGGAGATTGCGAAGTATTCTCCGGTCTGCCCGGCGCCCTTCGGCGCCATCTATCTCTCGGAAAAGAACCTTGAAACCTATACACACTCTCATGCCGAGACCCTCGCAAGGTTTCTGGATTATGTATCCGGCAAGAACGAGTGGGCGGTCAAAGCATATTACCTTGCGGAGCAGGGCCGCCGAAGCATCCTAAAGAGGATCCGGGACGAACTGGATAGTCTGCCGCCTTCACCCGGGGCCAGGTATTTGCGCGAGCAGCGCTTACGTGCCTCGATGGCCGACAGGTTGAAAGAATCGTCTGCGCGGGTGTTGACGGGGGCCGCAGAGAGATTTTCCCGTGTGGCGGAGGTCGTTCGGGAAAGGACTCCCTATTCGGATACGGGAATCGATCCGCCGGCCGAAATGGTTGCGAACTGGGCTTTGCTCGTCGCCAAATCCAGTGGAGAACTCCTTGCGGATGCCGTGGAGGAGCTAAACAAAAATCATCGGATGGATGGAATCTTTTTCCGTCTCTCCGGTCCCTGGCCCCCTTTCAGCTTTGCTCCCCCTCTCGTTGACGAATCGGAAAAGCACTAGATGGCCTGCCTTGTATACGCACTGTTGAAGTCTGAAGGCCTGGAATTTCCTGAATTGCCGGGTCTGGACAACAAGCCGATCCGTTTTGCCGCGAAGGCGGGCTTTGCGGCCGCATACTCAAGCCTTGAGCGAAGGATCGAGCCGGCAGTCGAGTACTTGCTGAGATTCGAGGAGGTGGTCGAAGCGCTTTTTGCCTCCCGCCCGGTCATTCCGGTCAGGTTCGGAAATTATTTCAAGACCCCGGAGATGCTGGAGGAATTTCTGGAAGAGAATTCGGAAGAACTGGCAAAGCTGCTGGAAGGACTGAGCGGTAAAATGGAAATGGGCATCCGGATTCTCACAAGGCGCCACGTACCGCGGCAATCTCTAAGAGCCCATGAGGCGCAGGCAAACTCTTCCGGGGCATTACCCGCGGGTGCAACCCCCGTCCCCGGGGGGAAAGACTACCTCGCCGTCCGAAAAAATTACTACTATGCGCGCAACTCCCTGTCCGGCCGGACAGAAGACTTTTCCCGGATTCTGCAAATCCTTTTTCAAGGCCTCTACATGGACGTCAAATTCGAGGAACAAACAACGCGCGCGCAGACTGCCGTCCCGGAGCAGCCTGGAGCAGAGAGTGAATGGACTCTTTTCCTGTCGGCCTATTTCCTTGTGCCCACCCACCTTGTCGGCGATTTCAGCAGAAGATTTTCAGAATTGACCCATGAGGATGCGAAATTTTTGCTAAGCGGTCCCTGGCCGCCCTATAGCTTCGCTACCATGCAAGTCAGGCAGACTTAGGGCAGGGTCGAACGAGCACTCTTTCAGCCTGGAGTTCGTCTTCCTCGCAATCTATTATAACCTAGCAATTTTAACTATTTGAATGTAACGAGATGATGATTACCATTTTTAGTAGGGAAAGGGAATCGTACATTCCAACAAGCTAAGTCTGGTTACGCACCCTGATACATTGGGAGCGTCATTCACAAGATTTTAAGGCTCATGTAGAGCTTTCGAGGGAGACTATTCTTATGGCAAGAGTAAAAGGTGCTGGTGGCGGAACTCTGGCTGAAGTGCTCGACCTGATTCTCGATAAGGGAATAGTGATTGACGCGTGGGTCCGAATCTCGCTGGTGGGCATAGAAATAATTACCGTTGAAGCTCGCGTAGTCATTGCTTCCGTTGATACCTATCTTCGCTATGCCGATGCAATTGGTCTTACGGCCACCGCGGCGGCGCCGACCCCTGAGGTATGAGAGCTTCGGAAGGGAGGTATGAGAGCTTCGGGAGGTACGAGTTTAAATGGCTGAGTTGCGGGCACATGTCGGCCATTTGGAGTGATTATAACGAAACACCGTTGAGTTGTCTTCTTAAGCAGAGGGTACCAGTATGGGAATTTCAAATTCGAGTCACTACTATTTGTACGCGGTTGTTCCGGGCACGGATGAAAGAGAATTAGGGCTCAAGGGTCTTCATGATAAGGATGTGCGCACCATAGCAGAAGGGGAGATAGCAGCGGTTGTCAGCGAGGTCCAAGAAACCGGTAAGCTGCGGCCGGAAAGAAGGCATCTTGCGGCTCATCAGAATGTTTTGAGCCATCTGGTGGAAAACGGCGGCGTGGTCTTGCCTGTATCTTTCGGAACGATCTCGGATAGCGAGAAGGGCATCCGGTCGATGCTCACCAAATATCAAACAGCCTTGCTGGAACAGATAGAAAAGGTGGCGGGGAAAGTAGAGATGGAACTCCGTGTTCTCTATGAGGTCGAAAATGTATTCGAGTACTACGTCACCCGGTACCCGGATCTCCGGGAGATGCGTGACAGGGTTTATGCTCCCGGGCATGAGCCGACAAGGGAGGAGAAGATCGACCTGGGACAGCTCTTCGAGACAATTCAAACTGAAGAGCGGGAGAAATTTACTGCTCAGATAGAAAAATCGCTCGCGCCTCCCTGTGTGGAAATCAAACGGAACAAGCCTCGGAATGAAAAGGAAATTATGCGCCTTTCATGCCTGATCGGCAAAGAAGATGCCAAAGAAAAATGGGCGCCTTGCCTGAATGAGGCTTCCAAACCATTTGACGACAATTTTAGCTTTGAATTCAATGGCCCGGTGCCTCCCTACAATTTTGTGGAGGTCCGGGTCAGGATGTAACCGGAATCGATAAAGCCATGTTAATAATAGACGACGTACTCCTTTCTCCGCTAACGGGTCTTTCATGGGTTGTGAGCAAGATCCAGGCGGCAGCCGTTGAAGAGCTTGCCGCTGAGCGCGAGCGCATTACTTCTGATCTCAGTGAGTTGTACATGTTGCTCGATACGGGAAAGATCAGCGAGGAGGAGTTTGACAGGCGAGAGAGCGAACTTCTCAACCGCCTGGATGAAATAGATGCGATAGAGGGTCTGTGAATCTACCCGGGGCATTGTCTGCATCACTTCAGTAATATCGGGCAAGGAAGCCCGGTGTGATCCCGCTGCCGATTTTAGTTAATTTAAGATGCCGATATTACAGGCAATTTTCACTGACATAGCTTAACTTATTAATATCACATGGAAAACACTCTTTCTCGGCGCTTTAAGCGCCGCTTGATCACCTTTTGGGAGAATAATGGCCGGCGAACACCTGCTCGATCATCATAACGTGACCCTGTGCGAAGTTCTGGACAGGGTTCTGCACAAAGGTGCGGTAATTTCCGGTGAAGTGACCATCTCCGTCGCAGATATCGAATTGATTCGGCTGGCCCTTAAACTGGTGCTGGCCTCCTCGGGGACATTCATTTCACTATTGGATAGCGAGGAAAGAATTGAACAGCCCGCATGAGTACAGACTGGAATCCGACAGCCTGCCGGAATTTGCCTCAGTGATGGAACCCGGCGACTTCATGGATCCGGCGCCGGATAGCATCTCGGCACAGGCGGACAAAATCAACATCAGCGGGGAAAATGCGAAAAACGGCCTTGCGCGGCTTGTTCTCACCCTGATTAAGCTCCTGCACGAATTGCTCGAAAAGCAGGCTATCCGCAGGATGGATTCCGGAAAACTGACCGACGAGGAGATCGAAAGGCTCGGCCTTACGCTCATGAGGCAGACAGAAGAAATAAACCGTATCGCAAGGGAATTCGGCCTTGATGAGGAAGACCTGAACCTGGACCTGGGGCCTTTAGGCAAGCTGCTCTGAAATGGAGGAATGGAATGGCCGTTGAAACGGCGGTAGCCCGGTCGGCCGGGACGACAAATCTGGCGGAAATACTGGAAAGAGTGCTGGACAAGGGAATAGTCATAGCCGGCGATATCAAGGTCAGCCTGGGCGAGATAGAACTGCTGAGCATACAGATCAGGCTGGTTATATGCTCCGTGGACAAGGCCAGGGAAATGGGCATGGACTGGTGGGTGGGCAATCCCGCTTTCAGCTCACAGGCACGAAAAGAGCTGGAAACCGAGTCACTGTCCAGGATCGAAAAAAGGCTCGAAAAACTGGAGGGAATGCTGGCGGAAGGAGATTGAATAACGTAAGCATTTAAGATGCTTTGCAAAAGCCTCATCACCACCATCCATAAGTTCGGGGGAAGTAGCGCAGGCGTCCCGCCTGTGGCCTTTTTCAACCCTCACAAGAGAGTAAACATTACAAAGCGAAACCTCCTTCGCTGGAGGGCCTGGATCTCACCTGCTGGGCAGAAAAGGAACTCTCTCTGGCAGGAAGAGAGTTACGACCATCTCGTTCCGAGCGAGCAGGAGCTTTACCGCATCAATGAATATGTTGTCTCGAATCCCGAAAAAGCAGGATTCAGGGCGGCTCACGACAGCCGGATAGGAATGGACGGTGATTTGGGGGGTTGTACGTACAGGCGGGACGCCTGTGCTACTTCTTTGAACGAGATCGTTCCAGGACTCGCTTCGTGACAAGGCCACCCTGCCGCTTCATTTCGAGGCGGCCGAAGTAAAGCTGAAGATCGACAGGCGTCGAGAAATGAGTCACGAGTGGCATGGATTTACTTCCTTATCGGCCAGGTGACTTCGACGAGGGTGCCGTCGGTGTCGCTTGATTCGATCTGGAGGGTTCCTCCGGAGAGTTCGGCTCTCCTTTTCATGCTCATGAGACCGACTCCCGGGCTGTCGGTGGCCAAAGACATGGCCTGGGCTATATCGAAGCCTTTGCCGTCGTCCCGGATGTTCAGCCTGAGCACTCTGTCCTGCCGGATGAGTGACAGGCGGGCAGTATCAGCGTGGCTATGGGAGGCCACATTCTCCATCGCCTCCTGGACAATCCGGAAAATCACCAGCTTCAGCTCTGAAGGGATATCTTCCTCAGGTAATTCAAAGTCTTTATCTACGCTGATTTTCGGGTTTTGAGTCTCGAATTCCCGGCAATACCAAGTCAGGGTCGCCCCAATACCCAGGTCGTCCAGGACCGTCGGCATCAGTTGGGTATACATGTTGCGGACACGTTCGACAGCCCCCTGTATCTTGGGGATGAGCGCGCGCAGGTCCGCGGCGCGCAAATCCTCCGGGTCCATCCGTGTCAGCACGTTTTCGATGTTGAATTTGAATGCGGTGAGAAGCTGCCCGAGATCGTCGTGCAGTTCGGCTGCAATCTTCCTTCTTTCATTTTCCTGCACGACCAGCAGTTGAGCGGAGAGGTGTTTGAGCTGTCTTTCCGATTCACGCAACTCGTCGCTGGACTTCTTCCTGTCCATGGCGTAGCGAATCGCCCGTTCGAGCAGGAGTGCATTTATCTGATCTTTTACCAGAAAATCAGCCGCACCGGACTTCATCGCCTCCAGGTCGATGCGGTAATCGCCGTGCCCGGTCAGGACAATAATCGGCGGTTTGTGAGAACATTCGCCAAGGGTGGCGAGGATGTCCAGTCCGTTTCTCGATCCGAGCCGATAGTCCAGCAGGCAGATGTCATAAGAGCCGCTGTCAAGTTCCGTGAGGCCTTCTTCATAGGTGGGGGTCCAGGTGATTTCGTAATAATTGGAGGCTACGTCATGGAGCAGTCCACGAATCAGGATGCAATCGTCTTCGTCATCCTCTATCAGGAGAACACGAATCTTCCTGCGTTTTTCCTGTTCAAATACCACTATTCACCCCCGGGGACTGCCAAAACACCGGACCGATTTTTCAGGCATGTATCGACATCTATTATCGGGTATTCGGATTGCACAAAAAAGGCTAAGATATAGTGAAAGACTCCATTAGCCTGGACGGGATGATATATCACCAAGTCTCTCCTGAAAAGAGGAATTCCGCGGCTTTCACTATAAAATAGCAAGCCGAAGCTAGAAAAATCCCATTACAGCATGGGTGAAATTCCCGGCTTCCTCTCAGGCAGAGATCAGTTGCGCAACCGGGAAAATTGACAATAATTCTGCTACAGACAGTGTTCCGGCTGTGGAATGTTCCTCCCCGGTTATAGTGTTTCTCCACGCTGCCGGGGCTTCTTCCGGAAGCACTATCGCTGTCTGCTTCCATACCTTCTCCCCCAGGGGATATTCCTTCCCCTGGACCAGTGAGGCGCAGAAGCGCGGAACGACAGCCAGTGCCCAGGAGGATTCCTCCCGCCTGGCGAAGGCGACGATGTGATAGGCGTACTCTCCAATTACTTTAATCGGAATGTAGCTGCCGTTTCTGAACAGGTTGCGGCGCTCCCTGCGCGCGGAGAGGCATTGCTGTATGACAAAGAGCTTGATTCTGCCATCCTCTGCCGATTCCATGAGTTGGCTCAAGAAATGGGGATTTCCCATATCCCGGGCAATGGATTCCCGGTAAGCGATACGCCTGGCATAATCCACCTGGCGGCGGTTGTCCGGGTCCACCAGGCTCAATTCCCACAAGTCGGCGCCCTGGTAGAAGTCGGGTATTCCCGGGGAAAAGATTTTAAGGACTGTTTGAGACAGTGAGTTCACAATTCCGAAATGGGCGACCTTTCTCTGGAATGCGAGGAAGTCTTCTAAAAAGGCATTGCCGGCGGATTTGTCAAGGATATTTTTGACGAAGTTTTGAAACGCCTCCTCATATTCTGAATCCGGTTTTATCCATCCCGTGTATATCTTGGCCTCCCGCGTGGCTTTGATAACGTATTCGCAAATACGGCGCACGAAGTCAGCGTGCTCGGATTCATCGAAGGGGTAGGCGCCTGTCATAGTCTGGTAGAGGAAGTACTCGTCGTTTCTGGCAGGTACCTTCAGTCCGTGCATAGTGGTCTTGTGCGCTTCGTTCATTCTGCTCCACGCATCGATTTTCTCGCCCCACTCCGTCGGAATTTCCGACAGGACGTTGATCCTGGCCCTTACGTCTTCTCCTCGTTTCGTATCATGAGTCGAACTGGCGCTCATCGCATTCGGCCAGTTTTCGGAACGCGTTTTATTATAATCATGGAATTCCGAAAGAGCGATTCCGAACCGGAAGGGCTCCCCCCCCACCTCATTGAGAGAAGTCAGCCGGTTGTAGACGTAGAGCAGGGTGTCCTCAAAGCCCTTGGCCATCAGGGGGCCGCTGAACTGCTGGAACCTCATGGCGAATCTCAGCCACTGGGCCTTTTCATCCTCTCCGAGATAATCCTCGTACTTGAGCAGGAGGAACTTCGCGAGGTAGTTGATCTCGTTTACCAGAGCCGGCGCCCTTTTTTTTGCTCTTTCAATCGCATCGGTTATGTACCTGCGGTCCGTGCCGGTGAACGAGTCGGGCCCGATGTAAGTCCTGTAGACCGGAAAAAGGGCCAACACCTCGAAAATCGCCCTCCGAAGACCGTGCAGCGTGATGTCTCCGCCTCCCCGGTCCTTGCTGGAAATCTTTTTCATCAGGTGTGCCAGGTTATCCACGTCACCGGTCATAAAGTGCTCGATTATCAGGGCCTTTTTGTCGTGCAGGATATCTTCCCGATTTATCCGCAACCCTGTGAAAGAGTGGTAGATGCCGGTGAATTCGGCCTCATTTTCGGTTCGGCAAAAAATACCGTTGAGGTAGTTCAAATAGTCATACCCGCTGGTTCCCTGAACAGGCCAGTTGGTGGGCAGTTCTTCATCGAAGGCGAGAATCTTTTCTACAGTGGTATAGACTCCGTTGGCGCCCGTCCTCAGTCTTCTGAGGTATTCGAGGGGATTGTAGAGTCCGTCTATATGATCTACTCGAAGCCCGGTAAATACACCAGAAGAGGTCAACTGAAATATCTTCTCATGGCAGCGCTCGAAAACCTCCGGATCTTCTATCCGGAGAGAAATCAGCTCGTTGATGCTGAAAAACCGCCTGTAGTTGATTTCCTCGCTGGCGACCTTCCAGAACGAGAGCCGAAAGAACTGGTCATAGAGCAACTGGTCGAGGTCGCTGAACTCGGAGGGGCCGGCTTCGCCGTTAAGGATGCTCAGGTTGTTATCCAGGTGTTCCCTGACCGCCTCACTGTTGTTGTAGCTCTCCCAGAGCATTCCCTTGATGAAGCGGATCTGGTCTGCTCTTTCCTGGCTGAGCGGTTGGCAGGGGTAGCCTTTCAGGGTAAAGATGATGCCGACGAAGCGAATATAGTCGGGATGATCGGGGCCGAGCGTTTCCCTCAACCTGCCGAGGTTTGGCGACAGAATGCTCTCGTAGGACTCGATTCTCAACGGGTACCGCAGGGAGTAGTAACTCACGACAAATCCATTGAGGCCGTACTCGACCCGAATTTCACCCGATTCGAGGCTCTCGCCATAGGGTTTGCCCAAAAAAGGCGCCAGCAGCCGGCCCTTCATGCTCTCGTAGGCGTGGTCCCACTCGATATCGAAGAACCTGTAGTAGTCCGAAAGGGCGCCGCTCTCGAAAATATCCATGAGCATGGGATTCTGACCGTCATAGGCCATGTGGTTGGGGACGATATCCTGGACCCATCCCATTCCTCTTTGCTGGACTGCGCCGATAAGGCGTGCAAAGTCCTCATCCGTTCCCAGCTCCGGATTGATGCAGTTCGGATCGACCACATCATAGCCGTGGATGCTTCCCGTACGGGCGCGGAAGATAGGGGATGCATAAATATCGGTGATACCGAGCGCCGACAGATAGTCCAGTATTTTTAATGCATCGTTGAAGGTGAAACCTGAGTTGAACTGGATTCTGTATGTGGAAATCGGAATTCTCATAATCTCATCTCCGTGCCGCCCTGGAAGAAAACCGGCGCTATCCGTTCGAAAAAACAGCCACGCTCGAAGGTCTCAGCCTGAGCCGCCGGGCGTTGTGCACCTTTTCCGGGAGCAGGGCGCCCGGTCCCGCCCAGGTTGCATCGGCTGAATCAAGGATTTTCAGGAATCTCCCGGACAAACCACTCTCCTCGACTGAGAGCGAATGTTCTTCCGAGTCAAAGTTGAAGATAGCGATCAGAATGTGCGTTTCGTTTGTGCGCTTCATGAGCATCAGTTTCGATTCATCGAAGGCGCTTATTTTCATATCGTCCCGATTGGTATTTCTCAGCGCGGGATTGTTCCGTCTGAGGCGGATCAGTTCCCTGTGAAAATCGAGCAATTGTTTATTGGGATTTCGGCTCACTTTTTCCCAGTTGAGTCGGCTTCTTAGGAAAGTGTCCACACCAGCGGGATCGGGCGGCTCCTCGGCCCAGTTGAAGTCCTTGAATTCCTGGCGGCGTCCCGCTCTCACCGCCTGCACGAGTTCCGCATCGGAATGGTTTATGAAGTAAAGAAAAGGCGCCTCCTCACCGTACTCCTGTCCCATGAAAAGCAGGGGTATAAAGGGGGAGAGCAGAAGGACCCCGGCGGCCGCCTTCTGTGCTTCAAAGGAGATGATCGTCGAGTGGCGCTCGCCGAGCATCCTGTTGCCCACCTGGTCATGATTTTGCGAGGCGACCACGAATTTTTCGGAGGGCAGATCGGCAGCAGAGTTGCCGTGGCTCCTCCTTCTGAACTGCGAATAGCCGCCCGAATAGATGTAGCCTTCGGTGACGGCTTTTGCGAGGTTGGTGACGCCGCCAAAGTCCTGGTAATATCCCTGCCGCTCTCCGGTAAGCAGAACATGGAGCGCATGATGGAAATCATCGGCCCATTGACTGTCCAGTTCATATCCCCAGGAGCTCCCGGGTCGAATGAGGCGGCTGTCGTTAAGGTCGCTTTCAGCAATCAGATAGCCCTTTTTCCCCGTGCGCCTGCTGTACTCCATCGCGTGCAGAGCCAGTTGAGACAAAAAAGGAGTCGCGGAGCGGTCGCAGATTGCATGCACGGCGTCGAGGCGAAGGGCGTCAACGTGAAAGACGTTGAACCAGAACAGGGCGTTTTGGATGAAGAAGTTTCTTACCTCATCGGAGTATTCGTCATCGAAATTAAGGGCCTGACCCCAGGGAGTTTTGTATTTATCGGTGAAGTAGGGTCCGAAATCGCGCAGATAGTTGCCCTCCGGGCCAAAGTGGTTGTAGACCACGTCCAGGGTGACGGAGAGGCCCTTGTGATGGCAGGCGTCGATCAGTCTTCGCAGTCCGTTCGGGCCGCCGTAGGAGTTTTGCGCCGCAAAGGGATAGACTCCGTCGTAGCCCCAGTTCCTTTCACCGGGGAACTGCGCAACCGGCATTATCTCGAGGCTTGTGACGCCGAGGTCCACCAGGTAGTCGAGCCTGGAGATCATGGAGGCAAAGGCGCCTTCGGGGGTAAAGGTTCCCACGTGCGCTTCGTAGAAGATGTAGTCGTTGAGCAGTGGTCCTGACCATTCCTGATCATGCCAGTCAAAATCAAGATCGAGAATCTCCGAGGGGCCGTGCACGCTTTCCGGTTGAAAGAAAGATGCCGGGTCCGGCCTTTCGATTTCCTCATCCAACCGGAAGAGGTAACGCTCTCCGGGGCCGGCACCGTCAATTTCCGCGGACCAATACCTACGATCCTCCGCAGCCAGCGAAACGGTGCGACCGGCGCCAATCAATCTGACCTCCACCTTCTTCCTGAACGGCGCCCAGACCCGAAAACGGCTGCGCCCGTTTCCCAGGTGTATGGCGCCTATGTTAGGATAAAAGCTCATTTTCTCTTCTCCGTCCCTTTCCTCAATCGATTGACCTCCCGCAACCTCCCGGCGACTTCCGGCATTGCTTTGAATTCCTCCAGGCCATAGCGTGTTTTTCTCCTCCAGTTGCGGTTCCCCGCTGTACCCGGCAGGTTCTGAGATTTTATCTCCAGCCACAGATCCTCGAGGTTTGCCAGGACAAAACGCGATGGACTCATCGCCAGGTAAGCAAGGGCAGCGCGTAATATCTCCTCTTTCCCGGCGCCGGCTGATCGGATCAGGCCTTTTCCGATAAAGAACCGTTCGAGACCTTCGACAATATGCCTTCTTCTCTCGATCTCCGCCTGTTCGAGTCCCGGCGCCAGTATTCCGGCCTCCACCCGCTCTCGAATATCCGCGCCTTTCAGGAAGCCTGCGAAGGGGGTCATGTCATGCGTGTTGAGACTGGAGATCGATGCCGCAGGCACGTTCCCGAGGGTGCCGGAGGTCCCCTCTACTTCATACTGGATCACATACATCTTATGGATGTTATGGCGGCCCATCGCCTCATTCACATACCGGGGGACGGTTCCGAGGTTCTCTCCTGCTATTTCACAGCGGTTTCGGTGAGATTCCAGGCTGAGCACTGCATAGAATTCCTCGGCATTGTACCGGACGAACACTCCCCGGTTTGCGTCCATGCCCCGTGGTATCCAGTAGATCCTGTGAACTCCGGGGATGTGGTCGATTCGCAGGACGCCGGCGCGCCGCATCAGCTTCCTGACGTAGGAGATGACATATTCATAGCCGCTCTCCCGTATCTTCCCGGGGTGCAGGGGAGGGAATCCCCAGTTCTGGCCGCCCTTGAACACCAGGTCCGGTGGCGCTCCTCCCGCGACTCCCTCCGGAAACAGGTCTCGATATCGCCATGAATCATAGGAATAGGGATGAATTCCGAGCGGCATATCCAGGTAGAGGCCCGGGCCGGTCTTTTCCGCCTCGGAGGCCAGTTTTTTTATCTGCCTGCTTGCGATCCATTGGGCATAGAGGTGGTAGTTTCTTGCATCTGCCTCAAAATCGCCCGCTGCCAGCCTGCCGCTTCTCTGGGGCTCAGGCCATTGCGGCCAGGGATTTCCCGTCTTTTCCCCATAAGCCCGGAAGGCCGCATAGTCATCGAGTAAGGGGTTATCTTTGCGATACTGATCGATGAGTTCCCGATTCCGGTCCGATCCACTGAAGTATTCCCGCGACAACTCCGCGAGTACTTTCCTCTTAATCGCCATCACGCCCCTGTAATCCACCATGGACGCAGACCGCAATTCTCCGGCTGCACGGCCGGCATATTCGAGCAATGATGTGCCTGCAGATGATTTTTTCAGCTCCGGGATCATTTCCGGGCTGATGTAGAACTCGTTCCAGAACAGCCTGCTTGCCGGCGAGTAAGGGCTTGGTTCGAAGGGTTCCTCCATAAAGGCGGCAAGAAAGGGCAGGGTCCCGATAATACTGCCGCCGAGTCCGCCAAGCCATCTGTAGAGTTCCGCCATATCGGCGAAATCCCCGGCGCCGTGGTTCTGGGCCGAGCGCAGGGAGTAGAGCGGGATGAATATCCCCCACTGTCTATATTGGGCCTTTTCAGAAAAAGCTCTCTCGGGCGCCGACAGGATTTTGGTGCGAAAGAGGCCTTCCCGGCCTTCAACGGTAAGCTCGTGGTAGCCGAAAGGCAGGATCTCATCGATGCAAAGCTCCCTGGCTACGAAGTGCAGGCCTTCAAAATCCTCATAGTGCATAGGCCTGCACCTGGCCAGATCACAGCTCCAGCTCCTCTTTTCGCCTGATTCGAGCCTGAGTTCCAGCCGTACCCGGGATTCATCAAGCCGCGCCAGGAACCTGATTCCGGATGCTTTGCCATTCCAGGCAACGGTCACCGGCTCCAGGCGTTGCTCCAGATCGCTCTTTTTTTTCCTGCGGAACGCATCGAGCAAGTCCGAGGGGCCGGCCAGGGGAGCATCCAGCGCGTTCAGAACCGCTGTGAGGGATTCCCGCGAAGCCCGCTGCCGCTTACCGGCAACGTCCAGGTAGGTGGTCTGCAAACCATGCAACTGGGCAAGGCTCAGCAGGATTTTCAACTCTTTATCCGCCATGCGGTTTTCTGGAATACTCCCTGCTTGTCGCTTATGGATATCATGCACTTCCTCCCTCCGATCTCTCAGGGCTCGATCCGTTCCTCCGAGAGCAGGGGGGCAGCCGCTTCTTCAAGTGCTGCCGGCTGTGCATCTTCTTCGGTTATTTCCGCTCCTCCGAAACGAAAAACCGCTACGGAGCGGGACTCGAGTTCAAAAACCTCTCCGGGGCGCAGGGGCGCCAGGTTGCGCTTGCCGGTTGCGGAGGTGGTATCGAGGATGAGTGTCCAATTGCCCTCGAAGAGCCCCCACTGACCCTCGAACTTGAAATCCGGCATGGTAAACGGGATGGATTCCCAATGCGCGTTGAAGAGCACGAGCATGGTATCGTCAACGATAGTGTTCCCGCGCGAGTCCAGTTCACCGATGGCGTCTCCGGCCAGAATCATTCCCAGGCACCTGGTGAAAGGCATTGTCCAATCCTGTTCATCCATCGGTTTGCCGTCCGGCCTCACCCACGCAACGTCCTGCAGGTCGGGGTCACGCATCGACCGGCCACGAAAGAAACTCTGCCGCCGGAAAACCGGATGCTCTTTGCGCAGGCGGATTGCGAATTTCGTGAATTCGAGAAGATTCAAGCGTTCCTCGTCCAGGTCCCAATTCATCCAGGAGATCTCATTGTCCTGGCAGTAGGTGTTGTTGTTTCCGCACTTGGTCTGGGAGGTTTCGTCGCCTCCGAGGATCATGGGGACTCCCTGGGAAAGAAGCAGAGTGGCCAGGAAATTTCGCTGCTGGCGCAGGCGCAGGGCGTTGATTTCAGAATCGTCGGTCGGACCCTCCACGCCGCAGTTCCAGCTCATGTTGTTGTCTGAGCCGTCGGCGCCGCCTTCTCCATTGGCCTCGTTGTGCTTGTCGTTGTAGCTGACGAGATCGCGAAGGCAGAAGCCGTCATGGGCGGTCACGAAATTGATGCTCGCATAGGGACGCCTGCCCGTGCTCGCGTAGAGATCGCTGCTTCCGGTTATCCGGTAGGCGACACTTCCGGTCTGTCCTTCATCGCCTTTCCAAAACCGCCTTATGCTGTCCCGGTATTCTCCATTCCACTCCGTCCACAAGACGGGGAAGTTGCCCACCTGGTAGCCGCCTTCGCCAAGGTCCCACGGTTCGGCGATGAGCTTTACCTGGGATATCACCGGGTCCTGGTGAATTATGTCGAAGAATGCTCCGAGACGATCTACCTCATGGAGTTCACGGGCAAGGGTCGCCGCGAGGTCGAACCGGAAGCCGTCCACGTGCATTTCCTGTATCCAGTATCGCAAACTGTCCATGATCAGTTGAAGGGTGCGGGGATTGGTCATGTTCAGGGTGTTGCCGGTGCCGGTATAATCGAAGTAATAGCGCTTGTCGTCCGGCACGAGGCGGTAGTATGCGGCATTGTCTATGCCCCGGAAAGAGATGGTCGGCCCCAGGTGGTTTCCTTCTGCGGTATGGTTGTATACCACGTCCAGGATCACCTCGATCCCTTCGCGATGCAGGGTCTTTACCATGGTCTTGAATTCCGCGACCTGCAGCCCCCAGTTGCGATTTTTGGCATAGCCCGCGTGGGGCGCAAAGAAGTTGATCGTGTTATATCCCCAGTAGTTGGAAAGACCTTTGTCCTGCAGGTGTCTGTCCTGTACAAACTGGTGTACGGGCATGAGTTCGATCGCGGTGACCCCCAATGACAGAAGGTATTCGACCACAGCGGGACTGCTCAGGCCCGCATAGGTCCCGCGAAGCTCCTCGGGTACAAAAGGGGCGAGCATGGTGAGCCCTTTTACGTGTGCTTCGTAGATCACAGTCCTGTCCCAGGCGATGTTTGGCCGGAGATCGTCTCCCCAACTGAAGGCCTCGTCAATTACGATACACTTCGGCGAAAAAGGCGCACTGTCCCGCTCGTCCAGGCTCAGGTCTTCCTCCGGATGCCCGATGGTGTATCCGAAAAAGGAGTCATCCCACTTTATGGTGCCGTTGATAGCCTTCGTGTAAGGATCGCGCAGAAGCTTGGCCGGGTTGAAACGATGCCCCTCCTGCGGATTATAGGGACCGTGTATGCGGTATCCGTACAACTGACCCGGACGTGCCTCGGGAATGTATATGTGCCAGACCTGATCGGTCTGGTTGACCACCGGAATCCTTGTTTCATGTTCTCCCTGCGGTCCGTCAAAGAGGCATAATTCAACCCCTGTGGCATTTTCCGAAAAGAGCGCAAAATTTACCCCCGACCCGTCCCAGGTTGCTCCCAGGGGGTAGGGCCTGCCTGGCCATACTTTCATGATTCCTCCTGCTCCAGAAGAACTCGGACTGTAGAGACGAACATCTTTGAAAAATCAGCATGCTCAAAAGGTATGGCTGTAGAGGTTCGAAATAAAGTGGGGGGGAAACGGTAAAAGAGGATTCAGGAGACCGGAGGATTATTCCCTTCGAAAGACGAACAGACCGACAAGCACAGCCGTGCCTGCAGCGAGAAAGAGCGCCTGAAATCCCGCCAGCTCACCCACATAGCCCAGGAGGATCGAGCCGACGAAAGCTCCCGCATCGATGCTGCCCGTGTAAGCGCCGGTGATCTTGCCTCGCACCGCCTGTGGCTCACCCCTTATGGCATGCGTGTTGAGCGCCGGGTAGAGCACGCCATGGCCGCATCCGGTTATGAACCCGGAAAGAAACAGGAGGGCGCTTCCTTTCATGAATATGAGGCCAAGGAGCCCGCCGCCTGTCAGAGCTAAGGCATAGGGGATGATTTTTCTCTCTCCCATACGGTCGACAATGCTTCCGGCAAGGACCCTGGTGAGAATCGCCGCCGAGGAATAGGCGATATAGTAAAGGGAGATGAAGTCTATTCGGCGATCACTGGCGTAAGGTGAAACGAAGCCGTTTACCGCCGCCAGCCCGATTCCGAAAAGAAGAGCGATGGCGGCGATTATGAAAACGCGTCTCTTCTGCAGTACCAGGAAAAACGAGGAATCAGTGGTGCGCAGTACGTGGACGTAGGTTTCCTTCAGGGGGGTCTGCGCCAGAAACCCGAGTCCGGAGACGGCAGCGGCGGCGATAAAGAGCAGGTCGAATCCGAACCGGTTAATGACGATTTCGGCCATGACCGGGCCGATGGCCGATCCCAGCAGGCCGGAGACACCGAACATCCCGAACCCTTCGTTCAGTCTCTCCTTCGGAATTATATCCGCCATGTAGGTGAAAGCCGCTGTAATGCAGATCGCAAAGCCTACCCCGTGTACGACCCGCACCAGGATCAGGGGAAGATAGAAATTATAAAGATTCCCCTTGAAGAAGAGGTACGCGAGGGGCATGAGAGTCATTATCAGCGACCCGATGGCGTAGCTTCTCTTTCTGCCGATCTTGTCTATCATGTCCGAAATCCACGGTCGGCAAATAACCGAAGAGAGCGAGAAGGCCCCCATAATGATGCCGATGTCCGCCTGGTCGCCGTTGTGAGCGGTGATGAAAAGAGGAAAGAGGAAAAAGGAAGAGAAGCTGGACAGGCATGAGAGGTTGGCGAAAGCCAGTGCAAAAAAAGTTTTCGAGTAAAGCATACGAAGGCCTGTCTCCGCTTTAAGACCATGTTACCGTCGGCTCTGTCCGACGAGTCGCCAAATAGTATAGTGATTCCGGCGCCCACTCAAAAGGAGTTTCCCGGAAAAGCCGGGAATGCCGTCGGGTCATTCAGTGGGAAGCCTCCTGCCGGAGAAAAATTTTAATCACACTTGGGGCAGAATGCACCCCACCCGGATAGTCGTAGTTGGGCAGGCTTCTCATGCCCAGCCAGCCATGCCTGCAAATCATCACAATGCAATTGACGAGCGCAGGGAGGGCACGGTTTTTCGTGCCCACCGCTTTGGAGAAGAGTGCACGATCTTCCCGGTTTTAGGCTGGTGGGCACGAGGGAGAGCTCGATGGAGAGAGAGTGTAGTAACTCTTGTACCACGCAACGAAGGAGGATACTCCTTCGCTAAGCGATGTTTTAGGATGGAAATCGAAGTCTTTCTCCAGTTCCGTAATGTCCGCATAGGTTTCCCGGACATCTCCCGGTTGCATGGGCAGAAACTCCCTTATTGCCTTAATTTTCAGGCACTCCTCGATGATCGAGATGAAATCGAGGAGTGAGACCGGATTGTGATTACCGATGTTATAGATCTTGTATGGAGCAAAGCTGGCGCCGGGATCGGGCTTATATCCGTCCCAGTCTTCGTTTCCCGCCGGAGGATTGCCGATCACGCGAAACATGGCGTCCACAATGTCATCGATGTAAGTGAAATCACGGCTCATCTGGCCATTGTTGAATATCTGTATCGGCTCCCCCGCCATAATGGCGCGGGTGAAAAGAAACAGGGCCATATCGGGCCGTCCCCAGGGTCCGTAGACGGTAAAGAAACGGAGGCCGGTGCAGGGGATGTTGTAGAGATGAGCATAAGTATGCGCCATCATCTCGTTTGACTTCTTCGTGGCCGCATAAATTGAAACAGGATGGTCTACATTGTCGTGCACCGAAAAAGGGGTCTTTGCGTTCGCCCCGTAAACGGAACTCGAAGAAGCGAACACCAGATGTTTTACCCGGCTGATCCTGCACCCTTCCAGAACATTGAAAAAACCGTCGATGTTGCTCTCGATATAGGCGCGGGGATTGACCAGAGAATAGCGTACTCCGGCCTGCGCAGCCATATGTACCACCAGATCGAATGAGTGATCCCGAAAAAGCGCACTGATGGCGGCATTGTCCTTGAGGTCCAGCTTCACGAACCGGAACTCCGAGTGGCAGCTCAATAACTCCAGGCGGTGCTTTTTCAGACCGACGTCGTAATAATCGTTGAGATTGTCGAGTCCGATAACGCGCAGGCCTTCCTTGAGCAGTCTCAAGGCAATGTGAAAGCCGATAAAACCGGCTGCGCCTGTTACCAGGACAGGTTGAGGTAAAGCCATGCAACAGTTCCCCTGATTATTGTGAGCCTGGAGAGTCGGAGGGGGACCCCTCGAGGGACCATTCCAGTCTGGTATTATGAGGAGGCGGAAGTGAGCTTGTGCAAGAAGACAGGGAATGATCCTCCCGAACAGCAATTCTATTGCATATCCGATACGCTGTCTACAGCGAAGAAATGTTGTTTATAGAATGAGGATTCCCTGTTATTAGGACGGCTCTGAGATAATCTGGGTGCATTGGTTTTACGTTGAAGAGGGTGCGTTTAACGACCGGAGTGGATTTGTCGTGAAGAGTATGGAAGAGCTTAAATCTGAGTTGGCAAAAGAACCGCGGAAGTGGCTCATTACGGGAGCGGCCGGGTTTATCGGATCAAATCTGGTCGAGGAACTGCTCGGGATGGAGCAGATCGTGGTGGGCTTTGATAATTTTTCAACGGGTCATCAGCATAACCTCGATGACGTCCACAGAGTGATTGGTGAAAAAAGGTGGGGTAACTTCACCTTTCTTAACGCGGACGCGCGCAGACTGGATGACTGTCGCGCGGCATGCGGGGGAGTCGACTACGTGCTGCATCAGGCTGCCCTCGGCAGCGTGCCCCGGTCTATCGACGATCCCATAACGACCAGCCAGTCCAACGTGGACGGCTTTCTCAATATGCTGGTTGCCGCAATGGATGCCGGGGCAAAAAGGTTCGTTTTTGCAAGCTCCTCCTCGGTCTATGGTGACAGTGAGCGAATGCCCAAGGTAGAGGACACCATCGGGGCGCCTCTCTCGCCCTATGCGGCAACGAAGCTGATTAACGAAATCTACGCCGGGGTTTTTTCGCGAGTCTATGACTTCAAGTGGATAGGTTTGCGTTATTTCAATGTTTACGGGAAGCGGCAGGACCCGGAGGGCGCCTATGCCGCGGTTATTCCTCGGTGGGTGGACGCACTCATGAGCCTGGAGATCCCGGTCATAAACGGCGACGGGGAGACCAGCCGTGATTTCTGTTATATAAAAGACGTCGTTCGAGCGAATATCCTTGCAGCTACGTCGGCTGACGGTCCCTCGGTAAACAGGACCTACAATATCGCCTGCGGCGACCGGACCTCTCTCAATCAGTTATACCAGTTGATACGGGATCATCTGGCCCGGCGCATACCTGAAGTAGAAAGTATCGAACCGGAATATGGTCCCTTTCGCAAAGGCGACGTGCGGCATTCTCTCGCCGATATTTCCCTGGCCGGGGATCTGCTGGGATATCGCCCGGTCTACAAGGTGGAGAAGGGCATTGGTGAGACGATAGAGTGGTATTGTGAAGCCGGGCGAGCGCGGCGCTCTACCCTTCGCCCCTGATTTTCCTGACTGCCCTGGGTATAAGGAGTGAAACCACAAAGAGCGCGACGGAAAAGAGAACCTGAAGTGAGAGAAGCCGGCTCCAGTCTCCCGATACCCACACCTCTTTCAGTGTCCCAATAAGAAAGGTGAGCACGAAAGTGCCGGCGAATATACCGAGTGCGGTGCCGAACAGGTAGTCCCTGAAACGGACCTTGGTTAACCCCATCCCGAAGTTCATGGGGGTGAAGGGAAAGTAGATGAGTCTCAGGTAGAGAACGGTCGCGAAGCCGTTTTTTTCTATTGCTTCATCGTATTTCTTCAGTTTTTCCCCGACCAGGGAGGCGGCAAACTCCCTGCCCAGAGTGCGCGCGATGAGAAAGGCCACCGCCGCGCCGATCATTGCGCCCGCCCAGACGTAGACAAATCCGCGGTAGGGTCCGAAAATCGCAGCTCCGATGGCTGTGAGCACGGTTCCCGGAACAAAGAGGCAAATGCCCGCGGCATAAAAGAGAATGAATGCGAGGGGGGCCCAAAGTCCGGCCCTTTCCAGGGATCTTTCCAGCGAGGCGGCGGTGAAATAGTCTCCCAGTGATGTAAAACGGACGGAAAGCAGCGCCAGGATGATAAAAGCGGCAAGAAGCGCCGCCTTGAGAAGCGCCCTGCTACTGCCTCCAGCTTGGTTGGTATTCAACTTTTAGCCTTTCTGCCCTGTATTGTTTTATGCTCAAAGGTCTGCCTGCTTGGAAACCAGGCGCCCCGTTTCAGCCTGATGAGGAAATCCGAGCGCAGAAATTCGAGCCATGCGGACAACACGCGCCTTACAAACGGCGTAAGACGTCCCCGGTTGAAAAGATCCGCTGCCTTCCTGACGGCTTCCGCCTGGGTGGGGTAGGGATGTATTATGCCCGATAATGCCCCTAATCCCAAGCCCTTCGACATTGCGAGGCTTATCTCGTTGATCATTTCTCCCGCATGGCCTGCAACTATCGTTGCGCCGAGAATCCTGCCGGTTCCACGCTCTGTGCAGATTTTGACGAAACCTTCCGTCTCCCCGTCCAGGACAGCGCGGTCCACCTCCTCCATGGGGACCAGAAAAGACTCTATGTCCGATCCTCTCTTGCGCGCCTCCTCCTCGTGCAAACCTGCATGCGCGATTTCCGGTTCCGTATAGGTTACCCACGGTATGGTAAGGCCGCTCAAGGTCTTACGTCCAAGGAACAGGGAGTTCTGAATGACGATGCGTGCGGTGGCGTCGGCCATATGGGTGAACTTGTGCCGCAGGCAGACGTCCCCTGCCGCGTAGATATGCTTATTGGTGGTCTGGAGATAATCGTTCACAAGGACACCCGCCTTCCGGTCAAACGCCACGCCGGCCTGCTCCAGGCCAAGATCCTCGACATTTGGCGCCCTGCCCGCCGCCACCAGGATCTCATCCACCGCGATATTTTCTTCCTTCTTACCGTTCCTGAGCAAAGAAATGAGTCTTTCCTGTCCGTTGACCTCAATTTTTCCCGGAACCGAGTTCAGGAAAATCCGGATACCCTCCTGCCGGAAAACGTCCTGCAGGATGCCTGCCGCTTCTTCATCCTCGCGGCCCAGCAGGTGGCCTGCCCTCTGAATGAGCGCCACCTCCGATCCCAGGCGCCGAAAGGCCTGGGCAAGTTCGCAACCGAGGGGGCCTCCTCCGATCACCGCAAGCCTTCGTGGCAGGGTTGTCAGGGAGAAGATCGTTTCATTGGTGAAGTATCCCGCGGCTTCCAGGCCCTCTATCGCGGGATGTGCAGCACGCGCGCCCGTCGCTATTACCGCCTTGCTGAAAAGCAGTGTGTCCGGCCCCACCTGCACGGAGTCTGCGCCGGTGAAGCGAGCCTCGCCGAAGTAGAGATCCACACCCATCTGTCTGAATCGTTCCGCAGAATCATGCGAGCTGATCCGCGACCTGAGCCCCCTCATCCTCGACATGACGGCGCCAAAGTCCACCTGCACGGCGCCATTCGCGCCTACGCCGAACGCTCCGGCCCTTCGCAGTTCCTGTGCGGCGCGCGCGCAGCGGATGATGGCTTTGGATGGAACGCAGCCGGTGTTCAGGCAGTCGCCCCCGAGAAAGTTCTTTTCAACCAGCGCAACCCGGGCGCCGAGTCCCGCGGCGCCCGCCGCGCTCACCAGGCCGGCAGTGCCTGCGCCGATCACTACCAGGTTGTATCGACCCGGTGGTTTGGGATTGCGCCACTTGCCGGGGGATACGTTTGAGAGGAGCAGGCGGTTGAAATCGTCTTCCGGGCCAAGCATTCGATCAGTGCTCTCGGGCATTGCCATCTCCGCTTCCAGTCAGCCCGGAATACGGGCCACCGGTTGATTTGTGCTGGTGCACGATTAAATTTGGACTCACGTAAGGTAATATCATGTGAGACATCTGGCAAAAAAACCGGAGGAGAATATGAAGAGCAGATCACAAGAGCTTTCGGATCGTCTCCGCTTATTTAATGATGAGGTGATTCTATTCGTTCGGAATTGCAGCGAAGCGGACTGGAAAAAAATGTGCGTGCCCGAGCAGTGGCCGGTAGGAGTAACGGCCCGTCACATCGGTGCGGGTCATTACCAGGCGTTGGGCATGGCGCAGACCATTCTTCAGGACAAAAAATTTCCCGAGATGACCATGGCGGAAATCGACGAAATGGCGAACCGCCACGCGCGGGAGCACAAGGACTGCACAAAACAGGAGGTCCTGGAGATCCTGGAAAAGGAAGGCTCTTCGATGGCGGCCTTTGTCGCCGGACTCGATGACGCCCAGTTGGATACGACCGGCTACCTGCCTGCAATGAAAACTGAAGTGGCCGCGGGGAAACTGATCGAGCTTGTCGTCCTGGAGTCCGGTGCGGAGCATTTTAACAGCATGAAAAAAGCCGCTTCAGGGGCGAAGTGAGTGGACGGAACCGGCAGCGCCGCCGTGGAAGGCGGCGCTGCCGGGCATTTGTGAGCGAGTGACAGAGAGTTTGCCGGAGTGGCGCCGCTCAGCCTCTGGTGAGGGCAGCTCGAAAATTCGGTCTTCTTCAGTGAGTGATCAGGTTCTGGCGTTCTGCTTCCTCTCTGGCCGCCCTGCCTGCCACATCGACAATATGCGAAGCTTTTTCCCTGGTCTCCCTGACAAGTTCGCGGGTCTTCTCCTTTATAGTATTCCGGGCCTCATCGAGCAGTTCGCTTTCGCGGAAAATCCTGCTTGTCAGCACTCCGGCTATCAGGCCGACCGAAAGGCCGATAAAGCCGACCATCAAAGGATTTTCGTCCATGTAACCGGATACCTGGTCTTTTGCCGCATGGCCCTTCTCCACCGCGACTTCCCTGTAATGCCGAGCGCTTTGCTTGAGGTGCTCGATCCTTGATTCCTGCTCCTGTTCGGGAGCGCTCACCTCAACTGCGGGTGAGATGCCCGTATGGAGGCTCTCCTCCGGGGGGCTGAGCATCGCCTGGTCTTCTCGGTAGTGTTTGAGGTAATTTTCGAGTAAGAACCAACCCAATCCAAGACCCAGCAATGTCATGGATCCGGGGTAGGCCCTGGCGGTGTCTTTTGCTCCCTTTGAAATCTTTCGACCGTACTCGCTATATTTTTCCCTGTTCATTGCACCAATCCTCCTGAATAGTTCACCCTGAACAGCCTTTATCAACTGTGCGCCAACACTCTCTGTAGAAAGCTTTTCTCCGATTTGCCCGATAGTTTCGGCAATCTGCCGTCTTGTCGAACGAATCTCTGCAAGGATAATTTCCGTTTGCCGGTCGGAACTACTTGCTACGGGGGGAGTGACCGGATCACCGTACCCCCTTTCCAATCCTCTTACATCAGTTGATCCTGTATCCATTTTCCATCTTCCCTCAGGGCGTCGATAGTTTTGTTTGGAATGAAATCCCTGTTATTCAGCCTCTTCCTTCCCGTGCGCACGACGAACAGCCCGATTATCAGTGCAAAGACGCCGACGGAAAGGGCCGATGCGCTGAGAGGAACATAGACCGACAATGCCATGACGATCGCCAGCAGGACGAAAAGCAGGCCTGCATAGGCGATGGACGCTCCTATTATGAGAAGCACGGAATCCCTGCCGGCTTGTGATACTTTCCCGGATACCTCCGTTGCGGCCAGCAGGATCTCCTGGCGCACCAAACCGAACGCATTCCGGGAAAGATCCCGGAGGAGAAATCCAAAAGGCCGGCCGGTGTTCTCCTGCCCGGCGTTTGAGGACCCTTCGTCGAACGCGGAACGTTCAGTGCCGTCCATAGTACTTCTCCTCGTCCCGTGCCGGTTCGTACTCGATGGAATCCCCTCCCTGGCCCAGCACACGTACACTCCCGCGAGGCTTGCCCGGAGAGGAAATCAACTGTCCCAGTATGATCCCGGCTGCCAATGCGGCGCCGATGAACAATGCAGGTTGGCGTTTTGCAAAACCTTCCACTTGTTTCACAATCCTGCCGGGGTCGTTTTCCCTGAGAAAGCAGGATACATCCTCTATCGTCTTTGCTCCGGCATCAGCAGCATCCGCGAGGGACCGGCTTCGCTGATCCCGAAGCCTTTCGCCGGCGCCCTTTATTGCCTCCGCCAGGATGTCGAGACTACCGGCAATCCGGTCGCGCTGTTCGTTTATTATCGATCTCGATTGTGCTTTGAGTTCCGTGGTGATGCGGCTCGCTGCGGTCCTGGAATATTCGGTGGCTTCATGCATCGTCTGTCTTGCTTCGCCATTTCCCGTTTTTACTTCAGAGCCTGCGGCTGAGGCGTCTTGTTGAAAACTGGTATCTTCCGAGCCCATTAAAAATCTCCTCTGTGTCGAAGAGCAAATCGAACCAAACCTGCCTGGCTTCGAGCAGGGCAGGAGAATAGCCATTATTTAATGATTTCCAAGATTTGATTATTCCTGGATAATTTATAAAGTGTGCATGCTTGCAAAGGGGGTCAACTCCCGCCTCTATCCGGCAACTCAGGAATGTAGTCGGGGCAGGAATAAAGAAATAAAATGATCTAGGAAAAGTTATTGTAAATCTGGCCTGACGTTTTACATTCCCTTATGGTTGAGCTTCGATGTCTGGCTCAAACGTGGTTCTCACATAACATACGCCGGCTGGTAGAGAGCCGCTCCTGCCGCACCGGCGTTTAACAGTGGAGATCGGGATGAAGGCGAGTTTAATTGTCGTTGGCGTAATGGCCGCGGCATTATTTTACTTTGGGTTCTCGCACCATGTCGGGAAGGGTATTGCGGTTGAGGGGGAGAGCGATCAACTTGCAGTCGCAACTTTCGCCGGAGGGTGCTTCTGGTGCACCGAAGCGGATTTTGAAAAGCTCCCGGGGGTGAGCCGAGTCATATCGGGCTACACCGGCGGCCAGGTTGAGGGACCGACTTATAAGCAGGTTTCGGCGGGAGGGACGGGGCATGTCGAGGCGGTCCAGGTCTATTACGATCCCCGAAAGCTAACGTACAGGGAACTGCTCGACTATTTCTGGAGGCATATCGATCCGACAGATGCGGACGGTCAGTTCGTCGACAGGGGTGATCAATACCGAAGCGTTATTTTCTACCAAAGTGAGGAGGAAAGGGTTCTTGCCGAAGAGTCGAAGCGGGAGTTGGAAAAATCGGGCCGCTTTGACAAGCCGGTCGCAACTTCGATTGTTGCATCCTCGAGATTCTATCCAGCGGAGGAGTACCACCAGGACTACTATAAAAAGAACCCTCTGCGTTATGGTTACTATCGAAATGGATCAGGACGTGATAAATTTTTGACGAAGGTATGGGGTGAGATGAAAAATCAGACCAGCGCCGTTTCTCAAACAAGTAAGTACGCGAGGCCGACGAACGAGGAACTCCGAAAAACCCTGTCGCCGCTCCAGTATCAAGTGACCCGGAAAGAAGGGACTGAACCTGCTTTCAGGAACGAATACTGGGATAATAAAAAGGCCGGCATTTACGTGGATATCGTCTCCGGCGAACCGCTGTTCAGTTCTCTGGACAAGTATGATTCCGGCACCGGCTGGCCGAGTTTCACCCGGCCTCTGGAGCCCGAAAACCTTGTGGAGAAGCAGGACCGCAAGCTCCTGTTTATGGTGCGCACCGAGGTCAGGAGCAAGCACGGGGACTCGCATATCGGGCACGTCTTCAATGACGGCCCGCCCCCCACCGGCCTGCGGTATTGCATGAATTCGGCCGCCCTCAGGTTCGTTCCGAAAGAGGATCTTCAAAAGGAAGGTTACGGCAGGTACCTCGGCCTTTTTTCGGAAAACCGGGCCGAGGCTTCCAAATGACTGCATAATTCCGAGGGAAAGTGAAAACGGTCGCCATAGTAAACCCGGTCTCCGGACGTAGAAGGGCTGCTGCAAACTGGTCCGTACTGCTTGAATCACTTGGACCGATGCCTCCGGGAATAGATACCTGGTGGACCGCGCGCCCGGGGCATGCTGAAGAGTTGGCGGCCTCGGCCCGGCGCTCCGGTTACGAACGGGTGATCGCTGTCGGCGGAGACGGCACTCTCTCTCAGGTGTTGAACGGGCTGTGGCGGGAGAGACACGGAGTGATGCCCTCGGTCGGGACTGTGCCGTTCGGCACCGGGTGCGATTACATCCGCAACTTCGAACTCGGGAGGAGCCTTGGCGAAAAACTACGTACTGCGGCTGGAAAGGTGACTTTCCCGGTCAGCCTCGGCTTATTCGCATCGCAAACGGAAGCCGGAGCGACCGAAAGAGTATTCATGATGGTGCTGGGTGTGGGATTCGATGCGGAGGTTATTCGCAGCTTCAGGGCCGGAAAGCTCATGCGCCATGGCTGGTTGGCTTATGCGCTCAGCGCGCTGTCCGAAATCCTCAGACTGAGATCCCACACATTCAAAGGGGAAGCAGACGGGATTCCTTTCAGCTCGGAAGCGGTTTTTTTCGGCGCGGGCATTGGCCGCTGCTTCGGAAAGGGACTTGCAATCGCTCCGGGGGCATCGCCTACCAACGACCGGTTTGAACTGATCCTGGCTTCGCCTGCAAACCGCCTTCACTTGTTGTCTCTGCTCCTTCGCGCCTACCGTGGAACCCACGTGCGGGATTCCCGGGTCACCACCCTGAAGGCGTCCCGCGTCATACTCCAGGCCGACCCTCCCGCTCTCATCGAGGCCGATGGCGAACCGGCGGGCCGGACTCCTCTTGAAATCCGCATCGTGCCCGGCGCATTCCATTTTGCGGCGAAAGGGGTGAAGTGAAAAGTGTGGAGGAGAGGCTGGACGGTGATGCAAATGAAAATGGTCCGCTTCGATAGCGGACCATTTTTATTTGCGTTATAGCTGCCCTTTTTTGGGCTATGCCATGATATCCTGAAAAATCTTTCGCTTGTTCTGGCGGTGATCGACCAGGTAAATCAGGGTCCCCTTATCGCGCAACTCCTGGATAAGATCGGGCAGCCTGGAGCGGTCGAGTTCATAAATCCGGATGTAGACTATGCGCTTACCGGCGGGGGCATATTCGTATGTGCTGAGAATGCTCGCGATTCTCCCCTCGAAGGAGCGGAGGACGTCTGTGAGCTTTTTGATGGAGCCGGAGACGTCATCGATCAGGAAGGCGAACTGAATGCCTCTTTTTCCCAACCCGCTCAGGCTGATAAGGATCTTGAACACGTCATGCCTGGTTATTATCCCAACCAGGCCTCCCTTGTGGTCCATTACCGGCACCCCTGAAATATTGTGCTCCATCAGTAACTGCGCGGTCTCTTCGACTGTCAGATCTTCGGGGACGGTAACGGGATTCTTGGTCATTATCTCATTTACTCTGATTTTCGAAATCAGGTAGAGCAACTCGTGCATGTCGAGCATAGTGGCATCGGAGGCCGAGGCGCGTTTCAGGTCCGTATCTGAGATAATCCCCACCAGTTGGCCTTTGTTCATCACCGGCAGCATTCTGACCTTGTTTTCTTTCATGAGGGCCATTGCCTGCTGCATTGAATCATCTTCCTCGATGGTGATGGGATTCTTGCTCATCCAGTTCTTAACCAGCATTCGTCAACCTCCATGAAACCAGATCGGTGAACCGTTAATCGTTTCAGTAACAGGGGATGCTTGACACGATTGTCTTCCAGCACACTCTTTTTTTCTTGTGTATCAATTTCGTAGGATTTACCACAAAATGTCAACCCAAAAGATCGGCTGAAGACCAAGGCGCTCGCTTTTTCCGGTGCAAATCCCTGCAAACGGATAAGGGGAAGGGGACCTTTCTGCCACCATGAAGGACAATCCTGCTCGGACAGACAGTGAGCAGTCTCACAATGAATGAAGATTGCAGAAAAGTGCAACTGATTTGTATGGTTGAAAGCAATGGCGCCGGAGTATAAGGTTGAATGCCGGTCATGGATATCGTCTGCCCGCGAGCGGGCGGCGATATCGTCGCTATTTACCCAACTTAATCAGGAGGCGCCAATTATGCTCAAAGGTTACACTCTTCCCCGCACTCCCAAGGGAAATTCCAGCCTTGCTCCCGATCCGCCCTGGCACTACGTGGGAACCTGTCTTGCGGTTGAATTCGAAGCAGCCCCCGATGCCGTGTCCTCCTTTCTTCCGGAAGGCCTTGAGTTCCATTCCCCGAGATGCGCCGCTTACTTTGTCGAGTGGCAGTATGCGAGCGAAACAGGGGAGGAATTCCTCGACCCGGTGCGCAGTCAATATCGCGAGACCATCTTTTTGCTTTCGGCAGCCTTTGAAGGCGCCGAGTGCGCCTTCTGCCCATTTATCTGGGTGGACCAGGATGTTTCGCTGATGCGCGGACTGGCGCAGGGGTGGCCCAAGCAATTCGGCTCCACCTGGATTACCCGCGCCTATGATCTCCCATCGAAAGCGACACCTGTAGAAGGTCCGGGCGGAAGATTCGGCGCTACCCTGGCGGTAAAAGACCGTCGCCTGGTCGAAGCGGTGGTTACCCTGCGGGAAAAAACCGAGCAGTTGCCTGTGCCGAACTTTGCCAAAGCCGTCAATACGCGCCACTTCCCGGAACTGGCGGCAGGACTTCACAATCGCCCGGCCGTCTACGAGCTGGTACAGCTCAAGTCGCGGGATGTGCGGATTTCTCCAATCTGGAAAGGGGAGGCCTCTCTCCATATTCTCGATAACCCGTACCTGGAGCTGCCCGATCTTCGACCGACAAAGGTGATAGCGGGATATCGGTTCACCTGCGCCTTGACGGTGGATGATCTCGTATTCCTGCGGAGCCTGAAGGCGTAGATGATATTCCTTGACAAAGCGCATAAACTGCTATTCCTTAGACAACTGATCCGATCTCTCTCGTTTTATCCCCGCATTAACCTACAAACCACTAATATCAAGGGAGACCCCCGATGAAGAGGTATTCCATCCTTTCATTCGTTTTGCTCATTCCCGTACTGGTCATGTTCAGTGCGGCCACTGCCATGGCGGCCGAAACCATCAAAATCGGGGTGCTCTATCCGCTTACGGGAGGGGCTGCCGCGGAAGGGAGAGAACTGAGAGCGGGCGCCGAACTGGCCGTTGAAATCGCCAACAGCGTTATGCCCCTCGACATGGACATGGCCAAAAGGGGCGGCATCTCCTCTCTAAAGGGCGCCAAGATCGAACTGCTCATAAGGGATCACGAAGGCAATCCCACGCTCGGGGCAGATCTGGCGAAAAAACTCATTATGGATGACAAGGTCACCGGTATCCTGGGCTGCTATCACAGCGCCGTAACGAAGACAGTGAGCGCTGTCTGCGAGCAGTACGGAGTCCCGATGATTAATGACTCTTCAACCTCGCCCTCCCTGACTCAGCGTGAATTCAAGTGGTTCTGGCGGACTACCCCTCACGACGGCACCTTCACCAAAGACTTGTTCGAACTTTTGAAAGGCCTCTCCGAGGGCAAAGTCAAAGGGGTCAAAGCGGTTCCCAAGACCGAAATAGCCAAGCTGGCTTCCGCCTGCGAAAAAACCGAATGGGGCTCCCAGGTCTCGGAGACCATCGATACCTATGCAAAACAGTACGGCTTCAATCTGCAGAAGGCGATCCTGTATGCGGCCAAGTCAGCGGATCTTTCGAGCGAGGTGCGCTCCCTGCAGGCCGTCAAGCCGGATGCCATGCTTTTTGCCTCCTATGCTTCGGATGCCATCCTCATGGTCAAGACCCTGAAGTCCCAGAAGGTGAAGCCGAAGATCATATGGGGGCAGAATGCCGGGTTCGAGGCGCCGGAGTTCCGATCCACCCTGGGCGATGATGTGGTGGGCATCCTCACCAGGACCGTATTCGCCCCCAAAGTAGCGGAGGTGAAAAAGGTGGCCGGCCAGGTGAACGCTTTGTACAAGAAGAAGCTCGGACACGACCTCAGCGGCGCCTCAGCAAGGGCTTTTACAGGCGTCCAGACCTGGGTGGAGGTGCTGGAAAAGGCCGGGTCGACAAAGGCTGAAGATATTCAGAAGGCTGCCAATACCATCAGCATTCCCGGCGAACAGTTGATCGTTCCCTGGAAAGGAATCAAGTTTGCGACAAGCGGCCCTGAGATGGGCCAGAACGAGCTTGGCTCCGGAATTATCGGCCAGTACCAGAAGGACAAAGCCGGCAACATCGTCCTGGAAATCGTCTACCCGTTCGATGTCGCTACCGCCGATATGATTTATCCCCATAAGGGGTTTTAAGAAACGGGGGTCCATAGGCTTGTTAGCCCCATGGGTCCTGTTCCCGACCTGAAATAAAAGGCCTTTCATGGAAATCCTTACCGGATCGCTTGCATCGGGATTGCTGATCGGGATGGTGTTTGCCCTGATCGCCCTGGGGCTGACCATCATTTTCGGGATGATGGACATCGTCAATTTCGCCCACGGTGAGTTCCTGATGATTGGGATGTATACGACTCTTTTCTCATCCCAGGCGCTGGGCATCGACCCCCTGCTCACCCTGCCGCTTGCCGCCGCAGTTGGACTCCTGCTCGGGATAGCATGCTATACCGGCTTCGTGAGGTTTCTTTTGCGGGGACCGATGGTCGCGCAGCTCCTCGGAACGTTCGGCCTGATGCTCCTTTTGCGAAACATCGCCCTGCTGGCATTCGGCTCCGAGGACCGGACCATCTTCAGCGGAATACTGGTGGGTTCGGTTTTCGATCTGGGGATGGGGATCATATTCCCCGCGACCAAACTGGCTGCCGCCATTCTCTCCGTTGTTTCCTTTTCCGCGATATGGCTGCTGATGAACAGGACCCGTACCGGAAAAGCAATGCTGGCGACAGCGCTCAATCCACAGGGAGCGCGCTACATGGGTATCCCCACTGAGCACATGAATGCGCTTGCGTGGGGAATCGGGGGAGCGACGGTAACTACGGCCGGGGCGCTGCTGGTTAATTTCTGGTCGGTTACCCCCTACGTCGGGCTGCTTTTCACGATGATAGCCTTCGCTACCGTGGCTCTGGGCGGGTTCGGCAGCGTTCCGGGAGCGCTTGTAGCCGGTCTCATTATAGGGATGATTACCGAGATTCCCGGCTTCTGGGACTTTTTTTCGTATCTGACCGACAGCCGCTGGATGGCAGGAATTTCCATGACTTCATTCAAGTACACATGGGTCTACCTCGCGTATTTCATCATCATGCTGGTTCGGCCACGGGGGTTGTTCGGTTGGAAGCGCTGAAAAATGCATTCGATTTCTCTGACCTTCCCCGCTCCGAGTTGATCGTTGCGGGAATCGCCTTCCTGTTCATGGCCACATTCCCTGCCTTCCCGCATTCTTCCTTTGCAATGGCGACCATGATCCAGTTCTTCATGTTCTCGCTGTACAGCATGGGCTGGAACACCATAGGAGGCTACGGCGGCCAGGTAGACCTCGGACAGGCGCAGTTTCTGGGAATAGGCGCCTACACCACCGCGGTCATGGTCATCATGTGGGGAACCCCTTTTTGGATATCCATGCCGGTGGGGGTGATCATCGCCATTTGCTGGTCCTTCGCCATCGGCTATCCTCTCTTTCGGCTGAGAGGACATTACTTCGCCATTGCCAGCATCGCCACCTCCCTGGTAATCAAGGACATTTTTGAGGTGTGGGATTTCGTGGGTGCGGCGCGCGGGCTGGAGATTCCGGTCAATAAGTTCAAATCCCCCGATTTCCTGCATCTGATCTTCCTTAACGATACTTATTACTACTACATAATTTTTGGATTCTTCCTGGCCGGATTCCTGTTCATAAACAGCTTCAGACACTCACGCCTGGGATTTCAACTCCGCGCGATAAAGGACAACGAGGAAGTTGCGCAGTCTCTCGGCATAAATGTTCGCTGGGCCAAGATAAAGACCTATGCCATTGCGGTTTCGTTCGTGAGCGCTGTCGGTTCCTTCCATGCCTGCTACATCAAGAACATCGAACCGGAAGACACAATGGGGCTGGATATGTCGATCCTGATCGCCCTGATGGCGATGCTCGGCGGAATCGGTTCCCTTTGGGGGCCGATGATCGGGGTCGCGATAATGATTCCGATGAAGAGCTATCTCAAGGAAGTTCTGGGCGCCCAGGCCGGACTGGTAGGCATAGATGTGATCATCTACGGAGCGGTGATCATGCTGATCTCCGCGATAGAGCCTCGCGGAATCTGGGGAATCGTGGGTCGGGTGTTCCGGAGGGCGGGCTCATGAGCGCAATGCTGGAGGTTCGCAACCTGACGAAGCGGTTTGGAGGGCTGGTCGCTAACGACGGAATATCCTTTGATGCCGTCAGGGGGGAGCTGCTCGGAATCATTGGTCCCAACGGGGCAGGGAAGACCACGCTTTTCAATTGTATAGCCGGGGTCCATCGAATCGATGCGGGAGGCATATTCTTCGACGGCAGGGACATCACGCGGTTGAGTTCCCACCAGGTCGCCAGGCTGGGGCTCACCAGGACTTTCCAGGTCTATGCGGCCTCGGGAGACCTGACGGTTAAGGAAAACGTGATGGTGGGCTGCTTCATGAACACCGGCTCGCGGTCAAGAGCTTCAGAGCAGGCGGCGGGTATTCTCAAAGACCTCCAGATAGGCCACCTGGCCGGAAATCTGGTAAACGAGCTGACGATTGCGGCCCAGAAAAGGGTGGTTATGGCGACCGCTATCGCGACCCGGCCGAAGATGCTCCTGCTCGACGAAGTCGCCGCCGGGCTCGTGCCGCAGGAAGTCGAGGAGATATCCGCGCTCATACGCTTTATACACGAACAGGCGGGCATCACGGTCATCCTGATCGAGCATATGATGGAAATGGTGACCAGGCTCTGCAATCGGGTGATCGTACTCGACTATGGCCGCAAAATCGCGGAAGGAGCGCCCGGGGTGGTACTGGCCGATCCTGATGTTATCAAAGCCTACCTGGGAGAAAAGTACGCGCGTGAATATGCCGAGAAAGTGAAGAAATGTCCGGAACCCTCCTCGAAATAAACGATATTCGAGTACGATATTCAAGTATCCCGGTGATCCACGGCGTCTCCTTCAATGTGGCCTCCGGGGAGACCGTGTGCATGGTCGGCTCGAACGGCGCGGGCAAGTCCACCATCCTCAGAGCAATAATGGGGGCTCTTCCGGTCTTTTCCGGCCAGGTTCTTTTTGACGGCAAACCCGTTCAGAACTCCAGGACCGAGTCCATAGTGCGGCTCGGAGTGGTATACGTTCCCGAAGAAAGAATGCTCTTCAGGCCTTTCAGCGTGGAGGAGAACCTGCTGCTGGGCGCCTACTCCCCGAAGGCCAGAGTACAGGCGGGGGAGAAGCTCGAAGCGGTCTATGCGCTCTTCCCCCGACTCAGGGAGAGGCGTTTGCAGGCCGCATCCACCCTTTCCGGAGGTGAGCAGCAGATGCTGGCGATCGGCCGCGGATTGATGAGCAACCCGCGAATATTGATGCTCGATGAACCCTCGCTCGGCCTTTCCCCAAGGCTCGTCGACGAGTTGTTCGAGGCCGTTATCGAGCTGAAACGACAGGGACTGACGATTTTGCTGGTAGAGCAGAATGTGCGGGAAGGCCTGGAGATCAGCGACAGAGGTTACGTGCTCCAATCCGGCAGGATAGTCGAGGAGGGGAGCGGAAGCGATCTTCTGTGCAGTGAAATAGTGCGTAAGGCCTACCTCGGACTGTGATGGATAGTCGGCGGATGTACTCAACACCCAAAATACTTCTTTGCGGCGATACGGGAATCAGCGTCGAATTCGGCGATACCATCGATCCGGAAGTGAACCGCCGTGTTCGGCGGCTTTTCACAATGCTCCAGCGAGCGCATTTTTCCGGCATCCTTGATCTCAATCCCACCTACAGGTCTCTTTTCATCCAGTATGATCCCTGGGTCTGCTCCTTCGAGCGGCTTTTGCAGCAGGTGGAGCATTGCCTGGAATACGGAAGCGAACAGGACTTGGAGACCGCGGAGGTAAAGGATGTACCCGTCTGCTACGGCGCAGCCTACGGCCCGGACCTCGCGGAAGTCGCCGCATTGCACGGCCTCGGCGTCGACGAGGTGATCCAGCGCCATTGTACGCCTCTGTACCATGTCTATATGATTGGCTTCACTCCGGGGTTTGCTTACCTCGGAGGGCTTGACGAGAGGCTGCATACTCCCAGGAAAAAAGATCCGAGAAAGAAAGTACCGGCAGGCAGTGTCGGAATAGCCGATCAGCAGACGGGCATATACCCGATTGACAGCCCGGGAGGATGGCAGCTCATAGGCCGGACTCCTTTGAAGCTTTTTGATCCTGCGCGGGATGAACCCTTTCTCATCCATGCAGGCGACAGTATACAGTTCAGGCCGATTAGCGAGGAAGAGTTTGAGAAGTATTCGAGTAGTTGATCCCGGACCTTTCGCAACCATTCAGGACCGGGGCAGGTACGGCTACCGGAGCATGGGGGCGCCTCTTTCCGGGGCGATGGACCTCCAGGCGCTCAGGATAGGAAACCTGCTGGCAGGCAATGAGGATGGGAGCGCGGGCGTAGAGATTACCGTGGGCGGATTCAAGGCGGAGTTCGGGTGCAGCGTCCGCTTCGCCCTGACCGGCGCGGCCCGCGAGGCGCATCTGAACGGGAAACCCGTCTCCTGCTGGCAGGCGCAGTATGCCAAAAGTGGAGACATCCTCAACGTGACTTCAAGCGGTCCGGGGCTTCGAACCTATTTCTCGGTCGAAGGAGGGATCGATGTTCCTCCGGTTATGCGGAGCAGGTCCACCTACACGCGCGGCGGTTTCGGCGGAATCGAGGGAAGGGCGCTCAGGGCGGGAGACCTGCTCCAACTGGGGGAGAGCGTTGCACGTGCAGGCAGGGATGCCGTCCCTCCGGAACTCATACCGCGATATTCGGCCGAGCCTGTGCTGAGAGTCGTGCCCGGGCCTCAGGACGAACGTGTATCGGCTGAGGGGAGAAATACCTTCTTCTCATCACGGTATGAGGTTACACCGCGGGCAGACAGGATGGGGATTGCTCTTTCCGGCCCTCCCCTGGAACTCCCGCGCGGCGCGGATATCATTTCGGACGGTACCTGTCCCGGGGCGATACAGGTGCACGGAAACGGCCAGCCGACCATACTCGTCGCCGACGCCCAGACGACCGGCGGATACGTGAAAATAGCGACGGTGGTTTCCACCGATCTGCCCCTCGTTGCCCAACTCGTTCCGGGCGATAACGTGCGCTTCGAGGAAATAAGTCTTTGGCAGGCTCGTGAGCTTTATAACAGAAATGAATACCTGATCAGGAGTTTTCAACGATGACCAGCGACGCCAAACCCGGTGAAATCCGGAGCAAGGTCCGGTCGGGCGAATGGCGGCGCCCCACCTCCGGACTCGCTCCCGCCTATGCCCAGGCAAACCTTGTGATACTGGATCGGAAATATGCTTTCGACTTCCTGCTCTTCTGCCAGAGAAACCCCAAGCCCTGTCCGGTGCTGGAAGTACTCGAGCCGGGAGTGACCGAGCCGCGCCTTACGGCCCCAGGAGCGGATATCCGAAAGGATGTGCCGCTATACCGCATCTGGAGACAAGGCCTGCTTGCAGAGGAGGTCCCGGATATTTCCCGCTGTTTCAGTCCGGACATGGTGAGCTTTCTTCTGGGGTGCAGCTTCAGCTTTGAGGCTGCGCTCATTGGCGCCGGAGTCCCGGTCCGGAACATCGAGGAAGGAAAGAATGTCTCGATGTACATCACCAACAGAAAATGCATACCCGCGGGACCTTTCGCCTCACCGCTTGTGGTCAGTATGAGGCCGATCAGGCATGAACTGGTGAGCCGCGCAGTGAGAGTAACCGGTCGCTATGCCTCGGTCCACGGTGCTCCGGTCCACATCGGGAACCCCGAAGCGCTTGGAATAACCGATCTGGACAAGCCCGACTTCGGCGATGCCGTGAGCATCCGGGACAATGAGACCCCCGTATTCTGGGCTTGTGGCGTAACCTCGTCGGTGGCGGCGCTCTCAGCAGGCCTCGATCTGTGCATCACACACTCCCCGGGGCATATGTTCGTAACCGACGTGTTAAACGAAAGCCTGGCGGAATAGGGGAAATGCTGCACCGGTACTACGAACGAAGGCAACCTGTTTTTCGGAGAAAAATGGTGAAAATCGACATCAACTGCGACATGGGAGAAAGCTTCGGGGTCTACAGGATCGGCGAGGATGAAAAAATAATCCGGTACATCACCTCGGCCAACATCGCCTGCGCTTTCCACGCGGGAGACCCGGCGGTCATGGAAAAAACCGTTAAGCTGGCCAGGGAAAACGGTGTTGCGATAGGCGCCCATCCCGGCTACCCGGACCTCATGGGCTTCGGCAGGCGCAATCTCGAGACTTTTCCCGGAGAGATAAAGCGCTACGTGCTCTACCAGGTCGGCGCCATGGCGGCATTTGCCGCGGCGGCGGGCTGCAGACTTCAGCATGTGAAGCCCCACGGGGCGCTCTACAATTATGCGGCCCGCAACGAGCAGGCTGCAGCGGAGGTCATCGAGGCGGTGAAGGCCTTTGATCCCGGACTGGTTCTGTTTGCTCTTGCGGGCTCGCTTTGCGCGGAGATGGCCGGGGCCTCGGGCCTGAGGGTCGCGCGCGAGGCGTTCCCGGATCGCGCCTATACGAAAGAGGGACAACTCGCGCCAAGAAAACTCGAAGGCGCCGTTATTCATGATCCGAAGAAAGTACATGAACGGGTTTTGAAACTGGTCGAGACGGGAAAAATCCTGAGCATAGAAGGTGAAGAAATAGCGCTGGAGGCGGAAACTCTTTGCGTGCACGGCGATACGTCGGGCGCTGCGAACCTTGCGGGAACGATCCGGGAGGCGCTGGAGAAGTCCGGAATCACGGTGACGGCTTTCGGCCGGGAGTAGCACTCCCGCAGTCCCCTACCTGAGGTGGAAATAACAGACCAGGGCGCCGAAAATCATGTTTCCTGCCCACACACCCAGAAAGGGCGGCAGAATTCCCGCGGAGGCAAGGGAAGTTCCCACGTTCGACAATGCCAGGAAGGCAAAGGCGACTGCCAGGGAGATTCCCACTCCGGAGGCGATTCCCCCGTGGAGACCCTGTTTCAGCGCCACGGTTATCCCCAGCAGAGCCAGAATGAAGGTTGCAAAGGGCGAAGAAAGGCGCAGGTGCAGGTCAACCCTGTAGGGAGTTGAGGTAAAGCCCTCCTGCTCGATCTTGGTAATATAGCGGTAAAGATCAAACCAGGGCAGATGATCGGGCAAGGTTTCCCCGACCTGGAAATCCTTTGGTGACACGTTCAGGTCCAGTTTCAATTCCTCAAACCATTGCTGATCGGTTTTTCCCTCCTTGAATTGTACAAGCAGTCCATGATTCGCGACCCAACCCTGCTCCGTCCAGCCTATTCTTCGCGCATCCACCCTTTGCACGAGACGGAATTTGGAGTCGAGAAAGAATATGGAGGTCTTCTCCATCACATCTTTTTGCCTGTCGTACAATCGGATCTGGTAAATGGTATTTTCTTCGCGGAACCACATATTCTCCGGGTTCATCCAGATCGAGGGCTTCTTATGCTGTACTTTTACTTCCCAGATCTCATCGAGCTTCTGATTCAACGGTCGCGCCGCAAACTCGTTGATCCCGAAATGTATGCCCGCAAGAAGCAGCGAGGCAAGGACAATGGGCGCAACATAGAAAAATGGTCTTACGCCCGCCGTTTCCATCGCGATCAGTTCCCGGTTGCGCTTGAGAATGCCCAGAGCCACGATAACGGAGAGTATGGCCGCCATTGGAATGCCCTGGGTAAGGATCAGGGGGATTTTGTAGAGAAAGTAGCTATAAATCTCCCTGAACAAAAGGTGTTTTTCCACCATGCGATCTACCCGCTCGAAGAAATCGACCACGAGATACAAACCAACGAATCCGAAGATCGACACTGCAAATATGGGTAGATAATGGGTGAGAACGTAACGTGGCAGAATTTTCATCCGGCGGCTTCCTCAGCTCCGGAGCTGACCCGTTTGTTCAACCATGCAGCCATGAGTCCGGATAGCAGGGAGGGTTTCTCCGTGTGCATTCTCCACCAGAGATATGCCGACAGGAAAAGGCAGAGCAGGTTGGGAGTCCATACGGCAAAAAAAGGCGAGATAATGCCGTTTTCTCCCAGGCCTTTGCCCGCCGAAAGCATGACGTAGTATGTTAGAAAGATAGCCACGCCTATGGTGATACCGGTCATGCGGCTTCTTTGCCTGAAAATTGAGCCCAGCGGCGGCCCAAGCAGTCCGAGCAGAAGGCAGGCCGAAGGAAAGGCAAGCCTCGAGTGCAGCTCCAGGGACCAGTAAACACGGGTTCTTGTCTCACGCGATGCTTCTATTTGAGCGTAGAGTTCGGAAAGATTCATCTCCCTTTTCTTCTTTATTCCTCTTTCCACCGCACCCATTATTTCATCCAAAGACAGAACGAAGTCATAGTTTTTGAACGAGACGGCCTGTGCGTCTTTCAGATGCTGGGCGGTGCGGGTGATAACCCCGTTTTCAACCAGGAAGGTGATGTTTCTGGAGTCCTGAGGGATCAGCAGTTGAGCGCTTTCTGCAGTTATGGTGACTTTTTCGTCCGGATGGCGCTGATCCTGTACGAAAACCCCCTTAATGGAAAGATCGGTATGGTCTACGGATTTGAAAAAGAAGACCAGCTTCGGGATAGCGGAAATGAAAACCCCTTCTTTCATGAGGGCAGGAATGGAGGCGCGTCCGAGGGATTTGAGCTTGAGTTCGAACGCCCCGTTTGAAAGGGGAACGATATATATCACGTTAAAAAAGGAGACCACGGTGCTGAAGAGCAGGATTCCGAGCACCGGCGGCAAAAACTGCAGAAAACTCGTTCCCACTGCCCGGAAGGCTACCAGTTCGTTATCACTGTTGAGTCTTACAAAAGCCAGCATCACGCCGAGGAGCACCGCCATCGGACCGGCATAAAGAAAGAGCTTGGGCATTGCGAATAAAACCACCTCCACAATGTCTCTGAGGCTGCATGATGAGGCGAAAAGAATCCGCATGAGCTGGAGCAGTTGGCCCGTGACAAGTACGAAGCTCACACCGACGAGGCAAATGAGCACCGGTAGTGTCTGCTCCCGAAGAAGATATGAATAAAACACTTTTCTCATAACCCGGACAATCTAGCCAATACGAGGAGACAAGGTCAATTGCAAAAGAGAGTCCGGCGCAGATAATCCCCCACATGCTTGCTCAGGGCTCTGCCGACTCAAAAAAGTGTAAAGGTTTCTCCCCCTGTGGACGATACTTTTAGTAACAAAAAATATCCAGCGCGGAGAGGAGACCACCAGTGGCAGGATTTAGCGTCAGCGGTATCGGCAGCGGCATCGATTGGCAGAGCATCCTGGATAAGCTGGGACAGGTTGAACAGCAGAGGCTTACCCCACTGACTACGAGCAAGACAAAGTACAACAAGAAGCTTGCTGCGTGGCAGGAATTTTCGGGCAAACTCACGTCGCTCAAGAATGCTTCGTTCGATCTTAAATATTCCACCAGTTTCAATGTATTCAGCGCCAGCCTGACCTCCTCATCAAGCGTCAGCGCCGGCAGCCTGCTGTCCGCCACGGCATCGTCCTCGGCAGCGAAGGGCAGCTACCAGGTTGTGGTTAGTTCCCGTGCGCAGGTGGAAAAACTCGCTTCAGGTTCTTTTTCCTCCAAGACAGCGGCTCTCGGGATCTCCGGCACGATATTGGTGAATGGAAAAGCGGTCCGGGTGGAGAATACCGATTCGCTCGACGGCCTGGCCACAAGAATCAATAACATGAATACCACCGATGCCGGTGACATCGGTGTCACTGCCGGGGTAATACAGGATTCGCCGGGGAGCTATCGGCTTGTGCTCACGAGTGAAGGAGAAGGATCGGACGGCATAAGCCTTGGCAACGGTTCGACGGGCGATACCCTTGGCAGCCTGGGATTTAATGGGACGGGGACCGCTGTAAAGAACCAGGCGGCTGGAGCGGCAATGAGCGACGCCCTGTCGAGTTCGACCACTTCGGTTGAAGCCCTGCTTGGAATAGAGAGCCAGAACCTCTCCGGCAATGTGACCATAAACGGCAAGACGGTTGCAATAGACCTGACCGACACTCTCGATACCATCAAAAATAATCTCGACGCGGCTGGCGTCTCAGCTTCCATAGAATCCGAGACGAGCGGCGATACGACGTCTTACCGCCTCAAAGTCGAGGGAATGTCGAGTTGGACCGACGACAATAATATTCTCCAGGCCATCGGACTGATTGAAGGAAACCGAAGTGATCTGATAGGGGTCACCAGCGGGGTCGGCAATACCACCGACGGGACTACTGCGATCACCTCCGCCACCAAAATTGTCGATATCTACGGGTATCTCAGCAATTCCCCGGGTGACAAAATCACGATCTCGGGCAAAAAACACGATGGAACCGCTGTGTCGGGCGATTTTGCCGTTGACGACACAAAAACGGTCGGTGACCTGTTGTCACAGATCCAGACCCTTTTTGGTGAAGGGGTTAGCGCGAGCGTTACATCGGACGGCAAAATTCAGGTGATCGACAGCGCTACGGGGGCCAGCCAGTTATCCGTCAACCTTCAGAGCACCATACTGGATCCAAATGGCGGTACCCTGGATTTCGGATCACTCGGAGAAGTCGGCGCTGTCCGCAAATACGTGCTGCAGCAGGGCACAGATGCTGCCTTCACCCTGGACGGCCTGAGCATGACCAGCAAGACGAACACCGTGACCACGGCCATCCCCGGGGTTGCGTTGAACCTGCTGGGCGAGGACCCGAATACGGCCGTAACGGTTAATGTCGGGCGTGACGGAGAGGGAATCCAGGCCAAAGTGCAGGCTATGCTGAACGCCTATAACGACATTATCGGCTACGTCAATTCTCAGATGACCTACAATGCGGAGCAGGGCGCAACAGGCGGGCCGCTCTTCGGAGACAACACCCTCAAGTCGATCAAAGTCAAACTGCAATCTGCGATGATGGGCGCCGTCGGGAATTCATCAATCAAATACATGACCGATATCGGTATCACGGTAGGGGAAGACAACAAGCTGAGCATCGACTCCAAGAAGTTCCAGAGCGTTCTCGGAACCAATTTCGACGAGGTGGTCAAGCTTTTCTCCGATTCCGGCTATTCTGATAACAGCCAGTTCCAACTGGTATCGAACGGTCGTTCTACCCGCTCGGGTACCTACAGGATCGACATTACCCAGGCATGGAGTGAAGGGCTGGACGTCGAAGGGCAAATCGATAGCCTCAATGCAACCGGCGCCGGCAGCCTGCTCACTCTCAATGACTCCACAAGCGGAGCGAACGGGCTGGGAATTCGCTACACCGGGGCAACTCCGGCAAGCGCCGATTTCACTTTTACCCGCGGAATCGCCAGCCTGCTTGAAAGCGAAGTCTACGCGCTCACCGATCCTCTGAACGGTGCGGCTACCCTTCAGCAAAACAGCGTACAGACAAATATCGACGCTGTGAGTACGAAGATCACTGACATGCAGACGATCATAGACATGAAAATGGCTCTATATAAGAAACAGTTCCTCGCCATGGACTCGATGGTGGCGCAATTGCAGTCACTGCAGTCCTACCTCGCCACTCAATTCGATTAACCATGGAAACCGTTGAAACACGCCGGGGGGCGATTGGTTCAAAAAGTCAAGGATATCCAGGAGAAGGAAATATGGGTCTGAATCATGCGCTGAATACTTACCAGAAGACATCGGTGGAAACCGCCGATCCGCTCAAGCTCGTAGTCCTTTGCTATGATGCGGCAATCCGAGATCTGCAGGAAGCACGGGAACTTCATGAACGCCATGAAATGGATGCTGCCTATCGCAAGATCAGGCATGCCCAGGATCTTATCACGGAACTTCTGGTGGGACTCGATTATGAAAGGGGAGGCGATATAGCCAGGAACCTCAATCGCCTCTATAATTTTATTCTCAGACAACTGATTGGAATCAACAGCCGGGAAGACACGGCCATCTACGGCCATCTTGTCAAGATCCTTGCCGAACTCAGAAGCGCATGGGAAGAAATCAGGCTGCGCGCGGATCATTCATCCTCACAGGAAACCAGCCCGCTGGCCAGAAACTGGCAAATCTCAGCGTAGGATAGCTATTATGGAACCCGACTCGCGGGCCGCGCAACTCCGGGAGGCTGCTTCCATTCTGGATCAGCTCCTGAAATATACCGAGCAGTTGGCATCGTTCCCTCTCGATCCGAAGGTGGATGTTGCCGCTCTTGCCGAGGCATGTGGCAGGCGCCTGAACGATCTCCGGCAGGTCCTGCCCCGGGGGCTTAAAGACTCGCCGGATGCGCAGCCCCTTCAGGACAGGGTCCGCAATCTTCGTCACCAGACGCGGCTTTGTACCGATCTGCTGCAAAAAGAAATGGCCAGGACCGGCGGCAACATACAATCACTTTCCAAATCCAAAAGAGCGATCGGCGCCTACAAGTCCTAGCCTCTTTTTCCCGCGCATGCAACTATGGGACGATATGTACCGGGGTGCCGATTGACACCACCTGGAAGAGTTCATCCATTGCCCGGTTTTGCACCGCTACGCAACCCAGCGTCCAGTCCTTGTAGCTGCCTCCTCCATGGATCATAATCAGGCCGCCGAGAGCCGTGTTCGATGGCGGCATCCTCTTTGAGTCATTGGCCTTGACAATTGAACAATAGTCCCCATAGGAAATCGTGCCGCATGATAAGGCATTCTCGGCATGACGCGGACTCGGATAATTGATTCCAAGAGATTTGTAGTACTGGCTGTCCGCCTTCTTTGCACAGATGAAGTATTCCCCCTCCGGCGTTCTGCCGTCGCCCCTGAAGTACTTGTCGCCTCGTGGGCTGGGTCCCAGTCCGATATTATAGTCTCTCACAAGCGTTGTATCCTGTATGAGCCACAGGCGGCGCTCGGACTTGAGTACATAAATAACCGGGTTGGTGACCTGCGAAAGCGGAAGGTCCAGGTTAACGGTGCAGTAAGGCTTCTCACATTCCTGTGGCTCGGGTGGCGGCGGTACATCGATTTTCTTGGCCGTCCGTACCTTGATGTTGGACTGGAAAAGCGAACATGATCCAAGGGCGACGCATAAAAACAGTATGCAAAGCAGAGATAACCCGATACGTCCGGAGTTGTGCCTCAACCCTCTCATTTCTTACCCCCCTGTTACAGTTACCGATTCTTCAACTGAGCAATCCTCAGATGTTGGCTTGCGAAGTCGTCCCTTTTCCCCTGTTTTTTTCCGGAATATCTTTTTTCTTGTCCGGGGTAAATCCAAGTTTGCTGTCACGGCCAAGGTCTTTCAAAGACTCCGTTATGAGAACGGCAGTTCCTATGTCTGCCCAGTTGTAGAGCTTTTCTGAGTGATAAATAGGAACATTGATGCAGCCGTGAGAACAGTTCGGGCCGATGATATCACCCGTGTGAATCCAGACCCTGTCATAAACCCTCATTGCGTGAGGCATCAGGGATGGCTCCCCATAGGCGTTTGGATAGTAGGACATGTGGTTGGGGTCCTTTTCCTTTATTCTGTACATCCCCCGCCTGGTCCAGGTGTTGCTCTTCCCTATGCAGATGTAGGTGTCTCCGACCAGCCTCCCCTTTTCATACCACCCAATGAAAGGTATGTTCTTGACCACCAGAATGAACTTCGGAAACTGTTGCACGCCCGAAATCCGCGCGGGTAAAGGTGACCAATCCCTGTAAGCATGAAAATCCTTCGGTACGGCCAGGGACCTCTTACGCTTCATGTCCGCCCGGATGTACTCCTTGTCCTTCTTATTCAGCCTGCAAAGAATCTCCAGACACTCATAGAAGCTGAGTGCAGGGTCTTTTTCCTCGATCTGCCGCAGTTCCTTTTCCGTTATCCTGCGCCTGACTACAGAAAGGTCCCTTTTCTCCGGCTTGCGCAACTGCTTTGGCTGGGCATCCCTTTTCCGTTCGGCTGCCGGCGGTGTTTCCGACTCTTCCCGGTATGGTTCAAAGTATTCGGCTTCCAGCATGGAAACCGGTCTTTTCGCACACCCCGAAAGCAACAGAAGGGCAAGAAGACCGCACCCCCACGTCCTGATGAGATTCTTCGGCATAAATTTCCTTCGGGATTTCGCCTGAAACGAACCCCTGTCATTTCTTGTGAGAGTTGAAATACGGCTTCAAGAAAAATCCAGTATGCCACTGCCCCTCCGGGGCAAATAAATACGTCATAGTTCGCCTCTTTTCAAGTGCGGTGTGCACGAGGAATAGAGGTCCAGGTGCATCCCCTCTTGCAGCAAATGCGCTGAGACTGAGAGTGCAGGTTCCGCAAGGCGCTTGCGGCGGCGGACGCCATGGCAAAAATCGGCAATTAATTAAAAATACTAGTAGGTTGCGTCAAATGCTTGAATTCTTAAAAGTGGCGACTTATTATCTTTCGCATATGGTTGTTTCTCATTGCTGTACTCAGGAGGAAAAAATGAGCAAGGAAGAAATACTTTTCCTTAGAAATATGCTCCTTGACCGACGCAGCAGCGTACTTGAACGTGTTCAAAAGCTGGCCGCCGCATGGCAGGAACTTGAAGAGCGCGCGATAGAGCTGGAAGAGGAAGCCCAAAAAGCCAGTATTGCCAAGCCTTACGATCAGCTCAACGGTAATGGCAAAATGGAAATCGAGCAGATTGATCTGGCCCTGATTAAGATGTCCATTGGTGATTACGGGGTCTGCGAATCCTGCGGAGACGACATTGCTCCCAAAAGGTTGCAGGTTCTGCCTTGGGCCCGCCTGTGCGTTGAGTGCGCGCGAGACTTTGAAAAGCAACACAGGACTTTACCGCAGACGGCTGAGGTTATCGCCACGGGGAAAGTCCCGGATGAATTTCAGGGTTTAACGAACGAACAGATCGTACACTCGATATATGAACGCCTGCAGACCGATGAAAGGATAGAAACCGAGGAACTCAAAATCTCCATCCGCAAGGGGGTAATTTTTCTGGATGGTGTGGTCGCGGGTGAGATGGAACACGAACTTATTCTGCAGATTCTTACGGACTCGATGGGATTCGCGGCTATTGTGGATAGAATCGAGATAAACGATATGATCCTGGAACAGGACGAATTCCCGGGAAGAGCGCCTGCACGCGATGAGGGACTGGGAGGGCGCCTGTTTTACGATCGCGATAATGTGCATGAGGATGCTTTTGAAGCAAAAGGGTCATCCCCCTTTGAGATACTCTGAGAGACAAACTATCGAGAGCTACGCGGAAACAGCCGACTTGAAATAGATTCGGGGGCTGCGATACAGTCGCAGCCCCCGAACTTTTTGGGGCGCTGAGGTACTTCGATCGAATGGAAGGGGGGCGCCACATTGAGCAGTGAACGGGAGGTAGAGCGTGTGCTTCGCGAGCCTTCAACGGGATAATCCGCAACAGGTGGAGCCGGAATTCAATGCGACAGGGAGCGGTGGCGTCAGATCCAGGAACCGGAGTGGTTGAGAATTATCGGATAGAGAATTCGGAGCATGACCGGGAATGTGAGCAGGCAGAGCGGCGCGAGCTGGAAACGGACAGGAAAACTGAGTGTCAAAGAGCAAAGGAAAAAAGAGTCTGATTGTTTCTAAAGATTGTTTCCCCCGCTTGCCTGATAGAGCAAATCTCATACCAGATTTGAGCCCGGTTCGGGTTCAGTAAATGAAATCAGCCGCTTGCAGAATTCTGCCTGGAAGGTTCTGAGAGCCTGGACGGGAAGCTGAAGCTGAAAAGAAAGGAATTACTGTCACAAGTGAATCATTCAGGTGACATGTAAGTGTAATCTGCAAGTTTCACCCGGCGGCTTGATTTCCAGCGCTGCGACAGCCTGAGCTGAAGTAACCGGCAGGCCGGTTTGACAAGCAGAACCCAGAGTGCATACCCGAACACCAGTGGATCCAGGAGGTAGTCCCACAGGTTTGTGGAAGCGGACAGATTGAGGGCATAAGCCAAAAGGCAGGCTGAGAAGTAATAGAGCGCCGCAATATGCCTGCGGCTCAGCAGAATCCCGGCGGCGGCCAGGACGAGCAACATCACCTGTGGATGATATCCCCATTCGTAGGGGTCGATCTGCCAGGGGCCGAGTGAGAAGGGATAGAGCACCATACCGCAGCATAAGACGATCAGGAGGAGCGGCTTCCGGGATTCCGCGAGGGGAGGGGTCGAGGAAAGGAGATAACCCAGCAGGAGCACGACGGTGGTTGTGCTCAAATCACCAACGATACCCCTCAAATATCCCGCCGGAGATAACTCCCCGAACCGGGGCAGGAGGATCAAGCAGCAAAGGATGAGCACCGCCGGCCATGCTCTGAGGCGCAAGAAAACCGGCAGTGAGAAGACCGCACCGGCAATGAGCACGGCTGAGCCGAATAAACCCCAGAAGTCATGAAGGCTCATTGCGACCCTTCCGACGAGCCCACGATACGGTTGGGCGAAATGACCCTGTGCGCAATAAGTTGCCGCTTCCAGGTGTATACTATGTGGATCAGTCCATGCTTGTCCTGGACCAGGGAAGGATAGGAAAATTCATCTCCTTCGTTTTCACTTTTTTCCAGGATGGAGACTTCACGCCAGGTTGAGCCGCCATTAGTCGAGAGGAAAAGACCCAATATGTTGCGATTGGACTCGGTCGGATTGCAGGCCAGCAGAAGTCTGCCGTCATACAATCGAAGCAGGGCAATGGAGGAATTGGGATTTGCAATAGAGGAGGTGCGCTTGGCTGACCAGGCCCCTTCCGAGTCGAGAAAAGAGACGGCGCCGATCTCCCCCGGGGGGCTTCCTCCTTTTCGCAGCATTGCAAACAATTTGCCTCTCTCGGGTAGGGAGACAATTGCAGGTTGGAGCACAGGCTTGTCCGAGGGGAGTCTCTCTTTTCCGATTACGGTAGCGCCGTTGGTGGCCAGACGGGTCACTTCTCCATGTTTTGTCGCCATTTCATGATACGTCGGCAAGAGGAATGTGCCGTCAGCAAGCAGCAGGGGCGGCATGCGCACGAGTGTGCCGAGGTTGAAAAATGGGGCCATGATCAGTCGTCTCGCCCTGGACCAGCTCTTTCCGCCGTCGTGTGAGACCCGGTGATTAACCGCTGCAGTAGACCAGCCGCCGATGGAGGTGGTGACGTACCAGAGATGCAGGTACCCTTCAACGCTGATGGAAAGCACAGGGTTGCCCACCTTGCGAACGAATCGGACGGTATCGCTTTGAGTCTGTTTGGACGATGCGACCTCAATCGGCGCCGACCAGAGACCCTCCCGGTAAAACGAGAGAAAAATGACGACGTCACTTACCGCTTCTCTCGTACCCGAAAACCATGCGCACACAATCGTTCCGTCCGGGAGCACGGCCAGGGAAGCAGAATGGGAGATAGAACCCGTTTTCGGCAGGAAAGATCCCAGGTCGATATCGGACATCACTCCTCCGCCGGTTTTCCCCTGGTTCACCACGATCTGGCTGGACAAAGCCGTCGGGGCGAAGGAGGCGCGATATGCGGCAAAGAGCAGCGCAATAGAAAAAAGCAAATAAGTTCTAAAGGTGCTCAACCGGTGCATTCTATTCTGATTCAATCTCCGATTCGCAATTGCCTGCTGCAGGCGTTATATGGGATTCCAAGGTGGTCGTATGCCAGCCGGGTAGCCAGGCGGCCGCGCGGGGTCTTATTAATGAATCCCTCCTGGATCAGGAACGGTTCATAGACATCTTCGATGGTATCTTTTTCTTCGGAGACGGAAGCAGCCAGGGTCTCTATTCCGACAGGTCCCCCATCGTACTTTTCTATGATCGTGCTCAAGATCTTACGGTCCATTGCGTCGAATCCCTTTTCATCGACGTCCAGCATCTTGAGGGCGGAATCGGCTACCTTGCGCGACACCACTCCATTGGCGCGAACTTCCGCATAATCACGTACACGGCGAAGGAGTCGGTTGGCAATCCGTGGAGTACCCCGTGATCTTTTTGCGATCTCCAGTGCGCCGTCGTCTTCGACAGCTATCCGGAGTATTCTGGCAGAGCGCAAAACGATGCTTCTTAATTCATGGGTAAGGTAGAATTCGAGCCTGAGAGAGACGCCGAACCGGTCGCGCAGGGGCGGGGAGAGCATCCCTGCCCTGGTGGTGGCGCCGATCAGTGTGAAAGCAGGCAGGTCGAGCTTTATGGTCCTGGCGGAGGGGCCCTGTCCGATAATAATATCGAGCTTGAAATCCTCCATGGCGGGATAGAGGATCTCCTCGACAACATGATTCAAGCGGTGGATTTCATCTATAAAGAGAACGTCGCCGGGCTCGAGGTTGGTCAGGATGGCCGCAAGGTCTCCCGGCCTCTCAATCACCGGGCCGGAAGTGCTGCGTAGATTCACACTGAGTTCGTTGCTGATGACCGCTGCAAGCGAAGTTTTCCCGAGACCCGGAAAACCGTGGAAAAGAACGTGGTCGAGAGGTTCGGAGCGCTTTTTTGCGGCTTCGATAAAAACGGCCAGGTTCTCCTTCACCTTCTCCTGCCCAATGTACTCTTCGAGCGTTCTGGGCCGCAGAGTGGTTTCTACGGAGAGATCCTCTTCCTTTTTTTGCGGTGTGATGACCCGGTCGGTCATGGGATTGATATCTTCCCGTCAGCTTGAGAAAAGACCTTGATCATGCGAGTCCCTTTAAGGCCCCCTTAAGGAGTTCTTCCAGGGACGGCTCCTCGCCCAGTGCGGCTTGCGCCCGTTTAAGAGCCTTTTCCGCCTCGGCAGGCCGGTATCCGAGGTTCACCAGTGCCGAGAGGGCATCGGTAAAGGCATTGACGCCGCCCGGCACGGGTTTCACTGCGTCCGGTTTTTCCTTTTCCTTGCCCTTGACCTTGTCCCTGAGTTCCAGCATGACTCGTTCCGCGATCTTTTTCCCTACCCCGGGAATATTCTTCAAGCGGGGATAATCCTGCAGGACCACAACCTGCCTCAGCTCTTCCGGGCTGATACCGGAGAGGATGTTGATCGCCAGCTTGGGTCCCACGCCGTTGACAGCGGTCAGAAGCAGAAACATCTCCTTTTCGGCGCCGGTTCGGAACCCAAAGAGCTGGATGGCGTCCTCCCGGACGTGAGTGTGGATGTTCAGGCTCACTACCTGTCCGAGTTCGGGCATATTATAGAAGGTGCTCAAGGGTACCTGGACATAATAGCCCACACCCTGGACGTCGACAATAACGTAATCCGGGCTTTTGGCCCGCAATTTTCCTTCGAGAAATCCTATCATTACCTGTCCGGAATCTTCCATCGGGTGCTGGAAGAATGCGTATTGATATGACAGACGGCCACGGCGAGCCCATCGGCGGCATTGGGCTCGATCTCTCCATTAATACGGAGCAGGAGTTGGATCATACCGGCCACCTGTTCTTTTGCCGCTCTTCCATAACCGGCAACGGCCTGCTTTATTCGCAGAGCGCTGTATTCGTGAATCGGCAGCCCCGAGTTGGTTCCCGCGAGGATGGCGGCGCCTCGTGCCTGGCCCAGACTCAATGCGCTCTTCACGTTCTTGGCGAAAAAGACCTCCTCTATCGCCATGCATTCGGGACCGTACTCCCGAATGACGACGTTGAGTTCCTCAAAGATCATCCTCAGCCGGTCGGGGAAGGGTCGATTTGCCGGGAGCCTTATTGTCCCGTGGTGGATGTACTTTATGCGGTAACCGTCACCCTCAACGATCCCGTACCCCGTAAACCGTGAGCCCGGATCAACTCCGATGGTCCTGATCATTGCTCCAGCGACTCCAGGATTTCGTCCGGAATGTCGAAGTTGGCATAGGCCTGCTGGACGTCGTCGGCGTCATCGAGCGCATCCATGAGCCTGAGAATTTGCTGGGCGGTCTTGGTATCTTCGATGCGCACGGTTGTCTGCGGAGACATGGTGACCTCGGCAAGTTCGTATTTCATCCCCTTCTCATCGAATACGGCCTTTACCGCTGCAAAATCTTCCGGCGCAGTGATGACCTCGAACTGGTCCTCCTGGTCCTTAACATCTTCGGCCCCGGCCTCCAGCGCTATTTCCAGAAGTTCTTCCTCGGGAACCGCCTGCTTGTCGAAAACAATGCTTCCCTTTTGGCTGAACATCCAGGCCACGCACCCGGCTTCCCCAAGATTTCCCCCATTTTTGCTGAAAATGTGCCGGACATCACTGGCAGCCCTGTTTCTGTTGTCCGTCATGATGTCGACAAGGATGGCGACTCCGCCCGGGCCGTAACCCTCGTACATGAACTCTTCGTAGCTTACCCCATCGAGTTCGCCGGTACCCTTCTTTATGGCCCTCTCGATATTATCCTTGGGCATGTTTTCAGCCTTTGCGGCCAGAACCGCGGCCCGGAGACGCGGGTTGGCTTCCGCGTTTCCGCCACCCATTCGGGCCGCCACCATTAATTCCTTGATGAGCTTGGTAAAGACTTTTCCGCGTTTGGCGTCCGCGGCGCCTTTCTTGTGCTTGATCGTGCTCCATTTTGAATGTCCGGACATGAAATCCTCCTACTATTTCTGCTTCAAATTCAAAGCCAGAATATAAATCTCTCTACTCTGCTTTCTGGTTGCCTCGGGTCGTATCGCCCGGGTTTGTCCATATTCCTTTTTTACTTCGGCAAGCAGCCGATGGAAGTCCGGACCGTGGAACAGCTTGGCAAGAAAGGTCCCCCCGGGCTTCAACGCAAATCGCGCAATCTCCAGGGCGCGTTCGAACAGGAGCGCCGAGCGCGCGCTGTCGGCGACCCTGATACCCGATGTGGAGGGAGCCATATCGCTCAAGACAGCATCAAACGGGAGATAGTCGCCCACGATCCGCTCAAACAATTCCTGGTCGAAAATATCTGCCTGGAAGGTCTTCACATGTTTGGGAAATGCATGTGTGATGGTCTTCAGATCAATACCCACGACCAGGCCTGATGGGCCAACAATACCGCTTGCCAGTTGAATCCACGAGCCGGGTGCGGCCCCCAGGTCGAGTACGCGGTCTCCCGACCGGATTACCCCATGTTTTTTCTGGATCTCTTCGAGTTTGTAAATAGCCCTCGCAAGATAATGATCCTTTTTTGCCTTGTGAAAATAATGGTCCTGGACCGTAAAAGCCATTTTATCAGCCTAAGGATTCGAATTGTTTCCTGAATCAGTGCGTATAACGGAAAATGTCTGCTTTGTAAACCGGCCTTTCCACCGACGGGCGCCGCTGCCCGCAGGAAAATGGGGCGGAGGCTTTATTCTTTTTGCTCACGGTAAAACGATTTTACAGTAATATAGCCATATTAAAAAGTCAGCTTCTGCCGCTGTTTTTCTTTGGCGATGACCTCGGCATCACTTTATCATCATAATGGAGGAGATGATGGAAAAGACAATCGGCACAAGAAAAATCTCGCTGCTCCAGGGCGATTTGACCGATCTCGCCACGGATGCGATCGTCAATGCCGCAAATGCGGGACTCCAACTCGGAGGTGGCGTGGCAGGCGCAATCCGTATGAAAGGTGGGCCGACAATCCAGGAAGAATGTAACCGGATCGGTCCCATCAAAGTTGGGGAAGCAGCGGTGACAGGCGGAGGAAACCTGAAAGCAGCCTGGGTGATCCATGCAGTCGGTCCCTTCTATGGAGAAGGAAACGAGGACGAAAAACTTCGGAACGCAACGCTCAACAGTTTGAGGCGGGCAACGGGAAAATCCCTCAAAAGCATTGCTTTCCCGGCCATCAGCACCGGGATATTCGGTTTTCCCAAAGACAGGTGCGCACGGATAATGCTCGATGCAATAGCTGATTTCCTCAAAAATCAGCCGACCTCCCTCGAGCAGGTGATTATTTGCCTCTGGTCAAAAGAGGATCTGGAACTGTTCGAGAAAACACTGGGGGCAGTGAGCAGTGAGCAGTAGAAGGTTTGGCAAGCATGCAAGGAAGTGTTATCTGTATTGAGACGGACTTATGTACTGTGAGTTGTAAACTGGAAACTTATTACGAGAGATTTTGATATGCTCAGGTTCCTCGATGCATTCCGGAAAAAGGAGTTCCAGCAGGAATCTCCTGAGAAGATGATGTTTCAGAAAAAATTCCAGCATTTTCAGAGTCTGCTGGCGGGCAACAATCAAGCCCTGGAGCTTATCACTGATCTGGAGCAGGTCTGCTACGGCTCCAAGCCGTTTACTCTTGACTACGTTATTCGCCGTGTCGAGCGGTTGATGGCGCAGGTCTACGACATCGCCGAGGACCTGGATGCGCTCTCCGAGGGGAAATTTCCAACCCTTCCCGAGGCTGTCGAGCGTATAGGCGCCAGCGTTTTCCAGGAATTGGTGCGCAAGAGGACTATCGAGAAGACCAGTCTCACTATTCCGCTTCGGCAACTGAGCCAGGAACGGACGTCGGAGGTGGGCGGAAAGGCGGCGAATCTCGGAGAGGTTTTCAACCGGGTGAACCTTCCGGTGCCCAAGGGCTTTGCCGTAAGCGCCTACGCTTATCATTATTTCATGGAAACAAACGGGCTCTATAAATCTGCTGTAAAGATCCTCAAAGATCTCAATATCGAAGATACCGTAAGGCTCATCGATTGCAGCAAGGAGATACAGGATCGCATTTTGAGCGCCTCGCTCCCTTCCGAACTGGAGGAAGCCCTGCACAAGGAGATGGACTCATTGATTGCGAGTTGCGGGCCGGACGTTCGCATCGCGGTGCGGAGCAGTGCGACGAGCGAGGATTCCGAGGCGAGTTTTGCAGGCCAGCATTCGTCGGTCCTTGGGGTGAACCGTGATGGGCTTCTGCATGCCTACAAGACCGTTGCCGCAAGCACTTACAATCCACGAGCCATCTACTACCGGAGAAGCAAGGGATATCCCGATGAATTCGTGATCATGAGCGTGCTGTGCGTAGTGATGGTTCAAGCCAGGGCGAGCGGTGTCATGTACACCAGGGATCCTAACGACTCCGGCAGGAACCAACTCCTGATAAATGCGGTCTGGGGGCTGGGTCTCAATGCCGTGGACGGCTCCGTGCCGACAGATTTCTACGAAGTGGATAAGATACAGCGAAAAGTAATCTCCACCAGGATCGCGGAAAAGAAGACCATGCTGGTCATGGGGCCGCATGGAGATCCTCGCGATGAAGCAGTGCCCGAAAACCTCCAGCATGTACCCTGCCTTGATGAAAAACAGATTCTCTCGCTTGTAGAATATGGATGTACACTGGAGGAACATTTCGGGTTGCCGCAGGATATAGAGTGGGCCATGGCCCCGAATGGGAAGATGGTGATTCTCCAGTCCAGGCAGTTGAACGTGGATCTTTTCTGCATGCTCGACAGGAGAAACGATTCCGAGCCGGCGCTCATTCATTTTCCCGGTCATCCCGTGATGCTCCATGCAGGGACTACCGCTTCCCGGGGCAAAGCCAGCGGGTTTGCCTACGTACTCAACAGCGACCACAACCTGTTGAGTGTTCCGGAAGGCGCGATCCTGGTTGCCGCGCAAACCTCGCCACGCTATGTCTCCATACTGGGCCGTGTGCAGGCAATCGTTACCGATGTCGGCAGTGTTACGGGTCACATGGCCTCGGTTGCCCGTGAATTTGGGGTGCCGACCCTGGTTGAAACCGGGAATGCAACCAAAATTATACCCCACGGAGAGGAAATCACTGTCGATGCCACCAACCAGCTCATTTTCAAGGGTCGTGTCGAGAGTATCCTGGAGCGGAAGAGGAAGGCCAATCCCATGAAGGGAAGTCCAACCTACAGGGCGGCACACGCGGCGCTAAAAAAGATCGCCGTTTTGAACCTCCTCGATCCGCAAAATGAGAACTTCACCCCCGAAGGCTGCAGGACCTTTCATGACGTGATTCGCTTTGCACATGAATACGCGATGCGGGAAATGTTTCGGATCAGCGACGATGTGGAACTCTCCACCCACTCCGCCGTTCAGATCAAAGTCTATCTCCCGATGAAAATCCTGGCTGTCGATCTCGGCGGAGGACTCAAATCCCCTCCCGACGCTGCTCATGCGGGGCACGAGCAAATTGCCTCGGCGCCCTTCAAGTCACTTCTCAAAGGGATGCTGGATCCCGGAGTCCGGTGGACCGGCGCCATCGGTGTCGACTGGAAAGGATTCGCCTCAATCCTCGGTGAATCTCTTTTCCAAACTCACGCCATGGATGACAGGATGGGTGGCCCGAGCTATGCCATCCTCTCCGAGACGTACGTGAATTTCAACTCACGCCTTGGCTATCATTTCGCCGTGGTTGACGCCTATTGCGGACCGCACGTAAACGACAACTACGTGGCATTCTCCTTCAAGGGCGGAGCGGCCGACATTGGACGAAGATCCAGGCGTGCGATGCTCATCGCCGGGATCCTCAAACGGCTGGGATTCAAGACCGTGCTGAAGGGGGACCTTGTCCGAGGAGAGATCAAAAAATACGAGTGCCCCGTTATGCAGGAAAAACTGGAGATGCTCGGGCGGCTCATGGGCGCCGTCCGCCTGCTCGATATGGTCTTGTCGGACGATGGAAGCATTGACTGGTATGTTGATGAATTCATGAATGGGAACTACACTTTTGAAAGAAGCTGACACCCTATTTCGATAGGGATGTGCAGGGAGAGACTCCACGAGGGCGGGCGCGATGACGCGCCCGCCCTGCAACTCTGCCGGATAAAACTCTATCGAGTTATTCCAGGAGGAGGTTCAACGGCGCCCATGCTCCTCTGTTGGTTATGGTCAGCCGGGTGTCGGCGATGGTGTAATTCTCATCCTTATCTTTGGCGATGATCCTGATGCCCACATCGTGAGGCAGTGTAAAATGGTTGTACCAGGTGTTGAACCCGGCATAGTCGCCTTTCCGGGTCGCAACCGCATTAAAGGTAAAAACACCATCGCCGGCGACCGCATCGCCGTGGGCGCCGTCGTCATACATGAGGGTGCTGCCGGCGTCACCGGAGGGAAAGGCGAGGGGCGCGCGTCCCATCGGCCAGGAGGGCTGCTCTCGGCCTTCAATCAGCACTGAGAGATTCACCCATGCAATGTTGTCCGGTCCCTGTGCATCGGTGACCCTGGCAGTGAAGGTGACGGTGGCGCCGTCAACATGGAGCAGAGCAGGTGCGCTGCACTGGATATCCGTTATGTCGGGAGCGGGATCGAAGCTGGTCGGATTCAGATCGACCCGTCGAAGGTAATTGTACGGAGGGGTCGTGGGAGCGCTGCTGCCGGCTGGAATGTAGTAGTACCTGTTGTTGTCCGTCAGTCCGCTTTGATACCACTGGTTGTATGAATTTGGAATGAAATAGGAACCGGTATCCCGCTCGTCCCCGGTGGCCAGGGTGACTCTGGTAGCCCGATAGTCGCTGGAGGTGGAAAAGAGAACCGCATTGCCGTCGGCGGAGATGGTGGCATTGAAATCGGGTACGGCATTGGCGATCTTGTGCTTCGTGCCGCTGGGCAATTCCACCCAGTGAAATTCAGGCGGGGGATTGGGGTCGCCATTGTCGTCGTAGGCATAAAGCGCCCGGCTGCCGTCGTGGCTTATCAGATCGTTATTGATATCCTGGATGGACCACACATAATCGTGCTCTTCGCCGGCTATTTTGACCGCACTGCCTCCGCTGTCCACATAGTACATTGCCGTGCTCCTGGAGGGGGGAACGGTCGTAAAATAATCCCTGTCGAAGACAAGCAACATACGTCCCGAATCTCGCGCAGCCCCCAGAAAACCCAGCACGTTCATGTTGCCGCACAAGGAATCGCAATACAAGTCGTCCAGATCGAGCACCTTTGTGGGAGTCCCCCCCCAAGGCGGCTGTATACAACCCCTTGTCGGAAGAATTGGCGGCATGTTTGAAAAACAGGCTCGCGCCGGGTCCATTGATGGTAAAGGGTTTATTTCCATCGCCGTTCCAGATGCCGGAGAAGACCGCCCGTGCACAGGTCGGAGGCGATGCAGATACGTCGCAATATCAGTTGTATTCTCCTCCGCCGCCAAAGATCTTCGAGCCATTTTCGTTGATGTCGAGAAGACCGATCTGCCAATTGGCGGGCAGATACGGGGTAACATCGACCAGGCCGCTTCCATCGGAGTTGGCGATGAACAGGCGCCAGGCCCCGGCGACATACACATTTACCCAGAAGGCGATTTTGGCCCCATTGCCGCTGACCGCTACATCGGCGAAGCTGCGAGAATAGGTCGGGTGGGAAGGCGGCCAACCCTGCACCTGTGATTCTTTGACGATCGCCGTGTCGGTTTGCTTGTGTTCGATAGCCTTGGGATACCAGGCCTCGCTCGCCGGGGGATTGCCCGCTGCTGCGGTCAAAGTCCCGATTAAAAGCAAAGTGAGGAGCAAGATTCGAGATCGGGGAGCTGAATGGATCTGCATGACATCCTCCTCTTACAGAGAGTAAAACCCTTCTGGACAGACAGGCACATGCTTTCTGAAATTGATGGGAAGTCTTTCTGGAATTCAGTTTATGTTTATGAAACGCTATGTCAAGAAATTACTGCCCTTTGGGGAAGAGAGGATTATCACCATGAAAATGGGTATGTGCCTTGGACCAAAGAGAAAGTGAAGGGTACTGTTCCATGAAATCCCGCGGAAACCGCGGGATTTCATGGAACGAGCATGGAGCGCTGAGGATTACAGGCAGTCAGTGCAGGTCGAGCTAAGGCACCAGCCACAAAGCGATATTGGTTGCAATCTGGCCCAGTTTATAAGGAATTCTGCCCATGGTGAATTCCTGGACGTCGTTGAGGCCTCTTCTTCCGACCACAATGGTGCCGAACTTGCCGCTCTTGGCTTGATTGAAAAGATTCACAGCCCGACTGCCGCTTCCTCGGATAAGCTTGGAGCTGATGTTGGCCGGTGCGAAGCCTGCTTCCGTCAGGGTTTTCTTAGCGGCTTCGAAAATGGGGGCCATTTCTTCCTCATGCTGCTTGACGATCTTCTCCACATTGGCTTCGTCGAGCGGTCTGCCGGTCTGGGTCTGTGGAATTCTAACCACATGGGTGAGGCATACCGAAGGGGTTCCGTTATTGAGCATGCTGCTTACAAAGTTAACGGCCCGTACTGATGACAGAGATTTATCGAGGCCGAGGAGGATCTTGCCGGGTTTGGGTTTGCCGCCCACCATGCAGACGGGGGCATCGGCAACATTGATGAATACTTTGGCGGCAATACTCCCGAGCATGGATTCTTCCATCTGGCCAAGGCCGCGCCGCCCGATTGCAACAGCGTTGTAGCCGAACTTGCATTCGTTGAGGATATCCCGAGCTATTCCGTCTTTTCTCTTCTGAATGTTACAGGTAACCGCGCTCTCCGGTATACCCGCAGCCTGCAGAATCTTGCAGGCATCGCCTACACAGTCCCGCATCCTCTGCTCTTTATAAGAGTCCCAGTCTTTCATATGTTCCAGGTGCTTGCTGACGGTGGAGTCCTGACCGGAATCCCAGAATATGTCCGGCATCTTGTCTATGATAGAAAGGAACACCACTTCTGAGTTAGACAGATTCACGGCCTTGGAAATATACTTCACCACTTCCATAGACTGGTCGGAACCGTCCACCGGCAACAGGACAAGCTTACGTTCATTACTCATACATGCCTCCTCCGGAAATAGCATAAAGACCAGTATTGCACAAGGATTCCAATAGCATACAAGACCCGATGAGGATCTTTTGCGGAGAAAATTTGTGAAATCGAGAGTCAAGCGGTGAACAAATGATGGGTGACACCAGTATCCTGTAGCCAAATGCAACCCTGCTCCTCACCAGGTTCTCATACTACGCGATTTCTTTGCACAAGTCCATCGAAGAAATCGGGAAAGGGCAGGGGGCGTTAAAATGGTCCTGTGGCAAAAAGGGGATTGGTTTGTGGTATTTGGCACATGGCTTCCGGAGTATAAATTTTCACAAGGAAACCAGGGAAATGACACTTGAATAATGATCCGCAGCAGCTATCATGGATGAGTTGTGCAGGGAATTCATCCGCGGAAGTTCAGGAGAAAGGACAGATTCGCGCAGGATGTGCTCAAGTTAAATTATAAACCGGGAAATGCTCTTTCGGATATTGGTATCGAAGACAAAATACGTTGACATTTTAGGGGCATCCCGGTATTTAATAGGGGTTAGCATCTGAGAGGGGGAAAATGGAAGCCCCCACAACTTCTGTTCCGCGTTTTCACGTTCCTTTGCTTCACGGACACGCAGTTTTACTCCTTCTCCCGAGAATTTCCTCTTCTTAATCCTGTCGGCTTCACGCCTGAATGAGGCCGAACAAATGACCTGAGAGCTTTGCCATGTGCGGAAGTCAAATCGCTTCCGGACCCGGCAGGCAAGAATCCCAAGCTTTTTTCCTGTTGTGTTCCTTGATTTTCAGGGACAAGTGTATCTCGATTCGCTATTCGGTACACCCGCGCGGTGACTAGGCCGGCTCGCTAATCAAGGTAAAAACGACTCTCAAGAAGGAGGACCTGACCTTGGCATTCCAACCATCAAAGCAAGTGTATTCGGGAAGGATCAGGGAAGTGACCCTGGGATCCGGCGACAAGGCGGTAAAGATAGGTGGGAAGACCGTCTTTTCCTTCCATTCGTTTGAGGGGACGGTCCCAAATCCTCCCAGGATAGCAATGGAGGTGTGGGACAAAGATCCCTCGGAGGATTGGGCTGAGGCGGCTAAGCAGCCGTTCAGCGATGTCCTGGGTGATTCGGCGGCCTGGGCGCGCAAGTGCGTTCAGGAATACGGGGCCGAGATGATCGTTGTCCAGACCAAGAGCGCCGATCCAAACGGAGACAATAGGCCCGCCGAGGAAGTTGCGGAAACGGTGAAAAAAGTTGTCGACGCCGTGGATGTGCCCGTAGTGATCTGGGGTGTCGCCAATCATGATAAAGATGTAGAGGTGATGAGGCTGGTTGCCGAAAAATGCACCGGCCGCAGGGTCGGGATATCCCCGGTCGAGGAGGGCGACTATAAACAGATTGGAGCTGCCTGCCTCGGGTATAAGCAGGTGGTGGTCGCTTCCTCACCCATAGATGTCAACCTGGCAAAACAGCTCAATATTCTTCTTGGAAACCTCGGGGTCGGGGTGGATGATTTGATCATCGATCCGACGACAGGCGGGCTTGGCTACGGGCTCGAATACAGCTACTCGGTAATCGAGCGAATCGAGCAGGCAGCACTTACCCAGGAAGATGAAAAACTTCAGCAGCCCATTATTGTCAATGTCGGCAATGAGACCTGGAAATGCAAGGAGTCCAATCTCAGCACAGAGGATGCTCCGGAGTTGGGGGATGCCGCAAAACGCGGAATCCTGATGGAAGCAATCACAGCCGTAGACCTTTTGATCGCCGGGGCCGATGTGGTGGTAATGCGCCACCCGGAGGCAATCAAGCTGGTGAAAAACTATATCTCTAAAATGATGTAAGCTTGCGTGGCCTACAGCAAGAGAGCCCGGTAATACAAACATCCCCAGGAAGGGGAAAAGAGGTGGAATATGTCGCAGGATGAGAAGAAGGAAAAACCAATCTCGATTGCAGAAGAAAAGAAGGTAAAAAAAGTTGACTTTCGAGAAATGACCACGTGCCAGACGACCCTTCAGATGCTCAAAAAAATTGAGAACGATGGGTTCGAAACCCTGTTCACCCGTGCAGCGGAAATGAAGCCCTGCCCCATCGGCGCCGAATCGGCCTGCTGCAAACATTGCTTTATGGGCCCCTGCCGCTTGAACTCCAGAGATCCCTACTCGAAGGTTGGTGTCTGCGGCGCCACCATCGACACGATAGCAGCCCGCAACTTTGCGCGCATGGTCGCCTCCGGTGGTGCTGCGCATACCGATCACGGCATGGTCATGCTGGATGTTCTTCGGGATGTCGTCAACGGCAAGATCAGTCATTTTAAGATCCAGGATGAGGTGAAACTCAAAAAAGTCGCCGAGAGCATCGGGATTTCCACCGAAAACAAATCGGTTAAGGATATTGCAAACGAACTCTATGCCGAACTGGAAAGGACCTATACACAGGTCGAGGGAGAGATCCCCTTTGCCAGGCGGGTTCCGCCCAAGACCCTGGAGGTGTGGCGCAAGGCCAATATCGTTCCACGCGGTGCAATGCGCGAGATTATGGAACTCATGCACCGCAGCCATATGGGTGTGGACCAAAACTACAAGAACATAATTCAGCAATGCTCTCGCACCGCCCTTGCTGACGGATGGGGCGGTTCCATGGTCGCCACCGAAATCTCCGATATCCTATTCGGCACCCCTGAACCCAGGGTGGCCGGTGTGAATATGGGATTCCTGAAAGAAGACCAGGTCAACATCATTATCCACGGTCACGAGCCTCTTCTTTTTGAGGCGATGATTATGGCTTCCAACGACCCTGCCAACCTGGAAAGAGCCAAAGCCGCAGGCGCCTCCGGCATCAATCTGCTCGGCATGTGCTGCTCCGGTGCGGAAGTGCTTGGACGCCACGGCATTCCCCACGCCGGAAATTTCGTGACCTCAGAGGCGATTATCGCCACAGGCGCCGTGGATGCCATGGGTGTCGACGTTCAATGCATCATGCAGGCCCTCCCAAGAATGGCTGAGTGCTATGGAACGAAGTTCTTCACCACCAATCCCAGGGCCAAGATAGAAGGGGCGACTCACGTTGAGTTCCACGAGCATGCGCCACTTGACGCGCCGAACCAGATCACCAGCATGGCGATAGAGCGTTTCAGCAAACGGACGGCGAAGGTGGTCATTCCGCAGCGGCAGGACTGGGGGGTCCACGGCTTTTCCCATGAATATGTCAATTACATGCTGGGTGGCAGGTTCCGAGGATCCTACACTCCGTTGAACGAGAATATCATAAACGGTCGAATTCGCGGCGTAGCGGGCGTTGTGGGCTGTACGAATCCGCGTGTGAAGCAGGATTGGGTTCATGTTGAGCTGGTAAAGGAACTGATCAAGAACAACGTCCTGGTGGTACAGACGGGATGTTCCCAGATAGCGCTTGCCAAAGCCGGCTTGCTCAAGCCCGACGCAGCCGTACTTGCCGGCGAGGGGCTCCAGGAAGTCTGCGAGACCGTCGGCATTCCGCCGGTTCTGAGCCTCGGCTCGTGCGTCGATAACAGCCGTATCCTTATCGCATGCTCCGAGATGGTTCGCATCGGGGGCCTCGGAGACAAGATATCCGACCTTCCGGTCGCCGGCGCCGCCCCGGAGTTCATGAGCGAAAAAGCGATTTGCATCGGGCAGTATTTTGTGGCCTCCGGCGTGTATACCATCTTCGGAGTGACCTTCCCGACAGTCGACGGTACGAAGTTCCAGGACTATCTGTTCGGCGGACTGGAAGAAGAGGGCTTCGGGAAATGGGGATTCGCTACAGATCCTCACGAAATGGCCCAGATGATGATTGACCATATTGATAAGAAACGGGCCGCTCTTGGCCTTTCCGAAAAACGCGAACGGAAACTCTTCAGCATGGAAGATCGCAGAGCTGCCGGCGAGTAGCCTGCCCGGTGTGAAGATGACCGCATTAACTCCGGCTCGAAGCCGGTTGCGTTGCAGGAAAAAAGAAAAAGGAGTTCAGTATGTCCAGGTTAGTCGCTTTTGCAGCGATCCAGGGAGCTTACAATATAGTGTCCAAGGCCGAAGGCAAGTTCAAACAGGCAATGGACAAATATGGGCCGAACCAGCCGATAGGCTTTCCCAACACGGCCTTCTACCTTCCGATTATCTATTCCATCCTCGGCATCAAAATTGAGAAACTCGGCGATGCGGAACCGGTGATAAAACAGTGCCGGGAGCTTCTCCCTCCGCATATCAAAGCCGAGCACAACATAAATCTTCCCTACCTGGGGGGGACGCTAGACTCCGGTATGGCTGCCATACTGGCCGAAGAAATCGTCGAAGCGATCCGGTACGTCGAAGATCCCGGCTTTTACTGCCAGGGTGAAGAATGCGATATGGAAAACGGGAAGATTTGGCTGGGCGCAGCCGATGATACGATCATGCGAAAAAGGGGCATCGAGTTCGTTGACGGAAGCGCCCCCGGCTTCGCCGCCATTGTCGGTGCGGCCCCGAATCCCGAAATCGCCAAGATGATTGCTGAAGACTATCAGAAAAAGAACCTCTACGTTTTCATGTGCGCCAACCAGACGGGCACGACCTTTTCCGAGCAGCTTGTCGAAGCGGGCGTGCAGATCGGATGGAACACGCGCCTGGTGCCTTTCGGCCCCGACATTTCGGCTGCGGTGTTTGCGCTGGGTTTCGCCAACCGGGCAGCCATGGCCTTCGGCGGTGTCAAGCCGGGAGACTACGCTACCATCCTCAAATACAACAAGGACCGCGTTTTCGCTTTTGTGAACGCCTTCGGCGAGGTCAACGCCGAGTGGGCAGCCAATGCAGCCGGCGCAATCAACTGGGGTTTCCCGACTATCGCCGATACCGATATTCCGGAAATCCTTCCAACCGGTATCTGTACCTATGAGCATGTGGTCTCGAGCATACCTTACGAACAGGTTACTGCGAAGTCTATTGAAGTGCGCGGCCTGAAAGTCACGATTACGGAGATTCCCATTCCCGTATCCTATGGCCCGGCTTTCGAGGGCGAGCGTGTACGCAAAGACGATGTCTATGTAGAATGCGGAGGGGGCAAGACACCCTGCTGCGAACTGGTTCGAATCGCCGATATGAATTCGGTTGAGGACGGCAGGGTGGAGGTAATCGGCCCCGATCTCAAGGACGTAAAATCGGGATCGACCCTCCCGCTTGCCGTAGTGGTCGAAGTGGCCGGCCGTAAGATGCAGGAAGATTACGAGCCCATCCTCGAACGGCAGATCCACCACCTTGTCAACTATGCCCAGGGCGTCATGCACATCGGACAGCGCGACATCGCCTGGTACCGCATAGGCAAGCAGGCTGTTGAAAAGGGATTCACCCTTGAGCATATCGGAAAGATACTCCATGCCAAGTATCACCAGGATTTCGGCGCGATTTTCGACAAATGCCAGGTCAAGATTTATACCGATGCTGCAAAGGTAAAGGAAATGGTTCCGGTTGCGCAGCAGGCTTACAAGATCCGCGATGAGCGCATCGAGGGCATGACCGATGAAGGGACCGAGACCTATTACTCCTGTACTCTTTGCCAATCTTTCGCGCCGACCCATGTCTGCGTTATCAGCCCCGAGCGAACCGGATTGTGCGGTGCTTACAACTGGCTCGATTGCAAAGCCTCGTTTGAAATCAATCCCACCGGGCCAAACCAGCCGATCGATAAGGCCGATACCCTCGACCCCAAACTGGGCAACTGGAAGGGAGTCAACGATTTCGTATACAAAGCCTCGCGGCAGTCGATCTCGAGCTACAACTTCTACAGCCTGATCTATGACCCGATGACTACCTGCGGGTGCTGTGAGTGTATCGCAGCCGTTCTGCCGATGTGCAACGGGATCATGACGGTCAACCGCGAGTACAGCGGAATGACTCCAAGCGGCATGAAGTTCACCACCCTTGCCGGAACCATCGGCGGCGGCAACGTCACCCCCGGTTTCGTCGGCCACAGCAAGTACAATATCACACAGCGCAAGTTCGTATCGGGTGACGGCGGTCTCATGAGAGTGGTGTGGATTCCGAAGATACTCAAAGAGGAACTGCGCGACAGACTTGTCAAGCGCGGGGAGGAAATGGGAATTCCCAATTTCATCGATATGATCGCAACCGAGGAAAACGGCGTCACCGAGGACGAAATATATGCCTTCCTCGAAGAGAAGGGACATCCCGCCCTTACCATGGAAGGGATCCTTGGCTGATAAATGATTCGGACGGGAACCCTGTTCCCGTCCGGTTTCATAAGAGGAACTGAACTCTTATCAGGAGATAAAACAGATGGGCCTTACCGGGATTCAAATTTTTAAGTTGCTGCCGAAGACCAATTGTGGGGAGTGCGGGGTTCCGACCTGTTTGGCCTTTGCAATGAACCTGGCCTCCGGCAAAGCGGAGCTGGACAAATGCCCTTATGTTTCCGAGGAGGCGAAGGAAAAACTGGCTACTGAATCGGCGCCTCCCATCCGGCCGCTCACAATTGGAACGGGCGAGTATGCCGTGAAAGTCGGCGGTGAAACGGTTCTTTTCCGGCACGAGAAGACTTTTGTAAATCCTCCGGGATTTGCCGTTCTTGTTTCAACCGATGAAGATAGCGCTTCGGTGGCCGGAAAGATCAAGCGATTCAAGGAATCTCAGTATGACCGTGTAGGATTGAAGCTGCGGGCCGAGATGTTTGCCATCAAGGATACCAACGGCGATGCCGCAAGGTTCTGCGCCATGGCGAAGGTTGTTTCCGACGAGGTAGGCGCCGCGATGATTTTCATTTCCGACTCCGTTGATGTGCTGACCTCTGCGGTCGATTCATTCAAAGACAGCAAGCCGCTTCTGTACGCTGCCACACAGGACAACGCCGATGCACTCGGAAACCTGGCCAAGGCAGCCGGTTGCCCGCTGGCGGTCAAAGGCGACGGCAGTCTTGAGAGCGTGATCGCTTTGACCGAGAAACTCTCGGCCATGGGTCTCAAAGACCTGGTTATCGACACAGGGTCACGTAATCTCAAGAAGGCTTTCGAGGAGCAGGTGCTGATCCGCCGTGCCGCACTCAAAGACCGGTTTCGGCCTCTCGGATTTCCCACCATAGTTCTCGCCAATGAAATGGCGGACGGGATTATGGATGAAGCCCTGGTTGCGGCGACTTTCGTTGCCAAATACGGCGGGGTCATCGTTCTGAGCGACCTTCAGCCTCACGTGATTTTCCCGCTTCTCCTGGAGCGGCTCAACATATACACCGATCCTCAGCGGCCCATGACCGCGGAGCAGGGGATCTATTCCATCAACAACCCCGATGAGAATTCTCCCGTCCTGGTAACCTGCAATTTTTCCTTGACCTACTTCATCGTCTCCGGTGAAATTGAATCCAGCCGGGTACCCACCTGGCTGTGTGTTCAGGACACGGAAGGCCTTTCGGTAATGACAGCCTGGGCTGCGGGAAAATTCTCCGGCGAGAGTGTAGGGACCTTTATCAGAAAGTGCGGGATCAAGGATAAAGTCAAGCACAACAATCTGATTATCCCGGGATACGCTGCAGGCATCAGCGGTGAACTCGAAGAAGAACTTGGAGGGGCGTGGAGCATCCTGATCGGTCCCAGGGAAGCCAGTCAGATTCCAAAGTTCATCAAGAATTGGAAGGCATAACGGAAGGGGATGGTATGAAGCTTATAGGGGAAAACCTCAATATAATGAGCAAGAAATACGGTGCGGCCCTGAAAGCGCGGGAGGCGAAACCGCTTCAGGAACTTGCCGTGCAGCAGGCAGAGGCGGGCATGGACTGGATCGATCTCAATATCGGGCCCGCCGGAAAGACCGGTGAAGAACTCATGACTTGGCTCGTTCCAGTCATAGAAGAAGTCGTTAATGTGCCCCTCGCTCTCGATACCTCCAACATCAAGGCCATTGAAGCCGGTTTGAAAGTCACCAAGAAGAATCGTCCCCTGATCAACTCGATCATGGTTCGCCCGGAACGTATGGAAGCGCTCCTGCCCATAGCCTCACAGTACGATGCCGAGTTCGTAGGGTTGCTGTGGGGACCGGAGGGCATGCCGCGGGATGAAAATGAGCGCGGCGCGCTTTGCGCGGAACTGGTCTATAAGGCAACGGGAGAGTTCGGTATCGATCCCGGACGCATTTACGTCGATCCTATCCAGACGCCGGTGAACGTCCAGCAGATACAGATCATGAGCGTGCTGGAATTCATGAAGATGTTCGAGGATATCGCCCCCGGATGCAGAAGCACCATAGGGCTCTCAAATGTCTCGAACGGCCCGCCGGAGCACCTGCGGCCCATCCTGAACCAGGTCATGCTCATCATCCTCAAGCGCCACGGACTCTACTCCGCAATCGTGGACTGCTTCGATACGAAGCTCCATGAGATAGCACGCGGAAAGCACACCAACCTGGAAGCGCTGGTTCACAAGGTGGAGGATGGCGCCTCCATCGATATGAATTCCCTTTCCGACGAGGAACGAAAATTCGTCAAAACAGCCAAAGTCATTCTCGGCCAGACGCTTTATTCCGACTCGTGGCTTGAAATCTGATCGTACCGAATTTCCCCCCAAATACCATCGGCCTCTTCCGCAAGGGAGAGGCCGATTTCGTTTGCACCTGTTTTCTGCACAAAATGGTGTCAACCTGCATCCGCATGCCGCGTGGATGAGCGAGCGGGTTTGGTTTTGCGTGGAAAACGGCCTCGGAATCACCCCTTCGGTCAGCGGAGGGCACGATTTTGGTGCATAATATCAATTCGATACAAAATTGTGCCAAGATAATCGTTCGAATTCCCGACCTGCAATAGAAGTATCCAATTAAATCCAGCGGTTATGTTATGCGCGATGCTTTGGCACAGAGCTTGCCAACTCTTTTGCCTAAAACCGAAAGGAGAAAGAGATGATCAAGATAGAAGCAGTCGTTAAGCCATTCAGACTCACGGAAGTACAGGAGGCGCTTCTGGCCATCGGGGTGCAGGGAATGACCGTGCTGGAAGTAAAGGGATTCGGACGCCAGAAAGGGCATGTGGAGTTGTATCGGGGAGCTGAATACCGCGTGGACTTTGTTCCGAAGCTCCTGATCATTCTCGTTGTTCAGGATGAAATGGCGGAGGCGGCGATTGAAGCCATTCAGAAAGCGGCTCATACCGGCAAGATCGGAGACGGGAAGATTTTCATTTCCAACGTGGATGACGTAATGCGCATTCGCACCAGGGAAGTTGGCGCTGAAGCGGTTTAACAATCCGGATTCATACAGGTTGAATACTAACGCAGCAATATTAAGACCCGGAGGAGTATCATGAAAAGGTTGGTTTGTTTCATACTGATTTCACTATTTGCATTTCCGCTGCTGGCATGTCTGGCGCTTCCCGCCCACAGTGCGGAACCGGGAACGCCGGGGAGCATGTTGCTCGCCCAGGCTGCAACGGAATCCGCGCCAGCGCCCGCGGCGCCTGCCGCCGAAACCCCCGCGCCAAAGGTCGATACGGGCGATACGGCATGGCTTCTTGCCTCCACTGCGCTCGTCATGCTGATGACCCCCGGTCTCGGTCTCTTCTACGGCGGAATGGTGCGCCGCAAGAATGTTCTCGGCACACTCATGCAGAGCTTTATTGCCTTATGCCTCATCACGGTAGAATGGGTAGTACTGGGCTACAGCATGTCTTTCGGCCCGGATATCGGAGGGCTGGTAGGCGGTCTCGACTGGCTCGGACTCAACGGGGTAGGGTTCGAGCCCAATGCCGATTACGCTCCCACGGTTCCCCACCAGGCGTTTATGATCTTTCAGATGATGTTCGCAATCATTACCCCGGCCCTGATTTCCGGCGCCATTGCGGAAAGGATCAAGTTCAGCGCCTACGTCGTGTTCATCGTACTCTGGGCATTGCTTATCTATAATCCGCTGGCGCACTGGGTCTGGGGCATAGGCGGCTGGATCAAGAACCTTGGCGCCCTGGATTTCGCAGGCGGTCTGGTCGTGCATATCAGCTCCGGCGTATCGGCCTTCGCAGCCGCCCTTTACCTGGGCAAGAGAAAAGGCTACGGCAAAGAACTCATGGCGCCTCATAACCTCACTATGACGATCACCGGGGCTGCGCTGCTGTGGTTCGGATGGTTCGGCTTCAATGCCGGCAGCGCCCTGGCATCCGGAGGACTCGCCACTTCCGCCTTTGTGGTTACGCAGATTGCGACCGCTTCCGCCGCCCTTTCCTGGATGCTTGCCGAATGGCGCCACAGAGGCAAACCGACTGCCTTGGGCGTGGCCTCAGGGGCCGTTGTCGGCATGGTCGCCATCACCCCCGGCTCCGGCTTCGTTGGTCCGATGTCCGCCCTCATCATCGGCGCGGCGGGCGGCCTCATCTGCTACACCGCTGTGAGCCTCAAGCCCAGATTCGGCTATGATGACTCCCTGGATGTCATCGGCGTCCACGCGGTCGGTGGAACCTGGGGCGCCATTGCAACCGGTCTTTTCGCCTCCAAGCTGATCAATCCGGCCGGCGCAGACGGGCTCTTCTTCGGCAATCCCTCACAACTGGGAATCCAGCTCATCACCATCCTGGCCGCCTGGGTTTACGCCTTTGCCGTCACCCTGGTAATACTCAAAGTTATCGACCTGATTATGGGCGTTAGGGCAAGCGAAGAAGAGGAGGCCGAAGGTCTCGACCTCAGTCAGCACGGAGAGACCGGCTATATTCTGGACACCCTGACGGGCAAGGGCGTGTTCGACGGATCGCTTCAGACGGCAAAACCTGCCTACGCCTCAGGGCACATGACTTCGCCGGCGCACGAGACAAGCTAGTGACAATAGGAATAGCCTTCTGACTCAATAGCGCCCGTTTTCAAGCAATGCTTCGAGAACGGGCGCTCTCTTTTCGAACTATCTCAGCAACCAAGCGCGTCCTGCAGCCACTTTTTGATTTCCTCGGTAAGCGCGTGCACGCCGACGCCCGGTTTGCGCCCACTTTCATGAATTGCTCGTTGAATCAGTTCCTCCGGTGCTGGAACCTTTGCAATTTCTTCGGCTTCCTGGGCATTTCTCCGGATGAGAGTCACCCCGGGCGGGCTCTCCCAGTCGTAGATCACGAAATAGAGCGATTCTTGCCCGGGGTAGCGGACGAAGGTGTCCCTGCGTGTCCACCCCGTTCCCCATTCCAGAAATGTCTCGACGGCTATCTCCGGGGTCATTTCCCAATCAATGATATCGACGACTTCCCTGTGTTGTCTCAGTTCATCCAATCCCCACATGAAAACCCCTTCCAGCAGTTAGACTCCAAAGTGATCTCAAACATACTGGCCCGCAACGTGACCTGAGGCCCAGGCCCAATGAAGGTTATAACCCCCGAGCTGTCCCGTCACGTCAACCACTTCTCCAATGAAATAGAGGCCGGGAACTTTTCTTGCCTCCATTGTCTTCGACGAAAGTCCATCTGTGTCCACACCGCCAAGGGTCACTTCCGCTTTGTCGTATCCCTCGGCCGCAGCCGGCTTGACCTCCCAGTTGTGCAGGCTTTGGGAGATCCCCGCAAGCTCATGGGAGGAAATCTCGTTGAGCGGCCTGGAGAGCAGATGCGCAGTCCCGAGCTTCTGAAGCAGACGCCGGGGCAGGTATCGATCCAGCACATTAAGCAAGTGAAGCCTGGTGCTGCGCTGATCCATCAAAATTGATCGATATCGATACCTGGAAGCAGATCGATGGATAGGGGGCTTTTGGGGTCCCAGTAGGATGAAATCTGAAGAATGGAAGGACCGCTGAGCCCCCTGTGAGTGAAAAGCAGATCATCCTGGAATACCACGCCCCCGCATCGCACTGAGGATCTTAGGGAAACGCCTGCCAGGCCTGAAAACCGCATGTAATCATCGCGGCTGAATCTGAGCGGCGTCAGCGCGGGCCTGAGCGGCGTGACTTTCAATCCGAACCTCCGTGCAGTGGAATATCCGAAATTGCTCGCTTTCAACCCGGGAAACGAAAGACCTCCCGTCGCCACCACCAGGGACTCCGAGCTGTATGCGCCATGACCGGTGAGCACTTTGAATTCCGTGGCCTTCGACAACTCAAGGACCTCGGTGTTCATTCGCAGTTCAACCGATGCATTGCCGCACCCGGTGTGGAGCATGTCTATTATGTCTTCTGAACTCCGGTCACAAAACAACCGTCCGGCATCTTCCTCATGATACCTGATGCCGTTGTCGCGGATCTTTGAAATGAAGTCATCGGGTGTAAAACGCGCCAGGGCGGAAGTGCAAAAATGAGGATTGTTGGAGATGTAGTTCTCGCGGCCAACGTATTTGTTAGTAAAGTTGCACCGGCCGCCGCCCGAGATGCGGATTTTGCCGCAGGTTCTCGGCGCATGGTCCAGGACCAGCACGGAACGGCCCCGTCTTCCCGCTTCCATGGCGCAAATGAGCCCGGATGCGCCTGCTCCGATGATGATGACATCTTTCTTTACAACTTCCTCAAGTAATTACCAAGCCTCACTTTACCGCTGCAACGGGATATGGTACAGGCCCTTCTATCATGAAACCGCGGAAAGCCGGTATGCTCGTTTCCCTATGCGGCTGCATCCGTATTTCCGATATTTCCCCGTGCTCCGCCATTGCCGATGCCGAGACCCTTCCCGATATCCAGTTCGGCGCGGACTCTGGGCATCCCCGCGGGGAAATCCTTCTGAAGAAAGGAAAGCAGCTTCTCACGCACTTCGCTACGCAGGCTGCCGAGTTTTGCCGAGTCCGAAGCGCTCATTATCGCGGTTAGTTCCACGGAGTTCTCCTTCAGATTGGTGACACTCAGTCCCCAGTTCCTCCCATCCCAAAAGGAAGATGCCTGCAATATCCTGTGGAGTTCCTCGCGAATAGCATCGACAGGTACGCTGTAATCCACGAAAAAGGGTACCGTTCCCTGGAGTTCGGAAGAGGAGAGGGTGAGGTTCTGAAACGTTCTTTCGGTAAAGTAGGTCAGGGGAATGATGAGGCTCCTCTGATCCCATGTCTGGATAACAGCGAAGGTCGAATAGATCTCCTGGATGGTTCCCGTTTCATTTTCAACCGTAACAATATCGCCTATACGGATAGGCTGTGTAACGGCAATCTGGAGTCCGACCAGAAGGTTAGCCAGCGTGCGTTGTGCGGCGAAACCCACGATCACGCCGGCGATACCCGCCGAGGCCAGGATACTCGTTCCGAGCTGCCGTACCTTGTCGAACACCATCATGCCCATTGCCGCGGAGAGCAGAATTACCAGTGTGACCACCAGCCTCCTTATGAAACGGACTTGTGTCTGAACTTTACGCACATAAAAAAGATTTCGGGCACGCCCGCTGTAGAGAACCACGAAATGATCGCTTGCCACGTAAATGGCCTGTATGGCCAGCCACGCAAGAGTGCCGATAAAGACCAGGCTCAACAGGTTGGTCAGTATCGAAAAAAGCTGCGGTACAGGACCAAAAACAGGAAGCAGGCTACGGATCACGAGGAGCATGATGAACATCTGAATGGGGCCCCGGCAACGCTTCAGAATAGACTCAAGCACACCGGGACTGGGGGGCAGTCTGCCCTGCATGAAGGCGCCTGCTGCCCAAATAATACGATATATGAACCAGACCAGCGCGAATGCGCCGCCGATATTGGCAAGGTTGACCGCCACATCATGAAAGATATTGGCGCCGCTGCGAGCCTGGAAATGTTTGAAAAGGGGAGATAGAGCAGCATAGATTCCGTACACAAGGATGAAAAATGAGATTGGGGGCGCCAGAGCCCGGATGACCAGTCCCTTCCACGATGCCGGCTTTCCCTCAGATTGCATTTTCCTGACAAGAGAGTCCAATCCGGCACGAAAGGCCCGTTCGAATACCAGAACGACCAGAATGAGCGACAGGACAACCAGGAGCTTCAGCCAGGTGATTCCGCGAAATGGAGTCGCATTTGCCCAGGGGCCAAGAAAGGCGGCGATCTTTTTGCCGATGACGTCAATATGGTGACCGATCTTCTCGCCGACGGCATCCAGCGCCTCAGTTTCTATTGGAGGTGCTTTTTCCCCCGGAACCGGGGTTAAGTCTACATGCTTACCGCGCGGAACGGCCAATTTCTCCTTCTGTCCTTCCCTTTCTTTTTGCATGACCCTCTCATTACCCGGGACCTCGACCGCCTGGACTGCAGGGACAATGCCCAGTGGTGGCCGGATCATTATGGAGGCAGCGATGGCAACAGCAAAAATCAATTTCGCAGCGAACATCATTTCTCTTCCTTATCCCACGCCTCCTGGGCGGATGGCGTGTGCAACTGACTAAAATTCCAGGAATAAGTTAACATTATCGTTAAAGTGTTAAGCTGCTGTTTAAACACCTTGTCACTACCCTGAGCCGCCTTCCCAAAAAGGTAAGCCCTTCTTCGATGCGTTCAAGGCTGAAAGCCGTTTGCACCCAGGCGAGCAGGGTCTGCAGAATTTGCCGGGCGCCCGGCAGGTGGCGCTTTTGCCGCGCAGGGGCCTCTACTGGAATGGTAGGCAGATGCCGACATGTCTGTATGGAATTGCCTGCACTAAAACTCCCCGTCTTGTTTTCCGTTGTTAGACGCCGGCGCACGAAAACCAGGACCTGACGCGGCGACTCTCTGTTTTATACAGATCCGCAATCAGAAGGCACGGATTCTGTAAGGAGAACAGTTCCTGCATGGGAGACAGAATCGACTCAGAGGCAATAGTGAATTACTCAAAAGTAAAAGGAGTGGCAATGAAAGTTTCGAGAAGAGATTTCCTGAAGTACTGCGTGGGGTCCGCAGCGGCCCTCGGCCTGGAATATTCGGTTCTGGGCAAACTGGAGAAGGCGCTGGCTACGGGGGGAGGACCTCCGATCATCTGGATTGCAGCCTCGAACTGCACCGGTTGTACGGTATCTTTAGCCAATCGCATCGCTACCTCTCAACCGTCGGATGCCGCGGATCTTCTCATCAACACCGTTAACCTGGCCTATCACCCCAACCTCATGGGAGCCGCCGGTTCGCTGGCCGTGCAGAACGCCCTCGGCGCTGAGGCTTCCGGCTCGTATGTTTTGGCCGTCGAAGGAGGAGTGCCGACCGCTTTTGGTGGACGCTGCTGTTATGTCTGGAGGGAAAACGGACGCGATATGACCGCCCTGGAAGTGGTAAGGCGTCTTGCTCCCAAAGCTGCCGCGGTGCTCAGTATCGGCACCTGTGCGAGCTTTGGCGGCATGTCCGGGGCTGCTCCCAATCCCACCGGGATCAGGAGCGTCAGGTCCGTGACAGGTAAAACGACCATAAACATTCCCGGTTGTCCCTCACATCCGGACTGGATCGTGGGAACGATAGCGAAGCTGCTTGCCGGCACGAGAGTGTCTGTTGATTCATCCGGACGTCCGACCGACTTTTTCTCGGCGAATATTCACAGCACCTGTCCCCGCAACGGACAGCCCTGGGCTACGACTTTCGGACAGGAGGGTCTTTGTTTGAGGGACAGGGGTTGTAAGGGTCCGAATACGCGAGGCGACTGCGCCAGCCGCAAGTGGAACGGCGGAGTCAACTGGTGCGTGGGCGCAAATGCTATCTGTACGGGATGTACCGAAAACGGTTTCCCCGATAAATTTTCGCCTCTTTACAGTTCTGCCGGGGCGCTTCCTTCCGGCCACGACAGCACCACCCGTTCGTGTTCGAGTTGCCATGATCCCTCGGAGCTTGGCGGCGGCGGGGGTACCGGCGGGGGCGGAGGCACTGGCGGAGGCGGGCAGGAACTTCCTGCGGGCCATCCTCCCACAAACGGGCAGAGCTGCAGCACCTGCCATTAAATCCAAAGGCGCCCGATGAAGCAAAAACGTTCGGAGACTCTGCACGGGCTTCCGGGCTTATTCTAGAGCAATAAACATAGTGGAGGCTATTGTGGCTAGTGTAATCACGGTAATGGATCCGGTGACCCGGATCGAAGGACATATGAAGGTCGAGGTGACCATTGATTCGGTTGGCGGCGCTACCAGGGTAGTGGATGCCAAATGCACGGGAACGCTCTTCAGGGGATTCGAGAGGATTCTGACGGGGCGCGACCCGAAGGATGCCCCCACCATCACTGAGAGAATCTGCGGGGTTTGCCCGGTCTCTCACGGTATGGCGGCCACTCTCGCCCTGGAATCCGCGGCACGGAGAACCGCGCCGGCCAATGGACGAATCATCAGAAACCTGGTGCTGGGGGCGAATTTCGTCCAGTCACACCTGCTGCACTTCTACCTGCTGGCCGCGGTGGACTTTGTGAATGCCCCCGATTCCGCTCCCTGGACCCCGGCCTGGAATCCCACGGACAGCGTGAATGGAAACGATCTGGATTTTCGAGCCGATCCAACGCTGGATATCGTCGCGGGTCATATTCCGAAGGCCGTTGAAATGCGCCGGATCGCTCACCAGATGGGTGCTGTTTTCGGCGGCAAGCTCCCCATGCCTGCAAACTTCCTTGCAGGCGGATCGACTTCGATTCCCAGTTCCGAAAGAGTGAGCGCCTTCCGGTCTCATTTGTCGAATCTGCGCAAGTTTATCGACAGGATTTACATACCGGATGTGCAGGCGGTTGCGAACATCTATTCCGACTACAAACAGATCGGTAAGGGAAGCGGAAATCTTCTTTCCTTCGGCGTCTTCGACCTGAATGACGCCGGTACGAGCAAGCTGTTCTCTCGCGGCGTTTCCGCCAACGGCGGGGCTGCCCAGTCTCTGAATCTCAACAGCATTACTGAGCATGTGGCCTATTCCTGGTACAGCGGTACGACTGCCCGTCCGCCCGCAAGCGGGGTGACCAGTGCGGTGGATCCCGACACCAAGTCCAATGCCTATTCGTGGCTCAAAGCCCCTCGCTACGGCAATGCGCCTTACGAGGCAGGGCCGCTTGCGAGAATGAAGGTGAGCGGAAGATATTCCGGCGGGATTTCGGTGATGGACCGCCACCTGGCCCGGGCGCTCGAAACCAAGGTAGTTGCGGACGCTATGGACGGCTGGCTGACTCAGCTTGAACGGAACCTGAGCGGGCCTGTCTACAACTCCTACACCACTCCGACAAGCAGCAGCGGTATAGGATTGACCGAAGCTCCGCGAGGCGCCCTTGGCCATTGGATCAGCGTGAGCGGGGGCAGAGTCGCCAACTACCAGGTCATCACTCCTACCTGCTGGAACGCTTCGCCCAAAGATTCGCGGAATGTACGGGGACCGATGGAGCAGGCGCTTATCGGAACCCCCATTGCCGATCCGGAGCGCCCGGTGGAGGCGCTGAGGGTAATCCACTCCTTTGATCCGTGCCTCTCCTGCGCCGTGCACGTGATGAGGCCGGGAGGAAAAGCGAAAGTCATCCGGGCGGGAGCCTGCAAATAGCGGAAATAGCCGTAACAGCTCTATCGAGAGACAGCAGATAAAGGAGACAAGATGAAACGAATTGCCGGTATTTTGTTGCTTGCGCTGGCCGTCTGCGGCCTGAGCGCTTCCGGCGCCAACGCCACCGCCTCGCGAGGCGCCAACTGCGCCTCGTGCCATATGTTTGCCAATGCCGGATCGGATCGAACGGTCAGTGGCGGTGCATCCGTAACCCTCGACGGCTCCAGCTCAGGTTATGACGAGAGCAGCAACGCCATCAATAGCTACGCATGGACTCAGACGGGAGGCGCTCCCTCCGTGAGTCTTTCGGGCTCGAATACCTCTCGCGCCACTTTCACCGCACCGGCTGTTTCCGCTCAGACCCGGTTGACTTTCCAACTTGCGGTGACCGACGTCGTGGCCAACGTGACCACCACAAAGACTGATGCCGTGGTTATTACGGTGAATGCTTCGAGCACCGCCAACAGGCCTCCGACGTCCAATGCGGGCGCCGACAGGACGGTAAACTCCGGAAGCTCGGTAACCCTCGCCGGAACCGGTTCCGACCCGGATGCCGGTGATACGCTCACCTATGCCTGGAGCCAGATCGGAACGCCTGCGGTTGCTCTTTCCAGCGCCGGTTCCGCCTCTGCTTCGTTTCGGGCGCCTACGGTACAGGCTCCAACCGTACTTACCTTTCAACTCCTGGTAAGAGATCGCGCAGGCGCAACTTCCACTGATACATGCAGGGTGACGGTCAACCCGCAGGGAGGCCCCGTGCCCGTGGGTTCGCCACCGACTGCGGATGCGGGGATCGACCAGGTCGTGCTGCCGGGTACGCTCAACACCATCAGCGGGTTTTATTCAACCGATCCGGACGGAGGCATAGCCTCTTATGCCTGGACCCAGACGGGCGGACCCACGGTGACCTTATCCGACGCGACCGCAGTAACCGCCGTATACCAGGCGCCGAGCGCTCCGGCGACCCTGACCTTCAGGCTTGTCGTCACGGACAAGAGCGGTCTCCAGGATGACGACACCTGTACGGTTCAGGTCCTTGCCTCGTCCGGCGGCAGTATTTCTCCTCCACCGGGGGGAAATGGCGACGACGACGATGATGACGATAATGACGACGACGACGATGATGACTAGATCCTACGTCATCGAATAAACTTTACCTCGGACGGCTACCTGTAAAAGCAGGTAGCCGTCTTCAGTTTTACGCCCCGGCAATGCTGTATTGGTTGTGCAGTAGAGATGGCGGTGCGCGTATGGTGAGGCTTTGTGCAACTTTAGTCGGTTCCCGGATGATCATCGTGGGGGCGAGCAAAGAGAAATGTTGCACATGAGAGAGCAGTCAGCGAACGAAAAGCCTTCTTAAATAGTACAGTAATTGCGGGTTGTTACAATGCCGGTTGAGCTGAGCGCACTCATTTTCGGACATGGAGAGGGCTCTATTTTCTACCTGGCATCAATGAGTCGGAGAGAACGGTTATTAGTCACTCGATATCAACAATTTGCCCTTGCGCCTGACCTTAGTTGTGATAAAAAGTACTTGACTTTTTGACTGTTTTATCATTTTCTCAATAATGCGCGCGAACCCAAGTTTCTTTCCAACCTAATTCACAACAGCTATTCAGGAGTTGAAGGAACATGATGGCGGATCAAACTATTGCTCGAGTACAACCTGTACGAACTGAGGCGTATTTGGATTTCCTCCAAATGCTTACCGGAGTCGGGCTCGTAGCGTTTATGTGGGCGCATATGATTCTGGTAGCCAGTGTTAACCTTGATCTCGGAGGGGGCCGGGTAATGAACGCGATCGCCCATTTTTTTGAGGCCACTTACATGGCTCAACTCGGCGGTCCGCTGATTGCTTTGGTGATGATTTTTCATTTCGTGCTTGCTGCACGCAAGCTCCCCTTCCGCGCCCCTGAGCAGAAGGCCATGTGGAGGCACAGCGTCAACTTCAACCATCTCGATACCTGGTTGTGGGTGATTCAGGCGACGACTGCTTTCATCATCCTGATCATGGGCTGTATCCATATGTGGACGGTCCTGACAAACCTGCCGATCACAGCCGCAAAGTCGGCGGCCAGAATTCAGGGTGGATGGTGGCTGCTTTTCTACATTGTCCTGCTCCCGATGATTGAACTCCACGTTGGAATCGGCATTTACAGGATCGGTGTAAAGTGGGGTTACATCAAGAGATCCAACCGGAAAGCGCTGCACGGCTTTGAGAATAAGCTCACTGTGATCATGATCGGAATCGGGCTTCTCACCCTGTTCACCTTCTACTTTTTAGTTAAAGCAATGTAAGGAGCTGAAATTGGATACCTTCTATACTGATCTCTTATGCGTCGGAGCGGGGTTGGCGGGCGAGCGTGTAGCGGTAGCAGCGGCTTCAGCAGGCTTTGAGACCATCTGTCTCAGCATTGTCCCTCCGAGGCGTTCGCACTCTTCCGCCGCCCAGGGCGGTATGCAGGCTTCGCTGGGAAACTGCTGTAAAGGCGATGGAGACTGTCCCGATGTGCATTTCGCCGATACGGTGAAAGGATCTGACTGGGGATGTGACCAGGAGGTTGCGCGGCTGTTTGCCGAGACCGCACCCATTGCCGTGCGCGAGATGGCCTACTGGGGCATACCCTGGAATCGCGTTGTTCCTGGAAAAGGCATCTACTACAAGGCCGGAAAAGAATACGAAAAGGTCGAGGCGAAGGAAAAAGAAGGCCTGATCACCGCCCGCGATTTCGGTGGAACCGCCAAATGGCGTACCTGCTATACCTCTGACGGGACCGGCCACACGCTTCTTTTCACCATGGACAACGAAGTGGTTCGCCTCGGCGTGACGGTACACGACAGGGTGGAAGTCCTGGCACTCATCCAGGATGGCGAGACCTGTATGGGCGTTGTGGCGCGCTGCCTTAAAACCGGCAAATTGCGGGTCTATCTGGCCAAGGCCACCTTGATTGCAACCGGCGGATACGGCCGTATCTACCGTGAAACCACCAACGCTGTCATCAACACAGGCGATGGATCCATTATTGCTCTGGATACCGGCGTCGTTCCCGTGGGGAACCCGGAAGCCATCCAGTTCCATCCTACCGGCATCGTGCCGACTAACATTCTTGTAACCGAGGGATGCCGTGGTGACGGTGGTACGTTGAAGGATGTCAACGGCGAGCGTTTCATGCACATCTATGAGCCCGCCAAGCAGGAACTTGCGTCGCGCGATGTCGTTTCCCGCTGGATGACTCATCATATGCGTCTTGGAAAGGGTGTACCGAGTCCCTATGGTCCACATCTGTGGCTGGATATCCGCCATCTGGGCGCCCATCATATTAAGACGAAGCTGCGCGAAGTTGAGGAAATCTGCAATGAATTCCTCGGCGTCGACCCGATTACCCAGATGATTCCGGTCCGTCCGGCCCACCACTACAGCATGGGCGGCGTGCGCACCAATAAAGACGGCGCGGCGTATGGTCTTAAAGGCCTCTATTCCGCGGGCGAGGCAGCCTGTTGGGATATGCACGGTTTTAACCGCCTTGGCGGGAACTCGCTGGCTGAAACAATCGTCGCGGGAAGAATAGTGGGTGGAAAGATAGTTGAATTCCTCCAGGGCTACGAGGTCGATTTCAAGACACAAGTTGTTACCGAATCGGTGAAGAAACAGAAACAGCGGATTGAGGATCTTACAAAGGGTAAGAACGGCAAAGAGAACGTTTATGCAGTCCGTAGCGCGATGCAGGATGAACTCATGGATCGCGTCGGTATTTTCCGCAACGGCACCGACTTGCAGAAAGCAGTGGACAACCTGCTGGTGATTTACGAAAGGGCCAAGAAGATCGGCCTCCAGTCCACTCCGATCGGCTCCAATCCCGAACTGAGCATGGCGTTGCGCTTACCAGGCATGGTTCGTCTCGCTCTTTGCGTTGCTTATGGTGCGCTGATGCGCACGGAAAGCCGCGGAGCTCATGCTCGTGAAGACTTTCCTGAACGTAATGACAGAGACTGGCTGAAACGTACCCTGGCGTACTGGAAGAATGAGAATGACACGCTGCCGACGCTGGAATACGAGAAGCCTTCCAAAGTTTGGGAACTTCCGCCGGGTGAACGAGGGTACGGTGGGGCAAAAATCATTTGCACCGAGGACCCCGAGATTTGTATTCCGAAGCCGGAAACTAATTAAGCATAAACGAGAGGTGTTTTAATGGGACGGACTCTAAAGTTCAGCATATTCAGATTTAACCCGGAGGATTCGGCTTCGGTTCCGCACATGGATACGTACTATCTTGAAGAAACCGATGCCATGACGCTCTACATCGCCCTTAACCGCATCAGGGAGGAACAGGACCCGACGTTGATGTTCGATTTCATGTGCCGCGCCGGCATCTGCGGTTCCTGCGCCATGATGATCAACGGGCGGCCCGATCTTGCGTGCCACACCAAGACGAACAACCTCCCCAGTGAGATCAACCTGATGCCCTTGCCGGTCTTCAAACTGATCGGCGACCTTTGCGTAGATACCGGGACCTGGTTCCGGGGGATGAACGAAAAGGTGCAGTCCTGGGTCCATACGAAGAAGGCATTCGATCCCAACGCTGAAGAAGAGCGGATGGACAACGCTCTTGCCGATGAAATTTATGAACTGGAGCGCTGTATTGAATGCGGCTGTTGTGTTGCGGCCTGCGGCAAGGCAAACATGCAACCCGATGGGTTTATGGGAGCGACCGCGTTCAACCGGCTTGCAAGATTCATGATGGACCCGCGTGACGAAAGAACCAATGACCAGTATTTCGAGGTAGTCGGAAACCAGGATGGAATCTTCGGCTGCCTTGGGCTTCTTGGCTGCGAGGATGTCTGCCCCAAGAAGATCCCGCTCCAGGATCAACTCGGCATGCTCCGCCGCAAGATGGGCTTCTCGCAGGTGAAGCATCTGTTCCAGGCTATCATGCCGGGAGCGAAAAAAAGCGCTTGATCCAGCAGGGCGCTTTAACCGGCGCCCGCGCTGAACACATGTACAACTGAAGCGGGGTGGCCATGGCCGTCCCGCTTCAAAGACTTCCACCCTAGCCCTGCCCTTTACCCGTAAATTGAGACTGGACAAGCTTTGCCATGCCGTG
>CAZIJV010000014.1:0-100354 GCA_964539645.1 uncultured Syntrophobacter sp.
CGCACGTGTGGGTAATTGTAAGGGTTTTTAGTGCCCACCGCTTTCGAGAAGAGTGTGTTTGCCCTCGGGACGGTGGGCACGATGAATCCCGTGCCCACCCTACGGTAAAACAAAACAACAAAACCTCTCAAAAAAGCCTGCCCAGAAGTTTCATTCTCGTTCAAACCACGCTAAAAGCGTGGCGGTCTCGCTGGATTCCGGCTCAGGAGCCCTGCCGGAATGACGGGCTGGGAGTCCCCCGGACAAGCCGGTTTGGTGCAGGAGGGGGGACTTGCAATCCATGGGAACCTGGACCTTATGAATGAAGTTTCCTAAGGGTCGATTCAGTTGCAGACCGCTTTTTCGTGCCGACTTTCTTGCATGTGCCGTTCCATTCAAGGGTCGTTGATCACCACCATGCCGGGGGATCGAGGATTCAATTGCCTCTCCTGCAATTGTCGAACATAGTACAACCATCTAAAAACGTCAAAGATGTAATTGATAAATTACAATTTTGTTGACTTCGGTCTCTTTGAGAGACTTTAGTCAACAAAATTGTGACGTATTGCTCAGCACTGGGTAGCATAGCTTCATCGTGCCCGCCACTTTCCAAGGACGGGAAAGCGCACGGATCATCGAAAGCAGTAGAACGGGAAACCCGCGCCGTGCTTGTGCATTGAATCAGGATGGTTTGCAGGTATGCGTATGAAGATGTGAATCTTGGTGCGGAAGGATTCCAGTCATGCCGGGATGTCCATCCGTCTCAAACGTGGCCGATGACCTTACCGGTGCATGACGATTCGTAGCCGGGAAGGGATGAGAGTTCCTCGCGCAGAGATCGTGTCTGCAGTACATCGAGGAGAATTTTGATAGCAGGAAGGTCCAGAAAGTCGCAGGGGATGACAAGGTCACAGCGCACTGCTTCAATGGGGACAAAGTCCAACCCATGCGCGGCCGCAACGGCTCGAAGCCCCAAAGCCGCATCAACCATATTGAAAGCGACCATTTGTGCGCCCTGGTTATGGCTTTTAACCAGGTTTTCGTAACCGTTGATGGACTCACCCGGCAGCCCTGAGCGGGCCAGGCGTTCATCCAGCAGGACGCGAAGAGCCGCGCCGGGTTCACGGTTCGCAAACCGGACCCCTTGCCCGGCAAGGTCCGCGACCGTTCGGACGCCATGGGGATTTCCGGGCGCAACCATCAAGCCCTCCTCGAAAAAGGAGAATGCCACCACCATGGCTCTTGATCCGGACAGGGTCTTCTGTGCAAGCGCCAGGTTAGATTCAACCGGCGATGCATTGTGCAGGTGGGTTCCGGCAATATGCGCATAGCCCGCGGCAAGTCTTTCCAGGGCGAGATGACTCGATGCAAAACGGCACTGAACGCCCGCCTCGGCGCCCCACCGGGATGCACGCGCACCCAGGATGGCAAAGGCCGGGTCGCAGCCGAGCAGGAGAATCTTCTTCTCAAGATGCTCACGCTTTTGCAGGAACTTCACATTGGTGCAATCGGACGATAGCAGGCCGTCAGCAGGTTGAAATCCATCGTTCAACAACCATCTGCCGTCCAGAGGATAGGCGACGAGGCGCTCGCGAACTCTGGCCACAGAGACACGGGAGTTTTCCATGCAGCTTTTCTCTGCCAGTGTAACAGGCTGGTCAGCTTCAGACTCATCGAGGGAGAAGAGGTCCTCGACCCTGCAATCCAACTCTTTCGCCATTCGGAGCGCCAGGGCGGTATTGGGAACGTATTTCCCGGTCTCCATGTCATAAATGGCCTGCCGCTTTACACCCACTCGCAACGCAAGTTCGCTCTGGGACAGCCCTTTTGTCTTGCGCGCCGCTTTGAGGTTGCAGACCACCTCTTCCTGATTTATTCCCACGGCAGTGTCCTTTTGCAGCCATTGTTTTTTCGTCTGGAGAGCAAATAGAATCTGCCTCAATGTATACTTTGGCATCCAAAATGTAAACTTTAATATACCTGACACCCAGCTCTATAGAGACACCAAATCAACGTCATAGCTTTTGAATTCAAGGCGACAGGAGCGGCTGGTCAACCACAAATCATCCGGCCAGGATCACCTCGATTTCTTTCAGTCCCTTCACATACCTCGATCCGGTGAAATAATCCTCCGCGGAGATCAGTTCCAGTAAGCCATCTTCGTCGCACAAGGATTTGCCCTCCTTTTCGATCAGGACCATTACCCCGCCACCTACCGGAGTATTGAAAATCTCCTGCCAGGAAAACACAACCTTATGGCCGTCGCCTGCCAAGGCCACAATAAACATTTTCTTGGTGTCGTTGTGTTCCTCCTTGAGTACTTCCGCCTTTCCGATCACCTTTTCGAGAAGCACACCTTTGCAGCAGACAATACGGCCCTTGGGAGTCCCACTGCCGCAGAATATGGGAACATCCTGAATTTCCTCGGTATCCATCGAGCACAGTTCATCCATGCTAAGGATGAGGGGCTGTTTGACGCGTCCGGTAACCCTGAGCGTGAGAGGTTCACGGCAATCACGCAACTCATCCTGCTGACACTGCATCTGGGCCTTCATAGTAGCCTCCTTTTTCTGGGCGTTTGTTCATTCTAATGTGGAACCTGCAGATCGTCATTCCCGTAGCGGACGTGAATTCTCCATTGCTTCACCTGGTCAGCCGAAACTGAATCGGAAGCAAAACCCATGTGGCGACCAGATTACCCTTATACCGGCCCGGTTTGAACCTCCATTTAACAATCGCCTCCAGTGCGCTGCGCTCAAAGATCCCTGTAGGGACAGACTCGACAACAGAGGCTTTGCTGACGGTTCCGTCGATCTTTACGAGAAACCTGACAACCACTCTTCCGGCAATGCCCATTCGCCGAGCCTCCGGGGGAAATTCCGGATCAATTTTTCGTATCGCAGCCGGAGGAGTGTCAACCTGTTCTGCCTTGAATTCGCCTGAACCTGAGGCGCGCCCACTACCGGTTCCTCCACCGGGAAAACCACCGTTCGCACCAGGATCGGCGCCTTCCATTCCTTCGCCGTCGGACCTGTTCACTGATCCATTTTCAAGAATAGCCCCTTCCCCCGGAGAAAGCGACTCACTCGGGGATGGGGAAGCAGGCAACGCCGACGCAGCCGCCCGCTCGGCCTTCCTCTTAGGGGAAGGTCCAGTCACTGATTTGCGTGTGCAGACAATTTTCTTTTTCTCCCTTCGATCCAGTTCCTTTGGCTGGGCCGGTAAGGGGTTCTCCGGTTCGACGAAATTCTGGAGACTACTCTCCAGGCTTATCTCCGGCTGTCTCATCAGCATGTCATCGGTGGAACTCGGCTCAGCCGGCGTCGTTTCCCCGGCTTTCGCAGCACTTTCCGCGGGCGGGGACCCGGCCGGTAGAGCGCCGGTATCCGCTGAATCGCCCCCCGGTCCGCCTTTGCCTCCCTTCAGCCCACAGCCCAAAGCATCCGCTTCGACAAAGCTGACCGTTATAAACCCGGCATTCGGAATACCAGCAGGGATGAAAAAAAGCATCGTCAGGAATACAGAAATCAAAACAGCGGCGTGCAAAGCCAACGAAAAGCCGAAACCCACCAGGATTTCCATCTCATGCGGCACGCGGGACCGCATGCCTGTTAAACCATCTTCTGAAATCACGACGCCGCCTACAGGATTTGAAGCCACAAGCAGGCCGTCATCCAGAGACATGCAGTTGATATCGATAATATCCGCGAGGTTGTCACACGCCGCCGGATCATCCATCCCGCCATATCTCCCGAAGTCCTGGACAAACCACAGGTGAAGAATCCAGAAAACCGTTACAGGGCGCCGAGACTGCCGCTTCCACACCTGCCATTCAGGATGGAGCGAGGCAGACAGGTCTTCACGCTCCCGTTTACGTTCAGAATGCTGATCTTTGTACCGTAGAGCCTGCAGATGGCTTCCTCGTTCATGACATCGCCGGGGCGCCCGTCGGCGACGATACGACCATTTTGCAGCATCACCACATGGTCGGCTATCCAAAGAGCATGATTGGGAAAATGAGTGGACTTGATGAAAGTGTAGCCGTCGCGCGACAGGTCTGCTATCTGGTCGAGCAATCTGATTTGGTTTCCATAATCGAGACCGTTGGCGGGTTCGTCCATGACCAGTATCTCCGCCCCCTGGGTAAGCGCCCGTGCAATGAGGGTCAACTGGCGCTCTCCCCCGCTCACCTCCGTATAGCTCCGATCTTTCAGATGGGAAATGGAGAGCCTCTCAAGCGAACGGAGCGCAATCCCTTCATCTTCCTTCGAATATCTCGAAAAGAAAGGCTTATGCGGAGTTCTTCCCATAAGCACCACATCCAGCACCTTATAGGCGAAGGCCATTCTATGTGTCTGAGGGACATAGGCAATCCGTTTTGCCAGTTCCTTCGGCGCCATGCGCATGACCGGTTTTCCCTCGAACAGGACTTTGCCCTCTTCGGGGTGGTAGAGCCCCAGGAGCAGCTTGAGCAGGGTAGATTTTCCGCTTCCGTTGGGGCCAAGAAGCGAGACGATCCTGCCTCTTTCCACCGAGAGGGAGATATCCTCGAGCACCCGCACACCCGAGTAACTGAAACTGACCCCCTGGGCCTCTATCAACTCCATCGGCTCCACCCTTTCGTTGCGCTCCTCAGGACCATGGCGAAGACCGGAACGCCTACCAGCGCCGTGAGTATCCCAAGGGGAATTTCCACCTGGAAAAGAAGCCTCGATATGTCGTCTACAATGAGAAGAAATAGAGCGCCCATGACGGCGGTGACCGGCAGGAAAACCCGGTTGTCCGGACCGACGAGCATACGGGCCATGTGAGGGATCACCAGCCCTACCCAGCCCAGCATGCCGCACACGGCGACGGTAAGGCTGCTGATAACGGTGGCGATTACGATAAAGATCATGCGAAGAGCCGCCGCATTGACTCCCATGGATCGGGCTTCCTCCTCCCCCATGGTCAGGACGTTGAGTTGGGGAGAGAGCACTATGAGGATCACGATTCCCGAGAGAATCGGGAAGGCAAGCACCATGACGGTGTTCGCATCCGCCAGGGCGAAGCCTCCCATGAACCAGTAGGTGATGGTCGGAAGCTGGCTATACGGGTCCGCCAGGTACTTCATCAGGTAGAAAAGCGAATTGAATAGCTCGCTGCTGATGATCCCGCCGAGAACCAGAAGGAGTATCTGGTCGCCACGATAAAGCCTGGCGATTCCAACCGCCACGAGCACTCCGATTATGCCGAAAAATGAAGCGCTGGCCTGGACCGCGGCCCAGCTAAAAGAGAGCACCGTGCCCAGGGCGGCGCCGAAGGAGGCGCCCTGAAGAATTCCAACCAGCTTTGGAGAGACAAGGGGGTTGAGGAAGATCGCCTGGAGCACAGCACCTGAGATGGAAAGCGCAGCTCCGACCAGCATCGCTCCCATGACCCTCGGCATTCTGATATGGAGCAGGACCGTCGTCATCGTATGATGGCTTTGCGCGTCCATACTGCCGCCGCCGAAAAATTCGTGTACGATAAAGTCAACTATCTGTGCGGGGCTGACAGGGTATCTGCCCAGAGCCAGCGAGAAGAGCACCGAAAGAATGAGCGCCCCGAACAGAAACGGGAAAAGGAAGCGGTTGAGCATCAATGCTGAAGCACCTCCGCCAGGGCGGCATCATCCAGTTGGAGACCGAGAAACAGGCTGTAGAATTCTCTGGTCTCACTGTGCAAGTTCAGAGGAAATCGGTCAGGATAGAGGATATTTGTAAGCCACTGGATACCGAGCAGCCGCATAAAAGAGGGGGGCCTGTCAAACCAGTTGAAAGGCGCTCTTGGAATCAGGCGCACTCTCCTGTTCTTGACTGCGCGTATGGATCGCCAGCGTGGATCGGAATAGACATTGGCGGCGAATTCCTTCTCCTGGGCCAGGATTACTTCCGGGTCGGCGCTCATTACCTGCTCGACGGAAATCCGTTCCATGCCGAAGTCGTTTTTGGGCTCGCACTGATAGATGTTCTTTCCACCGGCAAGCTTGATCAGTTCCGTGTGGGGCGATTTGTCACATTCGGTGCTCAGTCCGTCGGGGGCCTCGGCATAATAGACAGAGATCTTTGCAGCCTCTGGTATGGCGGCCACTATCGGCGCGATTTTCGCCAAGACCCTGGATGCGTATTCGCTCAACTCTTCAGCCCGTCTCTCCCGGTTCAAAAGCCTCCCCATGAAGCGAAAGGCCTCCGGATAATCGCCCAATGTATCAAGCCCGATATATACCAGTGGAAGTCTCAGTTGCTCGGCGACCTGCTCGATCTTTGCATTCGTGGCCTTTGCTTTCCACATCCAGACAACCATGATATCGGCCCTGATATCGAGTAGTGTCTCCAGGTTCGGCGTCCTCCCCTGTCCGAACCATCCCCCTATGACTGGAAGCGTAGCGACGGAAGCATTCAGATACCGCCTCTCCAACTGGCTGAAAGGATAATTCAACCCCGCCAGAAGCGAGGGGTCTATGGCATAAAGCATGTAAGTGGCGGGGGGGGAAGCCGTGTACACTTTTCTTATCTCATCCGGCGCCGTCACCCTGCGCCCGGCCATATCGACAATCTCTCTTCCTTCTGCCTGCCCGGCGCAAAAGAGTGCAAGAAGCAGCAGGAATCGGATCGCCACACGAATTGAGTGTGCTGAAAACATTTGCAGATTCGCTTTCTGTGTCACGTCTGCTCCGTATTCCACCATAGAACCGCCCAACGCACTACCCGACGGTAGGGCAGTCTCCATCGGTCATTTTCCCGGACCAGCGTGCTTTTCAGGTAGACTCTCAGTCTTTCTTCCTCCAGTAAAGTCATCTCATGGATCATCCAGCGCATGGAATTGAGGGCATCTTCAACACCGCTATAGCTCTTTTGCACCGTAGTGACGGTGAAGGCGACGTTGGCGAATATCCCCAGTTGGCGCAGGAGGTTATAGACAATGATGTAGTCGGCGCCGGGACGGAATTCCCGTCCCGCGGCCTCCACTATGTTGCGGTCATGCGGACCGTCGTCCACAAGAGTCGAGATGTAGACCCGCTTGCAGGCATAACTCTGAAGCTTCAGGACGGTCTTGCGCAGGTCGTCATCACCAAAGAGAGAGCGCGATGAGAGCGCCACATCGTGCAGGCCGACGCCAAGTTCATCCCAGTCATCCTCCCACCCGCCGTTGACCGCCCTGATATTGCCGATCCCCTGTTCTCGGCAGCGCTCATCAAGCAGGCGAAGCATGACGGGTGAAGGGTCCATGGCTGTAATGCTTTTAACCGCCGGTGACAAAGGTACAGCCAGTGTCCCGGCAGCACTCCCTATGTCAAGGACGCTCCAATCCGGCTCCGGTTTCATGATCGAGATGAACTGGCCGACATAATCTCCGGCTGTTGCGTGGCGGGTAAACTCTGGCGCCCGTTTGTCCCAGAACCTGGGATCGCGCACCGGATTATTTTTCCTGCCTTGCGTCCTTCGCCATAGCTCATTCCAGTCAATGGACGATACCCTCATCGTGCTTCCTTTCCGAATCAATGTGTGCTTAGAGACCCGGAGCCTGCCTTTAATCATTATGAGCGGTGTAGTAGTCCTGTCCCTGTGCGCATGGTTTACAGAGCGTCTTTCCCTCTACGCTCACCTGGCGCCTGTCCTTCACGCTTTCGCCACACCTCCGGCAGGTCACCGTGTCCAGCGGTTCTCCTGGAAGATCCTCCGGTTTCAACTTCACGCTCACCTTCTGTATCCTGAGAAGACTCTCTTCTTCTATGGTCGCCAGGGCCGCCATCTGCGCCTGCTGACCATCTTCCCCGTTAGCCTGCACAATCTGTCGGACCTTCTCACTGGAATCAGCTCTGACACTCACTCGCACGGCCTTTCCTCGGCGAGTGTCAACAAAGGTCGCGGCAAGCTTACCGTAATCCATCATCTTGATGCTGCGCTTGCCCGGTGTGCGGCCGGTCACGGCGATGATGGCGTCCGCGGCACACCGGTCGATCTCCACATAGATAATGAGATCTCTACCCTCCTCACTCCTCGGCGCCTTAATGCCCAGTTGCCTTAAACCGGCCATGGCCATTCTCACACCGATAACCTGCCCCCCGCACAGGTGGCCGTGGAACCTTACCGCTTCATCCAGCAGGGACTGAAAATCTTTATCCATAGCGACCTCAAAACTTGTATCTCAGGTTTACGAAATAGCTGCGACCTTCGAGGGGATATCCCTCGTCAATCGCCCAGTCTTCATCCGCAATGTTGTTGATTCCGGCTTCTACCGAAAAGCCTTTATATACTTCGTAAATGGCCTTCGTATTCACCAGAGTGTACTCATCGGCCACGCGCACCCCGTTGCTCGAACTGTACCGGTCGCCGTTGTATTCGACGGAGCCGAGCAAGCTCAAGCCTTTGAGAGGAGTGAAATACTGCAGGTAGCTGAAAACCTTGCTGTGAGGAATATTTGTCAGCTTGTCGGTTGAACTCTTGTTTTCATATTGTATATACGTGTAGTTGATTCCGCCTTTCAGGCATGTCAGAATTTGCCCGGACACTCCCAGCTCAACACCATACTGGTTTATGTCTCCGATGTTTTGGTTCTGGTTGAGCGTCAGGCCCGGATTGTCCGGGTCGGGAATCTTCTTGAAAAGTATGAAATCGCTGACATCACTGTAAAATAGGTTGGCTTCCACGGTAAGCCTGTTAAAGAGCAGATGCTTATAGCCTACCTCATAATTGATAGCCCGTTCCGGCTTGAGGTCGGGATTTGGCAAGGCAGTACCAAGCCTGTAGGAAAACCTGTCCTTTATCGACGGGAGCCTGGTTTTTTGTGAAATACTCGCGTGGACCGTCCCGTTCTCCGTAAACTTGTAGAACAGACCGCCCTGGGGATTGAAAGCATCGGCCGCGCCGAGTTTGTAGCTGCTCAGGACCTTGGTGGCTGGATCGAGATCCTGGGCCTCCAGCGTATCCGACCTGTCATAGCTGATTCCGACGATCGCGTATAAGTTGTTCGTAATGTCAATCGTATCCTCCAACCCAATGGAAAAAATACGGTCTTCAAAGCGTTGAATGGGATTGCCTTCGTTGTGTTCCCTGTGAACATCATCCTTGAAGTGAAAGGAAGCCTTGATGAAGTTTCTCGCGAGAAGCTGAGTACCGACTTCTACCGAGGCGCCATAGGTAAAATCATCATACCAGCTTCTGAATGCATACTTTTTCGTGATAGTGCTGTAGCTGCCGTCATCGAAGCTGTAGAGGGAGTTTTTGAAGATGTCATAGTAGAGCCTGGTCTTAAGATAGCTCTTGTCGTCGATGGCGGTATGCGAGTTGAAATAGACACTCTCCTTGTCCCAGTACGGCCACTGCCACCATTTCGCCTTCTCGGTGGGATCGGTTCCGCAGTACGGCGGCGCCCCCTTGTCCGCCTGCTGATTCATGTAGCTGATGGCATATTCATCCGTTTCGTTCGGCGTCAATCCGATCTTCAAATTGAACTTCCAGTCGGTCCGATAGGAATTGACCCTTTCACCGCTCCCTTGCGTTGCATTCGGTGTGAAATCATCCGACACGCTGAAGTGATCGCGGCTCAAATAAGATCCGCCTCCCTGTATATAATATTTGCCCTGGTTGCTCCCGAAGTTGGCAAACCCATGGAAGCTGTCTCCCGACCCATATCCTGAACCGGCGTTCATCTCGAACTCTCTTAGCGGTCTTCTGGATACCAAGTTGATTGCACCGCCCATGGTGTTCGGGCCATAAAGGACCGAAGTAAACCCTTTGGAGACAATGACTTCCGAAAGATCGAACGTATTGAAGCGGCTCAAATCCGGATAGCCGTCATACGGAACGTAGATGGGAATTCCGTCCAGGAAAATGGGAACATGCTTTATGTCAAACCCTCGCACATAGATCATCTTCTCGTTGCGGGCGCCAAACTCGGAGAGCGTAACACCGGGAAGAAGATTCACGGCATCCGCCAGATCGTTTCTATCGAAGAGGCGCATTTCCGAGTCGTACACTTTCTCGATGGTCGTGTTCCTGCTCTTTTCCTCCTTTCCAACCACTTCGATCTCACCGAGCCGAAAGACGCGGTTTCGCACAGCATCGCTTTCTTCCACCGTGCTTTCCTGGGCCCGCAAGTCCGCCCGCACTCCGGCAATCGACCATAAAACAGCTATCACTATGATCCCGACATACCATGCCACACCCCTCATCATCTCTCCCCCCTCCTATTCATTGCGGAACGCCCAAAATTACACCCCTCCCAGGGCAATACGATTCTTGAACTCTCCCGAGGGATCGGGATGCCCTGCGTTCGATCCTTCGGCCCATTTGTGAAACAATGCACATTAAAGCGCCTGGAACGAAAACTCTCTCGGCCCTCATCCAACTCGCGTTGCGTGCATTGATCCTCAAGTGAAAAAGGAGTAATGTCTTGTATAAAGTACACAGTGCCCGGAATGAAAAACTACTAGTGTAGTTTATACTTGTCAAGTAGTATTGTATAAACTACTTACAGCGCCGCCTCCCCAGACCCTGCCGATTGGGGGCCGAGTCGCGGCGACTAGGCCCCCGGGGAGCACGCGGCAACCGCACTTGTATCATGGCGAAGGGAGGTTCAATTCATGCAACTGGTCCAGAGGCTCCATGATCATTTCCTCGAGAAGGCTCGTGAGACAAGAGTATCCTGTCTTCTGATCGGCTTGAGCTACACAGCCGTCACCACGGACGATGGCGGAATCGGAATTGCATTCACCTATGTGAATGACAGACACTGTTGTTCCATGAACAGAGATTATCGGAATTATGAAGGAGAGAAGGCGACCGAGTTGCTTTCATTGATCAGGAGTCCATTGCCGTTACACCGCAGCATGGGGCTGGCTCTGATCAACGCGTTGAACTATCATGAAGCTGGTTGCTATCCCGAGGACTCCACCGACCACCTCTGGATGGATTCTTTGGGGATTGGCCCAGAGACCCGTGTTGCGACGGTGGGACTCTTCCGCCCGCTTATGAAGGACTTCAGTGACCGGGGAGCGCTGGTGGAAGTGCTGGACGATTTCCAGGGTGTCGGGGAGGCGGGCAGCTTCTACAGGAAGCTCGAGGATTGGGCGGAGGTCCTGGTGCTCACTTCGACCTCCATTTTGAATGACACTACCGAGGAAATAATAGGTTGCCTCGCTCCTGGTGTGAGAGTCATCATGATCGGTCCGAGCACGCCGATGGTCGCGGAGGCCTTCAAGCATCTGCCCGTCCATTTCCTGGCGGGGACGGTTCCGGTGGACAAAGAGGGCGTTTTAAGCGCGATCCGGCATGGGGCCGGTACTCCGGTCATTCACAGGTTCAGCCGCAAGGCCTGTTTGCATCTGAACTGCAGGAAGGCGACGGCATCCTGAGGCCCACCGGGGATATCCCCTCTACGACGTGAGAAGAAGTTTGTTTTCGGCTATCAGTACTGACGGGAAGAGGTGAAAATGCCCCGCTCACGAATATGCAGCGGGGCAGAAATATAGTCACGGATCGACTTATTTGATCCAGGCCTTACCTACGGGGAGATGAATGCCTATCTCCATGAAAATTGCATGAGCCATCAGGTACTATGCCAGCAGAGCACAGATGATGAGATCCCAGGCGGCAAGAGTTCCGAGCGCCTGGCTGCCTGCAAGTTCTTTAAAATCCAGGCCGACAAATCCGAGAAACAGGGTCAGGAATACCAGGGCAAGAGTACCGTTATGTTTTAATGAGGCCACGAAAAGGACTCCCGTGAACAAAGTCCACACCAGCAGGAAAATTCCCAGGTCATGGCCGGTCATCTTTAAAACCGGATAGAGATTCATGAGTTCTTTGTTGCTGCCGAAAATAATATAGAGGCAAAGCGATATCCAAAACGCCCCGTAGGAGGTAAATGCACAGAAGCCAAAATTGTTGCCTGTTCTGAATTCGAGAAGACCGGCGACGAGTTGGGCGCTTCCCCCGAACAGCAGTCCAAGCCAGAGCACAGGACCCAGCCCCACCCAGCCGAGATTATGAAACTGTAAAATCAATGTCGTCATACCAAATCCCGCAAGACCAACTACAGCCGGATTTCCGATTTTCGCATCACTCATCTTGAGCCTCCACATGAAATTGGATAGTATGAGATTCTGGTAGGATTGCATTCGAAGCCCTCTTCCAGCCTAAGAAAACCTCCCTTCCCCCGGTATTTTCGGGATTCCATAACAGCGCCTTTCATGCCTCCTCCTTCAAGGGGCATGGCTTCATGTATTCTTAAGATAGCGATAATAGCTCTCGCACTGGTAGATCGCGGCAAGTGGATTGTGCCCGAGAAGCCTGTCCTTAACCGCAAGGACGGTGGTGGACGCCTCTGCGTGCTTGAAGAAAAGAGAATCATGTCCTACACACAGGCCCAGCAGTATATTGAACTCGGACTTGTAGTGATTGGCAAGAGCAGCCTGGAGAATAGGGTTACACATGGATTCAAAAGACCCGGGAGAGACCTTTTGATCTAGCGAATTCGATAATATCAAGAATTCGGGGCTTTATCGGCCGCACCGACGCATAGCCCTTGTCCTTGTCGATATATCCTTCCGCTTCCTGGATCGAGGCTGCCCGGGCGAATTGGCTCATCGCTCCGGTCTGGACTTCGTTCACCGACTGCCTGATCAGTTCCCGATGACGCGCCGTCGGGCAATTCTTCGGGGCTTTGCCATCTTCTCTGCGGCATAGACGTTCCGGCCAATCATAGGGACAAACCGCGCACTGAGGACTTCTTTCTTTCATAATCTCCACCTGGAAATAGAAAACCGATTGAAAAGGGGCTCTCGGGGATAGAAGTTACCGCGCAATTATTGCACAAGATGAAGGAATCGCCACACGAAATCCCCTTCTTATCTGGAGAAGATCCTTTCATGATCCTCCAGGACGATAAGACTTCGGTGTTAATTTACTTCACGATAAAAACAATAAAGCCCCGGTGGGATGATGTTTTGCTCTTGACTCCTTACCTGTAATACTTCTATAAGCGTTCTTGCCATGAACGAACCTGCCAAAAACGACGTTGTTTTTCTCTACCAGGTCAGACGCCTCAAGGAACTCATCGAGGAAGTGATTCAGTGTTGCCAAATGCAAACGGACTTCTTATCAAGGAAATTCGGAATGCCGCATGCCGAGTTGCGCTGCCTGCTGCTTTTCCGTGGAGAAAGATACCTGACGGTCAAAATCATCGCCAATAAACTCGATGTCGCCAAGAGCAGGGTCACCAAGATCATCGAAGGACTTGAAAAGAAGCGACTGGTCAAGAGCGCGGAAGATCCGCACGATGCACGGGTCAAACTGATCCGCCCCACCCGTGCGGGACATGCCAAGTGCGAAGAGATGGGTCAGTATATTTGGAAAACCCATGAAAGATTGCTTCGCGAAATCGATTTGGAACGACGCAAGGCCGTCATTTCATCGCTCGAGTTGCTGAGAGGTGGAATGGAATCGGTGAAAAAGGGGCTGCATTGATGCGTTGCCGGGATTCCAGCGACTGCTGCGAAAGGTGGGCTCCTCTCGCAGGGTGCTCCGGTAACACTGTTAACGGTTTGTAGTTTTTTATCACTCAACGCATTGAGGGGATTATCCCTTTCCATTAATGGAAAGTGGATAATGGCAGTAACGATTTGGAAGATCCGGCACAGCCGGGTAAGGAGGGGGCAAATGAATCGCAAAGCTATAATACTGTTCTTTTCCTTCTTGTTGTTCTTCAGCGGCATTTCATTGCCGTCAGTCCCGGGAATCGCCCGGGCCTCTGAAATCCCCGTCAAAGGAATGGTGACCCTGGTCGATATCGGCTCGGATAGCTGCACTCCGTGCAAGATGATGATGCCCGTTCTTCGGGAGTTGCAGGAAGAGTACAAAGGCAAGGCCGCCATCATCGTGCTCGATGTAGGCCGTGACAAAGACCGGAGCCGTCCTTTCGGCCTGCGGGTGGTCCCGACTCAGATCTTCTTTGACAAAGAAGGCAAAGAAGTCGGCCGCCACGAGGGATTCATGGATCGTAAAGGGCTCATGGATACCCTGGAAAAGCTGGGTGTAGAGAAATAGACTGCTGAAAAGGTGACCAATATGTTCGAGCAGGCCTTTACGGCGACACACAACCTGATGCAGGCAAGCACGCCCATGGCTGCGCTGGGGTGTCTTCTCTGGGGAATTATCGGCGTGGTATTCAGTCCGTGCCATATGATGACCTTTCCGATCATCATCAGCTACCTGGCAGGCCAGGAGGAAGCAACCACGACGAAGCGCGGCTTCATGTACGCTCTGAGCTTCACCCTGGGCGTCTTCATTACCATCACCGTGGCGGGGATTGCCTGTTCCCTGCTCGGGAGGATGCTGGGGGAAGTCGGCCCATATTGGACGATCCTGGTGGGAGCTGTCCTTTTCTGGGTTGCTTTCGACATGCTGCGGGTGGGTCGATGCTCCATGCCGGGCCGTTTTTGCCGTCCGCAGATGAGGGGTATTTTCGGCGCCTTCTGCCTTGGTCTTGCCTACGGAGTCATTTCGGGATCGTGCACCTTCGGTTTCCTGGCCCCGATTCTTGCTGTTATTTCAGTTCAGCAAAAGCTTATGACAGGCATCCTATTCATCGTTTTGTTCGGAGTCGGCTACAGCATTCCGTTGGTGATTGCCGGATGCTCGATAGCCAAGATCAAAAAGCTATTCGAGAGCAGCTCTTTCTACACGGGGGGCTTGTGGATCAGAAAATCCGCCGCGGTGGTCATAGGCTGTTTGGGGCTCTATTTCGTGCTGCGCCCTTTCATCCCTGATCTCCAATAAGCCTTACCGGACTGCCGATGCCCGGCCCAAATTCCCGTACCATGGCGGGCACGATAAGTCTTGTGCCCGCCATGGTATCCGGTAACTCCACATGAGAGCAAGAGCAGGAAGCAGTGACGTTGAACTCCACAACGCAACCTCAGCGATTCAGGTTACGCTCTTCCCTGCCCTCTCGAATGAACTGCACCAATTCGTCGGTGGTGATGTCCAGGTCGATGCCCTCGACATCCAATGGGGAATCCTTCCGTGTCTCTTCAAGTCCGTAAGCCATTGGCTGATGGCCGACAATCCACAGGTGATCGGCGGCGCGGGTGATAGCAACATGAAGAAGCATGCGATCCTCGTCGTTGTTCCGGTATTGGGCGGCGGCTGGGTTGATAATCAGAACTGCCGAGAATTCGAGCCCCTTCACCTGGTGGACATTGGTAACCACGATTCCCGGCTGGAATGAAAAATCATCGCGCTCATGCCTGCGTATGTTGAGCAACCCTCCAGCCTTCATTTGTTTGAAGACCCTGTCCGCATCCGCTTTGTATCGGCAAATCACCGCAACGAGAGCCTTCGGACGAGCATCCAGGTAATTACCGAGGATGACCTTCGCCTCCGAGATGGTTTCCTCCGGGCTTTTGCTGCGAACGATCCGCACCGGTTCGCCATTTCGCGGAACCGACATGCAAGGCTCTTTGCCCAGAACGCGCCATGCCGTCTCCATAATCTGCCGGGTTGCCCGGAAGCCCACCTCCAGGGTATCGGAGCACAGGACTTTTGTTCCGATTCGTTGCTGGTGCTTCCGGATGAAACCGGCAAATCCATCATTGGTGTCAAAAAATACATCTCCCTTGATCTTCTGCGCCATATCGCCACAGATAGTGACCGACTGACGCTCATCTGCCGCATTGAGAAGCGTCGCCAGCTCGATTTCACTCAAGTCCTGCGCTTCATCCACCAACACATGCGCATATCCCGGTCCGGCAGCATTAATTCCCTTTCTTTGCATCAGCCAGAGCAGAATTCCGGTATCGGCAAAATCCATGCGGTTTTGGTTCTGGAGACTCTTCTGCCTGGTAATGACCTGCTCCAGCCCTTCCATTGCATTTCCCGCTCGCCAGGTTTCCTCGAAAAGAGCACGATCTGTCAAAAGCGCATGGAGATCTGCCGCATGATTGTCAAACCGATTCAACAGCCGCTTCATTAAGGTCTTTCGTGCCTCATGGCCGCTCACGAGAAACGATCCCGGAGGATCGCGCAGCAATCTGTAGAAATCCTCGAACCGGACAAGGCCGCTCAGGCGGGATTGGACCTCATCAACCCCCGGATCGGCGCTTCGAATCAGTTGCTCAACGAACCATCTCCGCGACTTTTCCAGGAGTGCTTTCAGGTATCTGTCCACGAGATCGAGTATGAGGGGGTGTTTTTTTATCCCCATCACACCAGGCGGCACGGGATCAGAGTTGTACAGAAAATGCAGCCCCAGTGAGCGGAACAGCTTGCAGGCCCATCCGTGATAGGTCTCGACCTGCACCCCGTTCCCGATTCCAAGCTCCGGCAGAACGCGGGAGATATAATGCTGCAGAGAGCGGTTGAACATGACCACAAGGATGCGATCCGGCTGGAAATGAGTCGGGTCCTGGTAGCTCAGGTAAGCAATACGGTGCAGGCCGACTGTGGTCTTCCCGCTGCCTGCCCCACCCTGCAGCAGGACTGTGCTCGATTCGGGATGTGTGATTGCCCGGAACTGTTCAGTGCTGATAAGGGCAGTAATTTCAGGAAGCCGATGGTCGGCTTTTTCCTCTTTGCGAGAGACGATTCCACCATCCGCGCCGGCAATCCGCCATTCGCCTTCATCGTGACGAACAAGGAGAACACCCTTTTCAACTATCTTCCGCAGTTCATCCCCGGAGGCCTCAACCTGCCGTTTCGAACGCACCTCCCCGGAACGCTCACGGCCCCGGATTTCCTCTTCATAGAGTTCCCCGGCCTCATATTCGTAATAAAGCCGCGAGATGGGAGCTTCGCGCCAGTCAATAACCATCGCCTTGCCGGCCCTGTCGAAAAATGACCGGCGTCCCAGACAGTAGCTGAGCCGCCCGAGGTCATCATCTTCCAGTTCGAGAACCCCGAAGTAGGGATGGCCCAAGATCTGCCCATCCTGATACTGGCGCATTGCATAACGCGCCCGGCTACGTTCGATTATTTCATCGATCTCCCTTTTCTCGCTCCAGCCGACTGCCTCGAGCTTCTGACGCTTGAGTTCGGCTATTTCAAGATCTTTTTTCTGCCGATCCTGCTCTTCACAAACAAGAGTATCCCTCATTTCACCGGCTATCCGGCCGAGCCTCGTTTCCTCTATTTCAATTATTTCTCTATACTGCTCCATCGCCCTTCCCGTTCAATATCCCCAGTACACTACTCACGCGATTTCAATTCTCTTCTTCTTCATCCACATATTTCGCGCGCCTCATTTTCAATCGCACGGCGGCCAGAATAGTCAGCAGGGCAGCCACGGTAAACAGGATCTCATAGAGATTCCGGCTCGCCCAAATGAGCCATTCGCTCCTGCTTTTCATATCGGCAGCCCACTCCGTCTCAACTTCCGGGAAAGGTTTCGAAAGACTTATCTGCATCGCATGGTTGATGTCCGCTCCATCCTTTAGATGTTTGAGAATTGCTCGAATGCTCTCGGCGCCATAATGAGCAGCAAGATACCCCAGGAAGTCCTGGCTTTGCCTGTAGGCAAGGAACAGCAGTTCTTTTTCGCTGGGAAAGGTGAGCGAAATACTGTTCAATGGAATGAGACGATAGGCCATCTCAATCCGGCTGATCGGCGCCCTGTCGCCAACCAGCAGTTCCCCCACGCTTCCACTGACCCACTGGCAAATTCCTTCGTCCAGCCATTTGGGGATTCTCTGCTCGCGGATGTGGTCATGAAGAAGCAGATGGCATAGCTCATGCTTGAAAATATCGTTCAGCAGAGGTCTTTGGGAAGTAGACGGGGAGATGTGAATTACTATCAGGTGTTGGTCGGGGACAGCAAAAGCGGTTATATGCCCGCTGCCTGCCAGATTTTGAAACAGTTCCTGGTTCCTGACCAGCAGAACCCTTGGCTTTGACCGGAAAGGCAGGCCGACGGTCTTTTCCAGATCGGCCCTTACCTCTGCGTAAGTGCGCCCGAGATATTTTGCCTCTGCCTCGAGCTGAATCTCACCGCTCAGGACCAGGTCTTCGTTTTGAAAAAGAACGTGAATACTACCATGGCTTTCCGCAGGGAGAGGAAAGCACGCCACAAGAATTAAGAATAGTGAAATGCCCTTCATTCCATCGGCGCCCACCCAGGTGTCAGAGCCTATTGCACCGCAGGGGATCAGTCCATTATCTTCGGAGTGAACCGATGCTTGACTTTAACGGCCCGGGTTGGCCGGGGCGCTGGGTTTCCGGGAGCCGTTTGCGTCTCTGCTTTACTCGCTCTCCTTGCTTCGATGAATTTGGTAAGGTTCTCAGGCAATCCCCTTTTTTTCGCAGCCTTGCTTCGTGCTTTGGTCAACGATTTTGCCGATAACGGGGTCTTCATCGGAAACCCGTATTTCTTCTTGTAGTCAATGGTGCCCATGCCATGAGAGGCCAGGTGCTTTTGGGTGAGTTGTCTGAATTCCAGGCCGCATTCGAGGCAGATCACCTTGTCGTTTAGAATAGAAGTCTCCGGAGTGACGGCAGGTTTTTCTTCAAGCTCTCCCTGCCTTCGATCATTTCCCAGGCTCAATTCCGCAGTGGTCCCGGTTTCCTCGGCCCCTTGCATCTCCTGCAAAGTCCTGAAGATCCGTTCAAGATACGAGCTGATATCGCTTGGGGACATGGGAGCTACCGATGCCTGTGCCTTGACTATTTCTGAAGCTAATTCGGTAAGTTTTCTTTCCATTTTTGATCCTTATGATATGGGGGGACATATTATGATCGGCATTATTCCGCCAGCATTATACCGGTGTGCTGAACAAAATTTGCATCGTCTCTTTCATGTCCCTTTTTTTTTGCCTTGCCTGTAGAGGATACACCGGTCGAATCAGACACCCATTCACAATACGAACCCGAGAACTGAGTATATACGACAAAGTCCGCCCCGGCTATTTCATCCGGCAGCTTTCAGTGTCCCGACGGCAACTTTTCCCTCTGCAGTGGAATATAAAAACAGAAGGGCCGGGAATTGCTTCCCGAGCCCCCCTGCAGTTTTTTGAATGCGAGATTAAAGTTTTTTGACCCTGGTAGCCTGCGGACCCTTTGCGCCCTGCTCAATATCGAAGCTGACGCGGTCGCCTTCCTGCAAACTTTTGAAGCCAGTGCCCTCTATGGCGCTATGATGTACAAAACAGTCCTTACCGCCGTCATCGCAGGTGATAAAGCCATAACCCTTCTGGTCATTGAACCATTTTACCGTGCCTTCAGCCATCTTTCTCGATTCCCTCCATGTGGTTTTCTACATCTTTTCCAAAGTAATTTACATTAAAGATAAATTACGACATAGGCAAGTAATAAAGCAACAATCTTTACACAGGCAGCCCTGCCAATGCCATAATTTTCAGAGCATTGGTTGTCGGGCAAGGGCCGGGATGGAGCTTATAGTCAAATACCATCCTGTTATCCCTGACCTCTTCCCTGAAGTGAAAGTTAGAGATGGCGCCGTTCTCGTCAGCGAGTTTGACCAGTTCGAGATCGTGAGAAGCAATGGCGCCTATAGCTGGCTGCCCGGAAAGAGCACGAATAAAGGCACGGCTTCCGATAAAGCGCTCACGATTGTTCGTACCCCTGAATATTTCATCGAGGAGGAACAGCACTGGCAGGTCATTCTCGGCCTGAGTCGCAAGAAGCAGCATTTTCAGACGTCTTACCTCGGCATAAAAAAACGAGAAACCGTCCGTGACGGAGTCATCGATTCTCATACACGCAAAAATACGGAAGAAACCTGCCTGGAGCGCATCAGCGCATACCGGGGCGCCGGCGTATGCCAGGCAGAGATTTACGCCAAGAGTTCTCAGGAATGTACTCTTTCCAGCCATATTGGAACCGGTAATCAGAATAATTCTATCCTGGTCATCCAGGCTGAGACTGTTGCAGATCCGGTCGCGAGAGGAAACAAGGGGATGGCCGATGTTTTGCGCTGTGAAGATCATAGCGGCAAGTTCGGGTGCATCTTCTTGATGCGCCCCCCCTGCACGGGGGGGCGCCAGATCAGGATAACAATAATTCGGATTCAAGTATGAAAAATTCGCCAATGAACTCAGCGCCTCAACATCTGCCAGCACCTCCATCCACTTTGGCAGGGATACCGACAACTCTGCTCGATATCGCTCCAAGAGGCGTGCAAAGTAGGCGTCCCACGGCAGAATTCCGTTCAACAACAGCCAGACGACCGGATTGGACCTGACGCTGATTGCGGATACCACCCGGGAAATTTGTTTCAGCCTGGTGGATGGCCGGCTCTTTTCATCGAGGAAGGGCGCACACAGATCTGCCATGTTCGGAGCTGCCGAAAAGCCATGTTTCTCCAAATGCAGAAAGACGCACAGTACTCTGGAGAGGGTTGTCTCCATGGTGACCGCATCCTGGAAGACCTTGGTCATTTCGAACTGGAGGAGCACAAGTATCGCAATATAGAAAATGAACGTGATGATGAAAAATTGCGGTATGATGCCGAGGACGGATAGTCCAAGGATTATCCAGTTGACTGCAGCCAGGATGGATAAAGGGACGAGCGCCTTTATCAGAAAGGTGATCGATCTTCGGGTTTCCAGCCATTTGAGAATACTTTGCGCATCCAGTCTCCCGCCCTCTGCCCCGGAAACACTCATTGCATTCACAAAGAGCTTCTCCCGGAAAACCGGCAGTCCGCTCAATTCGGCTACCATCTTTTGCCTCTTAAGAGACACACTCGGCTCAGGCCTTTTTTTCAGGAGCCAGTCAAGAAGTCTGCGGCCTCCTTCACGCGAGACCGTCATGTCTATCAGGCGGTGCAAAGAGTGTTCACCCGAAATATCCAGATCTATACCGAAGGGATGCTCACCCGATATCTGAACTGCCGGAACGGGAGGTATGCGCTCCCAGTCCAACTGTATTCTCGCGATATTCGCTCTCTTCAGGGCCTGCAGGACCTTGCATCTGTCAATGCTCTGCCGTATTCGGCCGTGGCGCCGAAGCACGAAACAAAAAAGAACGAATACCAGCAGGGGAAGCGGATAGCGAATCCAATTCGAGCTTGAGCCAAAGCATGCCCAGATTAGAGGGATTCCTCCCAACACGATGGACAGGCGCGCGTTGGCAAAGCGTTTGCTGATTCCGCTTAACCCGGCGATCCGCAGAGCCAGGCGTCCAACTTGTCTTTCAAGCGTGTGCTCAATCTTTGTCATGCCTTTGCACTACTCTCCTCATTACTGTAAAATATAGCAGGCATTACAATCGATACGTCCTGCACTCTCGATCAGAGCATCAAACGTGTCAAGAGTGTAAACAGCACACCCCCCGACAACGATCCGCTCAATATCGCTTTTCCGAACCGATGCGCTGTGAACTGATTTGCCTTGTGACTCTCTTTGAAGATGCTGTAAACTGCCGGAAACCACAACGCCTGTTTTGGCGTCCTGCAGGTGACCGGAAATGCCGTCATATCGGGCCGCTATAAACTGGATGAGACCGGGAATGTTCAAGAATCGCCTTAAATTTCTATAATGAATACTCTAATTACCCTCTTCTGATTTTATGTTTTTTCCGATAATATGAGTTGATTAACTCATTTCCCGTCCGGGCAGGATGTCGTATTTTAGATGCATGCCCTCTGCTTTTTTCGTTGCGCGATTGCCGAACTTGTATTCCGATGAATCATAATTACACAGGTCGGCGCCTGAAAACTATCACAGACGAGGAGGAAAAATCATGAAAGGAAAGGCAGTACTAATGCGTTTTCTGATCGGGATACTTGTCCTGGTACTGGCTGCTCCGCCCGGAGTCTATGCCCAGGCTTCAGGGACCGGCCCCGCCGCCTTCACCCAGGAGGAACTCGATCAGATGCTTGCACCGGTGGCGCTCTACCCCGATTCGCTCCTCGCACAGGTGCTGGTTGCGGCAACCTATCCCGAACAGGTTGTGGAAGCCGACCGATGGGTGAAAGAACACGGCAGCCTGCAGGGAGAGCGCCTGAACGATGCACTGGATAATCAGAACTGGGATTTGAGCGTCAAGGCCCTGGCGCCTTTTCCAAACGTACTCGATATGATGAGCGCCAAACTGGATTGGACGCAAAGGCTTGGCGAGGCCTTCCTGGCCCAGGAGGCGGACGTGATGGATTCCGTTCAGCACCTGCGCTCCAAGGCTCATGCTCAAGGCAACCTGAAAACAACCCGCGAACAAAGGGTGGTAGTAAGAGGCGAGAGTGTCGAGATCGAACCGGTCAACCCCGAGATCGTTTACGTTCCATCATACAACCCTGCGGTCGTATACGGCGACTGGTGGTACCCCTCTCATCCGCCTTATCTCTACAGCCCCTGGTATCCGTCCTACGTTTATGATCCCTACTATACCGTTCCGGGACTTGTTGTCGCCGGGGCTTTAGGATTCGCAGCCGCCGCTACGGTGGGGGGTTTCTGGCATCGCGGCTGGGGGCACTGGGATTGGAGACATCGTAATGTGGTCGTCAATGTCAATCGTACGGTCAACATAAACCGTGTCAATGTCAGGAATACAAGAATCAGAACAACTACTGTCAACAGTGCGGTGCGCCAGGGCAAGATCGGTTCCCCGACAGTGCGCAATACGGCAATCCAGAGATCAGCCAATAGACGCCCCACAGCGACCAAAGTCCGGCGCGATCTGCAGCGCCGCCAGGAAGATCCACGTGTCAGAGAGGGAAGCCGTGGTTCGACAAGGGATTTGAGCCAGCGCGGCACGCAGCGTGGAGAGAGAAACGTCACACGTGACAGCAAGGGAACAACCAGGCCTGACAGCAGTATATCCCGGGGTTCGAGAGGCTCAAGCCAGGGCGGTAGAGCTGTATCCCGAGATGAAAGAGGAACTGGGCGATCCGACAGGAGCATATCCCGTGGTGAGAGAGGCACGAGCCGTCCCGACAGGAATATTTCTCGGGGCAGCACTCGCGGCGGGGAAAGAAATATTTCGCGTGAAAGAGTCCAGCCGCGCACCCCATCGACGGGGGCAATGCGAGGCGGTAGCGGCGGCGGCGCTCCGCAAAGAGCGATACGTAGCGGCGGAGGCTCCCCCGGTGGCGGTGCAGGCTCTCGAGTCGGCGCGCCTCGCGGAGGCGGCGGTGAGAAACGCGAAAACAGGTAATCGGTCCAATCCCGAGTTCGCCCTTGAGTATTAAGATTTTTGATACCGGCAGAGCCGCCGGAAGGTGTATGATGACACGCGCAGTCTGTCTGCGCGTGTCATCATCGGACACAACCTGAAAGACCGCTGTTTTCTTCTGATTACAGATTGTCCCGGCATGGATACTGCCGCCCCGCCTCTTATCAAGAGACCTCAAGCGGACGCCTAATGCCATGAAAAAGCATCTCAGGGTTTTATTCATTGAAGACGAAGAGCATGATCGCGCACTGGTGAGAATGTTGCTCTCAAAGATCACCTGTCCGAAATTCCATATCGACTGCATTGGCGCCTATGAAGCCGGTCTGGAAGCGATTTGCAGGGCGGAACACGATGTGGCGATTCTGGATTACCGTTCCGGTGACAGAGTCGGGCTCGAATTGCTGCATGAAGTCCGTGCCAGAGGATGTACCACACCGCTTATCCTTATCACAGAACTCGAAGACTGCGACTCCCGGACCCCTGCCATTGCGGCCGGCGCAGCTTTCTGTATCAACAGAGAACAACTCGATGCCGCTGTACTTGAAAGCTCCATCCTGCACGCAGCAGGCAGGAAGCGCCGCGAGGTCGAATCTGCTGGACATCTGGATTACCTTGACATGACTGAAAGAAAGAAAGCAGAAGATGAACTCAGAAGGACCCGTGATCAACTCGACAGGGAAAAATCACTGCTGCATGCGGTATTGAGCCAGATGCCCTCGGGCGTGATCGTTGCTGAACCGGGTGGTCAAATCGTCCTGTCCAATAACCTGGCCTCAGAAATACTAAGACATCCCCAGTTGACAGGCCATCGGGATGAATACTCCCAATACCGCCCTTTCCATCCTGATGGAAGAGCTTATGAGCCGGAGGAATACCTTTTAACTCGTTCTTTGCGTGATGGAGAGACAATTACCGATGAAGAGATAGGGATACACCTGCCGGGAGGCGCCGAGACAAGGACGCTCCTTGCCAGTTCCTCCCCCGTAATCGACCCGGCAGGGAATATTATTGCCGCCGTACTCTCTTTTCAGGATATTACGGAACGCAAGCAGGCAGAGCTTGGGATGCACAGGCGAGAACAGGAATACCGGGCTCTGGTCGAGAACTCTCCCGATGTCGTCATGCGACTGGACAGAAACCTGCAACGGATTTTCGCCAACCGCGCCCTGGAAACGGTAACGGGTTTTCCGTTGTCGAGATTTCTGGGGCTGAGCATAAAGGAACCATTCGTACCGAATCGTGATGAGTACATCAGCCTCATGGAGAAGGCTTGTGAAAGGGTATTCTCAACCGGAAACGAGGAGGCATTCGAATACCCCTATCCCACTGCCGCCGGGACCCGGCACTTCTACATGCGGGTAGTCCCCGAGTACTCCAGAGAGGGAAGCATTGAAAGCGTACTCACCATAAGCCGCGACGTAACCGAGCTGAGACTTTTCCGTGAAGAATTGAGGAAAGCCCGAGATGAACTGGAGTTGCGTGTCCTGGAGCGCACGGCGGAGCTTGCCGAGGCAAACAGGGCCATGAGACTCGATGAGGCCAGGCTGGAAGCCTTATGGAATCTGAGTCAGATGCATGAAGTCTCAACCAGGGAGGTCGCGGATTTCACTCTCAGACAGCAGATAAGACTCACCAGGAGCAATGTCGGTGCTATAGGTTTCATCAACGGGGAGGGTGCTGTTTTCAAGCTCTACTCATGTACGGAGGGCTTCCTTGGCGGAGATGTTACCGCCGAAAGACCTCTGAGTCTGCCCGTGGAATCCGTCCCCTTGCTTCAGCGCATATTGCGGGAACAGGAACCTATTGTGGTCAGGGACCTGGACGCCCGTAACTTCGGCGCTCTGTGTCCGCCGGCTCCCCTCACGCTTCGCCAGTTCATGTGTGCGCCCCTTATGGAAGAAGAGCGTGTACTGGCGGTGGCCATGATAGGCGACAAAGATGGAGAATACGATTCCTCAGATGTTCGACAGGTCACCCTCCTGCTGGACGGCATGTGGAAACTCGTACAGCGCCGGAAGGCTGAGAAAGCGTTGCGGGAGGCCGGGAGTCTTGCCGCGATGGGGAAAGCTCTTTCGGCGGTTGCCCATGACCTCCGGGTCCCGCTTGTGGCCGTTGGCGGATTATCACGGCTGGTGCATGATCACCTGGATAAGGGTAGTGAAGATCGCGCAAAACTCGAAATAGTGATCAGTGAAGTTCGCAGACTGGAGATGCTCCTGAAAAACATACTGGATTTTTCCAGACCGCTTGAACTGGAAAAGTCCCTCCAAGACGTCAACCTCGTAATCCTGGAAAGCCTGGCGGTAATGGAGAACGAGGCGCGACAGCGCAACCTGCGACTGGAGACCCGACTCTCAGACATCCCTCCCATCTACTTCGACCCGGCGCGGATGAAACAGGTCATAATAAACCTGGTCATCAACGCCCTCCAGGCCTCCTTACCCGGCAAGACAGTGTCAATCAGCACGCAGCTTCGCGGCAAGAACATTCTTATCGATGTGGCAGACTGTGGTTGCGGCATTCCAGTCCACAAAAGAGATGAAATCTTCGCCCCATTCGTTTCGACAAAAAAGGAAGGAACCGGCCTGGGACTTCCCATCTCCCTGAAGATTATCGATGCCCACCGGGGTGGTATCCAAATCGTGGACAATGTGGAAGAGGGAACCACGTTCAGAGTGATCTTTCCAGCTACGACCGAAAAACACGCTTCTGAATGAAAGATGCCTGGGGCCTCTAATATTACTCAATTAATAAGAAAGATTATGGCTCCTCCCAGGGCGATCCTGTAGACGACGAAGATATAGGTGGTATGGGTCCGGAGAAACCTCAACAGGAAGGCGATCGCTGCATAGCCGCTCAAAGCCGATGCGATGGTCGCAACGAGAAGAGTGACCAAATCCTGCGAGGCCATGAATTGAAGACTTTCCCTGAACTCCAGCAGGCCGCTGGCAAACACCGCGGGTATGCTCAACAGAAAAGAAAATCGAGCCGCGCTTTCCCGGGTCATCCCCAGAAACAGCCCCGCTGTAATTGTAGTCCCCGACCGTGATGCTCCAGGAATCAGAGCAAGTGCCTGGGCGCACCCGATCAGAAACGAGTCCAGCCAGGAAATCCGCTTCAGGTCCTTTGAGAATTTTCCGGTAATTTCAGACAGAGCCAGGAGCACTGCAAGGATGATCAGCGTTGCCGATATCAGCTCCAGGCTTTTGGTCAAATGCCCTTCGATCAGCTTTTTAAAACTCAGTCCAATGACGGCTATCGGTATAGACCCGATAATAACGAACCACCCGGTTCTCGCAGACAGGCTCTGGTCTTTGAAATGCGTCCGGGAAAGATTCTCGCGAATGAATGCCCTAATGATATGCACAATGTCTTGCAGAAAGTAAACCAGGACCGCCAGCATGGTCCCGAGCTGAATGACCGCCATGAATGCGGTCCAGTGCTCCGGGTGTGCGGGATCGATCAATCCCAGCACCTTGGCCGCGATGGTAAGATGAGCGGTGCTGCTGACAGGCAGAAATTCGGTGAGTCCCTGGATTATTCCCAGGATGATGGCTTCAATCAGGGTCATTGCTTTTTATGCTCCTTTATCTTTTTATCTGGCTTTTGGGACCGAAGCCGATAGAGTCAACTCCGCTCACTGTCACTGCCCGTGGTGTAATACACCGGGGTGGCGGTGCTTTTCAACTTTTATCGTCAAATTCGGGCACTGCGTGCTGCCCTCCAAAATCAAGTGTCCGCACCTGAATCGGTGAGTGGTGTCAACGGTACTTGCCCAACTCGCAGAAAGCCGTGTCCAGTGCAATTTCTTCTTTGACAAGTGCGGCAGTCAGGCTATAAGAAGCCTTTACCCATACTTGTCCGGGAATTCTTGCCTTCGCAATTGCTCACACTCGAAACCTAATCTGCCGCTAATGAAGTTTGGCCCGTCCGGACAATTGCGGAATCGCATCCCGTTCGATATATCGTGGATGGTGTCCTCCCCGCTCAGCGGGGTGGCAGTTTGTGTGGTCTTTTACCTTAACGCCAACGGAGGAATCATTTTGAGTACGGATGAAAAGGTTGGAGCACGAATTAAGCGCTTGAGAGAAGATCGGGGCCTGACGCGCGAAGATGTAGCCTCACGCAGCGGCCTCAATATCGACTTTCTGAGCGCAGTGGAAGAAGAAAACATCTACCCCTCTCTTGGACCTCTTCTGAAGATTGCCCGAGTCCTGGGCATACGGCTCGGTACCTTTCTGGACGACCAGCTTAGCCAGGACCCTCTCATTGTGCGCCTCGATCAGCGCAGAGAGGAACTGAGCATGCTCAAGGGCAAAGACAAGCCGGTCGCGCTTAAATTCCACTCCCTTGGCCGCGGGAAGAAAGACCGGCACATGGAACCGTTCTACATCGAGATTCTTCCCGAACCCGCAGAAGACAAGAAACTCTCCTTCCATGAAGGCGAAGAGTTCATCGTGGTCCTGTCCGGAGAAGTAGAGGTCTTTTACGGCCAGGAAGTACACGTCCTGAAAACCGGTGACAGCATCTATTATAACTCGGTAGTCCCCCACTATGTCAGTTGTCGCGGTTCAAGGGCGGAGATTTATGCCGTACTCTATATTCCCGAATAGAAGACAGGATTAGATAAGCCATGGAATCCCCGGTTCTTCAGTCCCTCACCTTGGGGCAAATCCTTGACAGAACGATAGCGAGGCACCCGGACAATGACGCGGTCGTCTATTACGACCGGAATTTCCGGCTCACATACCGTCAGTTCGGAGAGCTTGTCGATCAGATTGCAAAAGCTCTCATGGCGCTGGGTGTCCAAAAAGGGGAAAAGGTGGCCGTATGGGCCACCAATGTCCCCTACTGGGTAGCGCTTCAATTCGCGACCGCCAAGATTGGGGCCATTCTCCTCACCGTGAACACCCTTTACAAGATCGCGGAAATAGCCTACATCCTGGAACAGTCGGACTCGGAAAACCTGTTCATCATAGACGGTTTCCGCGACACCGATTATGTTCAGACCATTTATGAACTGGTTCCCGAACTCAAGACCCAGGAGCGCGGCTTCCTCAAAAGCGCGAAGTTCCCGCACCTGAAACGAGTCTTCTTCCTCGGCCACGAAAAGCATCGCGGAATGTATTCCATAACGGAGACCATCGCAATGAACGACATGGTTTCCGATGAAGAATACAAAGCGAGGCAGGCCGAACTCGACCCGCACGATGTTGTGAATATGCAGTATACCTCCGGGACCACCGGTTTTCCCAAGGGTGTAATGCTGACCCATCATAATATTGGAAACAACGGCTACTGGATCGGCGCCAACCAGGTTCTCACTGAAAAGGACAGGATTTGCCTTCCCGTTCCGTTGTTTCACTGCTTCGGCTGCGTCCTCGGCGTACTGGCGGCGATAAACCACGGCAGCGCACTGGTAATTCTGGAGTCGTTCGATCCGGTCCAGGTGATGGCCTCCATTGAAGGCGAGCGCTGTACCGCCCTCTACGGCGTGCCCACCATGTTCATTGCCGTTTTGCAGCACAAGCTTTTCAGTAAGTTCGATTTCAGCACGCTTCGCACCGGCATCATGGCCGGCTCACCCTGCCCGGTCAAGACGATGGAAGAAGTGATGGAGACGATGAATGCGCGGGAGATCACCATATGTTATGGACTTACGGAAGGCTCCCCCGTGCTCACGCAGACCACCGTCACGGACAGCGTCCAGAAAAGGACACAAACAGTCGGTAAGGCAATGCCGGCCATTGAACTCCTGATCATGGACCCCGAGACGCACCAGCCCCTTCCCACCGGAGTACAGGGCGAGGTCTGCTGCCGCGGATACAACGTCATGAAGGGCTACTACAAAATGCCCGAAGCCACTGCAAAAGCCGTGGATAAAGATGGATGGCTTCGCTCTGGAGATCTTGGGGTCATGGATGAAGACGGCTACCTTTCCATTACCGGACGCCACAAAGACATGATCATTCGCGGAGGAGAGAATATCTACCCGCGTGAAATCGAAGAGTTCATCTACCGGATGGAGGGCATCCAGGATGTACAGGTCGTCGGGGTGCCGAGCGAAAAATATGGCGAACAGGTCGGCGCGTTTGTTGTCCTCAAAGAGGGATACGACTACGGTCCCGAAGATATTCGCGATTTTTGCCGCGGCAAGATATCGAGCTATAAGGTCCCCAAGTATGTAACTTTTGTGAAGCAGTACCCAATGACCGCAAGCGGGAAAATACAGAAATACAAGCTCCGCGACCAGGCAGCGGAACTGTATCCGGATGCCTGAGCCCCATCGCAGGCCAACAAGACTGATAAGAGCCGGTGGCCCTCTCCTGGGGTCGCCGGCTTTTTTTGCCCTCCAGCACAGGCCTTCCATCGTTTGAATGTGCATTTTGCGCACAATATTTGTACAATGTAACGTGCGTGTCAAAAGCAATGCGGAGCAAACTGGATCGATTAACCGCCGACTGTGTCGGCAATCCCCTGTGAACAGGCCTGCCATGGAATTGCAAACCGCCAACGAGACCCATTTCGACCCGGGCGAGGAACACAAGAAGGGCTACTCTAACCTTTATGCCAGGTTCATACTGCTTACCCTGGTGTGCTCCGTACTCCCGCTCCTGCTGGTGGGATGGGGTATTTACATATATTACTCAAGATTCTCCTCCGACCGGATGATCGAATATTTCCAGAACCAGGTCCAGCATCATGAGAAAATGATCCAGTCATTTCTCACTGAAAGAACTTCCGACCTGCAAACAACAGCTTTGAGTCACTCCCTGGATTTTCTGAGAGAACCGGCGAACCTCAGAGGCACCTTCGACATCATCAACCGTGACGGAGCGTTTTTCGAGGACCTCGGCGCCTTGAATGAAAATGGCCGCCACCTCTCTTATGTCGGCCCGTTTGACCTTATGGAGAAGGACTATTCAGGAACATTCTGGTTCAAGGAGGTCATGCAGAAGCAGGTCTTTATCTCCGATATGTTTCTCGGCTATCGTGATGTGCCCCATTTTATCATAGCGATAGCCACCGCTTCGGAAACGGGTCGAAAATGGATTCTCCGGGCTACAATACTGACAGACTCATTCCGCGCCCTCGTCGAGAATGTGAGAATGGCCGAGACGGGACAAGTGTACCTGGTGAATCGGGATGGGCTGCTTCAGACCAGTCCCCGTCTCGGCGGCAAAATACTCGACACGGCGCCGCTACCGATGGAGATATTTACCGGCCAAACCGGCGTGCACATACTGGAGGCGGGTATGTACGGCGACCGTGAGTTTCCCCGGCGAATAGTCGCCTACACATGGCTGGACAATCCCCGGTGGATGTTGGTCGTAATGCAGGATTATTCGGAGTTTTTCCGGCAGGTCAATCACGCAAACCAGGCAATGCTCCTATTCCTTCACGTCAGCATTCTTGCCATCCTGGTGGTCTCCGTCCTTACCACCCGTCACATGATAAAGATTGTGAAGAAAAGGGACGAGCAAACCGAAGCGCTCAACAGGCAACTGGTAAAAGCCAGCAAGCTGGCATCCCTTGGCGAACTCTCCGCGGGCGTGGCTCACGAAATCAATAATCCTCTCGCCGTAATTCTTACCGGAAACCAGGTTATTCGTGATTTTTGCGAAGACACTCCCGGTCTGGATCCTGAATTCAAGGACCTGCTCTACGAGTTTCTTTCCCAGTCAGACGGCCAGGTGCACCGCTGCAACCTGATCACTCACAATCTTCTGCGGTTTTCCCGGCGCACCAAGTCACTTATCGAAAAAGTCGACCTGAATTCCTGCCTCACAGAAGTGATACAATTGATGGAAACAAGAGCACACTCCAGCGGCATTGCCTTCCAAAAGGATTTTGAGGATAATCTTCCACAGGTCCTCTCTGATCCGTCACAACTTCAGCAGGTCTTTGTCAACCTCATAGCCAACGCCATAGATGCACATGACTCAAAGCCCTACGGCGCTATTCATGTGACAACCCGCTCAGACGAAAAGGTCGGTGGAGTTGAGGTATTGGTTGGCGACACCGGTACCGGCATTTCCATGGATCATCTCGAGCGCATATTTGACCCCTTCTTTACAACCAAAGCCGTCGGCAAGGGAACGGGACTCGGGTTGTCGATTTCATACAACATAATCAAGAACCTTGGCGGCCACATACATGTGGCGAGTACTCTGGGAAAGGGGACTGAATTCACCGTCTTCCTTCCTTTCCATTCACCGGAAGTCCCTCAGGACAGCATGAACGCGAGCGAAAGGCAGTAAATGCGGAATCCGAGAATTTTGCTTGTCGATGATGAAGTCGCCTTTACCAGAAACCTTGCGATGCTTCTTTCCAAGAGAGGATACGAGGTAAAGGCCGTCCATGATGGAGCAAGCGCCATCAGGTCTATCGATGAAGACGATTTCGACGTGGTTCTGCTTGATCTGAAAATGCCCGGAATGAACGGAATCGAAACCCTGAAGGTCATCAAGCACAGAAAACCGCTCCTGGAGGTGATCATTTTGACCGGTCACGGCAGTGTCGATTCCGCAATCGACGGGGTCGAGCAGGGCGCATTCGACTACGCTATGAAGCCCTTTGCGATTGCCGACCTCAATGAAAGGATCCGTCAGGCTTTCGAGAGAAAGCTCCTGCAAGAGAAAGAATCAGAATAACAACCTGGACGCCACTGCGTACGGTTGATAGCCGCGGATGCTTCCCTGGAGGCTTCCCGCCACCGCATCAAGAGGTAATTGGAATGAGCAGCCCCCTAAAGATACTCATGATCGACGATGAAGAGCTTTTCGTTAAAAATATGATCCGCGTTCTGACCAGAAGAGGTATGACAGTTGAGAGCGCAGCCGGCGGCGCCAGAGGCGTTGAAATGCTGTCGGAAGCCGGCCGGGATTCCTACGATGTGATTGTGCTGGATCTGAAAATGCCGGGCATGGACGGAATCCAGACCCTTCAGGCCATTCGACAAATCGATGCGACTACTCCTGTGATAATGCTCACGGGGCATGCAGATCTCAAACAGGTATCCCAGGCGCTAAAAGATGGTATCAATGAGGTATTGCTGAAGCCTTGCCCGATAGATGCGCTGGTATCTACAATAGAGAATGTGCACGAACGGAGGATATGCGCTGATCAGGTATGATAGGTCCGTTCCCTCTCAGGAACGGGTGAGGGTGATGTTCACTGCTTCTTTGCGGGGACGTCCGCTCCGGTCGTCATCATAGAGTCCCTGGGGTCCCAGCGCCTCGAATTTTCGTATCCAGGCTCGAACCGTCGCCTGGCTCACCTCGAACAAACTGGCGATATCGGGAACAGCCCAGCGCTGAGCCGAGAGCAGGACCATGTGCGCCCGCTGGCTCACTCTTCCGATTTCCCTGCGCTTGATTCGCTTTAGCTCAAGGTGTTCTTTCTTGTCCAGCGCTCGAACGTAAATCACAGGGCGCCTCCCACTCACCTGGTGACATTAGTGCCAGAAGCTTTTCCCGATATATTCAACGACCGTAAATACGGTCGAGAGCATAGTCGCCACTGAGGAAGGCATCCCTTATCAGCGCGACCGAACTCTCATCAGTCATCGCAGCATCCATCTGCCGGAAAAACTGGAACAGCGATCCGAGCATTTCGAGTTGCCTTATCATCTCCTCTTTGCCCGCCTTGCTTAAGCGGGCGCTCACCATATCGTGAGAGACCTCCGCGGAAAACCCGTACTCCTTGAGAATTTCACCAATGGAGCGCACCCTGCGATTGCGGCGCACATAGTCCGCGGCGCCCCCCCTGAACAGAACGCTTATGTAATTCTTATTCTGTGTGTCGCCGCAGTAGGCATCGATGATACTGAAGTGATACCCTACCCTCGCTGTGTAATTCAGATATTTATCGGAAATAATCGCGTAGCAGGGTTCACGAAACGAACTCTCTTCCTCCGGATTGGTGACCGCATGCCGCATCATTATGGAAAATAGCCCCTTAACGTCGATAGGCCTGGCGCCAAAGCGGGGAATCTTCTCATGAAGCATGCCTTTTACAAGGGAGGCCATCGGAACCGAGATGATTTGAGCCGGTTTGACTTTTCGCTCTTTGAAATTGACTTTGAGCCCGCCCCCCAGGTCGATGATGTAGAGATCAATGGGCAGGAATACATCCAGTTGGTAACTCCCCCCCCTCAGATCGCCGACATTCTCCCCGAGCATAAACATTTCCCGGTAGGATTTTTCATGCACGAATCGGGCAATATCATGCAGGGTGAGGCATTTCTCAGGTGCGAAATCGCTCGACGATGGATCGGTCAGGTTCAGCGGGGAGCAGAGTTCCAGGACCTTGTCGAGCAAAACGAATTCCGGATTGAGCCGCCGGCCGGGCAAATAGTCGTAAGTACCGTTCTCTCCGGCCTCACTGGTCAACTCCGGAATATTTCCCTGATAGACAAACCCACTGTTTGCATCGACCGTAACGACCATGCCCGGAGGAATAGATGAAGTGGCTTTCCGGGCATTGAACAGCGTTGGGACTCCGAACTCGCGGGCAAGAGAAGCCATGTGCCCGGTGGTGCTTCCTACATCGGTGACGATCGCCCTGGTCTTCGACATTAAACGAATGAAGCTCGGCGAAGATCGGCGAGCCACCAGCACGGCGCCGTCAGGAAATGATTCCAGGTCCTCCCCGGCATCCATATGAACCGCCGGACCTGCCCCCACACCGGGACAGGCAACTTCTCCTCCGCTCAACAAGAGTGCGGCGCCCGGGACAGGTTCCCGGGCACAGGCGCGGTTCGACGGCAGTCGCAGCGGTCTGGCCTGCAAAATCATGGGCCTCCGGTCCCGGTTGACTGCCCATTCAATGTCCTGCGGACTGCCGAAATGCTCCTCGAGCAGGAGCGCCCAGCGTGCAAGCTGCGATGCGTCTTCATCGGAAATGCAGGGCCTTAAGGCTTCCTCGACGGATAGCTCCTCCTCCTGCACGCCCTTTCCATCGGCAAGCCGGGTACGAATGCTTTGCGCGGAAGCTCTGCGGAAGATGCTGTTTGTTTCCATGTTTCTTGGTATCAGGATCACTTCGGGACTCACTCTGCCGTCCACCAGCGGCAATCCGAGTCCCTTTACGGCTTGTACCAGAATCATGCCCGAATCGGGGTCCGCCGGGTCCCTTGAGAAGACGGTTCCGCTGGATTGTGCATCGATCATCGCCAGAATGCCCACCGCCATTTCCGCCGATTCGCCGGCGATGCCGTGAAGGGCGCGGTAGTTCACCGCCTCGGGAGAATAAAGGCTCGCCACTACCTGCAAGTAGGCAGAACACAGTTCCTCTCTGTGCACGTTGAGAAGCGAGAGATACTGGCCTGCGAAAGAAAATTCACTGTCTTCACCCACCGCACTGGATCTGACCGCAACGGCAGTTGCTCCCGGGGTCCTTTCGCATAGCCTGTCAAAGCCGTCCAGCAACTCTTTTTCCAACTCGACGGGTATCGACAGTCCAAGTATCTGCTCTTGAATCGTACTGCTCAACTCCGAGTATTTATTCTCGGGGAGCAGTTCCATGTGAATATCCTGTATCCAGGAGCGAAGCCCTCCGTTTTCGATGAGCAGCCTGTATCCCTCCGTGGTAACCGTCATTCCGTCCGGAGCAGGCAGGGAAAGTTCGTTACGAAGGGCGCCAAGGTTGGCCATTTTGCCGCCGACCAGGTTGGAATGCCTCCGTGCAGTCTCGCTCAAGTCAATGACGAGCCTTGAGTCACAGCCGCGGGAATCCCCCTGGACAGCGGTCGTCAAGGTTCCGGAAATGCCCTCCAGCCGATCTCGGAGGAGCGGGTAACGGTCGCCGGAAATCCCGTTCAGACTCTCCACCATGGCATGGATATCCGCAATGGCGCGCACAACCCTGCGCCTGATGTAACACGCATCGAAGAACTCCAGTCCGAGCCTCTTTCTGTCCAGATCCCCAAGCATTTCGAGGAAACTGTTGTTGGCTGACAGGAGCTTTCTGAATTCCGTGTGGTATAGCCTCAGGCGGGCTAACTGGGCCTGGTGGTCTACGCTTCTGTCTTCCCATAAGCCTATGGCGTCCAGAAAGTAGAGAAGCGAGCGTCGCAGGCGGGCGCCCAGTCTGGTCCATCTGCCTCTGGAGGCGGTTTCGACTTCGCTGGAAGATGAAAGAGCGTTTTTATCCATAGCACCATTTTCAATGAAAAAATGACTCGGCGCTAGCGCCTGGAGTCCCCGCCAGCCCTACAGGGCCAGGCAGGCGGGCAGGTATTCAGATGTTTACTTCCTAAGCGTGGTGGTTGACCGACGGCCCGGTATTACAGCCCATGAGGCGGTCAGCGGACCCGGCCGTGAAAATGCAGACCTCACGTCAGTCGCTCATCGAAGGACCCGTGGAGCGATCTATACCCGGCAACTTACCCCCTTGCGCTGCTGCAGTGATGACCTCAACCAGTTTCATGATTGGAAACGGCTTCAATAGGTAAGCATATGCACCGGATTTAAGGGTATCCTCCTCATCGGTGGGGGAAAAATGTCCCGTAAGGAGGATAACCTGAATGGACGGCGCAAAACGTTTTATCTCCGAGAGCACCCCGAGGCCGCTCATACCGGGCATCTTAATATCCAATACAACAACGCCGTATTGCTTGTTTGCAACATAGGAAAGAGCCGCAAGCCCGTCTCCCACGCAATCGACCTCGAAGCCCCGCCTGCTGAGAACCAGGGCCAGATTCCGGGTGAGGTCCGGCTCGTCATCCACGAGCAATACCTTTACCTTTTCAGGCGCCATTTCGTCTCACTCTCTCCCGGAGCAACCTCAACAATGTCCTGGCGCTCTTTTTCTTGACCGTGTAAATCGCCATGGATTCCTGCGTATTGTCCGTTGATTTTACCTCCACCCAGCACGTTGGCCATATCGTGGTATGCAATATGCCCAAAGCGCCGAGCCCGGCCAAAACTGGCCCGGTAAGCGATAGCTCGGCATAGAACAAAACGCCTATTCCGCACATTACCGCCCCGACCGCAGCCTCTCCAACCCTGAATTGCCGTTTCGTTTTCAGCTCCTCAACGTGATCGAGCGCTATTTCGTCAACAACAGTCTTGTCCCGCGAGTCGGCTGTAGGGGGTTGCCCGGGAAAGACCGTGGAACGAAGCTGCAGAAGACGGCGATTCGTCAGGAAGAGGCTTGTTGCATGCTGCTCGGGTTCCTTGAGCAAGGACTTAGTAACCCGGAAATGAGAACTGATCGAGTGATGATCCGCAATCAGTTCCTCATCTCCGGCAAGTTTCGTCTTGATGACCGCACGGTAAAGGTCCACGGTGCTCTCAGCGATTTCGCGCTGAAAAGCCCTCTCGGTAACATCGCCTACCGTGCGATCAATGTAGAGTTTCCCTATGCGTTTGCGCAGGGAGTCAATCTCAGTCGTCATAAGGATATACACCGGGCGAAGTATCTGATGCATGCAGGTTGGGCATCAGAGTCAGACCAATAGCTATGAGCACCACGAAACCCACGACAAAAAGAGCCCAGGGATCGAATTCCGCGATTGTACACTCGTAGAGTTGCCAGGCCAGAAAGCCGTAGAGCAAAATATTGGCGAAGATTTGCATGTTTTTCTCCTTGAGGATCAGGACATCAGAGCATCCCGCAGCCAGAAAATATAGATCAATGAAGCTGCGCCCAGGGATAAGGACAGCAGGAGTATCCAGTAACCCAGCATCGATTCTATAAGTACCTTCATCTTCACTATCCTTTCGAGTGTTGTCATTTACACTTCCGTCCGCCCCACCGGGCTCTCAGAACTCCGGTGGCGTGCGGAAAGAGGAGTGCCCGGTCAACCCCTTAAGCAGAAACAACCAGGGAAGGGATCCAGGGGGGGACCCATTTGCCGTGCCTGTATCTAACCGAAAATACCACAAGCGAGATGATGAATGCGCACAAAAAGAGCATCTCTCCGAGGGTAAAAACCACCGCGGCGAAGTTCAACACTTCGTATTTGGCGCCCGTCAGTATGTAGATGAGTCTCAGGAAAGCCCCCACTGTCGCCAGGATCAGCGAGTAGCTCAGGATGTAGCGAATCGCGGGACCGCGGACATACGAAGTTGCGATGCTGCCGAACTGGGCGCCGAACATCGCGCCCACGATCATGAAAAGCACTGCGACCATGTCGACGTTGCCCATCATGGAGTGCCTCATCGCGCCGTAGCCGCCGGAGACCACGATTTCGAGAAGGTCGGTGCCCACGGCAATGTGCGTCGTGGCGCCAACCACATAGACCAGGGCCGGAACTCGAATAAAGCCGCCGCCTACGCCGAAGAAGCCGGCCAGAACGCCCGTTCCGATACCGACGATAACGATGACCCACATGGAGATGACCAGTCTTGCCGTACGGCAGCGCACGATGGGATAGAGCTTGATGCTCTGGAAGAACTTCGGCAGTGAACTGGTGCTCAGTTCCCGGCCAACAGTCTTGCCTTCCGCCGATAGTTCGTTAATCCTCTTTTGAGCCCTGTGGGTTTCGATCTGGGTGTAGAGAAAAAGCCCGACCATAATCGTTACCGAGGCCGCAAGCAAAACCACTCCTGAGAGCCCGAGAGTTTTTGTATAGTTCAAGAGCCTGACGCCAAGCTCTACGCCCATCATCGTTCCGCCGACCATGGCCAGGCCCAGCGTCCAGTCAATATTGCCCAACTGCCGGTGCCGAACGGTCGCGATAATGGACTTACCGGCGATATGCGTCATATCGATGCCTGATGCCATATACCCGGGAAAGCCGAAAACGATCAATGCGGGCGTAACCATATAACCGCCGCCCACGCCAATGAACCCCCCGACTATCCCGACGGTAAAACCTGTCAGAATAAGCAGGAAAAAGGGTGCATGAATACCAGCAATTGCGAAATCGAACATGGGTTCCTCCTCCCTGACTAATGGACGCCCTCATAGTGTTTAATCTTCTGAAGCTTGATTCCCAGCATGTCGGTAAAACCTTCGGCCATCATGCCGAGACAAATGCCGATTCCAAGCACTATGGCCACATTCCAGGGACCGGACCAGGGGTTGGTCTTGACCCCCTTGTGCTTGAAGGAGTCTTTATACTTGAATCCCTTGGCTTCTTTCATCTGGGTCGGCACGAGGACCTTGAGACTATTTCCTTCCAGTACGGCGCGTTTTCCTTCCTTAATGACCTTGTCTCCAATGATTCCGTCAACCCCCTGCGGCAGCCGCTCACCTTTCTTGACTTTCACCGCCTGCAGGCCTTCGACTGCCTTGAAAGCGCCGATTTCCAAAACTGCCGGTTTTTCTTTTGTCGCGGATTTGAATGCATCTGAATGGATTGCATACCCGTCTTCTTTTGCCTCGTAGTAGTACCAACTGATCATCTGACCCGAGGTGTAGCTGTGTATTGCGTACCACATCAGGGCTACAGATAGAAAGCCCCACACAGCGAACTTCATTGCGCCTTTGGATTTTGGATTGTCCGACATCTCCGTTCGCCTCCTCTCCTTCCGCTTGCACTTTGTTCATTCCAGTACATGTCCCGCCGCATTAAACGCCTTTACGCACAATTTTCGCGCCCTCTGAAGTGACCCCGTGATGTGGCTTTTTTCACAATTCCGGACGCAACAGGACGCAAAACCTCACCACACACACTCAAACCGGGGGATTGCCAGGGGATTCATAAGCAGAAGGGAGATAAGGCAAAAGGCCCTCAGTCTCGACGGCCGCACAATGATGCACAGCCCACCGCAGCCTCGGAATCCCAAGGCAAATCAACCCGGCGTTACCCGAACCCTTCCGTGAAGGGCTCAATCAGCTACTACCGAGCACATTCGACTCATACAACATTCGATTGCCGAATATGCAAGCTTCCAAACGGTTGATTTGGTGATTGAAACTGGGGCCATTGGCCGACGGGCACATTCCGTCAGCCCTGAAGTATGTGGTCAGTCTCAGGAATCGCGACCAGCAATTCTCCCATCGGAATTAAAGGCCCGCATCTACGTTGAAGGTGTTCCAGGTTGCGATTTCCAGGATCTGCCCATTCGGATACCATTTAACTGCACCATCCAAGGAATTGTCAAGAACTTTTTTTGCCATTCTGACAAGTTTTTTTTGTGCGCTGAATATAATTTATAAGTTATTTCAAATTCTTAGCCCTACACAGACAACTCCAATACTACAGGTTAAAAATGCTAACTATTTAAAATTTCAGGGGAAAATTTTTTGTGCATTGAGCACAGCGTTTCGCACAGTTTTTCGTTTCAGTCAAGTATTTCCCGCACGCCTCTCCACTTCGCCCCTTTACCTCGGTTGAATCCACTTCCCTTACCCCCCGGCAGAGTCCGGAGCCCCTCCTCCAACGGGCTATTCCTGCGCCGACGTATTGAATCAGAACACGAACCGCCGCGGTTTTTTTGTGCCTGTTTTCTTCCACAGGCCCCCGTGTTGCACAATCCCGTACATGATGGCGGTTGACTTGGCGCCCGAGCACATTAGGTGAAGAGAAAGAGCCGCTTTTTGGTGTATACTCGTTTATGAAAAATCAGTTTATTCCTGGATTGGAGATACCCCTTTTGACTGCTCAAACACCAGCAAATGATCTGGAACTGCTGCTCGAAGTGATGCCGCCGCATCTCAGCGAAAAGTTGGACTCCAGGCCCGACCGCCCCTCGCTCCTCGAGATTGTGCTCGATCTCGGACGATTCCCGCAGGCCCGCTTCGAGAATCTCATGGAGGATCTGTCCGAGGATCAGGTCACTCATGATGACATCGAATATGTTGTCACCCGCATCGGCAAGTTTTCCGAAGACAACCGGGCAGGTATTGAACGAACCCTCCACAGGATCTCGGCGATAAGGAACCGCACCGGCTCTATTATTGGCCTTACCTGCAGGGTTGGCCGGGCGGTGTTTGGGACGGTTGACGTCATCCGGGACGTGGTGGAGGAAGGCCAATCCCTTTTGCTTCTGGGGCCTCCCGGTGTCGGCAAGACTACCCTTCTACGGGAGGCTGCGCGCGTTCTGGCCGACGATCTCCACAAAAGAGTGATCATCGTGGATACCTCAAATGAGATCGGCGGAGACGGAGACATCCCGCATCCCGGCATTGGGCGCGCCAGGCGCATGCAGGTGCCTTCGCCCCACAGGCAGCATGCGGTAATGATCGAAGCGGTTGAAAACCATATGCCGCAAGTGATCGTGATCGATGAAATAGGCACTGAGGCGGAAGCGGCAGCCGCGCGGACCATTGCTGAAAGGGGAGTCCAACTTATTGCAACTGCACACGGAAAGAGCCTGGAGAACCTTCTCCAGAACCCGACGCTCATGGACCTGGTGGGCGGAATACAGGCAGTCACCCTCTCCGACGAGGAGGCCCGCAGGCGCGGAACCCAGAAAACCGTCCTCGAACGAAAAACTCCTCCCACCTTCAATGTGATGATAGAGATCCAGGAACGCAACCGCTTCGCCGTCCACGATAATGTTGCCGAGGTGGTAGATTGTTTTCTCAGGGGAAGCGCGCATTCACCGGAGATTCGAATCCGCACGGCGAGCGGAAAGGTCGAAGTCAGCCGCATGGAACCGACAATCCATGAGCCCTTGAAGATCTCCGGGCGCCTCGCGGGGCCAATTGAGCGCGGCAGGCGAAAAAGAAGGACCGTGAGGATTTTTTCCTACGGGGTGAGCCGCATAAGGTTCGAGCGGGTAATCCAGAAGCTGCGGGTCCCCGCGGTGATCGTTCCCGAAATTGAAAGGGCCGATCTTATCTTGACTTTGAAATCACAGGAGAAACGGCAGCCAAAGGAGATCCGTGAGGCAGAGGGCCGCGGGATTCCAAGATTTGTGCTGAGGAGCAACACCACGACGCAAATGGAAAATTTTCTCTACTCCATCTTTTCACCTGAAGAACTGATGAGTCGTGAGGAGGCAGCAGCCGTCATCGAGGCACAGTCCGCAGTGGAGGCAGTTCGCGAAAGTGGAATAGCCATAGAACTTTCGCCGCGCAATTCCCGCCTCAGGCGGTTGCAACATCTGCTGGCCGAGCGTTCCGGACTGAGATCGGAGAGTATCGGCAGAGAACCGGAAAGGCGGGTTGTTCTCCACCCCGAGGAGAGCGCCTTCACGTGATTTACCCGCCTTGACGGTACCCGAACTCCATCAATGCACGGGGATCTTTTCTCCAGTTCTTCTGCACCCGCACAAAAAGGCTCAAAAAGACATGACATCCCAGGAATGTCTCTATTTCCCGGCGGGCCTGCTTTCCGATCTCCTTTAACATCTGGCCGCCCTTGCCTATAATGATTCCTTTCTGCGAATCTCTCTCTACATTGATGGTCGCCTCAATCTCGATCCGGTTTCGCTCCGGGATCTCCGTGAACTTGTCGATCCCGACGGCGACCGCATAAGGTATTTCCTGGTGGACAAGATGAAAGATCTTTTCCCGGACGATTTCCGAGACGAAAAATCGCTCGGGCTGATCGGTAAGGGTTTCCTCCGGGTAATATCGCGGCCCTTCAGGCAAAAGCGCAATAAGCTCATCGAGCACATCCCCCACTCCGTCACCGTTGAGCGCAGAAATGGGGACAATAGCCCTGAAATCCAGCCTTGTCTGCCACTTTGCGATGAGCGGCAGCAGTTCGCTTTTATTCTTGAGAACATCAACCTTGTTTATAAGGAGAACAACGGGCGTGGGCGCATTCCGCAGGTTCTCCACAATGTAATCGTTGGTCGAGAGATCACCGTTTCCGGGATCGATCATGAACAGGACCGCATCTGCCTCACTCAGAGTGGAAAGAGCCGCATCCACCAGGCCGCGGTTAAATTCGTCCTGCGCCTTGTGAATCCCGGGCGTATCGATCAGGATGATCTGGTAATCCGCTCCGGTAAGTATTCCCATAATGCGGTTTCTGGTGGTTTGAGGCTTGGGTGCGGTAATTGATATCTTCTGCTTGAGCAGCCGGTTGAGAAGGGTGGATTTTCCGACATTGGGCGCTCCGACAATGGCGACATAGCCCGACTTGAATACCTTTGTATCTTCAGGTGTCACGAAGACGACCTCCTGGTTGATAAGATAATATTTGCAGCGGCTCGTTGCGGAACCCGATGGACTTCAGGCGTCATGCACAATCTCAATGCGCGTCTCAATTTCTCTCATTTCCGGATCTCCCTGGATCGTGAGCTGTTTTATCTTCCACCTGCTCGTCCAATGCGCAAGGTTTGTTCTTTTTTCGCCGATGAGATCACTCACCCGGTTTGCAGCAACACGCAGCAGCACTTCACTTCCCGCTAAACCGTCGAGGAGGGAGAATTCTTTGTCGAGCCGATCACGCCACCAGCGGCCTTTGACCAGGTAGCCGAAGGCGGGGTGCCAGGGTCCGGCCAGTATCGAACCGGGTCTTTCCAGGACCGTGTCCGAATGCAGTCCCATGCGGATGACGGGGGTCCCGGACGACCGGACAAGATCGTAGGCTGCGGCAATTTGTGTTACGGCATCCTCCAGACTTAGCGGGAGGTAATCTCCTCGTCTGAACGAGTCGGCAAGAGATGTACCCTCCAGCACCAGTGTCGGGTAAAAGCGAAAGAAATCAGTCCCCATGTCAATCGCACTGCTAACGGAATTAAGAAACCGCTCCATGTTGTCGCCGGGCAGCCCCGCCATCAACTGAACGCCGAGAAGCCAGCCCTGCCGCTGAACTCGCGCGGCTGCATCATGGACAATCCGGGCTGAGTAGCCTCTTCGGCTCTGCGCGAGCACCCTGTCAGACAGGCTTTGCACTCCCAGTTCGACGGTGCGCACCGGATATCGTGCGAGCCTGCGGACCGTATCCTCTTCCATGCAGTCAGGCCGGGTCGAGAAGCGGATTCCGGTAAAAATACCCGTCTCCACATAGAACGCCGCGCGCGCTAGGATTGCTTCCATCAATTCCCGCCGCAGTGCGGTGAAGGTACCCCCAAAAAAGGCGACCTCGCCTGGACGGCCGCAGCCGCGCACATGTTCGGCGAAGGCGCGCAGGCGGGATTCAACCGATTCCAGAATGTCGGCGCCCTGGTGCAAACCGGAAGTAACCGCATGCTGATTGCAGTAAACACACTGGAAAGGACACCCGGCATGAGGCAGGAAAATGGGGTAGATATCTTTTCTGGCGCGCGTCATGGTCTTCGCCTCAATCGCCAGGCGTGATAATCCTCAGGAGTCGCAGGGCGAGAGCAGTTCAGCGTTTTCTTCTATTACTTCCATAGCTTTTCTGGCAGCCTCCTGCTGGGCCTCTTTCTTGCTCTTCCCGGAACCGTGAGCCAGCACACGGTCGGCTATCGCCACCCGCATGTGGAAAGTCTTTTCGTGGTCCGGCCCCTCCTCGCCTTCCAGCAGATAGGTGGGGGTAAGTTTGAGCCTCGCCTGGGTTAGTTCCTGGAGCTGCGTCTTATAATCCTTGTCGAGGGCTTTCAGGAGGAGATCCTCCTCCCTGTGTTCCAGGTAGGAATGGAACAGCTTCTGCACCAATTCGATCGCCGAATCCAGCCCTCCGTCCAGGTAAACAGCGGCCAGCAGCGCCTCGAAAGCGTTAGCCAGCAACGAGGGCTTCAGCCGTCCGCCGGAGAGTTCCTCTCCCTTTCCCAGGAGGAGAAATTCGCCAAGTTGCACACCGGAAGCAATCAGCGCCAGTTCGCGCTCGTTTACAATCGAAGAGCGCAGCCGAGAGAGTTCCCCTTCATCGCAGTCCGGAAAAAGCTCCAGGAGCAGGTGACTTATCGCCAGGCCGAGGACGGAGTCTCCGAGGAATTCGAAGGTTTCATTGTCCGCGGCGACATCGGAATTTTCATAGGCGTAAGAGCGATGAACCAGCGCACGCAATAGAAGTTCGTGATTTCGAAAGTGGTAGCCGAGTTCGTCCTGCAGTTTTTCAAGATCAATTGCCAGCGACATATCCCTATGCTATTAAATAAAGTTTAACTTCATGAGGTGGAAGACAGAGATTGTTCCACCGGTTGGTCCCCGTCAATTCGATAGTATACACATTTTGTGCTTCGATTTGACCATATTTTGACCTGAACCGCAGGGAATAGCAATAATGCTGAGTTGGTTTGATTCTCCACAGGCGCCATACTCCCGGTATCTTCTGCTGGACCGGGACGGAATACTTAACGAAAACAGGGCCGACTACGTCAAGAGCATGGAAGAGGTAAAGTTTTATCCGGATGCGTTGGAGGCTCTGGGGTTGCTTTGCTCAAGGAAGATTGGCGTCATTTTGATCAGCAACCAGTCGGGGATCAACCGTGGTCTGATCTCCTGGCAAAACTTCTGGCGTATGCATGAAGGGATTATCGAGCGGGTTGAACAATTCGGCGGGAGCATCCTTGCCGCGTATTATTGCCCGCACCGTCCGGATGAGAAGTGCGGCTGCCGAAAGCCTTCTGCGGCAATGCTTCTGGCGGCATGCCGCTTTGCAGGCATCGAACCCTCGCAGACCAGCTTCATCGGGGATCATGAAACCGACATGCAGGCCGCCGCCGGCGCCGGCTGCCGGGGAATACGGGTGTGCAGGGGTGATCAACCGCATCCGACAGACACCTGCACGGCAGGGTATCCCGTCCATACCAGTCTGCTCGAGGTGGTCGTGGATCTTTGTCATCCTTAAATTATCGCCGATGCTCCGGACCAGGAGGTTCGCGGTGGAGAATTTACTATGGCTATCAACGCAACATTGGAGTATTTTTTTCAGACATGCTCGCGAATTGGCACGCATAGGGGACTTCATCGAACAGAGGTCCCGGGGTTCGCGTGGCTTTTAGTGTTATTTTACAAATAGAGCCACAGAGGCATTTCCAGTTCATTGCCGAAATGCAGCGCCCGAGTGTTGCAGAAGTGCCCCGCTCATTTTCCATGACTCTGTGTAAGAAGGGATCAAATCATGTCTCATCTCGAAAAGAACCGGTATGCACCCCTGTTAAGAGAAAAAATGACCCCTGAGAGCTTCCGCAGGCTCATCGATCTCGACAATCTCAAACTCTTCGAATTTGTGGGCGAATACACGGAGCTTTGCGAACCGGATTCGGTCTACATGTGTGACGACAGCGACGAGGACGCCGCATATATCAGGCAAAAAGCCCTGGAACTGGGCGAGGAAAAACCACTCGCCAAGGAAGGCCAGACCATCCATTACGATGGTTTCAACGACCAGGGCAGAGCCCCCGGCGCCACCAAAAACCTTGTAAACAAGAAACTTCTCCCGCTGATGGGCGCGCTCCAGGCCATGGACCGGGAAGAGGGACTCGTTGAAATAAGGGGTATCCTCAAGGGAATTATGAGAGGAAAGCAGGCGCTCGTCAGGCTGAGCTGCGAAGGTCCCACTCAAAGCCCTTTTTCCATTGCGTGCGTACAAATGACCGACTCATTTTACGTGGGACACTCGGAGGAATTGCTCTATCGCCGGGGCTACGATCATTTCCTGCGTATGGAGAACAAAGACAGGTTCTTTCGTTTTGTGCACAGCGCCGGACGCCTCGATGAATATGGCAATTCGACAGATCTCGACAAGCGGCGAATCTACCAGGATCTGGAAGATTTCATCGTCTTTTCGGCAAACAACCAGTACGCGGGAAACAGCGTCGGGTTGAAAAAACATGCAATGCGGCTTTCAATAAAGCTCTCCGGCATGGAGGGCTGGCTGTGCGAACATATGTTCGTCATGTCCGTGCCTAATGAGAAGAAGAACCGTACGACCAGGTTTTGCGGCGCATTCCCTTCCGCATGCGGGAAGACCTCTACCGCCATGCTCCCCGGAGAAAAAATAATCGGGGATGATATCGCCTATTTTCGCAACATTGACGGTGAATTCAGAGCGGTGAACGTCGAAAACGGCATTTTCGGAATAATAAAGGACGTCAATGCCGAAGACGATCCGCTCATCTTCAAAATACTCGAGACTCCAGGACGGGAAATCATCTTTTCCAATGTTCTGACCGGCCCCGACAACAACCCCTACTGGCTGGGCATGGGTATCGATACGCCAGACAGCGGCTGGAACTTCTCCGGCGAATGGACGAAGGGAAAGCGCGATGAGGACGGAAACCTCATTCCTCTGGCGCACAGCAATGCCCGCTATACCATGCGACTCGGCTATCTCGATAATATCGATCCCGCATACATGGACAAGAACGGAGTGCCCGTCCATGGAATAATTTACGGCGGCCGGGACAGCGATACTTCCGCTCCGATAGAGGAGTCTTTGGACTGGGAAACGGGTATCATCACCAAGGCATGCACCCTGGAATCGGAAACGACCTCCGCCATTATCGGCAAGGAAGGGGTCCTTGTGCCGCAGCCGATGGCAAATCTGGACTTCATAAGCTACCCCATCGGGCATTACATTGCCAACAACCTTCGCTTTGTGGAAGGCATCAAGCAGGTTCCCCGCATTTATGCGGTCAACTACTTCCTCAAAGACGACAAGGGGCATTTCCTCACCAGTAAATTGGCCAAGAAAGTCTGGATACACTGGGCCGAGCGCCGCATCCACGGTGAACTGGATGCGCACCGCACTCCTCTTGGCTTCATACCGAAGTATAATGACCTGAAAGAACTCTTTGCCGAGCTTCTCAAAGAGGAATTTCCGCAAGCTCTCTATAATGAACTTTTCAAGTTCCGGATCGACGGCTGGATCGCGAAGATCTCCCGTGCAATCAAGTTCTACGAGCGTACGGCCCCCGACTGTCCGGAGCAGTATTACCGAACTTGGAGATCGACGATCGAGAAACTCCAGAAGGCAAAACGGGAACACGGTTCCTTTATCGCCCCGGGAGTATATGGTGAATAGTCGGCCTGCTTTTCCCGGCGCGGGAAAGCACAGGTACGGCCGCTTATTTTTTTGATGGTGTTTTCTACCACGAAGAGCACGAAGAAGGCACGAGGGGCTGGAAGGGATTAACCGATCTGACGGCGGTCTTTCTTTGAAGGCCTTTTTTCGTGCCTTTCGGATTTTCGTGGTCCCGGTTTTCGGGTGTTCTTTTTCTTACAGGACCTCCTCATGTTTTACCCCCCATTCTTACTCTTTTTTATTTTCGTATTTGTTTTTGTGCTTCTGCTGGCCTTCGGCCTTATCCAGCTCGGCATCTTTACCTGGGCCTTCTCCAGGATTGGAATTCCGCCTGAGTACCTGTTTTCGCTTCTCTTCCTGTGCATTGTCGGAAGCATGATCAACATCCCGCTGCGCAGAATCAGGCTGCAGGATGAACTCGACGACTGGAACATTGTCTCCTTCTTCGGGATGCGGTTTCGTCCCCCCCGGCTCGGCAGTCCCAACGAAATGGTGCTGGCCATCAATGTAGGCGGTGCGGTCATCCCCTCGATCCTTTCGCTCTACCTTCTGATCAATTCGGGGAGTCCTTTCAGAATGCTCCTGGCCCTGGCCGCCGTCACCTTCGTTGTCTACCGGTATGCACGGCCGATCCCGGGGGTCGGAATGGCAATCCCGTGGCTCATTCCGCCAATCGCAGCCGCTGTGGCCGCCATGCTCTTCAATTTCCAGGCGGCAGCCCCCACCGCCTACATGGCGGGCACTCTCGGCACGCTTCTGGGGGCGGATATTCTCCACCTGGGCAAGATGCGCTACCTCCGGGCGCCGGTGGCCTCCATCGGCGGAGCAGGCACCTTTGACGGCATTTTCCTTGCCGGCATTATCGCCGTACTGCTCTCCCCCGTCGGCGCCTGATGCCCGCTCTCGTCTACTGTTCGGAATCGGCCGCCTCAATGGCGCGTCCGGCTGGAAACCCACACCTTTCAATTACAGCGAGGAAATCCCATGGCGAGCACGGTTTATTTCACCACTCTTCGGGCGGGTCACAACCAGGGACTCTTAAAGAAGATTCGCAACCTTGCAACAGCCGCCAGCCTTGAGCGCATCGTTAAGCGGAACGGACTTACGGCCATCAAAATTCACTTCGGTGAGAGAGGGAACACGGCCTTTATTCGGCCGCTTCTTGTGAGACCGGTTGTCGATGCCGTGACCGAGGCGGGAGGCAAGCCGTTTCTGACGGACGCGGGAACCCTCTACGTCGGCTCACGCGGAAATGCGGTCGACCATCTCAATGCGGCCATATTGAACGGTTTTGCCTATCCGGTCGCGGGCGCGCCGCTGATTATCGCCGATGGTATAGACGGGCGTGATGAAGTAGCGGTTCCGGTGGGCCTCAGGCATTTCAGCGAAGTCTATGTGGGTTCCGCGGTGGTCAGGGCGGATTCTCTCATATCGCTGGCCCACTTCAAGCTGCATGAAGCCGCGGGATTCGGCGGAACAATCAAGAATATCGGTATGGGCGTGGCCTCCCGAAAAGGCAAAATGGCACAGCACTCCGAAGTCGCCCCCGAGGTCATCTCAAACAAGTGTATCGGGTGCGGTACATGCCTCGAAGAATGCGCTCACGGCGCAATAAGCCTTGCTGAGCGAACAGCGGAAAACCCCGGCCCCACTCCCGCGGTGACCAAAGTCATGCGTATCGATCAGAACTTCTGCGCCGGATGTGCACGGTGCATTCATGCCTGCCCGCATGGCGCTCTCACTATTAACTGGGAAAAAGACCTTCCCAAATTCATGGAAAGGATGGTGGAATACACCATCGGAGCCTTGAAGGGGAAAGAGAAACGCTCCCTGTTCATCAACTTCCTGACCCAGATATCGCCCGCCTGCGACTGCTACCCCTTCGCCGATGCCCCCATTGTCGCAGACATAGGCATTACGGCCTCGACCGACCCCGTTGCCATCGATCAGGCCTCCATGGACCTGCTGAACAGACAGCCGCCGCTCGAATCATCCTGCCTCAAGGACTCCGAATTGGCAAAGACGGACAAGGTCAGAGCCGTCTATCCGAAGATCGACTGGGAGCATCAGTTGAAATACGCCGCGGAGTTGGGCCTGGGATCGAGGGAGTACGAACTGGTGATCGTGGAGCAGTGAGCAGCGGCGCCGGACGGGGACAGACTAAAAGGTGGCGGTGGGCTGCGCTCATCTTGGTCCACCCTTCGAATAGCGCGCATTGCAGAAGTAGCATAGCCCCTATGATTGTGGGCGGGTGTTCGGACGGGCACAGCAAGGGGTTGAAAAACCATGCGAGCATGCGGCGCATGGTTGTCCCCGCCTTGCGGCTGCAGCCGTCCGGAGGCGTGTGCGCCTCTGGACGATATTGGGGGGTGCGGGGGAGCCTCACGTCGTCCTATCAGAGCGTGCTTATTTCAATTGAGGCGGAATCCACTCCCCATTTCAACATCCGGCTAAAGAATCGCCTTCATCGCACTCATATAGGAACGCAGTTCTTCACCGACCTGCTCAACCGTCGTGTTCCGGATAGCTGCATTGACGGCAATCAGCTCGATATTATTCACTGAGTTGTCCGTGACATCCAGCCCTTTGCCGATCACATCGGCGCCGGCCCCCCTTATAAAATCACCAAGCAGGGATACTGCCTCGCGGGCAAAGAGATAGGACCCGTATTCAGCGGTATCGGAGATGACCACGTTCATTTCATGCAGCTTCCTGCGGGCGATGGTATTAGCGATCAACGGCAGTTCGTGCAGGGATTCGTAATAAGCGGACTCTTCCCTGATACCCGCCGACACCATGATATCGAAGGCGAGCTCCACGCCCGCCTTGACTATCGCCACCATGAGAATGCCCTTGTCAAAGTACTCCTGTTCGCTGATCTGCGCATCGGTACATTCGGCCTTCTCAAAAGCGGCTTTCGCCGTCTCCGCCCTCCAAGCCAGCAGCTTGCAGTCGTCATCGGCCCAGTCTTCCATCATGGCCCTGGAAAACTCACCAGACATGATGTCGTCCATATGTTTCATAAACAACGGGGAGAGAATCTTCTTGATCTCCTCGGAGAGATAATAGGCGCGAATCTTGGCAGGATTGGACAGACGATCCATCATGTTGGTGATGCCGCCATGCTTGAGCGCTTCAGTGATAGTCTCCCATCCATATTGGATGAGTCTGGCGGCATAGCCCGCATCCACCGCTTCCGCGACCATCTTGTCGAAACACAGAAGGGAGCAGGCCTGGAGCATACCGACGAGGATCGTCTGCTCGCCCATTAAGTCGGATTTCACCTCGGCTACAAAAGAGGAATGAAGCACCCCGGCCCGATCGGCGCCAATGCCGCAAGCATAGGCTTTAGCCAGATCTAGGCCTTCGTTTCCGGGATTGTTTTCCCGGTGCACGGCGATCAACGTCGGTACTCCGAATCCGCGTTTGTACTCCGCGCGGACCTCGGTTCCCGGAGCTTTGGGGGCCACCATGATGACGGTCAGGTCTTCACGGATCTTCATGCCCTCCTCAACGATATTGAAACCGTGAGAATAGGACAGACAGGCGTATTTCTTCATCAACGGCATGACTGCAGCCACAACGCTGGAGTGTTGTTTATCAGGCGCCAGATTGATGACCAGATCCGCTGTCGGAATCATTTGTTCGAAATTCCCCACGGTAAAGCCATTGTCCCTGGCGTTTTTCCAGGACGGCCGTTTTTCGGCAATAGCCGAATCACGCAGGGCATAGGAAACGTTCAGGCCGGAATCACGCAGATTCAATCCCTGGCTTAACCCCTGGGCGCCGCAGCCAATGATAACGATTTTCTTTTCTTTCAGGACATCAACTCCCTCAAATTCCGAGGCTTCCATGAAGCGGCATTTCCCCAGTTCCTCCAACTGCAGGCGCAACGGCAACGTCTTGAAATAGTTTCCCATGATGAATGCTCCCTTCTACTATCTGTAATGAACGTATCGTGGTTGGAGAAATAGTACACGCTACTTTCATTGCGTAAAGTGATTTAATGTCAATTTTGTGTTGCAGTTTTTGCAATAATGAGAAATAATGACGATGAGAGTTTTATCCCGCGACCATCTTCATTCAACGGAGTTTTATGGATATCAGCGCCATCAAGGTTTTCAATCACCTGGCCCGCTTGCTCCACTTCGGACGCACGAGCAAGGCTTGCCACCTGAGCCCGTCGGCTTTGACCCGCACTATTCAGCGAATAGAGGAGGAACTGGGCAAACCGCTTTTTTTCCGGGACAGCCGCAGGGTCGCCTTGACACCTGCCGGTGAAATATTCAGACGGTACGCAGAGGAAACGGAACAGCGCTGGCAACTCCTGCACAACGAACTGGCCGCCGACCAGAAGCTCCAAGGGGAAATCTCTTTGTACTGCTCGGTGACGGCAGCTACAGCGCTGCTGCCGAATATCCTTTCGATTTTTCGGAGGACCCACCCGGGAGTTCAGATCAAGCTGCAGACCGGCGACGCGGCCGAGGCGCTTGAAAAACTTCGCAATCGTGAGGCAGAGATTTCTATTGGCGCCCTGCCGGAACAGTTGCCTTCGGGCATGATATTTATCGAACTGGCTCGAACAGCGCTGGTTTTTATCGAGACTGCCGAAAACACCGGCCCCCTGCCGTTACCCGCGGAGCAGCGCGACTGGCGGACAACTCCGGTCATTCTTGCCGAGCGTGGATTGAGCCGCATTCGTATTGACCGCTGGTTCGCGGAAAAAGGCATTACCCCCAACATCTATGCTGAGGTTGCAGGTAACGAGGCCCTGTTGGCCATGGTCAGCCTCGGCTTTGGCGTGGGAGTGCTGCCCGAACTGGTCCTTGAGCAATCCTCACTACGGGATAAGGTCAGGGTATTTAAGGCCGAGCCGGCACTGATGCCCTTTATAAACGGGGTCTGCATAAGGGAGAAACAACTGAACAACCCCATCATCCAGGCTTTTTGGTCTACGGTGGTCCAGGTTCACAAAACAATGGCCCCTCTATAATTTATCTCTTTACATTCTACCGGCGATGCAAGTATTTCCAATCGGTGCCGGGGATAGGAGTTCCCTGGTCTTTTTCCATCAGCAACGGAATGCCCGCGCGCTGCACGACGGGCTTTTTGCGCGAACACCGGGGTCTCATGGATACAGAACTCGATCTTTTCCTCAACCACCTTTCGGTTGAAAGAGGTTTGAGCAGCAATACTCTTTCCGCCTACTCGACGGACCTGAGAGAACTTACGGCGTACCTGGGTAAGAAGGGAGTGTCCGGCTGGCGGGAAGTCGGCAGTGATATGGTTAGTGAATACATACAGAAACTCGGCCCCGCCTTTTCCCCCCGCTCCCGAGCCAGAAAACTGGCTGCTTTTCGCACCTTTTTCAAATTCCTGGAAAGGAACGGCCATATCAGGGGCAATCCGGCTTTGCTCGTCCATTTCCCGAAGCTCAGTCCGGGATTGCCAAAAGTACTGAGTTCTACCGAAATAGAGTCGCTTCTGAGCCTGCCGGATTCCTCCAACCCCATGGGCTTGCGCAATCGCGCCATGTTCGAGGTTCTGTACGCCTGCGGACTGCGGGTCAGTGAACTGGCCGATCTCCAGGTACGGCAGGTCTTTCTCGATCCCGGCTATCTCACGGTTCGAGGCAAGGGGGAAAAGGAACGCCTTATACCCATGGGCGAGGTTGCCGTGGAGAGCTTGAAGGCATACCTTGAGCATGGACGGCCTGGATTGATGAAGAAGGGACTTGTTTCAGAGGTCTTTTTGAATGTGCGGGGAGAAAAACTCTCCAGGCAGGGCATCTGGAAGATCATCAAGGCCGATGCTCTCAAGGCCGGCATAGCCGTCAACATCACCCCGCATATGCTGCGCCACTCCTTTGCAACGCATCTGCTTGAAAACGGCGCCGACCTTCGATCGCTCCAGGTCATGCTTGGGCATTCGGACATTTCCACAACTCAGATCTACACCCATGTGGCACGGGAGCGGCTGAAAGAAATCCACCGGAAATATCACCCCAGACCGTGATAAGATATTCACCGGGATAACCCGGAGGCCCAACAGGAAGAGGCAAAACAATCAGCTATGGAAGTCATCACCACTCATGTAAATGCCGACTTTGACGCAATGGGATCAATGATTGCGGCAAAGAAGCTCTATCCGGACGCCATACTGGTCTTCCCCGGTTCGCAGGAACGGACCTTGCGGGAGTATTTCATAAAATCCACCGTCTATATTTACGGATTCAAGCGCCTGCGCGACATTGACATCGAAGAGGTTACCCGGCTCATCCTGGTCGACACAAGACAGGCTTCGAGGATCGGCAAGTTCGCGGATATCCTCAATAAGCCTGACATCGAAGTACACGTCTACGACCACCACCCTGACGCCGAAGACGACATCAAGGCGAATTTTTCGATTGTAAAACCGCTTGGCTCAACCGTCACCCTCTTCACCCACCTGTTTCAGGAGAGAAATATCGAGGTGAGTCCGGAGGAGGCCACCATCATGAGCCTGGGAGTGTTCGAAGATACCGGCTCATTCACATTCAGCAACACCACCCCGGAAGATTTCGAGGCGGCTGCATTCCTGTTGAAATCAGGCGCCGATCTCAATGTGGTCTCGGATATGGTTACCCAGGAACTCACCGCCGAACAGATCAATCTGCTCAACGAAATGATTCTCTCGGCGAAAAACTATACGCTCCAGGGGATCGACGTCTGCATCACTACGGTTTCCATCGACAGGTATGTCGGCGAATTCGCCGTTCTTGTCCACAAGTTGCGCGACATTGAAAATCTCGATGTCGTGTTCGCCCTGGCGAGGATGGATGACCGCGTCTACCTGGTGGCGCGCAGCCGCATACCGGAGGTAAACGTCTCGGCCATTGCTTCTTCTTTTGGCGGAGGCGGGCACGCAACGGCGGCTTCGGCCAGCATCAAGGACCTCACCCTGGTACAGGCTGAAGCAAAGCTGCTCGATCTGCTGCGCAGCCACATACATCCCTATCCCACCGCCGAAAATCTGATGACCAGCCCGGCAATCTCCACGGAACCACACCTGGAGATCGGCGAGGCCGAACTCACCATGGTCAGGTATAATATCAACGCCATGCCGGTTCTCCAGGACGGCGTCCTGGTGGGGCTCATCACACGCCAGGTGCTTGAAAAAGCGCTCTTCCACGGCCTTACCCACCAGACAGTGGCGGAGTTCATGCACTCGGATGTCGCCACCGTACCGCCGAACGCCACACTCATCGAGCTTCAGACTCATCTGGTGGAGAGGCACCAGAGAATTCTTCCGGTGATCGAAGACGGAAAGATTCTGGGAGTGATCACCAGGCGGGACCTGCTCGATTTCATGTTGAGCGACCATGCAGAGGACCCGGGAGCGCTCTACGAAGAGGCAGCGCTCTCCCATTGGTCAAAGCGCAAGAATATTCAGTCGGTTCTCTCCGAGCAACTGCCGAAAAACATCATTCAGATGCTCAAACAGTTCGGCAGCCATGCCCAGGACCTCGGCTTCAGGGCATATGCGGTGGGCGGCTTCGTACGTGACCTGCTCCTGCGCCGCTCCAATCTCGATATCGATATAGTAGTTGAAGGCGATGCGATAGAATTTGCCAGGGCCTTTGCCGAGGAACACCACATACGCTGCAAGTTCCACCGGAAATTCAACACCGCCATGCTCATCTTTCCCGACGGGCAGAGGGTGGACGTCGCCTCGGCCCGCTTCGAGTACTATCAGCAACCGGCGGCCCTGCCGATAGTGGAGTTCAGCTCGCTCAAAATGGACCTCTACCGGCGTGACTTCACCATCAATGTGCTGGCGATCGCACTCAACCCCGATGAATTCGGACAACTGATAGACTTCTTCAGCGGTCAGCGGGACATCAAGGAAAAGATCATCAGGGTGCTGCACAACCTGAGCTTTGTTGAAGATCCGACCCGCATCCTACGAGCTATCCGTTTCGAACAGCGCTTCGGATTTAAGATCGGCAAACACTCCGCGGCGCTCATACGAAATGCCGTGCGGATGGGGCTTATCCAGAAATTGGGAGGTCATCGCTTTTTTCACGAAATACAACTGGTTCTCGAAGAGCAGGACCCCCTCCCCGCTCTTCGGCGCATGGCGGAGTTTGGAGTAATGCCGGTCCTTGCTCCGGGGATGGAGTTCGACAAGAAAATGGAAGCGGTTTTCGCCCGCCTCAAGGAAGTCATTTCGTGGTACAGGTTGAGCTTCCTGGATGAACCGCTGGATCGCTGGTGGATCTATCTTCTTGCCCTTTTCTCTGAACTCAGCCGGGAGGATGTCGAAACAGCCGCCACCAGGCTCCTTCTGACCGTCGCCCAGCGAGACCGAATGCTGTGGACCCATGAGAACGTCTCCAGGCTCCTGCGCTCCTTTTTCCTCACGCAGGAACGCAAACCGAGTGAGATCTACAGGGCGCTCCAGCCATTCCATCCAGAAGAACTTCTCTTCCTGATGGGCAAGGCTGAAAAAGAGGCGACACGCAAAGCGGTAAGTCATTTCTTCCACCGGTATAGAAATGTTCAGACGGAGGTCAAGGGCAAAGACCTCAAGGAGCTGGGAATACCACCCGGCAAGATCTACCGCGTGCTGCTCGATGAACTCCTGGACGCCAGGCTCAACGGCGAGGTCCGCACCCGTACCGAGGAATTCCAGTACCTGATTGAAAAGCACCCGGAGCTTTTCTCCGATCCGGTTGAGACAACCGAATGCAAGATCCAGTGTGAACCCGCGGTGGTGTCCCAGGATTACCGGCAAGAATAAGCAGCCGTCAGTTTAAACTGGAAAAATGCGATAATTATTGATATATCGACACTTTAAACCAGACCTTGCACTTCCTTCAAGCAATTGACCGCAATTCAGTGGAGCGATTATTGATACCCGACTTTATCGGAAATGCCGTTCTCTATATAGTCCCACTGCTCTTTGCCGTGATCCTGCACGAAGTTGCTCACGGATGGGTTGCGGAAAAGCTTGGTGATCCGACCGCCAGGATGATGGGACGAATCACCCTCAACCCGATCTCACACATCGATCCGTTCGGGACCATACTCCTTCCATTAGTGCTCCGTATCATTGATTCACCCTTCCTTTTCGGCTGGGCCAAACCCGTTCCGGTGCACTTTGTTAACCTCAGGGGAGGGCGCAAGGATATGGCCTTGGTTGCCCTCTCCGGGCCCCTTACCAATTTTGCCTTAGCGGCACTTAGCTCGGGAATATATCACTTGACCTTTGCCTCAATTCTCGGAAATGGAAGCTTCTCCAACTACTGGTCCATGTGGATGAACGAACCAATTAGGGCGATGGCATACATTTCGGTAAATCTAAATTTAATATTGATGGTAGTGAACCTTTTCCCCATCCTTCCGCTCGACGGCGGTAGAATTCTTGCCGGACTCGCTCCTCTGCCTTTTGCACTGGCCTTTGAGCGTACTGAAAGATTTGGCATACTGATACTGCTCCTATTGATCGGCTCAGGGGCATGGAGGTATATACTTAACCCGGTTATTTTTTTTCTTCAGCAATTCTTGTTGCAGAGGTAAACGGCTTATTATTTTTCACTTGTGGGTTCTTCGTGCACTTCGTGTCTCCTTCGTGTTCTTCGTGGATAGCACACACTTGCACAACCCGTTTGCTAAACACTTTTAATAATAGGAGACATGCCCGACATGGCGGAACGGAAGAGAATTTTAAGCGGTATGCGTCCCACCGGACGCCTTCATCTGGGAAACCTCCACGGCGCCCTCGACAACTGGATTCAACTTCAGAATCAGTACGATTGCTTCTTCTTTGTCGCGGACTGGCACGCACTCACTACCGACTATGCCACCCCCGAGGGAATTCGGGACAATACTACAGAGATGATTCTCGACTGGCTCAGCGCCGGGCTCGATCCCAAGCTCTGCACGATGTTCATCCAGTCGGACATCAAAGAGCATGCGGAACTCTTCCTGCTCCTGGCGATGATAACCCCCCTGCCATGGTGCGAGCGCAACCCGACCTATAAAGAGCAGCAGACGCAGCTCGATCAGAAAGACCTGGCGACCTACGGCTTCCTTGGATACCCGGTGCTCCAGGCTGCCGACATTATCATCTACCGCGCAAACGGCGTTCCCGTGGGCAAGGACCAGCTTCCACACATCGAGCTGACCCGGGAAATCGCCCGCCGGTTCAACTTCATGTACAAAACCGAGATCTTCCCCATTCCCGACGGGCTCCTGACGGAAGTGCCGGTGCTTCCCGGGCTGGACGGCAGGAAGATGAGCAAGAGCTACGGAAACTGCATCTTCATCACCGAATCCGAAGAATCCATTACCGAAAAAATCGCCCGGATGATGACCGATCCTCAGCGCATGCGGCGAAGCGACCCCGGAAACCCGGAAGTATCGCCGGTATTTGCCTATCACAAGCTTTACTCGACGCCTTCGGAAGTGGCTGAAATCGCCGAAGGCTGCAGGACTGCCACCATAGGCTGTGTGGAGTGCAAAAAGCGCCTCACCCGCAATGTTGTCTCCAGGCTGGCCCCTATTCGCGAAAGACGCCTCCACTTCGAGAGCCGGATGGATGAGGTCCGGGATATCATCGCGGACGGCAATGCGCGGGCTCGGCGGGAAGCCATAGCAACCATGGAACTGGTTCGTCCGGCGATCGGGCTGGGGTAACGGAGGACGGAAGACGGAGGGAGGAGGACGGAGGACGGAAGATAGAGAGCGGAGAATGGTAAGAGGAAATCTTGTGATCATGAATATATCTGGAGATGAATAGCCGAAATGAATCATGGGGATGGTAAAAAAGATCGGGGCGGGAAACCTGCCGCCTCCCCATCAAAATCTCGACGCCACCCGCATCCCCTTTCCTCCCTCCGTCCTCCTCCTTCCGATATCCGTCCTCCGTCCTCCGCCCTCCGTCTCCAGAAATTCCTCGCCCAGGCCGGCGTCGCCTCCAGGCGCGCAGCCGAGGAGATGATCCGGCAGGGCCGCATCGAGGTGAACGGCAGCAAAGCGGAACTGGGCATGCGGGTCGATCCGGTGCGGGATCGTATCTGTGTGGATGGTGATCCCGTTTTCATCGAGCACAAAAGGATTCTGATCGCTTTCTACAAACCGCGAGACTGTGTCACCACCGCCTCCGATCCGCAGGGCCGCAAGACGGTCTTCGATTTCCTGCCCGGCTTCGGTGCGCGCATTTTCCCCGTCGGCAGGCTCGACTATGATGCCGAAGGATTACTGCTGCTTACGAATGATGGAGAACTCTCCAACCGCCTTCTCCATCCTCGCTATGGAATATCAAAAATTTATGAGGTAAAAATAAAGGGACATCCAGACGGAAAAGCGTTAGAACTACTCCGGTCCGGGGTGCTCCTGGAGGAAGGCAGGACCGCCCCCGCTGAAGTGGAAGTACTGCGGGAATTGGAAACCTCCGCGTGGCTGCGGATCACTCTCCACCAGGGTTGGAACCGGCAATTGAAGCGCATGGGCGAAGCGGTCGGGCGCCCGGTGCTGAAGATCAGGCGAATAGCTTACGGCCCGGTCAAGCTCGGCCGGTTGAACCCCGGCGAACATCGTTTTCTCAATGCCGGTGAGACCAGGCGTATTTATGAATCGACCGGCCTGGACCGATAATGCGGGGCTCGATGCCGTGGCGTGAGATGTTACGCCGGCATCGGCAACTGATATAGCTGATACTCGATACTCAGGATTAGGTCACGATGGATTCCAGGCGAGGCTATCCCTATGGGTCCCCGGGTTCGTTTTACCGGGGAGGCAGGGAAAAAGAGAGAAAGAACAAAAAGTCTCCGCGCCGTATCATTATAGCCCTTGTTATCGTGCTTCTGCTCGGCGGCGGTCTCGCGTGGGTTGTCACGAGCGAGGGCGGAGTCGCCTCTCTGCTGCCCTTTCCCAAGAAACTGGTCGCTCTGCGCTTTCAGCACAACGGGCAGGAAGTGCTCCTTTTGCCCGACTCCCAGGTCCTGCTAAATCCCAGGGATTCACTCCACCTCACACAGATCAAAACTGACGGATGGCTCTCGCTGGGCACGCGAGTCGTATCGGCCGATATGGACACGAGGACGATCACAAAAAGGCCGGTGACCATACGGGACCTCTTTCCCAACGAATCGTTCGACAACCCCAAAACAATCGAGATGAGAGTGTTGCTCTGGAATCGCCAGATCGGCAAGGTTTCGCTTGTGGTGCAGCTCGACGCCAGGGACTGGCTCCAGAGAGCGAACTCCACGGCGGATATCGACAAGAGAATATCCTATCTCGAAAGGGCCTTGCGCGAAAACGCTTCCAACATACTGGTGAAAACGCAGCTCGCCGGCCTTTACTTCGACAGCAAGCGCTACCCCGAGGCGGCCCGTCTCTACAAGGAAATCGACGAGTCCGGAAAATCCAGGAACATTTCCGAACGGCTCCTGCTGGTCTATCAGCTCATGAACAAGACGGACGACGCCCTGCTCGTCTACCTGGACCTTCTCAAGCTCTCAGAAGAGCAGCAGACCTTCAAGGAATTCATCGCTTATCTCAAAAAGCGAAAGTCGCGGGAAGAGGCTGAAAAATTTCTCGAAAAACACCAGCACGAGATCCCGAAATCCTTTCAGTCATCGGTTCTGCTCGCCATGGCGGAGCTGAGCAGCGATACCAAAAACTGGTCGCGCGCCGCCTCAGCCTACGAAAAGGCAATCCGTGCCGGGGTGAAGGACACGGACGTCCTCTACAACCTCTTTGTCACCTACAAAAGAAACGATGATACGGATAAGGCGCTGCAGGCTCTTCAGAAATACCTGCAACGCAATCCCGGAGATACCGAGAGCTGGTTCCAACTGGCCGAACTCTACCAGAAGAAGGGAAACCACTCCCAGGCGAAGGCCACCTACGAGTCCATCCTCCGGAAAAATCCGCAGAACAAGGAGGCCCTTACCCGCCTGATCGCCATGCTGGAAAAATCCAACGACAAAGCAGGCCTCCAGGCCGCCTATGAAAAACTGGCCCTGATGCAGCCCAAGAACCGCACCCTGCAGCACAACCTTGCGGTGCTCTATTATGAGTCAAAGAAATACGATAAAGCGATCCATGCCTTCCAGACCGTAGCCTCCCTCGACCCCAAGGATATGGAATCCCGTAAATACCTGCTCGATATCCACCGCAAGCTCAGAAACGAGAAGGGCGAACTCGCGGTGCTCCAAGAAATGGCAAAGCTCGACACGAAGAACACCACCTACCTGGACACTATTTTCAAGCACTATGACGACAAGAAAGACTACAAGGGCATGCTTGCCTATTTCCACCAGGCCTCGGAGCACAATCCGGGCTCCTCCCGCCTGCATACATACCAGTTGCACGCCGCCATGAAGCTTGGAGACAAGAAGGCGGCCGCCAAGGAACTCGATCAGCTCATCCGGCTCAATCCAAAAAATAAGGTCTATCTGCGCAAGGCCGCCGACCTCCACGAAGGCGCGGGCAATTCCGCGGAAGCTTTAAAAAAGCTCGACCTGCTTCTCAAGCTGGACCCGAAGGACAAACAGGCCAAAGAAGATTACCTGCGCATAAAGATGCAGTCCATAAGCAAAAAAAAGCCGTAACACGGAGAGATGCGGGTTCCGGCGCCCCCGCAATGAATTCTGTATTGCGTTAACGCGATCTATCAGCTATAAAATCCACGAAGCCTGCCGAAAGGCAGAGTTTCTCAAGGGCGGGTAACTCAGCGGTGAGAGTGCCATCCTCACACGGTGGAAGTCGGAGGTTCAAATCCTCTCCCGCCTACTTTCAAGCAGAGAGCCGATTTAGCAGGAATGCTGATCGGCTTTTTTAGTGGTAGAAAGTGGCAGAATCGGCTCAGTGGTAGAAAAGTGGTAGACTATCGCAACCCTGTACCTTGACCTGATCCGAGTGGTAGACTGAGTGGTAGACCCTTTACCGAACTTCAGCGCCAAACCATGGTCTGTCCTAGAACCGCAAAACTGAAACGAAAATTTCAACCGGTATGATTCATCGTCCAAATGGACCTCCCACCAACAGGTTAAACCACAGATCATCTGATAAATTTCAACCCCTGAGACACAGACCAGTCAACACTTTAGCTCACACAGCAGACCTAAGTGGTGTGACTTCTAAGACTTCTTAACTGAGACAACAACGCAAAACTGGCCTGTTTAACTCCATGTCCAAGATGGAGTGTAACTCAGAGTAACGCTTTAGTTTACCTTGAACCTTACCATTACGTAACCAGAGGAGAACACAGGATGAGCACCGCACTGATGAAGTTTGACTTCGAGAGCAACTAGATCAGGGTCATCAAGGATGAACAGGGTGAACCGCTGTTTGGCGCTGCTGATGCCTGTAAAATGGCAGGGATCAACAGAGCACCGGCAGCATATCAACGTCTGGACCCACGAGATAAACGTATAATTCGCAAGAATGATAAGCTGGTCGGTTCAAACGACCTACTTCAGGGAACTGCGCCGTATCTAATGTTGGTTAACGAATCCGGCCTATACAGCCTGATCATGCAGTCCCGCAAACCCGAAGCGAAACAAAAGAGCGGATACCTTGACCCCACGCGACTCCCTATGCTAGGCTGCTCATTAGCTGAATGGTTTTCACTGCTCACAGTGCTGAAGGAGAGTGGGTATGAGGAAGCTGATGTTTTTTGGTGTTGCTGTTTGGTTTGTTTTCCATCACTCCACAACTCCAGCATATACTTTCATGAAGGGTATCGGCTATGTCCTGAAGAATGGCGCGACTGCCTGCTATAGGCTCTCTGACCATGAACTTTACTACTCAATACCGTGGGACGACAAATTAGCGAGATCCAAACTGGAATCAGAGAATCGATGTGTGCACTTGGAAGCTGGGACAACAGTTTATGTGGTCGAAACAATAGGAAAGCAAGCACAGGTACGCCGACATGGGGAGCTGCAAACACTATGGCTCAATGCCAATGCGTTGGTAACCTCAATTGAATACGAAGAAGCTGAGCGAACCAGAAAGGTAGCTAAGGAACGAGAAAAGGCTGCTGAGTCATTCAGGGATTACAAAGTTAAACTGATTTCCGAGAAAAAGATTTGCCACGGTATGTCAGAAGATGAAGTCTTGCAGGCATGGGGAGCACCTCTGAGAGTCATTCCAGTTCGCTCTAACCTAGGCAACTTTACAAGATGGGAATACCAGTACGCCACAGTGCATTACAACAATGGTCAGGTTTCAGAAATAGTGACGGCGAAATCAAGTCAAAATCGATGAACCAAAGGCGTAGCCTGTCTCCAGGCACCCGCGATAAAAATTTGGCGGAAAAATGTGAAACCCTATGTAACGCAGTGGTTTTAGGATTTTCCCCCCGTGCGCGTGCGCGTGCGCGGCTGTACTACGTGCGTGCGTGTGCGTGTGAACTACGTGCGTGCGCGAGAATGATCTCCTTAATGCGCCGGAGTCAGCCCACCACTTGCACCACTTCATCACACCACTTGTACCTAGAACGGCTCCCAGTCTAGCTTCACACCTGATTAGATATCCGGTGTTCTGCCGTCTTGAAGCAGTCAACTACCAGTTAATCAGATGCTCCATGGACGCGGAGACGCAAACCCATAACGATTTAGCTCACGATGGAGAGGCAAGTGTATGACTTCTAATGCACCACAACTGAGAGGAAACTCGAAACTCACGGTTTAACCCGTGTCCAGAATACTTTATCTCATTCAATCACACAACCAAAGCCATTCTACACCAATTACAAGCCACTATTCTTTAGAATACAGGATAACTTTAGTTGACAAAGCCTCACCAGTGCTATACTTATGAGCTGTATCATACTTCAACACGGGGAGAGCACAGCATGCAAGCATTCGGTTATGTCAGGGTAAGCGGTAAGGGGCAAGTGGATGGTGATGGTTTCGTCCGGCAGGAAGAGACAATCCAGAGTTATGCTGAGAAGGCAGGGTATGAGGTGGTCAAGTTCTTCCGGGAAGAAGGAATCTCCGGCGCACGTGGTGAGCTGGATAGACCAGCATTCCAGGAGATGATGGAGGAGGTGCTCAGGAATGGTGTCAGGACCATCATAGTTGAAAGACTCGATAGACTGGCCCGTGAGTATCGAGTGCAGGAATCCCTGCTGATTTACCTTGCCTCGAAGGACGTAACCCTGATCAATGCTTCCACCGAAGAGAACGTCACAGAGGCAGTCCAGGCTGATCCGATGAAGAAGGCTCTGATTCAGATCCAGGGTATCTTTGCCGAACTGGAGAAGAACCTCCTGGTCAAGAAGCTGCGAAAGGCCAGAGACCGGAAGCGGCAAGAAGCGGGGAAGTGTGAAGGCAGGAAGAGCTATTCTGAAGCTAACCCGGAAGTGATCCTGGAGATTAAACGACTTCGCCGGAAGCCGAAAGGTGGAAACAGAATGACCTACAGAGAAGTAGCCGAGGAGTTGAACAAGGCCGGATTCCAAACCAGGACAGGGAAGCCGTTTACCGGGCATATCGTCCAGAATATCTTGCAGCCAAAAAAGGACAACCCTAAGTAGCTGATCTCAGGGGTTATAGTCTAAGACTCCTTAACTGAGACAAGAACTCGAAACAGCCCTCTCCATGCACCTGAGCTAATCAGCTTGGGTGACCCTTTTTTAAACATACGCGCACAAAGGATCAAAGACATGACACAGTTACAAAGTAAAGGTGGCCGGAAGCTGGGCTACAAGCTCGACACAGCTTCACTCATCAATCTCCAGAGAATCCCGGACTTTCTGGAGGAGGAGATAGGAATACGCCCCAGTCACGCGACAATTATCCGGCGAAGTATTCGGCTCTACAGTCAGCACCTGGATGAACTCCAGGAAGCGAATAAGCTCATTCTGGAGCGGGATGCACTACTACTGGCTGCTGGTAGACTCAACTGAAGGAAGGATGAACAATGGACGAAGAACAGAAGGCAACCGTTGAAGAGTTAGACAAGGCCATGGCACGAGAGCTGCTGTCAGCACTCAAACAGGGTAACGTGAAAGGGTCAGTGCTGCTCGTAGCGTTGAATTATCTGAAGCTCAAGGGTCTACCTGTGAAACCGGCGACACCTCCGGCAGAGTTTGAAGAGTACCTGGAAGGCTTGGTTCTCCCGACGTTTCCGGACAATTTCTGATGGACTTGTTCACTGTCCAGTGCAACGGGATCTCCCATAGCAAGCTGACCTGTCTGGCCTACGAAGTGCTAATAGACAGGCTGGAGTACTACGGGAATGAACCGTCAGAAGCACAGAAAGATGCACTCTATGAAATCTTGGGTACTTATACCTTCATGGCTCAGGGGGTCATTTCCGGGAGGTACGCATTCCCTCTCGCAACCGGCTTAGGTAAAACACAAAGTATTGCGGCATGGCTGGGAGCATTGAACTACCTTGGTCATGATCATATCTCTGCCGCTGTGTGTGCCTCGAAAGTTGAAGCGTTGTGCGACCTGAAGCGGGATTTGATGGAACACTTCCAGGTACCGGAATCGAAAATCGGTCTGTTTCACAGCTACGACTTCGACCGTGACAAAGTAGGTCAACCGGGGTTTGCATCTCTCCCGAGCACCTCTGACCATGAATCAAAGCAAATCATCCTGGTGACCCATAACCGTGTCCGTGGGAAGTGTGGCCCGGAGAGGTATAACACATTCCAGGGTGAATCCCGCGACCTTGTTATCTGGGATGAGAGCTTGATTGTCAGTGACGCCAGAGCTATCCGGTATAGAGACGTGAAGGGCGGCTTGGCATGGCTTCAGGCAATCTATGAGGATACCAGGGACACACGAAAGAGAGAAGCTTGTGAGTACCTTCAGTTGTGCTTGGATAAACTCAATGCCGAACTGGTCAGGCACCGAAGCTCAGGCTGCATGATTGAAACCGCTACAGGTGTCGTTCCAAAAGAGCCGCACCCATATTCAATGGAGGCAGATAATAAATCTTTCAGGTATTAATGTCCCCTTGGGATGTGCACTTATAATTTGGGGAATTATATTCATCTACTTCGAATTCTCAAAAATGAAAAAGAAATAGAGACATTGGCAGACCATCTTTTCTTCGTTTAACCTCCATTGAGCCCAGGGCAATGCATGTTATAGAGGCCCCTAAGGCTCGTGCTGCTCGGCCAACGCTGATTCCAGGCGCCTGTTCGGCCTTCACCCGGGTCGGCACGCCGCAACATGGCGGACATGCGGCTTGCAATGTGCCCTGCACCCTCGATTTTGCCAAAGCCATGTCGCATTGCAAGCCCTGTAGTAATTTAGTGTAGACTGAGGCCATGGATCTTCAGGCTTTTCTCGCATTCGAGAGGGGCGCGGCAAATATGGGAATAGATTAGGCTGGAGTTTCACTTGTTGTTTCGGTACGATAAAAGACTTCCTGGCTGGGAGCTATCCATTACCACGGAGTTGAATATGGCACAGATAATTGGGTTCAGCGTCAAGAATTTCCGTGTATTAAAAGATGTAACGCTGGGCAAGCTATGGAATCTCCAGCGAGCGGACCCTCTAACTCCACTGACTGCTGTGATCGGGAAAAATGGGGTTGGTAAGAGCACGCTTTTTGATGCATTCGGATTCCTTTCAGACTGTTTAAGGCAAGGCGTGGAGGAGGCTTGTGATTCCCGGGGAAGAGGGGGATTCGAGCGAATCCGGTCGCAAGGATCAGATCTGCCGATTGAATTTGCGATTTATTACAAAGAGACAAGGAATGCTCGCCCAATAACCTATGAGCTTTCAATAGATCTCGACGAATCCAGCCGCCCTTATGTCAAAAAAGAAAGGCTTCGGCAAAGGAGGCCAGGACAGAAGCATGGCTGGCCGTTCTCATTCCTGATCCTGAATAATGGACGAGGACTCGTGTGGAAAGGAGACGTTGCCGGGAGGCAAATCGATGAAGCTAAATCAGAAATTGATTTGTCCACAGTCATTGCAAGTATCGAGGAAAGCGAAGAGAGTGCTCAGACTGAAACTGTTGAACTCGAAAACACTCGAAGACTTGGCATTGCAACACTTGGCGCCCTGAGGCAACACCCCAGAATATCCGCTTTCCGAAGGTTTATTGAGGGTTGGTATTTAAGTTATTTCAGACCAGATGCTGCTCGAAGTCTGCCACTGGCTGGTCCCCAGAAGCATCTGAATGTCCATGGTGATAACTTGGGAAATGTCGTGCAGTTTATGGAACGTGAACATAAGGATCGCTTCAAAGCTATACTCAGCCGTATTGCTGAGAAGATTCCCGGTATCGACAGAATTGATACCGACAAAACACCGGACGGACGACTCCTCCTTCGTTTTAACGACAAAGGTTTTCAAGATCCTTTCTACGCTCAGCAGATGTCCGATGGCACTCTTAAAGTTTTTGCCTACCTGTTATTACTCGAAGATCCAAGTCCGCCACCATTCATCTGTATTGAGGAGCCCGAAAATGGACTCTATCACAGGCTCTTGGAGACTCTGGCCAGAGAGTTTAGAGAACACGCAACCGGGAAGAAAGGAGGGTCGCAAGTCTTTATCACAACTCACCAGCCTTACTTCGTTGATGCTTTGAATCCTGATGAGGTCTGGGTTTTGGAAAAGGGGGAAGACGGGTTCGCGACCATCCGAAGAGCGAGCGAGGACCAAATTGTGGAAAGCATGGTATCTGAAGGTTTGCCCCTTGGAGGTTTGTGGTACAGCGATTACCTGGATGCGAGGTGATTGGATGCATTTTGAGATACTTGTTGAAGATCAATCCGGCAAAAACGCTCTTGAAAGACTTTTTCCTCGAATTGTTGGTTCGGAGCACTCGTTCAAGATACACAGCTACCGTGGAATTGGAAGAATACCAAGAAATCTCAAAAGCGACCAGGATCCCAAGAAGCGTTTTCTCCTCGAACAGCTTCCTCGATTATTAAGAGGGTACGGAAAGACGTTCTCGGGTTATCCGTCCAATTACTCTGCAGCCGTGATCATAATCGCCGACCTCGATTCCAGATGTTTGAAAATGTTCCGAAAAGAACTTTATGATGTTCTGCATTCCTGTGATCTCGAACCATTAGCCAAGTTTTGCATTGCCATCGAGGAAGGGGAAGCATGGCTTTTAGGTGATCTGCCTGCAGTGATAAGGGCCTATCCGAATGCTAAAAAGCAAGTACTGCAGTCTTATGTGAACGACAGTATATGCGGAACATGGGAGAAGTTGGCGGATGCAATTTACCAGGGGGGATCTCACTCGCTCTCGGCCCAAGGCTACCAGGCTATAGGCAATGCCAAATCTGACTGGGCCGCCAGGATCGCTCCCAGTATGGATGTCGAGAATAATAAATCACCGAGCTTTTGCTATTTCCGTGATAGAGCGCGCTCACTTGCAAATCAGGGTTAGTGAGTCCGGACTAACACCCTGCCCCGATCCCCGGTCTTTTGTGAGTCGGACAGATACTGCGTCCTGCCTGTCCTATTACCCGATCCGTCGATCGGAATCCTATTCAACTCAAGCCTAAGGTTCAGGCAAAAGCAAGGCTATTGAGGACCGATACAGAGGGTCTTTTGCCATGGAAGGGGGCGCCGCGGATGGGCGCCCCCGGTGTGTATATTAATGACATTCGGATGACTGGCTGTGCTGCATTGGAGTTTCCGGATCACCGGACCCCGTATCGGAGGAGCCCTGTGCATGTCCGCCCATGCCGCCGGACATGCCCATCCCGCCGCCCATGCCCATCCCGGGACAGCCTTTCATACCGCCGCGGCCTTTCATGCCCATATGCCCCATGCCGGCCTGCTGCATCCTCTTGCCGTGCAGGGTGCGGAACCAGTTCTCGAACTCGTGGCGCTGCGTAACCAGTTCGTTGATCACCTCCGACATGGCGGTGACTTTCTGGTCTGCCTTGGCGGAGTTCATAGCGGTTACTTTCTGGTCGAGCATTCGATTCATCTCGTCTAACTTCTGCTGGTATTCTTTGTGCTGTGCCTGCCAGTCGTCCTGTTGCTTCATTTTCTTGCCGCCGTGCGGTTTGCCGTGCGTACCCATATCAGCGGCGCCTGCTCTATCCTGGTGCGACATTGATTCAGTGGCCGCACCCTCCTTATGTGATTGATCCGCCTGCAGTGCCGCGGGCATCAATGCTACCGTTACAATCAGCAGCAGGACAGGGAAAAGTCGATTCATGGAAGCCGTCTCCTCTCGGTAGAATCTCACTTGCAAGATTTTAAGTATGCAGAGTTTCACGTAATATGGCCGGAGCGCACCGTTCCGACGTACTCTGCTCATACAAAGATAATCATTCAGGCGTGAAGTCTGTGAGGATTCATTAATAGAGGCAAGCGCGGAATGATCGGGGTAATGGTGGAGGAATCCATACCGAGGTGAGGGTGGGCGCGGTGGAAACCGCGCCCACCCTTCGCCGGTACTAGTGTAATAAACCTGTAGAGGGGCCGAGGGCCCTGGCCCCGCCTTGAGACTAGAGCAGGGCAGCGTGTTTGAATGCGGGATTTTTCTCTAGTCTCTTCTGCCAAAGATGCGAAGAAGCATCAGGAAAAGGTTGATAAAATCCAGGTATAGGCGCAGGGCGCCGATGACCGCCCCTTTTCGCTCGGAATCAAAACTGTCGAAGCCTGCGTAGGCCATGGCTTTTATCTGCTGCGTGTCATAGGCGGTGAGTCCGACAAATACAATGATTCCAGCATAGGTAATGAGCCAGGAAATCGCCGGGCTCTGAAAGAACCAGTTTACCAGGGAGGCAAGTATGATGCCGATAAGGCCCATGAACAGGAAGCTTCCCCACGAGGTAAGGTCTTTCTTTGTCGTGTACCCGTAGATGCTCATGGTCGCGAAGGTCCCGGCAGTGACAAAAAACGTCGTTGCTATCGACGCCCTGGTGTAGACGAGGAAAATCGCGGCAAGCGTCAGGCCGTTAAGGAACGAATAGAAGAAGAACATGAAGATGGCGGTTGAGGCGCTGATCCTGTTTATCGCCGCGCTGAGGGCGATCACTATGCCGAGTTCGGCGACGATCAGCAGGATCAGGGTGAGCGGGTTGCCGAAGATGAATTGCATGATCGTAGGGCTGGTTACCGTATAAAGGGACGTGATCGCAGTCAGGGCAAGACCAAAAGCCATCCAGTTGAAAACCCGGCGGACGAACTCGCTCTGAACTAGGGCGCGTTCCCTTTCGAAAGTTAAGCCTCTCTCCATTGCCAAACCTCCCATGAATGATTTTAAGCAGCTAAATGTAAAAGGTATAGCGTCTTTGCATCGTTGCATTACAATCACTAAATTTAGTATTTCCCGACTGTTTTGGCAATTGCCGAATAGTGTTTCTCAACCGTGCAGGCTGGAGAATACCTTGAAAGAACTCAGTGAGTACAGATCCGAATTCGAAATAATGAAGCGATACGCCTTCTTCAATAACGCCGCCATATCGTCTCCCCCCGCCAGGGTGATCTCAGCCGTCAATGATATCATGGCGCAGTTCGGCGCCCGGGGCCTCAGCATGTATCCCCAATGGATGAAGAATATCGAGAGAGTGCGCTCCCTGTTTGCAGAACTGATCAATGCCGGGCCGCATGAGATCTGTTTTACCGGGAATACCTCCGACGGACTCAATATCGTTGCAAACGGCATATCCTGGAAACCCGGTGACGCTGTACTTGTGCCCGTCCCTGATTTTCCGTCAAATGTGTATCCCTGGGTCAACCTCGAAAGACAGGGTGTGGAAGTAAATTTTCTCCAGAAAAAAGAAGGAAGGTTCGGACTGCGGGATATTGTCCCGGTAATCAAGCCGCGAACCAGGCTGGTGGCGGTGAGTTCGACCGATTTCACAACCGGTTTCCGATGCAATCTTGAGGAAATCGGGGATTTTTGCCGCAGGCAGGGTATCCTGCTGTGTGTTGACGCAATTCAAAGCGTTGGGGCGGTTCCCGTGGATGTGAAGAAATCCGGCGTTCATTTCCTGGCTTGTGGGGGGCACAAATGGCTTTTGAGCACAATGGGCATAGGAGCGCTCTACATATCCGAAGAAGTGAACGATCAACTGCATCCCGAGCGTGTCGGCTGGCGAAGCGTCGAGCACGAGGAGGATTTCTACAACCTGAAACTCGAACTGAAAACCGATGCCCGCCGCTTCGAGACCGGCACGATGAACCTTGCCGGAATCTCCGCTCTCGGCGCCGCGGTCGAGATGCTCCTCGAAATCGGGATCGAGCGGATCTTCTCCAGGATAACGCACCTGAACGATATAATCGCCTCTGAACTCAGGAAAAGAAATCTCAGGATTCTCAGTGCGATGGAACCCGAGCACCGTTCAGGGATTTTGAGCTTCCTACCCGAAGATGCGGGCGGTCTGTTCCGGCGCCTCTATCAACACAATGTTCTGGCTGCCCAGAGAGGCAGCGCCCTGAGACTGTCCCCGCACTTCTATAATGACGAGAGCGATATAGACAGGTTCCTGGAAGCGCTGGACAGTTTTGAAGGAAGCAAATAGGACTGCAGGACAAGTTTGACCTATTGCCCGGAGCGCTACAGCCCACGAGGCGCTGCGGAAGAGGTTACTTGAGCAGGGTGCTGTAAAAATCCCGCCAGTTTTCTCCCATGATTTTCCGGATGCTTGCTTCCGGGTAGCCGTGTCTAAGCATAGTGTCCGCCAGTTCAGGCAGACGGGAGATATCCTCCAGGCCGGAATTGACGGTCGTAAAGCCGCAGAAATCGGTTCCTATGCCTATGCCGTCCGCATCGAACGACTGGGCGATCCAGTCGATATGCCTGAAGGTGTCTTCGATGGACGCCTCACCTGAAGCAGTAAGCATTTTGGGGTCCGCCGCAATTCCGATTACACCTTTTCGCTCGAAGATGATACGGACTTGTTCTTTCGTAAGGTTTCTCGGAATATCGCAAAGAGGGCGTACGCCGGTGTGCGAGGAGAGAAGCGGTCCTTCATAGGTTCTTACGAGGTCCTTGAAACCCGGTTCGGCAAGGTGAGCGACGTCAAAGACAAAACCATCCCTCGCCAGCTCTTCTACCAGGCGCCTGCCTGCGCTGGTGAGCCCCTCCGGGAAAGGGACATTGTTCCCGTCGCCGATCCGGTTTCTCCCCATGTGCGTAAGTCCGGCGACTTTTATGCCGCTGCGGGAAAGGATGCCGCGGTCGATTTCGAGCATGCCGTCGGCATTCTCGACGAGCAGGATCATGCCGGGATGTGAGTTTTGAATGCAATCGTCCAACTGGGCGGGAGTGGTGATGTGTTGGAGGCCGGTGAGATGCTTTTCGGCAAAGGATATGAGCTGTGTGAGGTAATGGGCCGATGTGCCCGCGCCGTTATAGAGATCCGGGCAGTAGAGTGCGGCGACAATCACGCGCACATCGGCGGCGGCCATCTTTTCCAGTGTCACGGGAAAATGCCCGAGGCTTTCGAAAGGGACGTCGAGCTGGGATTCATTCATCATATAGATGACATCCACGTGTCCGTCTATGATGAACGGGCGCTTTTGCATCTGCTTCTTTTCTTCACCGGACATCAGTCTGGGGGCTCATGGAGAAAGAAAAAAGAAACCGGGGGACAAAATTACCCACCCCCGGCTCAAGAGTATTTCAGTCGATTATCTCCGGACCGGAGATTCAGTAGGGGCATGTCACGTAGGCACGACATAAGTTGTCGATGCTTCCTTGACAGCGGTAGTCAGGATCTTCTTTTCGACCTCCTTTACCTGCAGCATCCGTTTCACCTCCTTTCCTCTGTGGATTAAGCGGATTTGCCCGGCGCCAGGGCGTTGAGATCCGCCAGGGTATGGGCTGCATCCGCACAAAGAGCCGCGAACTTTTCGCACTCCATGGTTTCACCGTACTTCGGGTAAAGCTGGTCGGCAATGGTGGCCATACTCCGCTGTCCATCGCACAACAGCAGGAAATCGTAACCAAAGCGGTTTATTTCCCGTACATCGATTTCGGCTTGCGCGGGCATGAAAAGAAGATAAACGTCTTTTTGGGCGCAGGTCTCCGGATAATGACCGCGCTTGAACTCAATGATAAGATCCGGAATATCGAATGTGAACTCTTCGAGCACAATCTTTTCGCTGAGAAGGGGCCTCAAGTCGCACATGCCATTGAGATCTATGTGAAAGGACCGGGATGCGGATTCCATTTTACCCGCGCGAATCATGCACGTCTCATACTTGAGTATATCCGGAACATACGCCCGCAAGCCGTGCTCATTCTCCGACAGGAGTCCGGAAGAAAAGTCTTCAAACCAGGCAAGGCAGTCATGTGGCGTAAGCGTGCGTTTCCCGGCGCCCTTCAATTCTGCAACCCGGTCGAGGAAGCGAAAGAAAATGTCCGAGATGGAAAGTCCTGTCTCCAGGGCGAGGAGCAAAGCCGTACGCGGATAAAGGGATGCGAGGATCGAGAAATAGGCGGCGATTTCGTTAAGATCATTCAGGGGAGCGGCGGGACACGGTAGATTATAGAAGCTGCTGAAGATTTCAGGCGCTGAATCGATCAGTTCATCATCCGAGCGCAATCTCTTTCCATTATCGAACTCGATGCCGAGTGAGAAGTAGGTGTCCACTTCGCGGACAAGACGTGATCTGTACGCTCTGTGAAGATCGGTTCCTGGGAGAGTGGTCGCCATCTGGACGAGTATGTTCGCATTACCCGTGATTGCCGATTTGAGAGCGAGCAGCAGTGTGGCGTCGAGATCGTCTCTGGTTTCTTCCGGAAAGCCGATGACAAAGCTCAGGGTGGGAACGATGCCCGCACCGGTTGTTTCCCGAACTCTTTGGAAGAGCACCTCATGATCGATATTCTTTCGAATAAACGCCAGGGTTTTCTTCGACCCGGAGTCTATCCCGTAGCACATGCTCTCGCATCCGGCCTCGCGCATCAGGCGCAGAAGAGACTCGTTTACCGTGTCAAGCCTCGAAATGCAGTACCAGGGAATGCGGTTCAGTCCGGCATCGATTACCCTTCGGCAGAATTCTTCCGCAAAGGCGCGCTTTGCGGTGAACTGATCGTATGCGAGAAGAAAGCACTCGGCGCCAAAATCATCTCTCAGGCTGCGCATATCGCGGATAAGGCGATCTATCGAAAAGGTCCGCGTTTTTCGCCTCCAGAGCAGTGACTGAGAACAGTAGATGCACTGATGCGGACATCCCCTGCCGATTTCAAGTATGGCGATCGAGCGCTGGATGCCGCAGACATCCCGGTATTCCGCAAAGGTGGGCACAGTCGTATAATCGCTGACGGGAAGCGAGTCGAGGTCTTCGATGAGGGGTCGGTCGGGATTGCGCACTACACGGCCCTCGCGGCGGAAGGTGATTCCTTCTACTCGCTGAATATCGGTTTTGCCTTCAATGCCCCGTATGAGTTCAGGGAAAGTGATTTCTCCCTCACCGCGAACGACGGCATCTATGAAAGGGAAACGGCCAAGGGTCGCTTCGTCGATAAAAGAGGCGTTGTGTCCGCCGAAAATTATCCTTATGTCCGGGCTCAGGCGTTTGAGTTCTTCAGCAATTCTGAGAGCAGGCGGATAGGTTGTGCACTGTACGGAAAAACCGGCAAGGTCCGGCTGGAACTCCAGAATCTGCCGGGCGCATTCACGATAAATCTCTTTGCCCAGTGGAAGGGTCTTTCTGCGTATTTCCAAAGGGAAATCGAATATCTTCACCGCATGCGCCGTATCCTTCAACACGGTTGCAAGGTTCACCAGGCCCAAAGGAGGCATGTTATACATGGCTTCCAGGTAGAAAGGAGGAAATACGAGGGCTATGTTCATTTTGTTCGCGCTCTCAGCATCGAGTTTGATAAGGTAAGCAGTTGACCGGGTTCACACCTAGCGCAAATCTCAGACCCCTACAAGGAATAAATCCGGAAATGACAACCTCGGCTTTGTTTGAAAACATAATCATTGTTTTGCACAGTGAATCCGTGCGGAAATGTTCCGATATACTTAATGGCAGGGTTCGAAAAGGTGAAAGCCAGGAGGAGGGAGGGGGGCCTGGCTTTCGGGGAATAGGGTTTATAGAAACCAACTCTTTGGCTTCTATAATATCTCTCATATCCAGTCCTGAGACAATGCTGTGAACACAGTAATCGGGGGTAGGGTTACACTGTATTTTTTGTATGCAGTACGGCAGGATCTACATGATACTGGAACTCTCCTCCAATGAGCTTGAGTAAGGAATATGCACCAGGATATTGTTAGTGCTCTGAAATCAGGCCGCGCGCTTACAATCGCTCATCGCGGCGCCCGTTCGCTTGCTCCGGAAAACACCATCGCTGCGGCCAAAAGGGCTCTGGCGGCGGGAGCGGACCTGTGGGAATTTGATGTGAGGGTTACACGTGACGGTGAGCCGGTCCTGATCCATGACATGACGTTGAAGCGCACAACAGATGTCTGCCTGAAATTCCCTGAGCGATACCCCTGGTACGTGCACGATTTTACGCTGGCTGAACTCAGGTCTCTTGATTTCGGTTCCTGGTTTGCCGAAGCCGACCCCTTCGGCCAGGTGCTGGCAGAGGCGGTCTCGCAGGACGATCTGGCCCTGTTCCGGAAAGAACCTGTTCCGACCTTGGAGGAAGCGGTTCTTTTCACGCTGCAGAATCGCTGGCTCATGAACATAGAGATTAAGGATTTATCGAGACTGCCGGGGCACGAGACCGTCGTCGAAAAAGTCATCGCTCTGGTCCGGTCGCTTGAAGCGACAGAGCGCGTCATTATCTCATCGTTCAATCACCGGTATCTGAGCCGGGTGCGAGCCATCGATGCCTCTATAGCGACCGGAGCCCTCGTCAATCGTGCTCCCCAGGATATACTCAAGCTGATGCGGGACCTGGGGGCTCGTACATTTCATCCGCGGCTCCTGGCAGTTCGGCCACGGCAGGTACGGGAGTTGAGGCAAAATGGTTTGAGCACGCTCGTCTGGGTTGTAAACAGGAAAAGAGTTGCACAGGCAATGCGTGGAATCGGGGTGGACGGTTTTTTCACGGACTTTCCGCAGGATTTTTCGAAAAAAGACGATGAATCGGTTTCAGGATCACTGCACTAGGAATGACAAGGCGATTCAATGAATATCCTGATCGTATCGACACTCCCCCAGGAATACGCCCCGCTTGCAAAGCATACTCCGCCATGGAAACACCTCGGAGACAGTCCCTTTAAGAGATACTCCTTCGATCTTGGATCGTTGAAGATCGTCCTGGTCGAAAGTGGAATGGGAGCGGCGGCGGCCGGGAGGGTCCTGGAGAGCGAATTCATGCAGGCATTACCGGATCTTCTTGTATTCGCCGGATTTGCCGGAGGCCTTCATGCCGGGCTTAAAGTCGGTACGGTGAGCATAGTGGAGCAGACCCGCGAGCTTGGCTCAAAGGATTCTTTCCATTTCGTCTTCCCGAAGAGATTACGTGAATTCATTGCTGCTTCACACGGCCTCAGGCTTGTTTGCGCGCTGACTGCCCACCAGCCCCAAAGCAAAAGAGCGCTCTCTTCCGTCGCCGACGGAGAACAACCATCGGTACTGGATATGGAAACAGCCCCTATCGCCGGCTTTTGCTTTCTGAAAGGAGTTCCGTTTATCTGTTTCAGGTCTGTCAGTGATGCCGTTGACGATGATCTGGGGTTCGATGTGAAAGATATTACCGACGGGGAAGGTAAAGTCAGTCTGCCGGGTGTTTTCCGGACAGTGCTGAGGAATCCCCGAACTCTTGCAGCCTTCTACCATTCATGGAGAAGATCGACGGTTGCATCGAATGCGTTGTGCGCAATCCTCTCTGAGTTTTTGAGACTGCCGGCGCATGTTCTTGAGGAAATTGCGCGGAATACGCGGCTCACCCAATCCGGCCAGTTGAAGTGACAAGCCGGAGGGCGGCATCGGTTTCGGCAAGGGGCTGTGTGTTTTTGTAGAGTGTGAAAAAGAAAACCGGGATCAGCAGTGCTGAAAAAATTACCAGGCCCACGATTCCCATCAGCATTTCGCCGATGTAGAAAGTCACCGCAATATTGAAGACGAGAACGGAAAAATAGAGAACCGGCCCGAGCAATCTCAACCAGGAGGTATAAGCCGGGCTTGCTTCCGGACGCATTGACGCAGATATCGCCTTATCCAGAAACTGTATTGCTCCTGTGAGGATAAATCCGACAAGGAGCCAGCCTCCAAAATTGCTCATCGGAATTCCAAAGTAAAAACCGTCCTGCCGGTAGCCGTAAATCTTGCCGAGAAACCAGCGTTCACCCTGCAGCGCCACGGGGTCAATAACGATATCGAGTGTCACGAACAGGAATGCGCCAAGCACGAGGACCTGCCATGAGCGACATATCCGGGGTGTCTCCAACGTGCGCAGCCCGCCTGCTGTGATGTTTACGGGGCTCATGATGAAGGTCGCAAGGGAGTAGCTGCAATAGGAGAGAAAGACAAAGGAAAGGGAGTCCATGAAGGGAACCCCCAAAATCCATAGCTCCCTGTCCATCGTGGAAGGAATGTAGAAGTAGTCTCCGTAGGGGAACCCCAGGTTGATGGAAGCCAACTCGGAAAGCCATGCAAGCGTATAGCCGAGGGGGATGTAGACAAGCGTTCTTTTCCACCCGATATGATGGCATGCCGCAACGATGTAGACGGCGAGAAAGGCGAATACATAAGGGCGCAGGAGCACCGTTCCCCAAAGAAGTTTCAACGTCTCAGGCATCGAGGTTCCACTTGAACATGCGCAACAGGTCCTTCATGCCCATCTGGCGCACGATAGTAGGTTCAAACCCGCAATGAACCATGCATTGAGAACATCGCGGGTCTGCGCCCGAGGCGTAGTGTTCCCAGTCCGTATGTTCCATGAGTTCCCTGAAGGTTGGAAGATGTTTGTCGGTGATCAGGTAGCAGGGGGATTTCCATCCCTGGGAATTCCTGGTTGGATTGCCCCACGGAGTGCACTTCAGCGACCTCTTGCCGGCCACGAACTCCAGGTAGAGCGGGTTGCTTATGATCGGGAAGTCACGCCCCCAGGTTCTGATTTCCTGGAATTTGCGGACAATTTCATTGCGGGTGAGAAAAACATCGCCGGTGACATCTTCATAGCTGAAGCCCGGGGCGACAAGGATGCCGTCCACTCCGGCCCCGGTGAGTTGTTGGAAGAGCCTTGCCAGGTCCGAGACCGAGGTCTCACGATAGACTGTCGTATTGGTGCTGACCCGAAAGCCCATGGCCTTTGCAGCCTTGACGCCGGCAAGCGCCTTCTGGAATGCTCCCGGCTTGCCGGTGATCATGTCGTGGACCGGTTCGGTACCGTCGAAATGAACGTTCCAGGTGAAGTGAGGGGTGGGAGTGAACCCGGACAGGGATTCCTCCAGGAGAAGTCCGTTGGTGCAGAAGTAGATGTGTTTTCCCTGCCTGATAACTTCACGGACAAGATCTTGCACCGGAGCGTAGAGCAAGGGTTCGCCTCCGGTGATCGTAACCACCGGAGTTCCCGCCTCCTCGACCGCACGGAGACATTCCGGGAGAGTCATTTCCTGTGAAAGGGTATCATGATATTCACGTATCCTGCCGCAACCGGCGCAGGTCAGGTTGCACCTGTGGGTGGGTTCGAGCATCAGCACCAGGGGGAAACGCTCCACCCCACGAAGCTTCTTCCCGACAAGATAGCTGGTCATGGAGACGTACAGGCTCATTGGAAAACGCATTATAGACCTCGATTCATACGTGCGGCTATCTGGTTCTAACGGTGGGCAATGAATCTGCTCAATGCTCACTGGATTTGGCGTAGCCGTTTTGCCGGAACCAGGTCACGGCATCGGCCAAAGCTGTTTCGACCGGTGTTTGCGGCAACCCCAATTCTCGTACGGCTTTGGAAGCATCGAAAAACATGTGCTTCGCGGCCATTCTAACACCGTCATAGGGAATCAGCGGCTCCCTGCCGGTTATGCGCGAAATCAGGCTGCAGGCGCCTGCAAGAGCCAGTATCGGCGCATGGGGGAGTCGAATCCGGGGGGCTGGAATCCCTGAAGTATTCTGCAATATGCCAAAGATTTGCGCAAGGGTCAGATTTTGATTCCCCAGGATATACTTCTCCCCGCTCCCGCCTTTTTCCAGCGCCAGGCAGTGTCCTTCGGCCACGTCCCTTACATCGACAAGGTTGAGGCCGGTATCGAGATAGGCGGGCATCTTGCGGTTCAGGAAATCGACAATGATTTTGCCGGTCGGAGTGGGTTTGTGGTCGCCCGGCCCGACAGGCGTACTCGGATGAACAAATACGATGGACATATCCTTGCCGAGAAACTTCTCCGCCTCACGTTCCGCCAGGAATTTGGATTTCTTATAGTCGCCGATCATGTCCCGCAGAGAAACGGGGGTATTCTCATCGGCCGGAGTTCCATCTGCAGTGAGTCCCAGGGCGCCCACGCTGCTTGTGTGCACCACCCGCCGCACCCCGGCGGATCGAGCTGCCTGAAAGACATTGATGGTTCCGGCGACATTGCTCTGGTAGATCTCCCGGGGGTCTTTCGCCCAGAGCCTGTAGTCGGCGGCTACATGAAAAACCGCCTCAGCGCCTGCCATAGCATGAGAAAGGCTTTGGACGTCGCGGATATCACCGGTCCGCCACTCCACTTCGCTCAATTCAGCGGGAAGAACTGAATGAGTACGGCAAAGCGCCTTCACATGCCAACCTCTGCGGATCAGCGCCGCGGCCACATGGCGTCCGATAAACCCTGTCGCCCCCGTGATAAAAGCTGCCGTCATCCCTCTCTCTTTTCTCTTTGGGTAAGACTCTCATTTCCGGAAAATGCGGAAGCCGCAAGCCCGGTCTCCCCTGCGCACCCGCCTTCAAACCTCTATATATCGGCTTGGGGATAGTTCGAGGAGCGAACTTCCTATAACAGAATGGAGCAAAATTGAAAACCCCCAGATACCTGCCGTGGCTGCAAGAGGTAAAAATGCGAGAAGTCCGTCAAATTGACAACGTCGGCTCTTCGCATCATCATGTAGTTAGTAGTTTGTATCGAACAGCGAAAAGAGGTGATTTTGATGAAGAAATGTCCGATTTGCAAAGAAGAGGTGAAGGAAAATCCCTGTATAGGTTCTGGAGCCAAGTGCACTGAATGCGGCAAGGTGCTGGATCATAAGTCAAATAAGTAGCGCGACAATCCCCGCCCGCCATCGTCTTGATGAAAGGCGGGGTTTCCTTATTTCGGCTTTATATCCAGTTCCGGAGCCGTCCGAATATACTCCTCCAGATCACCGGGCTCGGTTGCCTCAAGCCTTGCCAGGATGCCCTCCCACCTCTGGCGAATCCCTCCGGACTCAGACTCCCTGGATTGGAACAGGTGCTTGAGAGTGTCTTTCGTCGGTCCGGCCATCCTTTTCGTATCCCTGATCTTGTCAGTAAGCGCTTTTGCATACAAGGAAACGCACATCCGGACCACCGGCAGAGGAACCCCTCCGTCGAGCGCCTTGTCGAGGTGCAGTCGGAAGCGAGACAGGCACTGAGGGAGAAGGGAGATGAGCGGAGTTGTCCAGTCGGTGAAAGAACCCGTCGTCTCGATAATCACAAGGCGATTTGGCAGGGAGTTGTGATCGAACTGGATCAGTTCGTCGCCATCATCATAGAATATCTTTCCGGTGCGAGGACTGACCCTGCCGAGCACGAGAGTGAAGGCGGCCGCTTCTCCCAGCAGCGGAGCGAGAGCGGTTATGAATTCCTGGTTCCTATAAAAAGATGCGGGTATTTTATCCGTAACCATCCCGGTCACATACTGCCTGTCGAAGAAAAAGGCGGGAACTTTGCCGAGCCCCGGAAGTTCCTCTTCAAGACGGATCTCATCATACTCCAGTATGGGAAATCCGAGTTGCGCCGCCGCGCGCAGCCGGTCGAAAATATAGTTGCGGTAGTGGACCGTTTCCGTGATAGCTTGTTCGAGGGGAATGCCCATTTTGAATCTATGGATTACGTCCCATTTCATGAGACGGACCAGCCGGATCGATTCCTTACCGTCCGAGGTGGTCATAACGACCAGGTAAACGTCTCTTTCCTCGCCCGAGATGTCGCGCCTTGTCTGAGATTCTTCGACATGTCCGATATTGATCGAGAGGAATCCGCCCGTCTTATTCCAGAAATGAGAGATCAAACCCTGAACGCGCCGAGTGGCGCCGGGGTCCGGGCGAAGCCGGCCTTCAACTACCGTAGCGCCGGGAAGCCACTTGACGTTGAGGTGAAATTCCATGCTCAGGCCCAGAGACCATTCTTCCATTTCCTGTTCGTTGATGTCATACAGGCGGCAGAACATCGTGGTGCGCCAGACGGGGTTGTTTTCATCATCGGCAAGAAGTTCCGGACCTGCTGCGCCGGCGAACTGGGAGGCGAAACGGTCGAAGCGGTATTCGGCCTCGCCCGTATGCCTGGTTTCAGGAACGGTTTCCAAAAATGACACGAGATCCTTCAAGCCGTCGAAATACAGCTCTTTGCCCGCAGGCAGAAAAAAGCTCAACTCGCGGCTGCCCCTGTTGTTCACGCGCTGGAAAAGATTTAACATCTCCTTCAGTCGGGCAAGCGCTTCGGTGCGGTCATCCTGGAGCATCGGCCTGATGCGCATGAATTCATTGTAGGTGAGAAACCTGCCTCCGGTTGGCGCGTTGTAGTATACCTTCAGCCCCGTGATTACCTGGAGTTTGCTTGATTGTATATACTGGCATATTTCCGGTATGGTCTTCGGGGGAGGAGAGATTCGCCAGCTCTCTCCGCGCAGGCGCAATTTCTTCCTTACTTCGGGAATGTGCAGCCCCGTAAATTGCATTCGCTCCTTCGGAAAGAATGCCTGCAGTATCTCGTCTGCGGCGAAAACCCGCTCCATATCGGCAGGGTCCGAGCGAACCAGAATCATTTGGTTGCGCAGAAGCAGAGCGACTGCGTCCTGGTAAATATCGGACTCGATGCGTTGCAGTTCCTGTCGATCAGGCTCGAGACACTCCTGTTTCAGAAAGTCGATCATTATGGAGGCGTGGCAGGCGTGTATTCCGCGCACGGTGATAATGGTTCGGTATTTTGGAAATACTGATGCAATCGGGCTGAGCAGGTTCCCGTGCTCATCCTCGGCGAAAAAGTCAGGGCCGATGAACGTGAAGCCTTTTATCCCGCGGGGTTTCAAAGATCCTGTAAAGGTATAAGCTTCCTGGAAAAAACTCATATGGAACCATCTTCGTAAATTGGTTAAGAGTATGACTGCGGTCAGAATGCTAAATACCACGGAAGCGTCCGCTTTTGTAGAGTGTAGATAAAGGTCGGGCCGGTTTTTGATCGACCGCGGCGCAATGTGTTTCCCGTGATGATCCGATTAGGACTAAAGGAGACTAAATGAACCGTAACGTTTTTCTGTGCGCGCTTGCCGCCTTCTGCTTGTGCATTGCTTTTTCCACGCCTGTTTTTTCCGGGGATACGATTAAGATCGGTGTGTACCTGCCGATGACAGGCAAAGTTGCAGCTTACGGGGAAATGTGCTGGCAGGGCATCCAGATTGCCCACAATATGGCGCCGGAAGCGCTCGGCAGGAAAATCGAGCTTATTTTGCTCGACACCAAGAGCGAGGAGATAGAAGCCGCGAATGCAGCTACTTTGCTTCTCGAGAAAAAAGTCGCAGGCCTCATCGGAGAGGCTACGAGCGCAAGCACACTGGCCGGAAACCCTATCTCCGAAAAAGCCGGGATTCCCACGGTGAGTCCGGTGGCTACCAACCCACTCGTTACGCAGGGAAAAAGGTATGCCTTCAGGGCGTGCTTCATCGATCCTTTCCAGGGAGAGATTGCAGCCAGATTCGCCTATGAGCGCCTCAAGGCGAAGACGGCCGCGATGATCGTCGATCATGCCCAGGATTACAGTGTGGGGCTCGGAAACTATTTTAGCAAGGAATTTGAAAGACTTGGCGGTAAAATTGTCTCAAAGACGTTCATCCAGACGGGCGACCAGGATTTTTCCGCCCAACTCTCGTCCATCCAGGCATCGAGCCCGGAACTTCTATACGCTCCAATCTACTATACCGAAGATGCCCTGCTTGCAAAACAGGCGCGCGATCTTGGGATAAACATACCCATTCTTACCGGAGACGGCGCACAGGCCGATCCCCTGCTCCAGATAGGCGGCAAAGCCGTGGAAGGCATGTATTTTACCGGCCATTTCCATAAAGAGGCCGCGGCGACCGACAGGGCTAAAGACTTTATCGCGAGGTACGAAGAAAAATACAAGCACGATGCTCACGCTTTTGCCGCCTTGGGGGCTGACGCATACCTGCTCCTGGCCGATGCGATCAAGAGGTCCGAGTCGGTCGAAGGAACCAAGGTCCGGGATGCGCTTGCCTCCACAAAAGATTTCAAAGGGGTTTCCGGAATCTTGACCATGGGACAGGAGGGCAACCCGATAAAAAGCATGGTGATCAATAAGGTCCAGGATGGAAAGTTCGTCTATGTGACCACGATCAATCCGTGAAGCGGAGAGCAGTGAGCCGTGAAGAGTGAAGAGTGAAGCCGGCTCCCGGGCGCCGGCTTGGGAGCTGCACAATAGAAGCTCCAGCTTCGATGCTGCCAAACTCCGACGAAGATCATCTCCCTGCTCTTGTGAAAGCCTGGTCAGGCAACGTTTTCTTGTTGCCCGTGAGAGAGAAGCTTGAACAATCGACTGCTCACCATAGTGGCGCCGCGCGCTATCAGCAGCAAGCGGGCCGGCCGTAGGGTGGGTGCGGTTTCATCGCGCCCACCGTCAACCTGATTGTGGCGCAGGACCGGTATGCACGATAACGCCGTGCACACTCTACCTTAGGTTCATTATTCAAGGAGCGCCGGATAGACGAAATTTATTCTCATTCTCTCTGCCCAATACATAAGGCGGTACACGGTGAAGGGTCTTCTTTGGGTTCAAACCCCTGTTGGAGTCACCCATCCCGTCATTCCCGCGGTTTTAGGCGGGAACCCAGTGTCTTGCATTCACGCTTCGAAGCGCAAGGCCATTGGCAACTGACCTTCCTCTACTCGCCAACTTGCGGGTCTAGGTTTGAACCTTGCATCCTGTCTTGATAAACATATGACAAGACGCTAGATTCCCGCCAAAGACGCGCGGGAATGACGACACGCAGACACTCGAGTCGTCGTGAATATCAGAGAGTCTGTTCCATAAGTGATGCCCATGCAGCCGGGGCTGGAACCAGATCAACTTATATGAAACTTCATTGGCGGCAGGGCGCCCAATGAAGTTTCGTCTTCAAAGGTTAAGCAGTACTTTTTTATTAAATTCAGATATTAACACAACATTTTACTTGACACACCCGCCCTGCGCATCACAATCGTTCACTGTTCACTGTTCACCGTTCACCGTTCACCGTTCACTGTTCACTGTTCACTGTTCACTGCTCATTTCTTTTTCCCTGGCCCTATTGAGTGCGTGCATTCTCATGTCTAGGTTTAATGACATCTCTATATCGATCGAAAGGCCACGCCGATGAGGAGCAAAATAAAAGATCTCATGACCGGGCTCGCCGATATTGCCGTGGTGGATGAGAACTCAACGCTGTTTGAAGCAATACTGGAAATCGGAATTGTCAGGAACCGGAACCCGGGCGGGTTGAGGTGCCCCGCGGCGCTTGTGGTGGACGCCGAGCACAATGTAGCCGGATTCCTGGATTTTCGCAGTATGCTGAAAGGCCTGGAGCCGAAGTATGGTGATATCACCGATAGCGCCAGAGATAGCGGATTCCCTCCCGGATGGGTGAAATCGGAGCTTGAAAAATACGGCTTGTACCAGGATGTGCTTGAGATAGTCTGCCGCAAAGCCGGTGACACAATGGTCAAAGGGCTTATGAGCATTCCGGACGAAGCGCAGATCACCGATGCCGAAGCCTCGATAAGTGAGGCGATCTACCAGATGATAGCCACGGGAAGAGATTACCTTTTTGTCAAAAACGGCAGGGCGCTGACAGGTGTGATCAGCCTTTCGGATGTCATGAGCCATCTTTGTGATACCGTGAAGGCGTGCCGCATGTAATGGGGCCTCCGGTTCATTCTTCGATCAGTGAACGCAATACCTTCATGTTTTCCTTGTCTTCTTTGAGATCTTTGCCCTTGGGGGTCTCGAGAACCATCGGGTGGTTGCGGAAAAGCGGAGTGTTGAGCAGGAGCCGGAAACCTTCCAATCCTATCTTGCCCTGTCCGATGTGCTCGTGCCTGTCTACACGAGAACCGAGTTCCCGCTTGGAATCATTGAGATGGAAGAACTTCAGGCGATCCAGTCCGATATGTCGATCAAACAGTGAAAAGGTATGAGTAAAGGCCTCCGCGTCTCTGATGTCGAAGCCGGCGGCAAAGCCGTGGCAGGTGTCGTAGCACACCCCCATGGCGCCGCCGTAGCGCGAAGAGGAAATAATGTAGTTGATCTCCTCGAAGCTGGACCCCAGGCTGGAACCCTGCCCGGCGGTGTTTTCAATGAGTACGCTGACGGCTTCGACGCCGGAAGCCTCGATGGCATGATCGAGATTGAGGATGAAACGATCCAGACCCGCCTCCAGCCCCTCACCGAGGTGCGCGCCCGGGTGTATTATCAGGTAGGGTATTCCGAGTCTGCTGCAGCGCTGCATTTCCTCGGCAAAGGCCAGGACGGATCGTGCAAGAATCTCCTCATCGCCGGCCGCCAGATTGATCAGATAAATGGCATGTGCGGCGACCGGAACGCGTCCGGTTTCTTCCCACTTCGATCTATAGAGATCGATTGCTTGCGGGGTAAGGACCCGCGAGCGCCACTGCCTGTGATTGGTAGTGAATATCTGGAGAGCCGATCCGCTGATTTGACCGAGCCTGTCAAAGGCCAGGTGCAGACCGCCCGAGACGGACATATGGGCGCCGAGAAGCGGCAAGTTTTATCCTCCTGTCGTTTGAAGTTCGACACAGCCAGCCCTGCTCACTGCTATAATCATAAATTTGTCATTTTCCTATTTTTCAACTATCTTGACAATTTCATTATTGATCGGCAGGTGGACGCCATGCTGCCGCGGAAGCCGGCATAATCATTATCGAGCCGAAAACACTTCAAGGTTGTGGGGAGAAGAGATGATAGAGCGATACACGCGGCCCGAGATGGGGCGGATATGGACACTCGAGAACAAATACCGTAAGTGGCTCGATGTAGAGCTTGCGGTGTGTGAGGCGCTTGCCGCCAAGGGGATTATTCCTTCTGAGGACGCGCAGGCGATCAGGGAAAAGGCGAATTTCGACGTTGCACGAATTGACGAAATAGAGAAAGAAACGCACCATGATGTGATCGCCTTTCTCACCAGTGTGGCCGAGTTTGTCGGCCCTTCCTCTCGATTTATCCATGAAGGCCTTACCTCTTCGGACGTGCTGGACACGGCCCTGGGGCTGCTCCTGACCGAGGCTTCGGATCTGCTGCTGCAGGACATGGATGCGATGCTCGCCGTTCTCAGGAGGAGGGCTTTTGAGTTCAAGGATACGGTGCAGATCGGTCGCTCACACAACATCCATGCCGAACCCGTGACCTTCGGTCTGAAGCTTGCCGTATGGTATTCCGAGATGGAGCGCAATCGTGAACGGATGGAGCAGGCGCGCGAGACTATCCGCGTAGGAAAGCTCTCCGGCGCAGTCGGCACCTTCGCGAATATAGAGCCCGAAGTCGAAGAGGCCGTTTGTGCGCGCCTCGGACTGAAGAACGCTTCCGTCAGCACCCAGATTATCCAGAGGGACCGGCACGCACATTTTTTTACCACCCTGGCCCTGATCGGCTGCTCGGTCGAAAAGATCGCCACTGAAATCAGGCTCCTCCAGCACACGGAAATACGCGAGGTAGAAGAATACTTTTCTCCGAAGCAAAAGGGTTCCTCTGCAATGCCCCACAAGCGCAACCCTATTTCCTCGGAGAACCTGTCGGGGCTTGCGCGCGTTCTCCGCGCCAACGCACTGGCGGCTATGGAAAATGTCCCCCTGTGGCACGAACGCGATATCAGTCACTCGTCTGTTGAGCGCATCATTGCTCCGGATTCCACTATTATGCTCGATTACATGCTGAACCGCCTCACCCGCGTACTCGACAATCTCACCGTCCTGCCGGAAAACATGGATCGGAACATGGGCCTGAGCGGGAATCTTTATTTTTCGCAGCAGGTGCTGCTCGCCCTTATTCAAAAAGGCATCTCCCGCGAGGATGCTTACCGTATCGTACAGGAGAGCGCCATGGAGGTATGGCGAAAAGGCGGGAACCTGAACGAGGAATTGAAACTCAATTCACGCGTGACCGACCGGCTGAGCGACCGGGAGATCGACGCCATATTCGATCTCGGATATCATCTCAAGAATGTGGGTGTGATATTTTCTCGCGTGTTCGGCGCCGGTGAGCAGTCGTGAATCCCAGAGCAGAATTACTCGCCCCTGCGGGCAACGTTGAATCCTTTTATGCCGCGGTCCAAAGCGGCGCCGATGCGATATATCTTGGCCTGAAGCGGTTTAATGCGCGGGCCACCGCCTCCAATTTCACTCTCGAAGAACTAGCGACTCTCATCCCCTATGCAGATCAGAAAGGCATAAAGCTCTATGTGACTCTCAACAGCCAGATAACGGCTGTCGAGATACCGGAATTGCTCGATGTCCTGGCTTCCCTGTCCAGCCTGAAACCCGCCGCGCTCATCGTTCAGGACCCGGGGGTTTTTTACCTGGTGCGGCGCCATTTCCCGGGGCTCAAACTCCATGCAAGCACCCTCACGGGAGCGGTCAACTCTGCGGGTGTAAACGCTCTCGAGAAGATGGGTGCGGAGCGGGTCGTGCTCGCGCGCGAACTCAGCCTGGTCGAAATCGGGAAGATATGCTCCTCAACCAGTGCGGGGCTGGAAATATTCGTGCATGGCGCGCTTTGTTATTCCTATTCCGGGCTTTGCCTGACCAGCAGCTTTCGCGGCGGGCGTAGCGGTCTTCGCGGGGAGTGCGTCCAACCCTGCCGCCTCAAGTTCCGCCAGGGGAAAAAAGAAGGCTTCTTCCTTTCGTGTAACGATTTTTGCGCTCTTCCGGCACTTCCCGCCCTGAAGAAGCTTCGTCTCGCAGGCTTTAAGATAGAAGGCAGGATGAAGCCTGCAGCCTACATCACTGCCGTTGTGAGCGCATACCGCGCTATTCTCGACGCCGCCGCTCCGGAGGAGGAAGAAGAGGCTCTCAAGAAAGCCAGGGGAATTCTTTCCCAGGCGCCCTCCAGGCATTTGACTTCCGGTTATCTGTATGAAGCAGGCAGCTCTGAAATCCTGACCCCTCACCGGTCCGGATTGAGTGGAACCTGGTGCGGCACGGTAAAGTCGGTGAAGGGTGAGCGATTGATTGTAGAGTTGCGAAATACGCTCGCCAGAGGCGACCGTCTGCGCCCGGAGTCCTCTTCAGGCAAGGAGGAGGAAGCTTTTACCGTATCCAATCTGTTTGACGCCGCCGGCAGCGAGATTGCCTCGGCCGATGCCGGTTCCCTGGTCGGCATATCCTATCCCGGGATACTATCCCCCGGAGACAAACTCTTTAAAATAGGGACCAGGTCGGAATCAGCCTCCGCAATTTGGAAGCGGATCAAGGGCGAGGCCTCCGGTGCAAAACGCTTCACTTCCAGGTGTGCTGACAGGCAGGGGATTCTCTCCGACCTTCGGAAAACGGAAAAAGAGGAGCGGACAGGCAAGGAGATGCTCATAATCAAGGTCGGCTCGCAGGGCGACATTGTAAAGTCGCTGCAATCCTCCGCCGGGATGGTCCTGGTCGCCGCCACCAGGAATAATCTCGAACGGGTCGCCAAACAGCGTTTTTCTCCGCAGCAGTTGAAAAAACTGGGATTCTCTCTCCCGCCGATTCTCAATGAGAGCAAAGATATCGAGTACTTCCGGGCAGCTCTTGGATGGTTTGTGAAAAAGGGCTTCACGCTCTGGGAGATGAATAACTGGGGCCATTTCGATCTTTTTTTAGAGGGCAAAGGGCTGCGCCTGATAGCCGGTCCCCGGCTGAACCTGAGGAATAGCGCGGCGCTTGCCGAGGCTTCCCGTCTCGGCTGCCGCCTGAGCGTGCTTTCGTTCGAATCTACCAGGGCGGAGCTTGTTGAAATGCAGCGTGAGGGACTGCAATCGTCTGTCGTGCTTCCCGTCTACTCCTGGCCCGCTCTCTTCACATCACGCCTCGCCCCCGGTCTGGCCGAGGAGAAACCGTTTCTCACAGCCCGCAATGATGTCTATTACGTCGTAAAGCGAACGGGCTTGACCTCCATCTATGCGGATCGCCCGATAAGCTGGCTTGAACAACTGCCTTTTCTGCGCAGCCTCGGGTATCGGAATTTCCTGGTGGATATAAGCGAGGGGCCCGGAAAATACCCGAACGCCCTGGACGCCGCCCTGAGCGGATTTGCCGCCTCCAGGTCTCCCGGGCAGTATTCGATCTTCAATCTGGACCGGAGGCCGTGATACAGGCTCATCCGACTTGTCCACCCCCCTACAAACCCCGGTAGCCCCGCCTTCCACGGCGGCGCTGTCTTTTTTGTGTTTCCGGACCGGAGGGTCTGCGCACATGAGCCCGCTGGCGTGATCCTTTAAAAATGAAGCCACATAGGCTGTGCACGGCGTTATCGTGCACACCGGTCTTGCCCCATAATCAGGTTGACGGTGGGCGCGATGAAACCGCGCCCACCCTACGGCTGGCCCGCTTACGCCTGAATATACATGATGAGAAGGTTGCCCAACCAACGGCCTGCTCTCTTGGGGCGCCTTGCCCACGATGAAGTCTCAAATAAGACGAACAGCCACCATCAAAACGTGGTTTGTACGGGAAGGAAACTCCATCCTAACTCAATGCACCCGGTAGCGCCGCCTACCACGGCGGCGCCAACAGGTTCCGTCATCTGCCGGAAATTCATGCCGCTTCGGCTTCCGCCTCACCGGCTTTCAGCTTCTTCAAGGATTCCCGGATAAAAGCGGGCAGGTCCGCGGGAGTCCTGCTGGTAACCAGGTTCCCGTCCACCACCACCTCCTGATCGACGAAATTGGCCCCCGAGTACCGGATATCCTCTACGATGGATTTGTATCCTGTAACGGTTCGGCCCTCGAGTTTCCGGGCGGAAATGAGTATCTGAGGGCCGTGGCATATGGCGAAAACCGGCTTCCCTGTCTCCATGAATTCCTTGACAAACCGGACGGGTTCCTCGTGCGCCCTGAGGTTATCCGGAGAGTACCCGCCGGGAATGAGCAGGGCATCGAACTGGTTTGCCTGTGCCTCTCTGGCCGCCAGGTCGATCCGGACCGTGGTCCCCTCTTTCTTTCCTTTAACCGTATTGCCCTCCTGCAGTCCGATATGGGTAAGCTCAAAGCCCTCCTGCCGGAAGGCTTCCGCCGGCTTGTAGTATTCAGAATCCTCAAAATCCCTGTCGATAAGCACTGCGATCTTCAGCATCCTGTTTCTCCTCTTCTTGGGAACTTTCTACATAAGATTTGTATCGTCGCCGGATTTGCAAGCTCTCGGCGCCGCAGGCGGCTGAAACAGGATACGGGGGGAACAGGAGGTCCTAATGAATCAGTCTGCGCCTCATCGCCATAAGCGCCACGGGAAACAGGACGGCGAAAAAAACAAAGAGGTAGACGACTCCCCACAACATGTCGTCAGGAAGTTCACCGAGGCATAAAGCGCGGCAGAGGTTGACCAGGTGGGTAAGGGGCAGGGCGGAAGAGAGTGTCTGTGCCCAGCCGGGAAGGGATTCAATCGGAAAAAACGTCCCGCTGAAAAGAAACATGGGGGTAATGAAAAGAAATATCGGAAGATTGAACATGTCGATACTGGGGACGATGCCGGTAAACACCATGGCGGCGGTTCCGAAGGCAATACCCCCGAGGAAGGAAAGTGGCAGAATCAGCAGGCCGTGCGGGTATTCGACAAGGCCGAACAGGCTGACGACAGCAAGCATGATGGCGGTGGCGATTACCGATTTGGTGGCGCCCCAGGCGATCTCCCCGGTTATTATTTCGTCGATGGAGAGCGGCGTGGCCATCATGGCGTCGAAAGTTTTCTGGTAATACATGCGCACAAAGGAGGCATAAGTATTTTCGAAAAACGAATTATACATCATGGTTATCGAAAGAAGCGCCGGGGTGATAAAGGCAATGTAAGGAAGCTCTCTGCCGCGATAGGGCACATGTTCGATAAACGCGCTGAGACCCACGCCGAAAGCGGTAAGGTAGAGCAGCGGCTCCAGCAGGGGCACCAGGAAATTCACCAGCCATATCTTCCGGTAGACGAGAAGATTGCGGTTCCAGACACGAATAAACCGCCAGGAGATGCTGGGTATTTTGAAAGGTTTCATTCGCGCAACTCCCTTCCGGTCAGTCTCAGAAAAACATCTTCGAGAGTCGCCAGCCTCTTGATACAGGTCTCCCGGCAGAAGCGGTCGCCGATCACATCGAAGAGGCGATCTGCTTCTCTTCCATAAACAATGATGCGGTGATCGAGCATATCGTGCATGAGGTCAAGCGAGCGCACAAAGTCCCTGACCTCCTCATCGGGGTTCACAATTTCGACGACATGGTCACCGGCATGCGTGCGGATAAGCTCGGAGGGCTTTCCCTCTACGAGGATTTTGCCGTGGTCCATCAGGATGAGCCTGTCGCAGAGCCGTGCGGCCTCATCCATATAATGGGTTGTGAGCAGAACGGAAAGGCCGTTGGCCCGAAGCAACTCGAGCCTTTCCCAGAGCTGGTGCCTGGCTTGAGGATCGAGTCCCGTCGTAGGCTCATCCAGGATGAGCAGGTCGGGGTTGTTTATAAGGGCGCGCGCGAGCACCAACCGTCGCATCATTCCGCCCGAAAGACTGGTTACCTTATCATCCTTACGGCTCTCAAGAGCTATAAACCTCAGCAGTTGGAGCGCGCGCTCCCTGGTTTCTTTCCCCGGAATATCGAAATAGCGCGCAAATACCTCCAAGTTCTGGAGAACCGAAAGATCAGGATCGAGGTTGTTTTCCTGCTGGCAAACTCCCAGCCGCGCCTTGATCCGCCTCCAGCCTGTTCGGATATCGATTCCGAACACCAGGAGCCTGCCGGCGTTCATGGGAGAAAAGCCATACACCATGCGTATGGTGGATGTTTTGCCCGCGCCGTTGGGTCCAAGTAATCCCAGGCACTCGCCGGGAAAGAGATGGAACGATATTCCGTCTACTGCAACCAGCCCGTTGAAATTCTTGGTGAGGTCCTTTGCCTCTATGATGAATTCACTCGCTTCGATCACGCTCGTCAATGGTTCCTTTGAAGTTCGACTCCCTGCCCTGTTCGAGACGGCCCCGGCAGAATAGAGCGGAAGACCGTCCAGCTCAAGGGGTTTTTTGGATTCACACTCGGTCGGCCGCCGCGGTGTCTGCCGCCGCCTGGCTGTAATTGATTGCGGAAACAAGCAGAATGCCGCCGATGATGTTCAGGAAAGTAAGGCATTGAGCGAATGCAGGCAAGAAATGCTCCGGGATGACAATTGTAGACCAAAGAATCTTTTCAAACGTCTTATATTAGGTCTGGTGTATCTGGGAGGCCCCCAATTGGCCGCCCTGCTTCGAGGAAGTCAGGTATCCGGTAATATTTTTATTGAGAAAAGGACAATGAGATGAGTCTTGGGAAAATTATCGTGACACTTCTGGTGGCGGGCGTTTTCGCCGCGTCGGCTGCCCCGGCGATGGCCGGCAGTGCGGATGATCGGCAGAGAAACGACACACGCCGGCCGTTGGTAAGCAATATGGACAACCAGGAAAAGGGGCCGTCATTCAGCTCCCCCCAGGTGAAAATGCACGAAAATGGGGACAGGGTAAGCCACTACCCGCCCTACTATCATCCCGAGCGCTCCGGGAACAGGTAATGCCCTCAGAGTGCGAAAGGTGAACGGCCGGGAAAGCGCGTCCGGCCGTTCTCTTATTTTTGACTCTCTTCGCGTAGAGCGATCCGCTCTTCGAGGGTCCAGTCATCCACGTCGATGTATTTGAATCCTTTGGGCTGTTCAGGCAGAATCACCCTGCTGACGCCGGCGTTGATAATGACCCGCTTGCACAGCAGGCAGGGCATGACTTCGGCCACGAGTTCCCCTGTATCGACCTCCAGGCCGACCAGGTAGAGGTCTGAATCGACCATGTCCAGCCTCGATGCATGGATGACTGCGTTCATTTCGGCATGAACGGCGCGGCAGAGTTCGTAGTTTTGTCCGGAAGGGATGTTCAACTGCTGCCGGTAGCAGTACCCCAGGTCGATACAGTTGGTGGTTTGCCTCGGGGCTCCATTATAGCCCGTGCTGATTATCTGATCGTTCTTTACGATAACGGCGCCGAATCTTCTCCTGAGGCAGGTGCTCCGCATTGCCACGGAACGTGCGATGTCGATGTAGTATTGGCTCTTGGTTGGTCGGTTCACTTTTGACCTCGTGAGTTTTTGACGCCCTGAAGTGTGACGAGTCTTTCAGCAGCGCCCGCTGCATTGTGTGATATCCCCCGAAAAAGCAATTCTATTTAGATCATCCTCATGACAAAATTCAATCGAAATTCGCGTGCGCGACTCCATGAGTCTGGAGATAATGGAACTCGCTTCCGATCTTACATAGTATTGTGCTCGTTGGGTTTCCGCTGTGGCTGCGGTGATCGTCCGGAATTGGGGCGTGAATCTGGAAAAGGATGAAATGAGTACTCCGAAAATGGTATCGAATAGCGCCGATGATATGGAAAAGCGGGTGATGCGCAGGTTTTTTCGCCGTATCATACCTTTTCTGGGGTCGCTCTATATCGTGGCGTTCATGGACAGGGTGAACGTGGGGTTTGCGGCCCTTTCCATGAACGAGGAACTTGCCTTCAGCAGCACGGTCTACGGACTGGGCGCCGGGATTTTCTTCATAGGTTACTTCATCATGGAAGTACCGGGCAATCTCATTATGGAAAAAGTGGGGGCCCGCTTTTGGATCGCCCGAATTCTGATCACCTGGGGGCTGATCTCCGGTCTGACCGCCTGGGTCTCCACCCCCATGCAGTTCTATGCTGTCCGTTTCTTCCTCGGGGTCGCGGAAGCAAGTTTTTTCCCCGGAATTCTCTACTACCTCGGCGCCTGGTGCAGGTCCCGGTACTAGGCCAAGGCAGTAGCCTTGTTCATGATGTCGCTTCCCATCTGCAATATCATCGTTGCACCACTCTCTACTTACCTGCTTGGCATCACCTGGCTGGGATGGAGCGGCTGGAGGTGGCTTTTCATCCTGGAGGCGGCGCCCTCGGTCATCCTGGGCATTGTCACTCCCTTTTTCCTGACCAATAGACCTCAGGACGCAAAGTGGCTGGACAGCGAGGAAAGGACCTGGCTGGTCAACGCGCTGGCCGCAGAGGCCGCGACAAAGCTCAAAAAGAAAAAGTATACCCTTGTACAGGCTTTTACCGACCGTGACGTCATAATTCTGTCCGCTATCTATTTTGCCTGGATTTGCGGGTTTTACGGCGTGACGCTCTTTTTGCCGATCCTGGTAAAGGCGCTCTCCTCTGCCATTACTAACAAAATGGTCGGCTTCCTGGTGATGGCGCCTTACCTGTGCGGATTCGTCGCCATGTATGCAGTGGGGCGCAGTTCGGATCAGAGCGGTGAACGACGCTACCACACGGTCGCCGGGATGCTGACCGGAGCGCTGGGACTTGCAGGCAGCGTATACATGGCTGATATAAGCGTCGCTTTCTCGGTGGTTTTCTATACCATTACCGTTATGGGGATCTACGGCGCCTTTGGACCCTTCTGGTCGATACCCGGTTCTTTCCTCACCAACACGGCCGCGGCCGGCGCCATAGCCATGATCAACAGCATCGGCAACCTCGGCGGCTTCGTCGGGCCTTACGCCATGGGTTTCATACATGATGCGACAGGTTCGTTTACCGGAGGCGTGCTGTTTTTGGTAGCGTGCATGCTTGCGGCGGCAGCTCTGCTCCTGGCCCTGGGCAAAGCAGGCGAGCCGGCCGAGGAGGTAGACCCTGCGTCATCGTAGCTTTTGAAAAAAAGAAGAGAGGGACCGGAATTCCCCAATTTCGACCCCTCTCTTAACAGAGGTACAGCGATATGCCTGTATATAAATAATAACCTGATTATTAAAAGAAAACTCGTCTTCCAGGAATTCTTATTACATTCATCCGGGATTTCCGTACGGGCGCAGGCCTCAGTCCAATAACAGAGGAAAGATAAAATCCATCGTATTTTTTTTCCGATTCGGGGCAAATCCTATTGCGAGATCATTACTGAGATCCGCTGTATTGCATGAATACTGAATGCCCGTGATCGAATCCCGCTGGATGCCTACTGTGGCCGACATGCCGAAGTTGTGCGCCGCCTTTCCAAAATCGACGTCTTTATATTGGAACAGGATGTGATCGCTTCCTTCGTGGAGGACGACCTGAAACGTGCCCCATCCTCCTGAATCTGAAAAGTAGTGTGGCACATCGGTCCACTGCACTATCAGCCGGCGATAGGGTGCATTTCCCAGCACCTGGTATTGTACAGACCCGTGCCCATAGGGGCCGGGGTCGAGGTCATCCCATAGCAGGGCAATGAACTCTTGCACCACCCCCGTATCCGGTATGCACTTATTGCTCCCCTCGTATTTTTTATCCTCAAAGTATATCAGCCCATTTGCATTGACCGAGATCGAAGAGCGGGCGGTCTCATAGAACTTAAAGCTGAAGGGGATGGAGATCACAGCGTAAGATTCATCGATGAGCGGAAGGTCGGCGCCGGTCGAGCTGATATCTTCAAAGGCGCAGGGTACGGTCGAGGTCGTATATGGGCCGGTTTGAGCTGTTGTCAGTTGAATGGAGTCGTATACTACAGCCGACTGCGTGCCCAATGCGTTTTTTACCTTGAAGTAGACAGTCTTGGCGCCATTCCCGGAACTCAAGGCGAATGAGGGCGAAGCGGAATACGGATGCCATGAAGCCCCGGTAAAGGAAGGTGACTCGCTGGCCATATAGTGGGTGGGAGTGGAAGAGGTCACGGCGTTATTCAGAATCACGATTTGCGAGGTGGCTAACACGGCGCGATTGTTGATACTGAAAGTCACCACCGGCGATGGATCGAGGTTGACAATTCTGGCAGCCAGGAGTTCCCTTCCTGAATAGCTGCCCCCCCAGGTCATGGCGTGAATGTTGTAGTCCCAGGTGTCATGAATGTAAATCTTGTTTTGAGAATCATCATAGCCCACGCCGACTATAGAATGTCCCTCGATGCTCAGGAAAACAGGTCTGCCCGCGTCAATCTCCGCCTTGAACTGAGCAAATGAAAATCCTCCAGTGTATTTATTATCTGTATTCTGATCATAGCACTCGGTTACCCTATACCCCCTTGCTTCGTAAAAGAGCTTCCTGCCGTACGTTCCGTCGGCAAACCTGTCAGCACAGGCGAGCGGAGAGGCTGAATAATTATAGTAGAAGGTTGTCGAACCATCCTCGTTGCCGTAGGCGGACTGGCTGGTCTTCATGTAATCTCCGATCGCGTCCCCCCACAGGTGCTGTGTCCAGCCGCCTGTGATATACGGATCGTCGGAAGTGGTTCCATACAAAATCCAATAGTCGTCAATGGAACCCCTTGTTGTTCTGCCGTCCACACCCTGGCGTGAGGCGGCCAGGGGCAGATTGGGATAACTGTCGAACCCATCGAACCACCTTGGCCAGGAACTGTTATTCAATGGCATAACACCCCCGTCGGTTGGTCCCGTATACATATTCGGAAATCCGTTTCGGTCATAATAGCCGGCGATCATAGCGGCGGAGACTGCTGAACACCCGAAGACCCAGTCAAACGCCGGGACGGGAAGGGTCTTGATTCCCATTGAAGGGTCCGATTCGGGCAGCGCCACCGGAGAGCGTTCCAGCTCAAAGCCCGGCGGAGGTTTGGGCGGACCATTGATTACAGCCTGCCCCAGAACTGTGCCGTCCTCGAACATAACTGTCCTGGTCGTGTAGTACTTGCCGGTTTGTTGCGAGATGATCCTGCCTGTTTGGGGGGAGGTGCTCGCCTCATTGGCAATTTCCCGGGAATATCCTGGAGGTAAGCAACAGAGCATAAGAAAAAGAGTAAAAATCGTCAGGCTTCTCGTTTTCATGCGTTTTTCCTTCGTTGCCGGAGGACGATAATGAGAGCACGGACAGTTCAAAACAAATCTGGATCTATATATGAGCAGAATAATGACACAAGCTTGCTAACAGTCAACCTTTTATGACGTCTCAGGAGATAGCCGCCGACATACCCGGAGATACCGCCGGAAAAACCTCCGGTGAGGGCGGCAAAGCCCGGATCGGAGCCGGTGATGGCGGCGTTTATGGCGCCGGTCGCCGCGCCGACTCCCGCGTGGACCATAGCGGCCTGGCTTGCCTCAGCCATCCCCGCCGTTGCAAAGTGCGCCCCCATGAAGCCGAGGGCGGTGATTGCTCCGGTGAGAGCGCCCATCCCCGGGTCCTGGCCGTTAATGGCGGCCATAGTCGCGCCGAAGGCGGCGCCGGCCAGAAGGCTGAAAAACCACCAGATGTGCCCGGTGGGGTCAGTGTACATTACCGGATTATTGCGGCAATAGCTATAGCGGTTGAGGCTCTGCGGGTCCAGGGGCGCCTGGACGATAGAGTCGGGCGAGATGAACCTCGCAGCTACCGGATCGTAGTATCTCGCCCCATAGTAATAAAGCCCGGTGTCATCCAGTTCCTGCCCGGTGAACTTGTAGGCGAGATCGGTGCTTCCGCCGTTGTGCCGGGTCTCTCCGAAGGGTAGTAGAGAGCGGTCTCCACCCTTGCGCCCCCGCTGTTGGTGGCGACATGAAGCCCCCCCAGGTGGTCCGGGTGGTAGTAAGAGACCTGCGCGCCGGTTCTGGAGGCAATCCGCCTGTTTCCCGCAAAGATGTGCCGGGTGATCACTCCGCCTGTCTCCTCGTAGAGCTTTCCGATGTAGACGGTGGTCGAAGTCGCAGTGATCTTCTTCACTCTTTGCCCCTGCCAGTCATAGACGAAGGACGTTCCCGCCCCGACGGTTTTCAGGCGGTTGTCGTAGTCGTAGGTCATGGATATGCCGTTTTTGGTCGTCATATTGCCGTTGGCGTCATAGCCGTAGCTGTTCGATCCCGCGCTCGTCACGGCGTGCCGGTGACCCTGGTCTTCATACTGGTAAGTCCCGACTCGGGAATTGGTCGAGATATTTCCGCCCTTGGAATAGGTGAAACCGACGGCCGGATCGGCGCCTCTCTGGGCGGTTATCAGGCGGTTTATCCGATCGTAGGTGAAACTCTGGCTTCTGCTCGATACATCGTTGTCGGTGACGGTTGTTATGTTCCCGTTCTCATATTCGTAGGTCATATCCTGGATGGTCCCGTTTACCGGAGAAGTGGTGACCATCTGCTGCAGGCGGCTGTTGGAAAATAGCCTGCAGGCGGAGGAGACCTCCACCCGGTTGAGGCTATGCTGCTCGCACTACGGGGTAAATAGGCCGACGACGGACACAAGGCCCTATGCTACTACTCGCCCGACTTACTATAGACAGCGCAGCTCGAACGGGGACTTGACCCTTCCCATGACTTGCGATATGTACCTATCGTCTTTCCAGCGACTTATATGAAACTTCATTTTTAGAGGAACCCGCTGGTGTGACAAAATGAAGTTTCATTCTCGTTCAAACCACGCCTAAAGCGTGGCGGCGGCGCTGGATTCCAGCTCAGAAGCGCTGCCGGAATGACGTGGCGTGATGATACCCGGTTACTTTATTAGGTGGGGCTGTACCAAGTCAAACTCTGTTCAACCTCCGGCAGAGCCGGAGATTGAACCTGTAAATTACATGGGGCGGTACTCAGGCTGCCCCGGGAAGTAGCGTATACCCTGTGCTTCAGAACACCTTTGCTCACATGCCTGGAATCGGACTCAAAAAAGAGCAGCTCCTGTGGGATAGCGGCATCCATTCCTGGGACATTTTCTGCGACGAGAACGGGTGCGACCTCCTGCCCTTCAGCAGCAGGAAAGCCCAATATTTCCGGAATTATCTCCACACATGCCGCGACCGGCTGTGCGCCGGCGAGCCGGGCTTCTTCGCCGCCTCTCTCGCCTCGCAGCTCCTGTGGCGGCTCTTCCCGGATTTTCGCCATTGCGCGGCTTACCTCGATATAGAGACCACCGGACTGGGAGGCCCCTCAGACCATATCACGACAGCCGCGCTCTATGACGGGAGGCAGGTTTTCCACTACGTATACGGCGAAAACATGGACCGGTTCCCGGAAGACCTTGCCCGGTACAAGATGCTGATCACCTATAACGGGACCTGCTTTGATCTGCCCTTTATTCGCAACTCTTTCGGCATCCCTCTCGAACAGGCGCATATCGACCTGCGCTATCTCCTTGCCAGTCTCGGATATAAAGGCGGGCTGAAGGGATGCGAAAAGAAACTGGGGCTGGACCGGGCGGAACTCGACGGAGTGGACGGCTACTTTGCCGTTCTGCTGTGGCAGGAGTTCAGGAAAAAGCGCAGCAGGAAGGCTCTGGAAACCCTTCTCGCCTATAACATCGCGGACACGATCAACCTCGAAAACCTTATGGTGCAGGCGTTCAACCTCAAGCTCAGAGAGACCCCCTTCGCGGAAAAAACTCTCTCCCTCCCCTGCTCTCCCCAAACAGGCTTTCAACCCGATCCCGAGCTGATATCGGAACTGCGCGACCGGTACTGCTTATTTTCTTCCTGACTATCTCGAGACGGGATAGTGCCAGATATAGGTGGGATTTCCACCCCCGCCCCGTCTTCTGTTCCCCATGGATTCGACGACTTCCCCTTTGTAGCTGAAGGCGAAATAGGCCGCTCCGGGAGGTACGGACACCTGCTTCGTAAACTTTGCCGGATCGAAATGGCTCTGCCGGGTAGTCATCAGCCCACTTGATCCGAGGACCCTCCCATTGGCATCGGCGAAAATCACCTCCGCCTGGAAATAGGTTATTCTGGTATAGTTATACCGTATGGAATCCTCGAAATTCACCGCGCCGCTGATCGTCATCCCTGCCTGGTTCCGGCTGTACTGGTAATCAATGGATGCATCGCGTCCGCTCCAGGCGCCCTTGGCCGAATCAGTCAGGGCTATGCGCTGGTCGGGATTGACCGTTCCACCCTTTCCGCCCTGCGCCATGGCCTCATTCACCCCCGGTGAAAACCAGGCCAGGAAAAGAAGAAGTATACAGAGTCTGCACCTGATTACTGTCGATTCGTTCATTGGTTCACTCCTGCCCTCGTGGATTGGCGAAAAACAAACAATCTGCCACTTATAACAGGGACGAGCACCAGCCCGATTTCGACTACCGCAAAGAGGTTAAACATTTGTAAGAATTCTTGGGAACAGGACTATCGAACAATTTTCTGCTTTACATCGAACAGCTTCAGGTGGCCGTTAACCTTTCTTATTCTCCATATGTTCTCGGTTCTACCAGTCAGCGACTTTTTCTCATTCTGGACCCAAAACGAAGAAATGAATTTTGCGATCCTCTCGTTGGGCTGGTCCAGGACGATCACCACCACCTCTCCATCGACGGAGGTGCTGATTTTGTCCCAGTTGCGAAAATAATAGCCGAGATCGCGTTTCACATATTCCCTGTTAACGACTCCCCTGTCGTAGTAATCCACCTCATCGGCATAGAAAGGCATCACGGCGCCAAGATCCTTCCGGCCGTTCAATTCCATGAGGCGCTGAACAAACTCGGTGATCTCCGCCCTGGAGATAGTGGAGGTCCTGCCCGCTGCTGAGGGCGGCGGCGTCTCAGGGGGTGCGGGTCGCCTGGGAGGGACCTGCAGTTCTATGGGGGGCTCAGTTACCGGAGCGGCTTCCCGCTTCGGCACGGGCGCCGGCTCAGCAGGCGCCTCCGCGGCGGGAACAGGCGCCGGACGCGACGGCCTCTCGGAGCCGGCCCTTTGTCCTGCCGGGGCCAGGTCAACGAGTACAAGGTGTTTGTCCCAGGTGGTTCCGGCGAGAGATGAGAAAGTAATCAGAGCCTTTTTATTGCGCATCTGCTCGGCGAGTCTCGTCAGTGAGGAGATTTTTCGCTTTTCCATCTGCGGATCAAAGTAAAAAATGAGATTGGGTGCGTAGACCGCGTACTGATCCACGTGGATCACCGTTGCCTCTATCTGTCCCCTCCGGCCCTGCTCCTCTCCGGCGGCAAACCCCTCACCTGTCGTTAATAAAAGAATGACAGCCAGGAGTGAGAAAGCGGCCACGGCTGGAATCCCATACTGTCCTGCAGACTTAACCCTCATTTTTTCCAATCCCATACACTGAAATCCAGGTACTGCCTCTCACAATTACGTGACCAAGCTTATATGAAACTTCAAAGTCAGAGTCTCGTTCAAACAGGCCGAAAACCGGCGGCCCGGCTCTTATATGAAACTTCATTTTTAAAGGATCACGCCGGGATGATAAAAATAGTAGTAGGGCAGGCTGCTCATGCCCAACCACCCG
>CAZIJV010000015.1:0-98539 GCA_964539645.1 uncultured Syntrophobacter sp.
AGCATCAAAAACCAACGGATAGTTGCGCCCTAAGTCTCTCGGAAAGTTTCGTAGGTTAACCGGCCAATCCGGACCTTTTTTAAGTCTTCTGGATTTCCACCAATGCTTTTCGGATTTTGGCAAGGCGTCTGGTCAGGGAGTGTAGTTTGCGCTTTGCGCTTTGGTCGTCACGGCGACGACGATACATTTCAATTTGGTGTCTGAGAGTATCCAGTATCCCGCACATAGTCGTGATTTCGCGTCGGCTGCGTGAAGAATACCCCCCCGATTTTCAAGTCTGGGTACTTCATGAACCGATGCCATTTTCTGCCGTGCCTGGTGATATTCGCGTTGCATATCGTTTTGGGTGACCTGGATATACGCAAGCGTCATGCGAATGTCGCGATGGCCGAGGATCTCCTTTAATGCGGATAGACTAATGCCCGCACGGACCAACGAAGTCGCAAAAGTATGCCTGAGTTGATGAGGCCTTATGTGGATGCCTCCCAGTCTTTGTGAGGCTTCTCTGAGTGCATGGTAAATCCGGTCATAAGAGACCATCTTTCCGTTTGTGAGCAGTAGCAGGGGAGATGAGGGACCCGATGGAGCGGGTCCTGCCAGGGAAAGGATGCGATTGAATATCATGCATCCGTCATCATCCATGGGGACCCATCGTTCGTTATGGAGTTTTCCGATTGGAATATGGAGAGCCCACCGGTTTTCTCCCAGAGGACGCAGGCACTCCCTTGTCAAGCTGAGGCATTCACCAATCCGGATGCCGGTTGCACGTATCAAAAGCAGGGCGTTTGCGACCAGGTCATCGATTTTTCTCATCTCATCGTTGAGAAGTTGGTCGAGTTCGGGAGAAATCGGTTTTGGAAGATACTGATCGCGAGGTGGCAGGTCATGGGAAAGAATGAGACCATCGGCAAAGGGATATCCACTATCCACCAAGTCTTCGATGAGCCTTCGGATATGAATAAGGGAGGCGCGGCGGGAATCGTTTCGCAGGGGACCTTCGGCCATGCTCCGAAGCCAACCGAGAATGTGTATTCGTTGAAGCTGACCGGGGAGATGGATGTCCGGGTAGTTCAGACGCAGAAAGCGTAACAAACGATTTACGTGCACACGGTAGTTTTTAATGGTTCGGGGTCGCAAGGAGGCGCCCAGGGCCTGGAGTTGTACCTCAAAAATGATATCGAGGCGGCAAAGCTGCATCGCGTTCATAAGGCATCAGGATGATTGAGGTGGCCGCAGCATTGAGTGGCGCGATAAAACTCACGCCATACGTCCAAAGGTGCGATTTGGACATAGAGCATTGTGGTATGGATTCGAGAATGGCCCATGAGATGCATCAGGGCGGGAAGCGAGATGCCTGCCCTGACCATATCCGCCCCGAAAGTATGCCTGAAGCGATGCGGATTCGCTTTGAGAACCGTGCTTATACGCCGGTGATGACGAAACAGGGAGCGAAGACCGGCCTGCGTTAGAGGGGAGCCCCGGTTAGGGCCTTTGAGTGTAAGGAAAAGTAACGGTGAACTGGTCTGAGGCCTTTCGATGCGAAGATAGCTCTCGATGACCCGGATGGTTTGCGGGTCAAGGGGCAGCAGCCTTTGCCGGTTCCCTTTCCCGGTGACGAGCATTTGGCCTTGCGCCAAATGAAGGTCTTCGAGTTTTAGGAGCAAAGTCTCGCGGGAGCGTAAACCGTTGAAAAGCATCAAAGCGACAAGACTGAGGTCTCGGAAGGTGCGAAAGCTGTTCCAGAACCGGGAGACTTCAGTGGTGGTGAGCGGAATAACGATTCGGCGAGGCTCCTTGACTCGAATCCTTTGGTGAACCGTTCGACTGTGTCCACGGGCAAAGGGTGAGGGTCTTGTGTAACCCTGCCCGGAGCAGCCGGGATTCGGGGGGATATCGTGTCCATAGTGATAGCGGTACAGGCATTGCGTTACGCAAATGCGGTGATTGATGGTTTGAGCGGCGGGTTTTGGCTGGCGGCTCAATTGGACTCGGACATAATCGGAGAGCATCGACTGGTTGAGATCGGATAGCTGAACCGATGCGGAGCAAAGCCAGTGTGCGAGATTCAAAAGGGCATAGGCATAGGAACGTAGCGAGTTCGAGCAGAGCCCACGTATCGCTTGTGCATCCAGGAAATCGTTGGCCCAGTGCAGCTCGTCGCCATCATCCATAAGCCGGTAGGGGCTTTGGCTCCGAGAGGCGGATGTGTCAAAGAACACATGCAGCCCCATGCTACACCCCTTGAACCTGGCGCCGTTGTGCCCTTGCTCCATGGCAGGGGAAAATTGATTGACGATCCATCATGGTTTTTTTCCGAATGCTCGGTAGCAAATGCTACGGATAGTTGCAGGATCTTGTTTTTCCATATCCGCTTGGGTTTTCAGGATTGAGGGGGCATCTTGCCGTCGCTCCGGCAGAGAAAGGACTTGAAACAACGTGCCGTCAAAGGCAATAAGGTCCTTTTCGATCAGTTGGTTTCGGGCTTGGATGTAGTCATCGAGGTCCATCCGTAAAAGAGAGCAGATCTTGTCGTAGCTGTAGTAGGAAAGACCCAGGCGATCGCAGACGAGAACAAGAAAGAAATAGAGCAGGAGTTCGTCATGGCAAAGAGAGCCCAGGAAGCCGGCCCTAAGAAACCGATGCTCAATGAAGGCGAAGCTTCCCTGGATGGTGCGGAGCCGTTCTGGGACAAGAGGTTGCCTGCGGATCATGGTTTTTCTCCTTTTTGGACTGAAGGCTAACACCCCGAATTCTTGAGGTCTATCGAGTCCTCTTTTGCAATCAGAGGGTAAATGTAAAAAACATTTTTGATCTTGACTGGGCTTGGTTTTAACGCATCCATTTTTGCAATCAGCGGGACGATGAAAAAAAATCCTGGATCCTTTGCTGGAGCTGGTTTGAACGCGTCCATTTTTGCAATCACTCGTGCATTGGCATTGCGTATTGTTTGAAGGAAGGTGTTTTGCCGGCTATATTTTGTGTGCTCTTGGCGATATTTTCGATAATACCCCGGATGTCGGCTATGCCAATCAGTCTGACAATCTCGCTGGTTGGCCTTATAGTCGGGATCGGTGGCAAGCTTGTGTTTTTGCCACTTGGACTTGCGGGCGCGCTGACACTCCTGTTTGCAGCAATAGCGCTGGTTCTTTACGCGTGGATTGAGATCAAAAAGGCACCCGCAATGATAACATACGCCTTGGAGCACTTCCTTCATGGCATTCCTCCTACTGGAGAAAAACCATAAATCTATCCTTTAGTAATATGGACGAGCCTGATGAGAAGAAAAGGAACCAAAGGCAGGGAAGAAAAAGCATTTTGCGTGCGCAAAATGAAGAAAAATCAAAAGCATACTTCAACATTAGCCGGTTAACCGCCGGAATGACGGAGCGTGATGATACCCGGTTACTTTATTAAGTAGAACAGCACTTGGCGCCTTCCCTGGAACGTACATTTTTCTGCCAAAACGCCAGGCATGGTCTGCCTGACTCTACTGCAACAGCAACAGATCCAGGATCGGCGCAATAGAATTTGAATCCGTCCATTGAGACTCAAGCAGGTACTCGATCCCCCTCGCGGACCCCAGGTTATCGCCTCCATTTCGCAGGCATAGATGGTAGTTGGTATTGTCGGCCTTGGAAAGGCCTATCGTCTTGTCCCTTCCCTCAACCAGGCTGGTATGATCGTTCCCCTCCCCATACAAAAATTTTACCTTCCCTGAGGAACTCAGCTTCACGGCTGCATTAACCGGCCTGTTGTCTCTGAAGGTATGCGCCTTCCATCTAATAGTCACCCAGTTAGAATCCTCTGCAACGTATATTGCGTCCCCAACCGCCGATTCGATGGTAAGATCGTCCCAGATGGGAGCAATAGCCTTGGATTCTTTCAATTTGTCCACGGAGTTTCGGCCGTTGGCGGAGACAGGATTTTCGAGATAGATCATACCGTTTGTGCTCACAAAGACCTGGCTGTAATTCTGCCCGGCAAATGGAAAAGTGAATGGGAGCGTATACGTATAGTAGGCGTCGTCACCGTACCATTCCTTCTTCACACCTCCAGTAGGATAGCTCTCCGTGATTTCCCGCTGTGCATAGCCGAGATATATCGGCGGATTCACAATACTTGAGTAGCCGTTCAGTGAAATCTTCCGGCCAAGATCCCATGGGTTGCTGTAATAACTCGGATGCTCTCCGTCATTGCTCTTCACACCGGTATACGAACTTTCGTAGACAGCCTCCGACTGGACGGAATCATTAGCAAGAGCGTAAAGATATGCCTCTTCCATGCTGACCGTTCCGTCGCCATTGGCATCGGCCGCGGAGGGATTGGCAAGTGCATAGGTCACGTAATATGAGAACTCGTCGTATTCCAATGAATTCATTGCATATGACAATTCCCAGAAGCGCGAGGCAGATATGAGTACCCGGTTTGGTTTTTTGAGGTTGTCGATCATTCCACCCGAAAAGCATTGCTCGAAGATGCAGACGGTCGCCTTAGCAAAAACCTTGTCGACTTCAGCGGCAAACTCGTAATCGTTAATCCCCTCGCCCCATAACCAAAGAATAGAACTTGGGGTCCTGTAGGGTGCGGATACATTCGACCCGCCATGATCGGTGGTAAAAATATAAAGGATATCTTCACTTCCCAGTTGGGTCTTAAGATTATTGAACACTGTGGCGATATTTGCCTTGGTGGCGCTGTACTGAATATCGGCATCTCCGTCGCCGTCCAGATCCAGGGGCGAGTCTGTTCCATCGCTCCTGTCTGGCGCCGGATCGAGTCCGTCGGCATAAATCACAATGATGTGGTCATCAAGGAAGCCATTCGCCCTCAATGCCCTGTAAAAATAGGAGCAGTCATTCCAGTAGCGGATGTAGTTATTATACTGATCATACCCCCCGGAGATAATCACGGCCCAGCGGTTGGCCGCGGGAGTATTTGGCGTCCCCTGGAGAGTGCTTATTTGAGGAGACGGTGGAATCTTGCCGTTTTGAAGATATGGCTTTCCCTGACTCAGCGATTCAGTGGGAGGAGTGACCTCCGAGAAAACCGCCATATTTTTTGGCGGTGTTGTCGATTTGGTGACAACAATCTCGCCGGCTTCGGTAACCAGGACAAACCGGCAGGGGTGCTCCCAGTTTGCGCGCGGAATGTCGTCTACAAAAAAGAGCCACCCCGGTCCCTGATCGAAGGAGAGCGTCCCTCGCCAGTTTTCTATCGCGACCGCGCCTTGTGACTTTTCCTTGTACAGGTATATCCGGCGATCTCCGACCGTGTGGCCGAGGAGTCCATCAACGAGCCTGCTGTAAGCTTCTTCGGCATTAGCGACCGGCGCCCCAGACACAAGATTGGCGTTTGTTCCCGAAACCGGGACATACTCGGACAGTAAAACCGGCTGTCCCTTGGCCAGTTTACGCACGACCCGGCCGGTGGTGGATACGAATACAAGTTCGTTGTACGATCTCGCCGACTCTCCTGCGATGAAGAAGACCCACCCCGGACCTTCTCCCAGATCGAGCACCTCCTTTGTGGTCTCAACTTTGACAGCCCCCTGGAACATCCCGGGGTTTCCCAGCACCTCCCTGCCCGCAGGCCGTCCGGAAAAGACCTCCGCCACGACTTTGTCATATGCAAAGCGAAAGGAGTCGATCTGTGCAACGCTCATGTCCGCAAAAAGAAAAAGAATACTGAATACGACGCAACCGGCGAACCCTAATACGCAATGCTTCCCCGTCTTGCACATGGTGACCTCCACAGCGGATTGAACTACCAATCATTACCGATTCTAACGTGTGCTGAAATCAGATTACCGAGCGCCCCCCAAGCACCTGGTTAGCGATAAGAGAGTACGCGAAACCTTGTCATTCTGCAAATATTGTTCCTAATGGAAACGCTCGTTTCGATTAGGACATGTTTACATGCAGGCTTGATAACAGCTATATATGTTATTTTTAACATATTGATATTATTAGCATTTAAGTCTAAGGTCCGCTGTATTGGTAGTGGTATGCGGGATTCCGCCTTGATGGCGGGGAAAAGCCCGTCGTCAGGGTAAGCAGGATCTTCCAGGGTAAAGTGAGGAAAGGAGAAAGGATATGGGAGTTACACGGCGTGAATTCCTCTTCATTTCCGGCACCATGGGCGCAGGGTTGGCGTTGTCGACGCTAGGGGTCGACATGCGTCCCATGCTGTCCTATGCGGAGGAACTCAGTAAAATAGACAGAATCAAGAGCGCCAAGCAAACCTACTCGATCTGCTACTACTGTTCGGTGAACTGCGGCCTGATCTGCAGCAGCGACCCGAAAACGGGCAAGATCTTCAACATCGAAGGGGACCCTGACCACCCGGTCAGCGAGGGATCGCTCTGCGCAAAGGGTGCGGCGACTCTCCAGATGTCCGCCCGCAACGAACATCGCCTTACGAAAGTTCTCTATCGCAAGCCCGGTGGTGACAAGTGGGAAACCAAGACCATGGATTGGGCGCTCACCCAGATCGCCAAGAAGATCAAGGCGGAACGCGATAAGAGTTTCATGATCAAAAATGCCAAAGGGCAGGTGGTAAACCGCATCGATACGCTGGCCCACATGGGCAGTTCCAAGCTGGACAACGAAGAGTGCTGGCTCACCACTACGGCGATGAGAGCGCTCGGAATTGTGCAGATGGATCACCAGGCCAGGGTCTGACACGGCCCCAGCGTAGCGGCTCTGGGAGAGTCGTTCGGCCGTGGTTCAATGACCAATCATTACATCGATATCAAGAATGCAGACGTCATTTTGATAATGGGCAGCAATGCCGCGGAAATGCATCCGATCTCCTTCAAGTGGGTGCTGCGGGCAAGGGAGCAGAGAGGGGCGAAAATCATTCATGTCGATCCCCGCTATACCAGGACATCTGCTCTGGCGGATCATTACATCGCCCTGCGCTCGGGCACCGATATCGCCTTTCTCGGCGGGATGATCAAGTACATCCTGGATAACAACAAGTACTTTGAAGAGTACGTCAAAGACTACACCAACGCTTCGTTCATCATTGACGACAAGTTCGACTTCAAGGATGGACTTTTTTCGGGTTACAATCCCGCCACGCGAAAGTATGACAAAGCGACCTGGGTCTATAAGCTTGACGCCAACGGGCTCGCGCAAAAAGACCCGACTCTGCAAAACCCCCGGTGCGTCTTTCAACTGCTGAAGGCCCATTACTCCCGCTACGATATCGAGAAGGTTTCTTCGATCACCGGCACCCCGGTGGAAGATCTCAAGACGGTCTATGAACTCTACGCCTCAACGGGAGTCAGGGACAAAGCCGGTACGGAACTCTACGCCCTGGGATGGACGCAACACACGGTAGGATCTCAGAACATCAGAACCATGTCCATCATTCAGGCTTTGCTGGGCAACATGGGGATTGCGGGAGGCGGCATCAACGCCCTGCGCGGCGAGCCGAACGTCCAGGGATCGACGGATCATGCCATCCTGACCCATATCCTCCCCGGATACTTGAAGGCGCCTGTTGCTTCGCTGCCTACCCTGGCTGACTACCTCAAGAAGAATACTCCGACCACCAAGGAACCCCAGTCGGCAAACTGGTATCAAAACACTCCGAAGTACATGGTAAGCCTCCTCAAGTCATGGTACGGACCTAAGGCGACCAAGGAAAATGATTTCTGCTACTCCTACGTGCCCAAACTCGACGATGGGCAGGATGCCACCATACTGAGCATGTTCGACCTGATGTACGAAGGCAAGATCAAAGGATTCACCTGTGTAGGCCAGAATCCCGCCGTCAGCATTCCCAACTCGAACAAGGTACGTCAGGCCTTCGCGAAGCTCGACTGGATGGTCCATATCAACATCTTCGACAACGAGACCCCATCCTTTTGGAAGGGGCCGGGAATGGATCCCAAGAAGATCAAAACGGAAGTCTTCCTGCTTCCCGCTGCCGCCTCCATGGAAAAGGAAGGCAGCATGAGCAACAGCGGACGTTGGGTGCAATGGAAGTATGTCGGAGAAAAAGCGCCCGGGGATGCTCTGTCGATGGGGGACATACTCTGCCGACTCATGACCAAGGTGAAGGATCTCTACAAGAAAGACAAGAAAGGGGTGTTCCCCGATCCCATCGTCAACCTGGTGTGGAACTATACGGATGCCAAGGGCAACTACGATGCGGTAGCGGCGGCAAAGGCCGTGAACGGCATGTTTACGGAAGACGTTACGGTAGGCGACAAGTCTTTCAAGAAGGGGGAATGTGTTCCCGGTTTCGGGTTCCTTCAGGCAGATGGAAAGACAACAGGGGGTAACTGGATCTACTGCGGAAGCTTCAGCCAGGATGGGAAAAACCTTATAGCGCGCAGAAAAACGGACGATCCCACCGGCACTGGCCTCTATCCTGAATGGGGCTGGGCATGGCCGGTAAACCGCCGCATTCTCTATAACCGCGCCTCCGTGGACAAGGACGGGAAGCCCTTCGATCCGAGTCGCGCCATCCTCAAATGGGAAAATGGAAAATGGGTCGGTGATGTTCCCGATGGACCGTGGCCGCCGCTGAGCGACAAGGAAAAGGGCAAATTGCCGTTCATCATGAAGCCGGACGGCGTCGCCTCTTTGTTTGGCCCCGGAATGGTCGAAGGGCCGTTCCCCGAGCACTATGAACCCCTCGAGGGCCCCCTGGCCAAAAACCCGATGTCCTCCCAGATGAGCAACCCCACTATTCGGGTTTACTCGAAGGAGTGTGATAAATTCGCCGGATGCGATCCGCACTTTCCTTTTGTCTGCACCACCTACAGTTGCACGGAGCACTGGTGTACCGGAAGTGAGACCAGATGGATGTCCTGGCTCACCGAAGCTCAGCCGCAGGTCTATGTCGAAATCAGCAAAGAACTGGCTCAGCTTCGCGGCATCAAAAACGGGGAGAAGGTTCGAGTGGAATCCCCGCGCGGTAAGCTCGAATGTGTGGCCATGGTCACCACGCGGTTCCGTCCCTTCAAAGTCGGAGAGCAGACCATTCACCAGGTTGGAATGACTTTCAACTACGGCTGGCTCTTCCCCAAGGATTGCGGCGACACCTGCAATCTGCTGACTCCCACGGTCGGCGATGCCAACACCCAGACCCCGGAATACAAAGCCTTCATGGTCAACGTGACAAAGGTGTAGGAGGAGTGAGACATGTCTGAAGGAAAATCCATAATGGTTGATACCTCCCTGTGCACCGCCTGCCGAGGGTGCCAGGTTGCCTGCAAGCAGTGGCACGGACTGCCGGGGACCAAAACCAAACAGCTCGGGACCTACCAGAATCCCCAGGATCTTTCGGCCCAGACCTGGAAACTCGTCCGCTTCTCCGAAGGAATCAGAGAGAACGGCAAACCTTACTGGTACTTCTTCTCCGAGCAGTGCCGCCACTGTCTCGAACCGCCCTGCCTGGATACCATCGGGGGCTACGCCCCGGATGGGGGGACAAAGGATGAGAAGACCGGCGCGGTGCTCTTTGGAGCGAAATCCAAAGAAGCGCCTTTCGAGGAAGTCCGGGATTCGTGTCCTTACAAGATCCCGCGCCAGGACGAGAAGACCAAGGTGCTTGCGAAGTGCACCCTTTGTCTGGACAGGATCACCAATAACAAGCTTCCGTCATGCGTACTGAGCTGTCCCACAGGGGCGCTCACCTTCGGTGACCGGAAAGCCATTCTGGAGAAGGTGAAAAAGCGGGTCGAAGAACTGAAAAAGACCTATCCGAAAGCCCAGGCGCTAAACCCTGATGAAGTCAGAGTAATCTATATCGTTACCGACGATCCGAAGAAGTATTACGAGTTTGCTGCTGTCTGATAGAACCGCGCGCCTGTCGCAAGGCAGGCGCGCCTGTTTACACAGTATGGCGGCGGTGGGGTCCTCCCCGCCGCCGAAACGGAGCACCGGATGAAAGAGCAATCCATGTCGCAGAAGGCTGCCGAGGCCGTTGCCACTGCCTTGAAGCAGAAACAGGAAGAGAACGTTCATCTTGAAAATATATTTGCGGCGTTCGGGAAGACCCTGATCGAGCAGGTACGCTGGAAAGCGGATCTCGAAGGCAGCAGTCTTTTTCCGGTCCAGGCCGTTGATCCGGAACTGTTCGCCAAAGGCATCCCCTTGAGTGACCGCGAACAACTCATCCAGCTTGGACCTATGTGGTCCACGGCTGCCGAACATATCATCCCCAGCTTGAAAGAAGGCTTCCCCCGACTGAGCGAAGACCTTTCCCGGCTCTCCCTCGCCATACTGGACGGTAGTTTCTCCCCCGATCCTTTTCTCTGTGCGGCATATAGCGGCAAGACCGGCAAAGCGCGCATTCTTGCCGAGAGCATCAGCCTTGAGCCCGAACTCCTGCTGTTTGTCCTGACCCAACTGGCCTGGCCCGTTGTTTCACAGCGCTCCGCCATGGCGCAGCCGACAATTGGCGATCTTTTCTGGAACAGGGGATACTGCCCCGTCTGCGGATCATTCCCCGAGTTGAGTCTTCTCAGGGGAAAGGTCGGCCAGCGATGGCTGCGATGTGGATTTTGCGCCGCGGAGTGGAGGTTCTCCCGCGCCACCTGCCCCTTTTGCGACTCTCAGGAGGAGGGAGACTCGGAAATCTTTTTCGTGGAAGGACGCGAACACGAGCGTATCGAAGCCTGCCATAACTGCAAGCGCTATGTCGCCGGCCTGGACATGAGATCCTTTGTCGATGAGATCGTACCCGAGGTCATGAACATCAGCCTGATGCACCTGGATGCCGTCGTCCAGAAAAAGGGCTTTCAACCCATGAAGGGCATCGGCTGGAAGAACCTCGAAAAACCTGAGCAGTTCAATGGGTCCAAGGCCGAATCGGACCAGGGCCAAGAGCCCACGCTGCATTGAGAATACAATCCGCAAGCCCGCCGGTGTTTTCAGTTGCCGCCAAGATTAGTCTCAAGCTCGGTTTTTGGCAAAAAACGCATGACTATGCTGTACTTGCTAACCGCGCCGCGACGCACTTCGGGAAAGCGCGACGATACTGGTGAAGATCATGGCGCCTCCCGCCCAGGTATGCCACGTAACGGGTTCGTTGAGGAAAATGATACCCCACATCGAGACGAAGACAACTTCACTGGTCATAAAGAGACTTCCCTGGAAACTTCCGCAGTAGTGAAAACCTTCATTCATGAGAAGCTGGGCAATAAGGGAGGCGCCGACGATGGTGGCGATGATGAGCCATTCATTACCGGAGGAAGGCACGTGCGGTGCGGACAGGAACGGTCCCGCGGCCATGGCGAGGCCGGTCACGCAAAAATAGAGGTATATGATCACGGGCCCGTTTGTCTTGCGAGCCTTTCTGACAGTTGTAACGGCAACCCCGGCGAAGGCTGCTCCGAGCAGGCTCAGGGTCTGCCCAAGCAAGCCTCCCTCAAGGGAAACGTCCAGAAATACGCCTATTCCGGCGAGTGTAACGACTACCCAGAGCAGGTCGGCGGTGATTCTCTCCCTGAAGAAAAGCGCGCCTGCTATGGCGGCGAACGCAGGATAGGAATAGAAAAGAACCATGGCGGTCGAAATGGGTATCAACTGAATTGCCGGAATCAGGGCCAGGAAAGCCGCTGAACCGGTAAGCCCTCTCACGATCAGCAGTTTGCGCTCCGGACTGCTGAACGGGTTGTGATCCCATCTGAAGCAGAGAAGCAGGATAGCCGTACTGGCGCCGAAACGATAGAAAGCCAGGTCCCACACACTGAATGCATTGCCGAGGATCTTGACGAGGCAATCCATAACGGCAAAGAGTAATGAAGCCGAGAGCATCAGGGCGGGACCTGCCCACTGAACCCTCAGGGCATCACGCTGTGCTGCAACGGTGATTTCGTTCCTGTAAGACATATCCTCTACAAACTGTTTCGGCATGCGGCGCCCCAACCCTGCCGCAAAGATTACCGTTAAAGATGATATTTAAGATCGACCTGCAGGCTCGTCTTCGTTGCCGAGCGCCCACAAGGCGGTCTGCGTGTTACGCCGGGTGGTATTATACACGTATTGGAGGATTGGGGAATTGTGGAATTAAGTGGTGTTCGGCCACGCTCCGCATAAATACAGTAACCGGGTCAAATGAACGCCGGATGCAACTCCCGGGCTGGATTCCGGCTCAGAAGCCCTGCCGGAATGACGTTGGGAGTCCACGGCTAACCGGTTGACATTCGAAAGAAACCACGACAATCAAGCCTTTCGGCGAGTTTGGCAAGTACCGTTGACTATGTTAACTGTATCGGTTGGACCGCCTCTGTTTCAGGTACCTCGGGTTATTGTGGAAGTGATCGCTTTTATCAGCCTCGGGAGTGCACGGCGCTATCGTGCACACCGGTCTTGCGCCGCAATCGGATAACATCTAGTTCGTCATTCCGGCAGTGCCTCTGAGCCGGAATCCAGCGAGACCGCCACGCTTTTAGCCACGCCTTCAGCGTGGTTTGAACCAGGATGAAACTTCATTTTGTCGCCTCTGCGTGTTCCTCTAAAAATGAAGTTTCATATAAGTTGAACAGCCAGTTCGAATGTAGTTTGAACGAGACTGAAATTCTATTTTGCCCTTCTGGCGTGTTCTTTCAGATGTGAAGCTTCAAGAGAGCCGATTCAGTCTCCGACACTTTATTGTGCGGGGCAGTACTGCGGCTTCGGGTTTTTGAGCGTGGTCCTTCGCCAGGGGTATTGCCTATTCTATTGTTTTGATATAGTCTAAAGGCGAACCAGAAAATCAAACAGCCGGGGGGTGCTCTCCGAGCGAGAGCTGAGATAATACCCTTGGAACCTGATCCAGTTAATGCTGGCGGAGGGAATCGGCTAACAGAGTACACAACGAAGGCCGTTTTCCTCGAAAACGGCTTTTTTTATTCTCTGGGCGGAGTCCTCTATCTCAGTTCATGTACACTACTTCCACAATCCGATCAGGAGAAAGACATGGCGACTCAGCTTGAAATGGCCAAAGCGGGCACGGTAACCGAAGAAATGAAAAAGGCCGTCGAAAATGAATCCATCACCGCGGAACAACTGCGGGACCTGATAGCAGCGGGGCTGGCGGTTTTGCCCAAAAACCACAATCACTCGTTCCCTCTGCTCAGAGCCATCGGAAAGAATCTCAAGACCAAGGTGAACGCCAATATCGGCACGAGCGGAGAATGTTGCTCCGTTGACCTCGAGAGGGAAAAGCTGGATGCTGCCGTCAGAGCGGGAACCGATTCCATCATGGATTTGTCCACCGGCGGGGCGCTTTCGCAATTCAGGAATTTTTTCCTTGAGAATTCACCTGTCATCGTCGGGGCGGTCCCGATCTACGGTGTGGCCACGGAACTGATAGCCAGGCACACACCATTGGACAAGATGGACCCTGACGAGCTTTTAAAAAGCATCGAAAGGCAATGCAGCGAGGGACTCGATTACATAACCGTTCACTGTGGCGTCACTTTTGCCTCGGTAAAAAAACTGGAGACCTACGAGCGCATCATGCCCTGCGTCAGCCGCGGCGGTTCTATTCACATGAACTGGATGCGCAGGAATAAGAAGGAGAATCCTCTTTTTGAGTACTATGACGACCTTCTGGATATCGCTTACAAGTATGATGTAACTTTGAGCCTCGGAGACGGCTTTCGCCCCGGTTCGATCCTCGATGCTACGGACGGCCCGCAACTCGAAGAACTGATGATCCTGGGAGACCTGGCGAAAAGAGCCCGTGAAAGGAATGTCCAGGTAATGATCGAGGGCCCCGGGCATGTTCCGCTCAACGAAATCACCGCTAATATTCAGCTCCAGAAAAAGCTCTGCGGAGGCGCTCCCTTCTATATCCTGGGGCCTCTTCCGACGGACATCGCCGCGGGCTACGACCATATTACCTCAGCAATCGGCGGCGCCATAGCCGGGGCTGCCGGGGCCGATTACCTGTGCTACGTCACGCCCGCGGAGCATCTGGGACTGCCGAATGCCGACGATGTCTACCAGGGAGTCATGGCGGCACGGATCGCCGGCCACATTGCGGACATCGCCAAGGGTCTGCCGGGGGCTATCGAAGCCGACAGACGGATGTCCATCGCGCGAAGGGACCTGGACTGGGAAGGCATGGTCCGGGAAGCGCTCGATCCTGCCCTGGTCAAAGAACGGCTTCAAGTCACCGAGGACCGGGAAGGCTGCTCTATGTGCGGCAAGCTCTGCGCGGTCAAAATCAGCCGGGCCGTATAGTTGTGTCGGCCTGAATAGGCCGCGGCGGTGATCAGAGACATGATGGAGTGATTCAGTTTTTCACACTTCACCCATACTACCGGGGAAGTCATGAACACTGGAGAGCATGTTGCGCAGGCTCTGTCACTTTCTGTCGAATCGCGCCCGGCGCCGCTTGTCAGGCTGGATGACAAGGCTGAATACTGCGTCCTTATTTTGAATGCCTTTTTGAAGCGTTTTCCCAGACTTCACGGGGAGCGCGGACCACAGGCGCGCGCAACTGAGCTGCTGCTCACCGGAGTTCGCTCCGAGCCTGAGTTGCACACATGGATCGAGGAAGCATTCTCCCGAAAGGTCGGCGGCAGGCTATGGGATGCCTGCCGCCGGGACGCACGGAGTCATGAGGGGATCCACCTTTTCAGATGGACACCTCCGCCCGCTGCTCCCGGCAGACAAACCGATGGAGCCGCCTCACCCCCGCAAATCGCCGTGGAATGGCCCTGCCCGACCTTCCTGTTCTGCAGGGGAGATCCCGATTTCACCTTCCCGTGGCTCGCAGTTTTCAACTCCCGCAAGCCCAGGAACATTTCCGGTGATGCTGAATGGCTAAGAGCGCTGAGGCAAGCGCTTCATCTCTACGCCAACCCCGGAATCGTTCTGGCGACCAGTTTCGGTACGCTCAGCTACGACATGGTTCGGGCATATGCTCATTGTGCGGGTATTGCCCAGACGGTGGTCTCTCCTCTTCCTCTTCTGCATTCCTCCTGCCACCCAGACCACTTCCCGGATTCCGGAAAACCGGTCCCGACGCTCTCATGCATGCTGGACAGGAGCACATGCCACAAGTCGATGGCCCTTGTATGCAGGGATCGAATTCTTACCGTCCTGGCGGAGGCTCACCTTCTCATTGAAATCAGGAGGCCGGGCAACCTCTCAGCAATTCTCGAAGAACAACAGGCAAGAGCACCCCGACGACAGGTCATTTTCGAACCTGCAAAACAAAGCTCTTCAAATGCTGGAAATTTTCACCTTCTCCGCGGATATCCTCAACATGCACAGGGATTCAAACTTACCCGATCCCACATTGATGATCCAGCGACTACTCCATCAGCCCGCCCCCCTGGAAGGCGGCATTCCTCTATCCGGGGTGATCCGAACTGGGACAACTATCTGTACCATTATACCAGGGCATGCCCCGGACCATGGCCGGGAGAGAGCTATCGAGACTACCTGTTGAAACTGCTCGACAATGATGTGCTTTCGGGCCACTCTGCACTGGATACTCTGGCGAGGATTTTGCTCGAGGGAATCATAAAGGCAGGCTCTCGACTGATCAAAGGCCGCGAGGAGGTAGTCTGCTGGAGTTCGCACCCTCCGAAAGACCTCTTCATTTTACGAAAATGGAATAACGCCCTGGTACGCTGGACAGTCGAACCATACGGGATCGCGATCAAGCGAGACCTCTTGCGCTCCATGGGCGCAAGGCCCGTAATTTACGGCAGAAGCAACGACCACTCCAGGCTTCCGGCGTCTGAGAGGTATCGTTACCAGCTCGCACAGGGCATTCATACATCGTGGAGACACGAACGCGAATGGCGCCTTCGCGGCGATCTGTCACTCAGCGCTCTCAAGCCGAAAGATTATTTTATTTTTGTTCCCGGAAATAACGATATGGAGCGCCTGGCAGGACTGACTTCCATGGATCTGCCACTCTTATCTCTCGGAAGATCGACGGATCGTTAGTCGCAGTTCGGAACGGGCAACACTTCGAAACTCCGGGCCAGCCTTCCCATTTCCGTCTTAATGCTCCTTTCCTTTTCAGGTTGAAATCTGATTGCAGACGACATAGATTCCCTGTACTGTATCCGCTCACCGGCAAAAGGCACTTCTACAGAGACAGCTAAGAAGCATTTTTTCAATTCATGCAAACATCAGGAGGTTTGGTATGTTCAGGAGACGGGGAATTATTGCGATGACGGTGGCGTGCTCATTTTTCGTGCTCAATTGTGCAGTCAGCGCCTTCGCCGCCGTCGAACTCCCGGAAAAACTGAAGGACGTTCCTCTATTTCCTAACTCGAAGATCATGCAGGCGATGGATATGGACGCCACCGCAATGGGTACGTTGACGGTCAAGGCCGCCGGCGCCGAGGCGGTCTCTGATTTCTACAAGAAGTCCATGAAAGAGAGCGGTTGGAAAATCGTTTTTCAGGCTCAGCAGGAAAATGTGCACGTGATCCATTTCCAGAAGGATTCAAGGCTACTGCATATAAATATTCAATCCGAAGAGGGAGGCACGATTACCTATAACATGGTCGCGCAGTCCCAGTAGTAGTTGGTGAAACCCTTCCACAAACCTGCTTAAATAAGATTCTAAAAGAGGAGAAAAATGAACGAGACATCCGAAGAGAAGATCCCCCGAGGAAAAATAGCCATCAGGCTTATCTTTACCCTGATCTGCCTGATCGTCCTTGACGCAGTGAAACTCGCCATCCAGGCAATGACCCTTTTACAATATATTATCCTGCTTATCACCCGCAGCTACAGTGAGCCGCTCAGGGTCTTTTCGAACCAGGCTTCGACCTATCTCTATAGACTCGCTCGCTATGTTACGCTCAATGAAAATACCCGCCCCTTCCCCTTCTCCACTTTCCCCAAGGAAATTGAGAATCCGGAAGGTCCAGCCACTTTCGATTGATTGGAGTGCTTACCAGCGCATTCATGATGTACGGGGGGCTGCAAAGCAGCCTCCCGTTTTCTGTGCATGGCCTTCATCGGGATCGAATATCCCGTGGGGATCTCGCGCGGCTTACCCGGTTGGCGCCTGTGGGCCGGACCAACTGCAGAATTCCTCAATTGTGAGCGCCTGATTCGAATCGGAATCGGCTTTTGCAAAATCGCTCATCGATACGCCTCTTCCGTAGGCCAGGAACTCGCCTGGATCAAGTGCATCGTTGTTATTCGCCGAATCCAACCGGTCAAAAGTCTCGCTACACTCCGCTCTTAATCCGACACCAGCGGGCTCATAGGATACATAATATCCGACGCCAATGATAAACGCTACGAGAAGCACTCCCAGACTCCACTTGCTTGCTCGGCTCATCTTCTTAGGCTACCTTTCGAACGTCTTGTTCGTCTTTTGCCGCAGACACAGATTGCAGCGACAGAAATATTCTGAACTTAATTCACACCATCTGTCCAGATCACGTAAACATGAGCCGGACTGATGGACATTCTGCTTTTCTAAAAGGTAGCTATCGAAAAAACACTTGTCAAAACGGCTAAGTCTTGCCGTAGTCGCTCTTGCGGCATTGAACCCCTTTTTGTTGTTCTTAAGTTGCTCGTGGGATTCTTTCTTCCGTATAGTTCATATTTGTGCCATCATCTCCCAAAGGGGTTCACGCAGTGAACGACAATGTGCTGTTCGCATTCCTTCTGACGCTCGTGGCTGGTCTGTCTACCGGCATCGGCAGCCTCATCGCCCTTTTTTCCAGCCGCACCAACAAAACCTTCCTTTCAGTGGCGCTGGGTTTTTCCTCCGGTGTCATGATCTATGTCTCCTTTGTTGAAATATTTGCCCAGGCGCGCGACAAACTCACCCAGGATTACAGCCTTTCCCATGCTTCCTGGATAACTGTGCTCTCTTTTTTCGGAGGGATGGCTGTAATCACGATCATAGACCGGTTGGTCCCTTCCTATGAAAATCCACATGAACCGCGAAATATCGAGGAAATGGACGGATTAAAGGAGGTTGCCTCAATCGTTGATCATCGGCCGGCGGCGCCCGGTGCAATGATGCTGGAAGAAAGAAAAAATCTGCAAAAACACAAGCTGTTGCGAATGGGCATGCTCTCAGCCGTGGCCATTGGCATCCACAATTTTCCGGAAGGGCTCGCCGCCTTCATCTCCGCCCTGACCGACCCGTCAATCGGCATTCCCATTGCCATTGCCATTGCGCTGCACAATATACCGGAAGGCATATCCGTTTCCGTTCCAATCTATTATGCCACAGGGAGCAGAAAGAAGGCCTTCTGGTTTTCTTTTCTATCGGGAGTTTCTGAGCCCGTCGGCGCAATTCTCGGCTACCTGGTCCTCAGGCCCTTCGTCTCTCCGACACTCTTTGGGATATTGTTCGCCTCGGTTGCGGGAATCATGGTATTCATTTCCATGGATGAACTGTTTCCCACGGCCAAGGAGTATGGCAAGGGACACGCGGCCGTCTACGGTCTTATTTCGGGGATGGCTGTGATGGCATTGAGCCTTTTGCTTTTCTTGTAACTCCTGCCCGGCATGCCTCTTCTTTTCCTTGATTTTTAGAAAACTCCTGCTTAAAATAGAAACGTGGTATTGTTGATTGGATTGTATTTAGCAGGTATTGAACCCACGATAATCACTGAACGAAAAGTCACCTTTGTCTGCGAAAATCGTCACCCCAGACCAAAGTAATGTCTTCAAGCGGCTATCTCCGGTGAGCCCTCCAATCCGCACTCAGGTCGAGATCAAACTATCGGATTAACTTAAAGTCAATGCATTCACATCGAGAAGAAGGAAAAAAGGAAGAGTATGAACATTTTTGTAGGTAATTTGTCGTTCAAGACGACTGAAGAGGAATTGCAGAGGGAATTCGAGGCATTTGGTGAGGTCGAATCAGTCAAGATCATAATGGACCACGAAACTCTCAAGTCGCGCGGCTTCGCCTTTGTAACCATGCCGAACCAAGAACAGGCCAATGCGGCGATCATGGGTATGAACGGCAAAGACGTGGGCGGTTTTACCATCAAGGCCAATGAAGCGAGACCCCGCGAACCCCGCAGCGGTCCAAGGCCCGAACGTCCGAGCGGTGGCAATTACGGGCGCAGTGAGCGCTCCACTTCCAGCTTCAGCTACGCAGGGCCCTCCGGTGGGAGCAGCTACGACCGCAACCGCTCCGCCGGCTACCCCAACGATAAAGATGCAAATATTTATGATACCAAGGACAGCGGACGAAGGAAGCGCGGCGGCGGGCACGGCGGCGGTGGCCGCTCAGGTGGCGGCAGACGCTCTTACTAGCACCCTGTGCGATAAGAATCCTTTTCTTTCAGCCCCGATTCATTGAATCGTCGATTCTAAGAGATTGAAGCCCGAGAAATGCAACAAGCATTCCCTTGGGCTTTTGCTTTCAATAAAATATCGTTCTACAGCGGTGATAGGGGCGCTTGCGGAAAGGCTCCAGTTGGCCAAGGCCCCAAAGCCAGGTGTCGATCTCGGGGCTGGTCACCACCCGGCCTCTTTCTTTGAAGGCCTCTTTGATCTTTTCCACACACCAGACCGTCATGGCTCGGATCTCTATTTCTTCCTCTGATCCGGGCAAAAGATTTTTCAGCGCATCGATTCTTGCGGAAAGCTCCGGCGCGTAAGAAATGATTCCCAATGCGCGAAGCACCTGAGGAAGCTTGTAATCGGCAAAAGCAGTCAGCTCTGCGATGTCATGAAAGGCCCCCAGCCCTTTTCCACCGAAGGCGGTGAAAAGATCGTAGGCGAAAATCTGGGCACGTTTCAAAAAAGAGACATCAAGGCCATGGTACCGGGCTGAGTCCCCAAAACTCGGGAAAAGGGCGACCAGTGAGTTGACGAGTCGGACTGCGCTACCTGAGACCGCATCGAGCAGCGTGACTACGTCTCCTCCAAGCCGGGAAAGGATCACATTTCCCGCCTCCCGCAGGTTATTCAGACGCTGCTCTAGCATGGGAATGCTTCCCTCTCCGTCAAACAGGGAGGCTAAGTCAGACCCGCTCAATCCTGACAGATATGAGGGGGATGTGATCGGAACCCCTCCTTCCATTGCGCGCTTCAGGCTTGCCGCAAGGCCCCAGTAACCCGACCGGGGGCTGCCGTCGTAATCCACCGTCCATACGGGCTCGCCAGGGTCCGGCCAAAAACAGTGATTCAGAACATCGAGAGTGAAAATCCACCGGACTGTCCCCTCTCCTCCATCAAAAAAATGACAGGGATGATCCCATGCCGGACTGGAGGCAGATGGCTCTCCCCACTCGGAAATGGCGCGGCAGATGCGCTCCGGATGAAAAAACACCGATCTGCTTTGAGAGATTACTTTTCGGCAGGAAATCAAGACGTCCATATTGGCTCCAGAGTCTATCATAGTTTTCCCAGTTCGTAAGCGGCCTCTCGGAAAACCCTTCACTAATTTCCGTTTCGTATTTCACAGTGCGCCGGATCTGACAAAGATATCTCTATAATAAACGATAATGCTCATTATTTTTTCACGCTCTGCCGATTATGAGTAAGAACTGGGACGGGATGCCGCCATGCACGGGCCGGACGGGCGAGTGGAGATGGCCCGATGTTTGCCTGCATGGTGCTGGTCAGCTCTCAACCAGTCATTAATTCAGGGGAGAACCGTTCGACATGTCCGAGATTAAACGCGAACAGCTTTTAATGGCTGTCATTTCAGGAAGAGGTCCCGCTTACCTGAGGGGGATCGACATCTCCTCCATGGATCTGTCGGGAGCAGGCTGGCTATTCAAAGCCGATCTTCGTCATGCGAACCTGTCGAATGCCAATCTGCGCCGCGCCAATCTCAAGGGCGCCAACCTGGAAAAAGCCAACCTGCATTCAGCAATCCTGAGCAGCGCCAATCTTGAAGACGCAAATTTGTACAGGGTCAAAGCGGATGTCTCCAATCTGAACATGTCCAACCTGCGAGCAGCTAATCTTCGGGAAGCAAATCTTGTCAGCGCCAACCTTGTCCGCGCTGATCTCGAGGAAGCCAACCTGGACGGCGCTGATTTGGAAGGTGCCAACCTTCAGGGAGCAAATCTCAGGAAAGCCCGAATTACAAATGTGAATCTGAAAATGGCCAATCTTGACGGCGCCGATCTGACCGAAGCCGTCATGGATGGTCCATTCAGTCCGGGCAAGTCCGTTGCCGGACAGGATCACAGGGATTTTCACGGCACCATAACGGCGATAAAGCTAACCGATCTGATCCAGATCGGATGTCTTTCACGCGCCTGCATGAATATCGAGGTCTGCACCAGGGAGGCGCGCGGCAATATCTATATCGGCTCGGGCAGAATACTGCATGCCCAGACTGGAGAACTGCAGGGTGAGGAAGCTTTTTTGAAGATCCTCGAGTGGGACAACGGGCGCTTCATAACCTACCCCTACATCCCCTCGGATATAGCTTCCATAAACAAACCGGTTGAGCACCTGATGATTCAGTCGCTCAGGCTCAAGGATGAAAAGAGAAGCGCAGGCAGATACTCGGTCATAGTCAAGAAGATGAAAGAACACATGCCTCTTGAAGCCTTTGCGACCGAGGATCTTGTCAGTCTATACCAGATTAACGGCAGAACTCTCGCCCCTTCCGAGAAGATTGAAATAACCGATGTCTTCTATCCGGATGAGGGTGAAGAGATATTGTGTTCGGTTTCGGCGCAGGGAGAGATCCTCATAGCGCCGGTCAAGCTGGTGACGCTTGAGAAGAATCATCCGCTTAATAAGGATTTGGCCAAGATTAAGTAGGCTGGCTGGACAATTTGTTCCGCATGGTTTTTGCATACCCTGCGATGATAACAGAACTGTTGTCGAGATTCCGCAGTATTTCACTAAATCAAGGAATGACATTCAATGAGTCTGATACTTACACGCAATGAGATCGGGAAGCTTCAGGAAATCATTTCCGACTCGCTTCTTGATTCGGGAGCGGAGCACGTCGTTCTGGCCGATCTTGCCGGAAATTTGATCATGCAGTGCGGCTCGCTCGAAATGGACGACATTTTCTCACTGGCAGCTCTTTCAGCGGCCAACTTCGCAGCCACCGCAGAAATTGCGAAACTTATCGGTGAGGAGGATTTCACTCTACTGTTTCACAAGGGAGGCAAACGCAACGTTCATTTCAGCAGGCTCGCCAGAGACTATCTCATTATTACCCTGTTCAACGACAACGTTTCACTTGGTCTGATCCGTCTAAAACTCGGAAGCGCCGTTCGCGAGATGTGCTCCGTGTTAGGGAATTCGGAGGGATAAATCCGTGGCGTTCATAGATCTCAGCAAAAATGAAATCCAGGCAAAAATAGTGTACTACGGACCGGGCCGCGGAGGTAAGACCACGAACCTGCTCTATGTTCACGAATCCATGTCCAAACAGGTTTGCGGTAAAATGGTGACAATCGATACGAAGGGGGACCGCACCCTGTTCTTCGATTTCCTGCCTTTGAACATCGGCAAGGTCTTGAACATGACCATCCGTATCCAGCTCTACACCGTGCCCGGCCAGGTCATGTACAATACCACCCGGAAGCTCGTGCTGCGTGGAGTCGACGGGGTCGTCTTCGTAGCCGACTCGCTTCGCGTGCAAAAGCAGAAAAATATAGAGAGCCTCGAAAACCTCTATGAAAACCTGAAGGACGAAGGGCTTTCGATCAGCCAGGTACCGCTCGTTCTCCAGTACAATAAGCGCGATCTCATTCAGTCCAACATCCCGCTGCTGAGTGTAGAGGAGCTTCAAAACGATCTTAATCGCGATAACCAGTTGGCCTGGTTCGAAGCAAGCGCTGCGCTTGGCGGAGGGGTCTACGAGACTCTGCGGGAGATCAGCAAGAAAACTATCAAAAACGTTATCCAGAAGGTAGGCGGAGAACTCGGCGGCTGAGCCGGAAGGAACGCAACAGCTTGACGACAGACTGTATCTTGTCCGGCAAACCGTAAGCCGTTCCATTTTACTGAACTTCGCACCTGACATCGAACAAGGAAAACTCATGGCTGAAAAAGACGGAACTCAAGGCGGGGCCGTGGCCAAAATTGACTTTAGTGCGCTCGAACTGGAACTCGACAAGGAATTGGATTCGCTCTTCGCACCCGTCACACAATCACCGGCCGCACCAACCACAATGGAACCAGACAGGCCTGCCTCTCAAACCGGGCCTGATTGTGCCGGAGGTGAATCAGCCCTTTGCGAGGAGACGCCGCAATCAGATTCAGCCGCAGTCAAGAAGGACAGCCCCTTCGATTCCCTTTCGGCGCCAGCCATGCGAGAGCCCGTTGCAGTCCAGAATGATCCTTCAGAAGGAGAGTTACAGAACGATGCCGGCGGGCAGCTCGATTTCAGTGCCTTCAGTGCGGAAGTCGACAAGGAAATGGATTCGATTTTCGCCCCGCAAGTAACTCCGCCGGCAGACACGACAGCACAGCTCAAGCCGGACTCGGATCTGCCTCCGCTTACTCTCGACCCCGCCGACATTTTACTCGTGGACGACCCAAACCAGAGCGCAGGTTCATTCAACGACAGGGGAAGCGAAGTCGATTCCACTTCCGTCCCTCCGCAAGAATCCGCCACCGAACTGCCGCCATTGGAACCTGAAGAAGAGCCCGGCGCTCCGCCGCCATTGCTCGATCCGGGCAGCCGGGATCAGGATTCAACCATCTCATTCAATATCGATGAAATAACCTCTCAGATAGATAAAGAAATAGACTCTATGTTCGTGCCGGCCGCGCCGGAGCCGCCCTCTGCCGCCCCGGAACCACCCGCTGCTCACCTGGCCGAGTCCCCGCAAGAGATGCCTGCGCCTGTTAAGGAACAGCTCGATGACTCGCCGGGCGCCTCTTTTGACTTCGGTGCGATAGAAAAGGAGATCGACAGCCTTTTTGTTCCAGCGAAAATAGAAGCAGAACCGGCTCAGCCGGTGGAGGCCTTCAAGCAGGTGCAGGCCGAGGAAATCCGCCCATCTACCGGAACGTCCGAACCGGAACCGGCTGTCGAACCCGTCCTTGCCATAGATGAGGAAGAATCCCGGTCGCGGCAGGAGAGCGATTATAGAATATATCCCCTGGAGGATGATCTGCCCAGGTTGATAGAAGTCTTCAATGTCGCTTACCTGAGCCTTGACTGGGAATTATCCGAGGATAACATCCTGAAGCTCCAGTCTGCCCTCAAAGACCTGGAGCCTTACGCGGTCAGGTCTTCCGATGCCGTTCCGATTTTCAAGATTTTGAACGCAGTTCTTCAGCGCTTCATCCTCAAACCACAATCAGCAAACAGCCGGCTCATCGAGCTGATCCGTGAATCGCAGGGTTTGCTGGCCCATGTTCTGCTCATGAAGGGGGAAACAGGGCAGCAGGAAAAGGAAAGGCTCAATAACCTCATCGAGCGTTTCCAGGAGATGCGCAAAAGAGCCCTCGCCATCAAAAAAGAAGCAAAATCGAGAAAGCTCTCGGAACTTACCGCGGAACGTGCGGATGCATCCGTTAACGTGGAATCCGGGGGTTTTCCTGAATTATCCGAAGCTGAGCCGGCGGCGATCGAATTGACACAGGATGTCGAGACGCCGCTGCATCCTTCTTCTGAAGCCATTTTCCCTGAGCCTGCCGCACCGCCGCCCATCCCTGAAGCAGGACCGCCTGTGGAACCTGCCATCCCCGACGAGGTCGAGGCAGTGGTTCAGGAGCGTCGGACGCCGCATGTACCGCAGACCTGGATGGAAAAGTCCTGTGAGTCTCTCCTGGAATCGCTTTCGGTCATTGATGCGCAAATCCAGAGACTCCGGCAAATCGAGACAGTTCTGACCAGGAACGCCGTTCTTGCTCCACTTGCGGAAAAAGTAACGAAAATTAGAATCGCGCTGGAGGACCAGGCTCTCAGTCTCAGGAATCAGGAACAACAGTGGCGGCAGAATGCCCTCTCACTCTATCAGTCCGATGCAGCTTCTGCTATCTGCGGCAGCAACAGCGTTTCCGAGGAAGTCCGGGATACAGAGATTCCCGAGAAGCTATGGTCCGAACCTGCCGGATCTTTCGGGCAATCACAGCAACTGGACATATACACTATCGTCTTTGCTGAAAAATCCTTTGCAATTCCCGCGGAAAACATAGTGAAGGTTGAACCCGCCGCGAGAAAGAAAGTTCTTGGCATTCTCAAGCACGGTTATGCTTCGCTGGCTGATTTCAAGCCTCTTTTCAGAAGCATAAAAGCGGGAGTCCTCGGCCACTGGGCGAACCTGTCCGCAAAAGAGCTGAAATCCTGCAAGTTCGAGCCGGTGGATTTTCAGGCCATTGAACCTTCTGATATTGTGGATGACCGCTATGTGGCTGTCTTTGCAAGTAACGGTGAACGACACGGAATCATCTTTGCCCAGGCAACCGGGTTCATCGAAGGTGCAACAATCCACTCTGATAATCTCGGCCAAACCTTTGAAACCGAGGAGGGCCGGCGCCCATTCTTCGATCTGGACCATCTTTTTTCCCATGCAGGATTGGACCCGAACGGCGCAGCCGCTTCCGGCAGAGGTTAGACGGAGCGTCTGATGGAAAGTGAAGAGTATCAGAAATACCTTGGCCGCCTGTCGGAAGCGCAGATCTGCCTGGAACAGGGACTGGAGGATGAGACAGTCGATCTGCTGCGGCAACTGTTAAGTGAGTTGGAACAGCAAGCAATCCCCATCTCGGTTAAAGAAGAATTGCGCTCCCGCGCCAATACCATGTTGAGCGCCTTAGGTTCAAAAGGTAGTGTAGCCGCGTCCCGGCAACATAGCGATTTGCGAACAGACCCGGTTCAGTCTTTCAACTACGGACTGGCTCTGATGGACGGGCGGTTTTGGGAGGAGGCCATAGCAGAGTTTCGTGCCGCGGCTGAACTTGGATTTCAGCCTCTCACGAGTTGGGAATACTGTGGGGACTGCGCCTCGAGCATGGAGAGGTGGGAGGAGGCGATCCATTTCTACAGCAACGTATACAAGGAAAAGAGCCTGCAGGAGGCAGACAGGAAAAGAATCCTTACCAAAATCACCAAATGCTCCCAGACCCGGAAAAAAGAGGACGTCCAATCCACAGTATTAGCTAAAAGCACTCCTTCCGCATTACCTGTCGACAAAACCACTCAACCCGAATTCGTAAACACATCCATAGACTCTCTGGATGCGTGCTCAGTCGATTCTCTGCTCGGCCAGACCGTCTCTTCCTGGTGCGAAAACGGCCGCTCCCTATCCGGCGCAAAACGCGATTACCGTGTCGCCAACCTGCTTCATGTCGGTTCCAGCTCCCTTGTGGTCGAACTGGAAGACATGGAAACCGGTAAGAAGTATGCCGGGCAAAACCTTGCAGGCAAATTCGGCGATATTCTCTCGCCCGAGAAACTCCACAGTTGGGCAGATCGCCAGATGATGGTGGATTCCCGGCACCTGGTGAAGATCTACGACATCGCCTATTCGAGCCGAAATTTCTTTATTGTCCGAGAACATCTGCCATTATCGATGAACGACCTGCTCGGCTCGCCCGAACCCATTCCTGTTTCGCTGGCGGTGAGGTTTGCCTACCAGGTCCTGGAAGCTCTGGGGGATATTCACCTGAACATGGGAAAAGACGGCGCTATTCGGAACCATTTTCACCTGGATTTGCGTCCCTCCAGGGTTCTGTGCCGAAAAGACCTTCCCTGCGCCAAATTATACAACAGCGGTCTCTGGGCGGAGATACAAAAGGCATCGAAGACCCGGACGGAAATAGGCGAGCTGCCCTTGCCCTATTTGTCCTACCGGGCGCCTGAACAGTTCCGTACATACCTTTCGCGAAGAAAACCCCCTGTCTTCACCGACATATATCTTTTCGGCACGCTGTTCTATGAGTTGCTCACCGGAACGCCCGCCTTTAAGGCTTCTTCTTTTGCAGAATACGAAATACAGCACTGCGAGCAATACCCCTCGCCCCCCAAGGTCTGGAGGCCGGAAATCCCGGAAATACTGAACGACCTCATTATGACATGTCTGCAGTGCGACCCGACGAAACGATGGCGCAGCACGACTCAGATATCTCTACTGATCGAGAAGTCATTCCCCAACGAGGTCGCACGCCCGAAGGACGACTCCTATACGAAATACCTTCAAAAATCCAAACTGCTCTAAAATCACCGGTCCTGCCCAGATCCGTTTTCTTCACCTCCGGGAAGGAACAGGCACAGCACCAGGCTTATCAGCGAAGCAGCAATAGAACACCATAACACTGCCGCTACCCCCTCGTTTACAAAACCACGCAGAACATCCTGAAGGGCCGAAGGCAGTTGGGCCATGAAGTGAGGCTGCAGAAGCGCCTCAATATGGACGTTCATCTTTTCCGACATCAGCGGTGCAATCGCCTCTCCCTGCGTGGAGTCCAGTAGAGAGCCGAGGCTCTTCGACATACTGCCCGACAGAAAACCGCCGGAGATGCCGATTCCGATGGTTCCTCCGAGAGTCCTGGCAAACTGCTGGGAAGATGTTGCAACACCCAAGTCTGCCTCGGCAAGGCTCTTCTGGACGAGCAGAAGCGTGGGAACCGAAACAAACCCCATGCCGACTCCCGCAACGGCAAGGATAGATGAAAACAGGGAGAGCGGGACGGAGGGCGAGGAAAAAATGAGGGCAAGCACGGAACCAGCGGCAAGCAGAAACGATCCCGTGATGCTGAAAGCCTTTTCACGACTTGTGGAAACAAACTGCCCGCACGCTATCGCGCCGGTGGACCATCCCAGCGTCAGCGGAACCATTGCAACTCCCAACTCGGCGGGATCCTTTCCCAGCACCCCCTGGATGAAGAGCGGGCTGAAGGCTGAGAGGGAGAAAATCGCAAAGCTGCTGAAAAAGGCAGCCCCGTTTGCCAGGCTGAACTGCTTTCTCGTAAAGAACTCCAACGCAAGAATCGGTTCGACCGCCCTCTTCTCCGCCCTGTAGAAAAAGACTCCTGCTGCGGCAAACACGCCGAAAAGCACGCCCGTCTCGATGGAAATCCACGGATAATCCCTCCCCGCCACCAGGAACACGGAAAGCATCGCCGTGACCGAAATCGTGAGTGCCAGCGCTCCCGCGAAATCTATGGATGCGCCCCCTTTTTTTGCGCGCGCATCAGTGAGATAAACGGCAATTCCGATCAAAGCCACAAAGCCAAGCGGAAGGTTGATGAAGAAAATCCACCTCCATGAGAGCCAGGCGACCAATAAGCCGCCAACAGGAGGACCGAGAATGCTTGAAATTCCCCAGACGAAGCTGATCAGCCCCATCATTTTTCCACGTTTTTCAGCCGGGTAGAGGTCGGACAAGACGATATAGGCTAGGGCGAAGGTTCCTCCAGCGCCTATTCCCTGTATCGTCCTGAACAGGATCAACTGTTCCATATTTCCGGCGATACCGGCCAGGAGCGAGCCTGCCAGGAAAATGAGTATCGAAATAAGATAAAGAGACCTGCTGCTGAAAAGATCGCAGAGCTTTCCAAATATCGGGAGAGAGACGGCGCGCGCAAGCATGTATGAAGAGAAGACCCAACTGTAGAGCGCCAGTCCGCCAAGATCGGAGACAATAGTCGGCATTGCGGCGCCGACGATCAATGCGTCGAGCGCCCCCAGAAAAAGGGCCAGCATTGCGGCAATAATGAGAAAGAGTTTAGCCCTGGACTCGATTATCGCACCCCTGTGGTGAATTCGTTCCGAAAAAGCGATTGCCGAAGGTTGATTTGAGTTTCCCTTCTAACTCAATCCGCAGCGAAAAGCACGAAAGAGCGGAAAGGGCAAACCGGAGGATTCTTTCCCGGATCGCCCGCAGGGACATAAGTTACTGAATTTACAGAAAAGATCTAGTTAGGTGGCTGGTATATGAGTATACTCGAAATGAGGATGAACATGTCCATGACCGGATTGGAAAGCTTCGACTCCACGGTGCGGAAGAGCAATATGGCTGAATGAAAAAATAGTAGCGACAGATTGTGGTTGGGTGTATCCTCCCCTGAAGCCCCCCAACCTCAGGGGAGGGTAACACTTAGGAGGTAAACGAACAATGCGAGAAATAGTACAATCTGAGGGCCTTGTCAAGAAATAATGCACAATTTTGCCCTTCACGCCACTTTTTTTGCGCCCGGTTGTGCCGGCGCTGAATGTAGCCCAGCGCCTTCATCCAGCTTAATCGATCCCTTCAAGCCCTCGCAGGCAATAGATCCCATTGTGGCCCCCGCCCCTCTCCCGTAAGGATCAATGAGCGGTTAGCTAAGACCAGAAGTACCTCTTTTTACTTGCCTTTTGAATATTTTATTTGAATAGATCCCCTCAATACTTTACATTCTGCTGTGAAAAACCGTATTCTCGTTCACTCAATCCTCCCGCCCAGGCGGAAAAGGGAGGATTTTTATTTCCAATAGCAGGGACTGCAATGGTTGAAAAAGCAAACATCCTCATCGAGGCGCTCCCCTACATTCGCCGCTTCTACCAGAAGACAATCGTCATAAAGTTCGGGGGCCATGCCATGATCGCCGAGGAGCTTCAGGAGAGCTTCGCAAAGGATATTGTCCTGATGAAGTATACCGGAATAAATCCGGTTGTAGTGCATGGCGGCGGTCCTCAAATCGGCGAAATGCTCCGGCGGGTAGGGAAGAAGTCGGATTTTTATGAAGGAATGCGCATAACCGATGCGGACACCATGGAGATCGTCGAAATGGTGCTCTCGGGGAAAATAAACAAGCAGATCGTCTCATTGATCAACAGGCAGGGAGGCCTTGCAATCGGTCTGAGCGGCAAGGATGGACAACTGCTGGAGGCGCGAAAGCTCCAGGTCTTTCGCAATGCAGGCGAGGGTCGCCCCCCCGAAGCCGTTGACATAGGACTCGTAGGGGAAGTGTCTCGCGTAAATGTCGGTATCCTGCAATCACTGGCGCAAAGCGACATAATTCCGGTAGTCGCCCCTGTCGGAATCGGCGAAGACGGGGAGACCTACAATATTAACGCGGATCTGGCGGCGGGTGCGATTGCAGGCGCTCTCCAGGCCGACAAGCTTCTGCTCATGACCGATGTTCCCGGCGTACTCGATAAGGGAGGTAATCTGGTATCGAGCATGTCAGTCGCCGAAGCGGAGACTGCCATGCAAGACCAGACATTGCGTGGGGGAATGATCCCGAAAATCCAGTGTGCAATCGATGCCCTTCAGTCCGGGGCCGAAAAGGTTCATATTATAGACGGCCGCCTCCCGCATTCCATTCTGCTGGAAATCTTTACGGATGCAGGGATCGGCACCGAAATTCTAAGGAGCCGTGAGCGCAGAAAATGAACAGCATGATCGAAGACATCAAACAGGATTGCCTGAAGCACATCTTCAATACCTATGCCCGGCTGCCGATTGCTTTTGTACGGGGCGAGGGGTGCAGGCTATGGGATGACACCGGCAAAGAGTACCTGGACTTTCTGGCAGGGATAGCGGTATGCAGCCTGGGTCACAGTCATCCGGAACTGACCCGGGTCATCAGTGAAAACGCCGGGAGACTGATCCACGTTTCCAATCTTTTTCACACCTATCCCCAGGTTGAACTGGCAGCGGAATTGACTCGCCTCTCCTTTGCGGATAAGGTATTTTTTTCCAACAGCGGCGCGGAAGCCAATGAAGCGGCGATTAAGCTCGCCCGAAAATACAGCAAAGACCGTTTCGGCCCGGGCAGATTCCACATCATCACCATGAAAGAGTCTTTTCATGGCCGGACTCTCGCCACCCTTTCGGCCACCGGCCAGAGCAAGGTACACAACGGGTTCGAACCCCTTGTCGAAGGCTTTGCCTTCGTGGAGTTCGACTCCGTTCAGGCAGTGGAAGAAGCCATCAACGAGAGCACCTGCGCGGTTATGGTCGAACCGGTCCAGGGAGAAGGCGGACTGCGCTTCCCTTCAGCCGGGTATCTGAAGGATCTCAAGGCCCTTTGCCGGTCGAGAGACCTCCTTTTGATTTTAGACGAGGTTCAGTCGGGAATGGGTAGAACGGGTTCTCTTTTCGCTCATGAACAGGAGGACGTTTCTCCCGATATAATGACCCTTGCCAAGGCACTCGCCAATGGATTGCCCATGGGCGCGATGCTCGCGGTCGATGAGGTGGCCCAGGCATTCGTTCCCGGAACTCATGCCTCCACCTTTGGCGGAGGACCACTGGTTGCTTCGGTCGCCCTTGCCGTTTTGAGGATAATCTCAGAACCCGGATTCCTGGATAATGTAAGAGAAAACGGTTCGTATTTTCGCGAGCGTCTCGAAGGGCTCAAGCGGCAGTATCCCTTTGTGCGGGAAGTTCGCGGACGAGGTCTGATGGTTGGTGTGGAACTGACAATTCCGGGGGCGCCCATCGTGCGGAAATGCCTGGAGAAAGGCGCCGTAATCAATTGTACGCATGATACCGTTCTCAGGTTTGTTCCCCCTCTGATCGTCGGACGCTCTGAAATCGACAGAATGGTGAAAATCCTGGATGATGTCTTTAGAGAGGAAGCTCAATGAAGCGTGACCTGCTCTCACTTCGGGACCTTTCCGCGGAGGAAATTCTTGGGCTGATCCACAAGGCGCGGAAGATGAAGGCAGAGCTTGCCGGCGGAACACTGCCTCAGTCTCTGGCTGGAAAAATCGTCGGGCTCATTTTTCTGAAGCCTTCCACGAGGACCCGTGTATCCTTTGAGGCAGCCGTCTACAGACTGGGTGGGCAGGCCATGTTCATGACCGCGGAGGCCACCCAGATCTCACGCCAGGAACCCCTCGCGGATATGGCACGGGTGCTCGATCGCTATATCGATGCAATCGTGATCAGGACATTCGCCCAAAACGATGTCGAAGAATTAGCCAGGTATGCTGCCATTCCCATCGTGAATGCCCTTACGGATCACTCCCATCCCTGCCAGGTGATGGCGGATCTGATGACCATTCTCGAGAAGCGCGGATCTCTCGAAGACCTCACCGTCGCATGGATAGGAGACGGAAACAACGTCGCCAATTCCTGGATCAATGCCGCCGCACTGCTCGGGTTCACTCTGAACCTGGCCTGCCCCGCCGGCTACCATCCCGACAGGGCGGTTCTTGACTGGGCAGTGTCAAACGGCACAGGAAAGATCAATCTCATAGCCGATTCAAAGGAGGCGGTCTCCGGGGCCGATGCGCTCTATACCGATGTCTGGGCGAGTATGGGACAGGAGATAGAGGCCGAGGAACGTAAGGAAGCATTCCGTGATTACCAGATCAACTCAGCGCTTCTCTCCCGTGCGCCCGGGCATGCAATAGTGCTCCATTGCCTTCCGGCACACCGAGGCGAGGAGATCACCGATGAAGTGATGGAAGGTCCTCAATCGGTAGTTTTCGACCAGGCGGAGAACCGCCTGCACCTGCAGATGGCTTTGCTGGACTGGTTGATAGGCGCCAAATCTCTTTAAAATGAGGGTAATTGAATAATGAGCATCAAAAAGGTCGTGCTGGCGTATTCAGGAGGACTGGATACCTCAATAATCCTGAAGTGGCTTATCGAGACCTATCAATGTGAAGTGGTCGCATTTTCAGCCGATCTCGGCCAGGATGAGGAACTGGACGGGATCGAGAAAAAGGCGATGGAGACTGGCGCGGTAAAAGCGCGCATAGAGGATCTGCGGGAAGAGTTCGCCAGTGATTTTGTTTTCCCGGCCTTCCGCGCCAATGCCATCTACGAGGGTCAGTACCTTCTCGGCACCTCCATTGCGCGTCCGCTGATCGCCAAGCAGCAGATTCGAATAGCCGATGAGGAAGGCGCTGATGCAGTGAGCCATGGCGCCACCGGCAAGGGAAACGACCAGGTCCGATTCGAACTGGCATACATGGCCCTCAAACCGGACATCAAGGTCGTAGCGCCCTGGCGCGAATGGGACATGAAATCCAGGAGCGACCTGGTGGCCTTCGCGCAAAAACATGGGATACCCGTTCCCGTCACCAGGGCGAAGCCCTATAGCTGTGACCGGAACATGCTGCACATCAGCTACGAAGGAGGCATTCTCGAAGATCCCTGGGCGGAGCCGGACCCACAGATGTTTGTGCTCACGGTGGATCCCCGGGAAGCTCCCGACAAGCCTGAAGTCATAGAAATCGACTATGAAAAGGGTAACCCCGTCGCAATTGACGGCGAACGGATGACTCCGGCGCAAATTCTCCAGAATCTCAACAAATTGGGTGGACGGCACGGGATCGGCCGAGTCGACCTCGTAGAGAACCGGTTTGTTGGAATGAAGTCCCGAGGCGTCTACGAGACCCCCGGTGGAACCATCATGCGCATTGCCCACAAAGCTGTGGAATCCGTGACGATGGACCGTGAAGTCATGCATCTGCGTGACGGACTGGTTCCCGATTACTCCCGCATGATTTACAACGGTTTTTGGTATTCGCCGGAGATGCGCTATCTCCAGAACATGATGGACCTCGCCCAGGAAAATGTCTGGGGAACGGCCCGCCTCAGGCTTTACAAGGGAAATTGCCAGGTGATAGGACGCAAGTCGGACCGATCCCTATACCAGCCCAGCTTTGCTACTTTCGAAGAGGATGACGTGTACCGCCAGGATGAGGCAACCGGTTTCATCCGGCTGCTTGGATTGCGGCTGCGCATCGAGACTCTTGTGAAACAAAGCCTGCGGCAGCCTCTCAAGTCCAGTTGAGGAGACTATCCGTATGGCCGAAAAGCTCTGGCAGGGCCGGTTTGAGCAGCCCACCAACAAGCTCGTGGAAGAGTACACTGCTTCCATCCACTTTGACAGCCGCCTCTTTCGCTATGATATCGAGGGGAGTGTCGCCCATTGCCGCATGCTCGCCGAGTGCGGGATTATCTCACACGATGAGGCATCCCGTATTGTCGAGACCCTGGGAGAGATTCTCCGCGATATAGAGCGCGGACAGGTCGCCCTGGATTCCTCACAGGAGGACATCCACATGGCGATCGAGAAAGAACTCATAGGCCGAATAGGCGAAATTGGGGGCAAGCTTCATACGGCCAGAAGCCGCAACGATCAGGTTGCCCTGGACATGCGGCTCTACATGAGAGACACGCTGGCGCAGGCGCTCGCGCTCCTCGATGAACTCGCGAGGGCGCTCGTCACGAAGGCCGAGCAGAACCTGGACGTTGTCATGCCCGGATTCACCCACCTTCAACATGCTCAGCCGGTGCTCTTTTCGCATCATCTCATGGCATATTACGAAATGTTTCGCCGTGACTCCGGCAGATTCTCGGACTGTCTCGCAAGAACAAACGTGATGCCGCTCGGCAGTGCCGCTCTGGCGGGCACCACCTTCAAGACGGACATGGAATGGACCGCCCGTTACCTGAAGTTTCCCAAAGCTGTCGCAAACAGCATGGATGCGGTTAGTGACCGGGACCACCTCATCGAATTCTGCTCGGCCGCAGCTCTTTTCATGCTGCACGTGAGCAGGCTGGCTGAAGAACTCGTTCTCTGGTCAAGCCAGGAGTTCGCTTTCATCGAAATTAGCGATGCCTTCTGCACCGGCTCCAGCATAATGCCGCAGAAGAAAAATCCCGATGTTCCCGAACTTATGCGCGGCAAGACCGGTAGAGTATACGGCAACCTCATGTCGCTTCTGACCCTGGTGAAGGGGCTCCCGCTCACCTACAATCGTGATTTGCAGGAAGATAAGGAGCCCGTATTCGATACCGCCGATACTGTTCTCAGCACAATGCGCCTGCTGACCAAGCTCTTACCGGAGATCAGGATCAACCGGGAGCGTATGGCCCGAATGGCTGCTCAGGGTTTCACCCTGGCTACGGATCTCGCCGACTACCTGGTGAGAAAGGGAGTTCCTTTCCGAAAAGCTCATCATGTCGTCGGCCAGGTTGTCCAATACTGCATCCAGCACGGCAAGGAACTGGGGGACTGCTCCCTTGATGAATTCAAGACATTCCAAAAGGTCTTCGACGAAGACGTTTTCCCATATCTCCAGATTTCGAGTGTTATCGATCAAAGGACTTCACTCGGAGGCACCGCCACCTCCCGGGTCAAGGAAGCCATCGCAAGGGCATGGGCTGACCTGGAAGCCTCCGCTTACCATTCAAAGTAACCCGAGAGATTATAGAGCTTATGACGACGTCGCTTAATTCCTCCCGACATATTGGCCTGATGGGTATGATTCTGGTTATCATGCTGAGCACCCTCATCTCCGGCTGCGGCAGGAAAATGTTTCCCAAGCCCGAGGGAGAGGCGCCTCCTCCTCAGATTACCGACCTGGCAGCACAAGTAGTTTCCCGGTCCGTGGATCTTTCCTGGACTATTCCCGCAGCGGGGTCTTCAGGGGGAACGCGCTATTCGATCATGCGCGCCGAGTTGAAATGGGAGAACCGCAACTGCGTGGAATGCCCCTCTCCAAACCAGGTTGAAGTCCACAGCATTAATCCGGCATCCGCTTCGGCACTTCCCGCGGAGAGCGGAAAGCTCCGTTGGACAGACACTAACATTTTGCCCCATCGGGCATACCGCTACCAGGTGGCTCTCAAGGATAGCACGGGCAATCCCGTAACCCTGTCCAATGCAGTCATCGCCAAAGTCTATCCGGCGCCTGCGCCGCCTGTAAACGTTGCCGCGGCAACGCAGCCACAGGGGATACTCCTAAACTGGAAAGGAGTGTCCAAAGATACGGAGGGACAGAATCTTCAGGGTGATCTTGTCTTCCGGGTCGAGCGGCTGGTGGCGGACAGAGGTTGGGAGAAAGCTTCACCCACCCAGATCAAGGGCAACTCCTACCTGGATCAGACGATTGCATCCGAGCAGAATTACAGCTATAGAGTGATTCCCGTTCTGGTGATCGATAATACGACCATTTTTGGGGAACCATCATCGGTAGTCCTTGCCAGGGCGCCGGAAACGCTGCTGCCCCCTCCTCCCGCCAAGGTGTGGATCGTGCCCGCCAAAGGCGCCCTTGAAATACGCTGGACCGAGAGCGAAGGCAAAAATGCCGGCTACCATGTTTACCGGCGCGAGGGCAAGGAAATCATTCGCCTGACGGCGAACCCGGTCAGCCATCCTCCCTTCATGGATAAGGGGGCAAAGAAGAATGTGACCTATCATTATGCCGTTTCGGCCGTTAGCCCACAGGCGGATCACAAGGAAGGCCTGCTCTCGAAGTGGTCCGAAATGAGAAACCTGCTGATGGAGTAACCATACCTTTAAGAGGACGTATCATGCACCATTTTCAGTACAAGGGAGACGAACTGCACTGCGAGGATGTTCCCGTCCGCCTGATCGTGGAGAAGGTGGGCACTCCTTGCTACATATACAGTCAGGCTACCCTTACACATCATTTCAGGGTCTTTGATTCCGCATTCAGGGATACCCCCCACCTCACCTGCTACTCGGTCAAAGCGAACTCAAACATCGCCATTCTGAAACTGTTCGGTTCGCTGGGCGGCGGCGTGGACATAGTCTCCGGCGGAGAACTCTACCGCGCCCGCAAAGCGGGGATTCCCGCAGAGCGTATTGTCTATTCCGGCGTGGGGAAGACCCTCGAAGAGATTGACTTTGCTCTTCGTGAGAATATCCTGATGTTCAATATCGAGTCGACACAGGAACTCGAATCGATCAACAGCAGGGCTGCAGCTCTGGGCACTCGCGCCAGGATATCCCTGCGGGTCAATCCGGATATCGACCCTCAGACCCATCCCTACATTTCGACGGGAATGAAGAAGAACAAGTTCGGAATCGCCATAGATACCGCTTTGAAGGAATATGAAAAGGCCAAAAGCCTCGAAAACATCGAAATCCTCGGCGTTGACTGCCACATAGGCAGCCAGCTCACCGAGGTAACCCCCTTTGTCGATGCTCTCAAACGGCTTCGTTCCCTGATAGAGCGGCTCCGGGACATCGGCATTCCCGTGCGCTATCTTGACCTCGGAGGAGGGCTCGGGATTATCTACGACCGGGAAGCTCCTCCGCAGCCCCACGAATATGCAGAGGCAATTCTGCGTGAACTCGATAAAATCGATTGCACCCTGATCTTTGAACCCGGGAGGGTCATTGTCGGCAATGCCGGTATACTGGCGATAAAGGTTCTCTACACCAAGCGCACCCAATCCAAGAGTTTCGTTATCACCGACGGAGCGATGAACGACCTGGTACGGCCCAGCCTCTACGGTTCTTATCACTACATTCAACCGGTTTTGAGGAACCAGAGAGAAACGGAGATTGTGGATGTGGTCGGCCCCATCTGTGAATCGGGGGATTTTCTGGCCAAGGACCGCGGCATCCCTGTGCCTGTCCCCGGGGAATACATGGCGGTGATGAGCGCCGGGGCCTACGGCTTCACCATGTCTTCGAACTACAACTCCAGGCCGCGCGCACCCGAGGTGCTGGTAAACGGCAAGGATTATTACGTGATCAGGACAAGAGAAACCTGGGAAGACCTGGTGCGCCCTGAGAGTATACCGGATTTTCTCGGACGCTCCGCCTGAGCGTAGCGTGACCCGATTACGAGACATTACAGTCTCTTACAATTTCGTAAGGAGCTAGACTTGGGCGATATGTACAAACCGATCCGGTTCACGAAAATGACCGGGAGCGGAAACGATTTTATCCTGATAGACAATCGTTACCTGGCGATAGACAAGGAAAATGGGCGTCAACTAGCCAGAATGGCCTGCCGCAGGAAGGTCTCCGTCGGCGCGGATGGTCTTATTCTCCTCGAGAATGACCCTGAAGTCGATTTCAAATGGCTGTTCTTCAATGCGGACGGGAGCGAGGCGGAGATGTGCGGAAACGGAGCACGGTGCGCCGCCCGATTTGCCTGGCTCAAGGGAATCGTAAAGGAGGAACGCATTTCTTTTCGCACCCTGGCCGGTATCATTCGCGCCCAGATACTCGGCGAGCGGGCCAAGATATGCATGACCCAGCCTCACGGCATGGAAACGGATATTGCCGTTGCACTGCCGGATTGCTCTCTTTCGCTTGATTTCATCAATACAGGCGTGCCGCATACCGTTTATTTCGCCGAAAGTGAAGCTCAACTGGAAGCACTGGACGTTTTCAACCGGGGTCGAGCAATACGCTTCCATGAGAGGTTTCAACCTGCCGGATCAAACGCCAATTTTGCTTTCGTTCGCGGCCCTCACAACATATCCGTAAGGACCTATGAACGCGGTGTTGAAGCGGAGACTCTGGCATGCGGGACCGGTTCCATAGCCACTGCATTGCTTGCCGCCGCCCGAAACCTTGTCGCCTCACCTGTTGAAGTGCTCACCAGAAGCGGGGAGACTCTCGTCATCCATTTCGATGAAATGTCAAAGGATCGGATCTTTTCCAACGTCTACCTGGAAGGCGACGCCAAAGTAGTCTACGATGCGGAACTCTGGGACGAAACGTTGAGAAAAATCGAATAAGTAATTGTAAAACGCCAGGTCCCTCGGGATACCGGCAACCAAGGAGGTATGCGATGTTTCACGGCGCAATGGTGGCGATCATAACACCCTTTAAGAACGGACAGGTTGACGAGGCTGCATTCAGAGAGCTTATCGAATTCCAGATCGAGAATGGAACGAGCGCTATTGTTCCCTGCGGCACAACAGGCGAATCGGCCACGCTTTCTTTTAAAGAACACGTGCGCGTAGTAGAAATTGCGGTAGAGCAGACCAACCGGCGCATACCGGTAATAGCAGGAACGGGCTCGAACAACACTGAGGAAGCTATCGTTCTGACCGCCCACGCCAAACAGGCAGGCGCGGATGCGGTCCTGATGATCAGCCCCTATTACAATAAGCCCACTCAACAGGGGCTCTACCTGCATTTCGAGAAGGTGGCAAAGTCGGTCGATATTCCTATTATCCTTTACAATATCCCGGGCAGGACCGCTGTAAATATGGAAGCGGAGACCATCGCGCGCCTCTCCAGGATCGACAACATCGTCGGGATAAAGGAAGCTTCAGGATCAATGAAGCAGATCACCGACATAATCGCTCTTTGCAGTGAGGATTTCACCGTGGTGTCGGGCGAAGATTTTTTGACTTTCCCCTTGATGTGCGTTGGAGGAAAGGGAGTTATCTCCGTGGTCTCCAATATCGCTCCGCGCGAAATGTCGGATTTATGCACGCTCTTTCTCGATGGCAGGTTTGAGGAAGCGCAGCGGCTCTACTACAAGCTGCTGCCGCTCTGTCATGCGCTTTTCTATGAAACGAACCCGGCGCCGGTCAAAGCAGCTCTTCAAATGATGGGAAAGATCGACACCGATGAGGTAAGGCTCCCTCTTGCCGCAATGTTCGAGGCAAACAGGGAACGACTGAGAAAAGTCCTGGTGGCGCAAGGTCTTATCCCCGGCTTGGCAAAGGGTCTGTAGGGAGCAGGAAGGAACATAGAAAGATGGTTCGAGCAGCGGTAGCGGGTATTGCAGGCAGAATGGGTTCACGCATAGCCCAGATAATCGGCGAGACGGAAGGCATCGAGCTTGCCGGTGGGTTTGAGTATCCCCAGCATCGTGGTATCGGCCGGGATCTGGCGGAAGTCATCGGAGGCGCTCCTACAGGAATGTTCATCGGACGCGGGATAGAAGATGTCCTGGATGGCGCGGATGTCGTAATTGACTTTACCAATGTCGCCGCCTCCCTTGAACACCTCCGGATCGCTGCTTCCCGCGGCAAGGCGATGGTGATCGGCTCCACCGGTTTTACCGGGGACCAGCTTGCCGAAGCCGCAAGACTTGCCTCCTCGGTCCCCTGCGTGCTATCTCCAAACATGAGCATCGGCGTCAATATTCTTTTCAAGATGGTGGCCGATGCGGCGAGACTTCTCGGAGAGAGTTGCGATATTGAAATCATCGAAGCTCATCATCGGTTCAAGAAGGATGCTCCGAGCGGTACTGCCGTAAAGCTTGGGCAGGTCATCGCCGATGCGTTGGACAGAGATCTCGGAAAGGTGGGAGTCTATGAACGGCACGGTCTCATAGGGGAGCGCACCGCTTCCGAGATCGGCGTTCAATCGATTCGCGGCGGTGACATAGTCGGTGAGCACACGGTTATTTTTGCCGGTCTGGGAGAAAGAATCGAGATCACTCACCGGGCGCAGAACCGCGACAACTTTGCCCGCGGTGCGATCCTCGCCGCCGGGTGGATAGTGAGACAGTCGAACGGGCTCTATGATATGAGCAAAGTGCTGGGGATATAGCTGCCGATATCGGCGGCAGGTGTCTACCCACAGTTTGAATGATCGATAATCAGGTATTCGGAGGTCCGAATGGCAGTGAATAAAGCGGAACGTTTGCGGCAGCTTCCCCCTTACCTTTTTGCGGAGATTGACCGTCTCAAGGCGGAACTGATCGCAAAGGGCGTGGACGTTATTAACCTCGGGGTAGGAGATCCGGATCTGCCCACCCCCGCCCACATCATCGAAAAACTTGCCGAAACTGCAAAAGACCCGGCAAACCATCAATATCCATCCTATTCGGGGATGAACGATTTCAGAGTAAGCGTTGCAAAATGGTACCAGAAAAGATTCGGCGTGGAACTCGACCCGCTGTCCGAAGTCCTCACCCTGATCGGTTCCAAAGAGGGACTGGCGCACCTCCCGCTCGCCTTCATAAATCCTGGCGACTTGGCCCTCGTTCCCTCTCCCGCTTACCCTGTCTACCAGATAGCCACCATGTTCGCAGGCGGCGAGTCCTGGTTTATGCCTCTTCTCAAGAAGAATGAGTTCCTGCCCGACCTGGATGCCATTCCTGCCGATGTTGCGCGTCGAGCGAGCCTGATGTTCATCAATTACCCCAACAATCCTACCGGCGCGACCGCGGACCGTACGTTCTACGAGCGGGTTGTCGAATTCGCCCGCCAATATGACATCCTTGTCTGCCATGACGCCGCATACACCGAAATGGCCTTCGACGGGTATTCCCCGATGAGTTTCCTGGAGGTCCCCGGCGCCAGGGAAATCGGCATTGAGTTTCATTCCCTCTCCAAGACCTATAACATGACAGGCTGGCGCCTCGGATTCGCTGTAGGAAACCGCGAAATAGTGGGAGGTCTCGGGCAAATAAAGAGTAACATCGATTCAGGCGCCTTCAACGCCGTCCAATGGGCTGGAATAGCCGCTCTGGAGGGAGATCAGGGCCCGGTTGAAGAGATGCAGAAAATCTACCGGGAAAGGCGGGACATCCTTATCGCCGGCTTGAAGAAAGCGGGATTGGCGCCTGAAAACCCCAAGGCCACTTTCTATGTGTGGTGTCCGACTCCGTCCGGATACAGCTCGAAGGAATTTACCTCGCTCCTCCTTAAAGAAGCCGGGATCGTAACGACTCCCGGAAGCGGTTTCGGAGAACCGGGGGAAGGCTATGTACGCCTGGCGCTCACTGTGACGGCTGACAGGATTCAGGAAGCCGTCGAACGTATCGGAAAACTCTCTTTTTGAGCAGAGCAATGCCGACCGGCAACCTGCACAGGGCCGCATTCGGAATAGGAAGCAATGAGGGAGATTCTCGCAGGATATGCCTCGATGCCATCTCCCTATTGCAAAAACATCCTTCAATTCATATCCTTAGGGCTTCATCGCTCTACAGGACAAAGCCCGTTGGCGTTACGGGGCAAAAGTGGTATATAAACGCCGCGGCTGTATTCAAAACACCACTCGAACCGCTCCAGTTGCTGGAGCTTGCGCTTGAGGTCGAGCACAGGTTCGGAAGGGTCCGTACTGCTCATTGGGGACCACGGACACTGGACCTTGACATTCTGTTCTACGACGATCTGGTGATGGATATTCCCGGGTTGAGGGCGCCTCACCCTCTTCTGCATGAGCGCCTCTTCGTTTTGACGCCCCTGGCCGAAATCGAACCTGATTGGGTGCATCCCGTATCGGGGCTGTCTATTGCCGCATTGCTGGAACGGGTTCTTCATCTCCACCCGGAGCAGGAACTCCAAAAACTGGAATAGCGATAATGCTGCGGTTTCTCATTTATGCCATTTTGCTCTGGATTGCCTATTTTCTGGTGAAAAAAGTCGGAAAGTCCTTTTTCTCCACTACCGAACCCGACGATAACATCCCGGGTACGCCCGTCCGGGAGGCGGATCTGATCCGTGATCCTCAGTGCGGTGCATATTTTCTTCGCCAGAAGGGGGTTAAAGGCATAATAGCGGGAAAAGTGCTTCATTTTTGCAGCGAGGAATGCTACGACAAATACCTTAAGGATCATTCTACTCGAAGATAAAACTACCTGTGGGGAATTCTCATGAAATTTTTCATCGACACGGCAAATCTTGATGAAATAAAAGATGCAAATGATCTGGGAGTTCTGGATGGGGTCACCACCAACCCCAGCCTCATTTCAAAAGAAGGCATCACGGGCCGGGAGGCATTCAAGAGCCACATTCGGCAAATCTGCGAGATCGTGCAGGGGCCCGTCAGCGCCGAAGGCGTCTGCTGCGATCTGGAAGGCATGTTGAAAGAAGCGCGTGAGCTCGCCGAAATAGATCAGAACGTAGTCGTAAAGATACCGATGACCACCATAGGCCTGAAAGCGGTCAAGGCGCTTTCCCAGGAGGGTGTGCAGACGAATGTCACACTCGTCTTCTCGCCCCTTCAGGCGCTGCTGGCGGCCAAAGCCGGCGCAACCTACGTCAGCCCTTTCGTTGGAAGACTCGATGATATATCCCAGGACGGCATGGATCTGATCCGGCAGATACTGGATATTTTCTCCAACTACCTTTTTGAAACCGAAGTCATAGTGGCAAGCATAAGGAATCCGGTTCATGTTCTAACTGCAGCGCGCATCGGCGCGGATATTGCAACAATACCTTTCAAGGTTATCGAACAACTCGCAAGACACCCGTTGACCGATATTGGAATAGACAAGTTCTTGCAGGACTGGAAAAAAGTTGAAAAATAGCCCGCAAGGGGCTGGCGCTCTCAGGGAGGAATCATGAAGCGTACGGCAAGACAGGCTCTGGTTACGCTTACCGCCTGCTTCATAGTCTCGTTGGCGGTCCTTTTTCCGTCACTATCGAATTCAGAGATCTTTCGATACGTTGATAAGGACGGGGCAATCCATTTCACAAACGCCCCCACCTCCGGCAGATCCACTCCGGTGGCGCTGCCCCCGCTGAACCAGGCCAACTTCCAGAAATACTTTCCGACCTACCAGCCTTATCAGTATTACCAGACAAAACCCTTCTACCCTTTGTCCAATATCCCAAAGCAGGCCTGCTACGATCCGCACATCAAGCTTACCTGCCAGCAGTACAGACTGGACCATAACCTGGTCAAAGCGGTGATCCGGGCCGAGTCGGGCTTCAACCCGCAGGCGGTCTCCCCCAAGGGCGCCATGGGACTCATGCAGTTGATGCCGGGTACTTCCCGTGACCTCGGAGTGGCGAACCCGTTCGATCCCCTTCAAAATATTGACGGTGGCGCCCGTTATCTCAGGATGATGTTGGATCGGTTCAACAATAATGTCTCCTTGGCCCTGGCTGCCTATAATGCCGGTCCGGAGGCTGTGAGCAGGCATGGAGGGATACCGCCCTACGACGAAACTCAGGTTTACGTCAAGAGAGTTATGGACTTTTATAACCGTTACCGTTACTAATACTAAAGCAGGAGGGGTTGTAGAATCTCGAAATGGAAGTCTGAAACCATGTTCGCAATCAATCGAAGTGATCTTTCCAGGCAACACCTTACCACGTTACCGAATGTGCTGACCTATCTCAGGATGGCCTCCATCCCGCTGATAGTGGCCCTGCTCATACCGCCTTCGTCCGACTTCAACCTGCAGCTTGCCTTCGTCATCTATGTTATTGCCGCCCTCACGGACTGGCTGGACGGCATCCTGGCAAGGCGGAGGAACACCGTTACCTCCATTGGAAAACTGCTCGACCCGCTTGCAGATAAGCTCCTGACCTCAGCCGTGCTGATCATGCTGATACCTTACGGAAAAGTCTATTCCTGGCTGGCGTTCCTCATCGTCGGCAGGGAAATCGTGATCACCGGCCTGCGCGCCATTGCCGTGGGACAAGGCTGGATTATCAGCCCGAGTCGAATGGGCAAGAACAAAATGGTCTCCCAGAGCGTTGCCTTCATCTTTTTACTGCAACCCATTCCGCAGATTACGCAGACGACAGATATAATCGGATCTGCATTGCTTTGGGTTTCGCTGGTGCTCGGGTATGTATCCGCAGTCGACTACTTCGTCAATTTCTACAAGGAGGCAAAGCGCCGAAGGCTTTCCGTGGAATGAGAGCAGGGAAAATGGCCCTCTTCAAATTACCCGAATTTCGCCCCCCCGATTTCACCTCCCCCGCATTGAAGAATGCACCCGTTGCCCGATTCAGAAAAGTAGAAAAAGCCGGGGTAGCGCCCGAAGACTATCACGCAACATCCATATTCCCCGAATACTTCCAGGTCAGGAAGGGAGAATGGATACTTCCGGAAGAATCCCGGATGGATTGCGTCGCCGTTCTCGATAAGCAAGGCGCCGCTCTTTCCATAAAAGAGTTCCGCCTTCTGCAGTACGGTGATTTGGTTGCCTGCGGGCGCCGGGAAAACGGTGAAGACGGGATCTATGTTCATACCGGCGGGTTCGGATGGGAATGCCCGGATACTGAAAAGTTCGCCTTCCGTACGCGAATTTCGCGCGAGACCTCCTTCTCCTTCGATTACGACGAACTCTATGGTCTTCTTGGGTTCGAGCGAAAAAATGGCTTCATTCTCTGGGTGCTCGGACCCGCCGTCGCTTTCGACAAGGATTCTCGCGACGCGCTCTCTGCAATTATCGCTGCCGGATTCGTTCACGGGATTCTTGCCGGAAATGCCCTCGCGACGCATGACATAGAGGCAGCTCTTTTCGGCACAGCTCTCGGGCAGGATATCTACACGAAGCGACATGCCCACCAGAGCCATTATCGTCACCTGGACGCAATCAATGCAATCAGGGGAATCGGCTCTATAGAGGAGGCGGTTGAAGCCGGGATTGTCAAGGAGGGGATTATGGCTACGGCTATAAAGAAGAAAATCCCCTATGTTCTTGCCGGCTCGATCAGGGACGACGGTCCTCTGCCCGGCGTCATCGCCAGCGCCTACGCAGCACAGGACGCGATGCGGGCGCTGGCGAAAAAGGCGACGACGGTCATTGCTCTTGCTACGCAACTGCATTCCATCGCCACGGGAAATATGATTCCTTCGTACCGGGTGATGGAAGACGGCCTGGTGCGGCCTGTCTATTTCTTCACCATCGACATGTCCGAGTTCGCGGCAAACAAGCTGGCGGACAGGGGATCGCTTACCGCCAGGTCGATCCTCACGAATACACAGGATTTCCTGGTAAACCTTCACCGTAAGCTGATAGTAGCAGCTTAGGTAACCAGCTAGCGAGGCATAAGCCCGCTTTCCAGGACATCACCCGTTGAGGAGATCTTCAGGGGTTGGCGCCATGAATTCAGTGGCCGCCCCTGTCTTCCGAGCATTGGAGCTAGTCCAAACTCTCGTTTTATGGTGGATAGTGGGCGGATACCCCGGCGCAGGCGAGGCGCAGGCCAGACAGCATATCATGCCCAATTGCTTGCCATCAGCAAGGGCGACCCAGTTCCCGTGCGCCGCTCCGGCTTTTAGAGAGGAGGACTCAGACAGTAGTCCTTCCCACTCATACTACTATTCCGCTGCCAATAGGGGATAAATCCCATGCTAAAAATTAGGGTTTTACCTCATTTGTTCTTCGGCTTCGATTGATTACTCTTTCTTCACACGATTTTCCGTAAATCAGTCTTAGCTTAGCTTTTGAAAGGAGAGCACCATGAAGAAAAACTCTACATTTTTTTTAGTTTTTGTCGGTATTTTGTTTCTGAGCGCAACGGCAATGGCGGCCTTAACAGCTGTTGGACCTACTAACCCGGTAAGCGGATTTCCACTCTGGTATCAGGATGCCAATGGAATCCAGGTCGAACTCCCGACGCCTCCTCTTGGCGACGGCGCGACCCCGCCGACGATGATTTTCGACCCGCCGATCGCGGGTAATGCCTACTCGGTGGCGAACGGTTGGGGATCGGAAGCTATGTACTGGTATGCTGAGAGTCAAATACCGGTTAACGGCGGTGATGCGCGCCTGGTCATGGCCCTGGAAGCGGCGTTCGCCAATGAGGTACCGGTCAGAGCCGATGCCATGGTTTTCACCCGCATACGCATCAGAATAGATGTTCCTGCCCCGGGCGGGACCTACACTGTAACCCATCCGTACGGAACGGAGACTTTTACCAATGTCGCCCCCGGCAGACGGGCAATTAACGAGACGATCGATATCGGCACATGCCCCGGCGTTTTCTCAGCAGCTTTAGGAGGGAATATCGGACCCTTTTTGAGGCAGGTTAATCCGGCACCCCCGGCGGGGTGGATCGGTGACGGAGCAAACGAAGCCACCGTGACGGGGAGTCCGAATAATACGAACTTTTTCAGAATCACAGGTCCCAACATCGGCGGGGCTGGCGTAAACACTGTTACAAGGAACCTTTTTGTGGTGTCCGGTCACAGGTTTGGCGGCGGCGGTGGCGGCGGAACTCCTCCCCCCCCACCTCCGCAGAACGAAGTCGTCACTATCACTTTCGCCAAATACAACCCGATTACCAGGCACGTGGTGGTAAAGGCCACGAGTAACGTTGCCGGTTCGGTTCTGACCGTAACCAATCCTCCCCTCGGCGCTTTGACCAACGGCCAGTTGAGCATAGCCGCTCCTAAACCGGCTTCGGTAACCGTAAGGTCCGCCGGTGGTGCTACCGCAACTAGAGCGGTCACCGTCATGACGAGATTGGAGGCAGCGGCGAATCCGTAATATCCGCGCCACCATCCTGTGAGAGTAACAAGCGCTGTTGAAGCTTATTGATAGATCTCCTTATATATCCTGCTCCCGGTGACCCGGGAGCAGGATAAAACCTGATTCACGCGGTTATCTGCGTTCCGGCGTCTCCTGCCACTGCACTCTTAATGGAATCTAGGGAGCAAATCACAGACCGTTTTCCGGCTCTCAAACTGAATTCTATAGCGGCTTCCACTTTTGGGGCCATTGATCCTTCCAGGAATTCCCCCTTTTCAAGAAGCACTCTCGCCTGCTGGATACTCAGCCCGGTCAAGAATCTCTGGCCGGATTTCCCAAAGGAAACAGCAACTCCTTCAACATCAGTGGCAATCACAAGTAGATCAACTCCCACTCCTTCAGCCAGTTTTGCACTCGCGAGATCCTTATCGATTACGGCATCTATTCCCTGAAAAGCCCGTCCCTGCCGAACTACCGGGATGCCGCCTCCGCCGCAGGCAATCACGATAAAACCCAATTCTATCAACCGTTTTATTTCACGCGTCTCTATTATTCTTATGGGTTTCGGGGATGCAACCACTCTTCTGAATCCCTTGGGGGTGCGCATCACGGGGTAAGGCAACCCGGAGGCGGTTTTGTCGTCGAATACCGGCCCGATCGGCTTTGAGGGGTTTGCGAAGGCCGGGTCCTTCTCATCGACAAGGACATAAGTGAGAACGGTTACGATGAGATGCTCGTGCTCTCCTTCTATTTTTGTGAGTTCGTTATCAAGAGTGGACTCGATCATGTAACCGATCTGTCCCTGGGTCTGGGCTACCAGAATTTCGAGAGGATGCCTGGGCACGCGGGCGCAGCTCTCCTGCTGCATCAGGAGATTGCCGACCTGCGGGCCGTTTCCGTGGGTGATGATCACCCTGTACTCTTTGCACAAGCGAGCAACCTGTCCCAGCGGGACGGAGAGATTCTTGAACTGTTGCTCGATGGCGCCTTCCTCTCCTTTGCCGATGAGCGCGTTACCGCCCAGTGCTATAAGGAGAATCGGCCGAGCATCCTTTTGGTTTAAAGAGTGCATCCCGTGTAATTATCCCACTTTCCCCACTATGAAGACTTTGCGCCAGGCTGTGGGCCAGGGCGCTACAATGCCCCTATTTTCTCCAGCCTCTCTACTAACACGTCAGCCAGGAAGGGCTCCTGAAAATCTTTATACTCGTATCGTACCCTGAGCACGGGCTTGTTTAATTGCAGCAGGCAGGTGAGGTCGGCAGGAGTGGAAAACACCACCAGGTCGCAATCGACACGGTTGATTGTCGCTTCCAGATCCATAATCTGTTGAGCGGAGTACCCCATTGACGGCAATTGTCTGCCAATCTTCGGGTAGCGTTCGAAGGTCTCCTTGATAGCGCCTACTGCATACGGGTGGGGATCTACTATTTCCTCAGCCCCCGAATTACGTGCAGCGATGGTTGCGGCGCCAAAGGGCATCTCCCCGTGAGTGATTGTCGGACCGTCTTCAACCACGAGAACGCGCCTGCCCCTGATACGCTCGGCGTTATCCACGATGATCGGAGACTCGGCAAGAATGATATCGGCAGAGGGATTACTCTTTTCAATATTGGCTCGAACCCGCTCAACGTTAACCCATGGCGCCGTGTCGACCTTATTGATGATGGCGACGTCGGCCATGAGCATGTTGGTCTGGCCCGGGTAATAGAACAGTTCATGACCCGGACGATGAGGATCGAAAACCACGATATGAACATCGGGGGAAAAGAAGGGTGTATCATTGTTGCCTCCATCCCAGAGGATAATATCGGCCTCCATCTCCGCTCGCCGAAGGATCAGCTCGTAGTCGATTCCCGCAAAGACCGTTATTCCCCTTTCGATCAGGGGCTCATATTCCTCGCGCTCTTCAATGGTACACTTGTTGATTTGAAAATCCTCATAAGAAGCAAGCCTTTGCACCACTTGCCGACGTAAATCCCCATAAGGCATCGGATGGCGCACAACCACCACTCTTTTGCCTTTATCCAGAAGTGTGCGGGCAACCTTTCGAGTGGTCTGGGACTTTCCGCAACCGGTGCGCACCGCACAAATCGCCACAACCGGCTTCTGCGATTTCAACATCGTGTAGGTGGCCCCGAGCAGAATGAAATCGGCGCCTTCAGCCATAGCCACCGCCGCAGTCTGCATTACCTCCGCGTAGGATACGTCGCTGTAGGAAAACGCAACGAGGTCGATTCTGTATTCCCGGATAAGGCTCGCCATGTCCTGTTCCAGGTATATTGGAATTCCTTCAGGGTAAAGATCTCCGGCCAACTCGGGCGGGTATACACGCCCCTCGATGTTTGGAATCTGGGCCGCTGTGAAAGCGATGACACGGTAACGGGGGTTGCCTTTGAAATAGACATTGAAATTGTGAAAATCACGACCAGCCGCACCGACAATGATGACCTTCTCTATCAATTCCCAACCTCGCCGTAGTGTTTCTTGCTTAAGTTAATATCATTATGCATACCCTGCCGCTTTCCGCTACTCCGAACAGGAACTTCCTTCCTCCATAATGAAAACAAATCTTCTACTCTTGTCCCTACATACTGTAGTTGCCGATTTCATCACCTCATGGAACCCATCTCAGCAGGCCATTTCCTGCCGGAGCATCCGTTCCGTTGATCGCTTTTCTTCAGGAAAAAAAGGGGGATTGCCCGGTTTTCGGTTCCCACTCAAGAAGAAGTGTCCCTTTCTTCAGCGCCATGTCAGTGGACGATGAGACCTTTGTCACCATCGTCTAGGCAAAGATTGAGGGATTTGCTGTAGTGAAATTCTCTACTCCTTGGAGGGAAATCACCCATAAAAATTCTAAAAAAAGAGGGGGATCAAGGTATTTTCTTCGACTATCACGATTTATAAAGTAGCGCTGAATGAGTGGCGGACGATAATCTTTCATCAATAGGCACTTGAGGAGCTTACCATGAGAAGAAAACCATTGCCGGTTTGTTGACGTTAGCATGTGTTGTACTCATGAGTGTACCGGCGGCGGCCAAATTGGCAGCCGTAGGTCCGATCAATCCCGTAAACGGCTTCCCGCTCTGGTATCAGGATTCTTCCAGTTTCACCCTCGATCTCCCGGCGCCAATCGGTGATGGTGTAAACGCCCCGACCCAGATCTTCGATCCACCCGTCAGCACTCCTTTTTCACAGCAGATCGGATTCGCAACTGAGGCCATGTACTGGAGTGCAGATTCGCGGATAAGCTTGCCCGGCGGAGGCAGGGTTCTCCTGATCATGGCTCTGGAAGCGGCATTCGCCAAGGGTGACGCGATAAACGGAGATCAGATCGTCTTCACCCGGGTCCGCATCCGCATTGATATACCAGCAAGTGGCGCCGGTCGGACCTACACCGTAAAACACCCTTACGGAATGGATGTTTTCACCAATGTGACCGCCGGAACAAGAGGCATCAACAGCACAATTGATATCGGTGTTTGCACCGGCAATTTCACGGGAGTGCTGGAGGGATCGATCGGTCCATTTCTGAGGCAGCTTTCGCCGGCGCCTCCCTCCGGCTGGATCGGAGATGGCGCTACTAAAGCGACAGTCACCGGCAGCCCTAACGGGCAGAATATCTTCAGGATTGAAGGGCCGGATATTGGGGGCGCTGGGGTTAATTTCGTTCAAACGAATCTTTTCGTATCAGGACATAAACTCGGAACAGGATCACCGCTCTCCCTCACCGCGGATCGAGTGTCTTACAGTAGAAACGCTACGGATACCGCAATTGAGATATATGCCAAGTCACTTCCCGGAGCCGTCGTCACTGCGACGATTCCCGGAGTAGCCACCCCCATCACCCTGATACCCGGGACAAGTACACGCAGAAATCTCTATTTCGGCCTTATTAAATTCCCCAGTTCAACTCCCCTTCCCACATCCATTACGCTCAATGCCACATTTCAGGCTAAAAGTGCAACGTTGTCACCGGTCCGCCAACCGATATTGTGACCATAACCGGGGCGGTGTTCACCGCAGCCACCGGAAGACTTGTCCGTAACGGCGACATCCAGTGATACAGTCGCCAACCCCGTACTGACAGTAACCAATCCGCCTCTTACGAATGCCACCGGGGGCCAACTCGTAGGCGGCCGCCTCACCACCGTTGTTGGGGCGCCCACATCCGAAGTGACGGTAGTTTCAGCACAGGGGGGAAGCACGACCATTTTTACGGCCGCCAGATAGCGCCTCCACGAACAGTTGCCGTCCCTTCGTTCTCCATCCCGACGAAGGGGCGGTGCTCCCGCATCCCCAAAAAGACCCCCTTGTCCGATACCCTGTCGGCGGGGGGTTGTGCCGCACGCAAAAAAAAGATATAAGGTCTCACTCCAGTTAAGCGACTATCGCGCTTTTTTTCGTCGTCTACATTACGGACCCCTATGGGGGTCATTTGTTTTTTTAACCCATGAAGAACTGGGAATACATGTTATGGGGCCGGGCACAACCTTCTTTGATTTTCAACAGATAATTGACTGGCTCTTCAACAACTATTTGTTGATCCTTGGCTTCGCCGGCCAGGCTTTTTTTTCCGCTCGATTTCTCGCTCAGTGGATCGCCAGCGAAAGAGAGAGAAAGAGCGTTGTTCCTCTTTCCTTCTGGTACTTCAGTGTTGGCGGCGGAGCGCTCCTTCTCATTTATGCGATTTTGCGAAAAGATCCCGTCTTCATCCTGGGGCAGGGAGCAGGCCTGATCATATATGCCAGGAATCTCTACCTGATTCATAAGGAACATGGCCGGGTGAAGGCATGATGACCTCCAGCGCCCAAAATGATGCGAAACAGTTGCTGCTCTACCCCCTGGTACTGGCAGCACTCTGGTCCGCAATCTTTCTCGGCACGATCACAAAGCCCGCTCTCCTTGACGATGCCGATTCCTTTCATGCCGAGGCGGTACGGGAGATGGTCCAGTCCGGCGACTGGACTACGCTTCGCATCAACAACGGAATCAGGTATCTTGAAAAAGCCCCTTTCATGTATTGGCTGGCTGCCATCTGCGTTACCCTCTTCGGCATGGAGGACTGGGCAATTCGGCTCCCACTCGCAGTCTTCTCGCTGTTGCTCATTTTGCTTGTCTATCGCTTCGGTGCACGCTTTTGGGGTGAAAAAGGGGGCTTTTATTCAGGCCTGGTCATCGCGACCGCCCTTGGCCCCTATGCCTTCACCAGGATATTCATTCCCGATGTGATTCTGGCTTTCTTCCTGGCCTTCGGTCTGTACATGTACCTGCGAATCACACTAGAAGAACAGGAAGAGCCCCGAAGGATCGGCCCGGTCGATCTGCGCTGTGCCGCACTCTACACTGCAGCGGCTCTGGCGGTTTTGACCAAGGGGCTTGTCGGAATCATTTTCGCCGGGGCGATCATATTCATGCACCTGCTGATAACCGGAAACTGGCGGTTCCTGCGCAAGCTGCAGATCGGATACGGGATCGTCATTTTCCTCGCTATAGCCGCCCCCTGGCACATAGCCCAGGCTTTGGCGAATTCCGATTTTCTGTGGTTCTATTTCGTTCGCGAGCACCTGCTGCGATACCTGGGCATGCGCTACCCCAAGGACTACGACACCGTGCCCCTTCCGATCTTTTGGGGGCTGCTCCTGGTATGGCTCTTTCCCTGGAGCGCTTTCTTCTGGGGCCTGGTGCGAAATTTTCCACGCACTCTCCGGCCCCGTGAGGAAATTGCCCGGGTGAGCCTTTTTCTCTTGCTGTGGATTGTCGTGATTCTTGCCTTCTTTGCCTTCAGCTCTACACAGGAGTACTACATCTTTCCCACCCTCGCGGCATTCGCACTCCTGCTCGGAAAAGCGCTCTCGGATATTGACGCTCCCGCGGACGGAGCCTCCAATCGGTGGGGTATCATCAGCCTGGGAGCTTTGACCCTTATATCCACTCTTGCGGGTGCGGGTCTTATCGCACTTGCCTGGATCGGGAGCCACTCGACCTCCTCAAACACCCTGTCCGGCACCCTTACGGTCAACCCCGAGCACTATAATCTGGCCTGGGGACACATGCACGATCTCACACCCGCCACCTTCGCCGTTCTGGCGCCGCTCGTTTACAGAACCGCTGCTTTTCTCATTGCAGGCCCGATCCTGGCCTTCTTTTTTGCACTGTGGAGAAAATGGACGGTTTCTTTCCTCTTTCTGGCGGTGATGATGGCTGGGCTTTGTCATTCCTACAATGCAGGCATGATCGCCTTTGAACCCGTTCTCTCCTCGAAAAATCTCGCAAAAGTGGTCCAGTACTATTATCAGCCGGGTGACATGGTGGTAGTAAACGATTTCTACGAAAAGGGATCCACTCTGAATTATTATGCAGGCATCCAGCTCCATGTTATGAATAGTGATTTCGGCGTTCTCTGGTACGGCCTGCAGGACAGGGAAGCCCCCAGATTATCGCTTACCGAGGAGGAACTCCTTGCTCGCTGGAGATCCGCGCAGAGGGTTTTTCTTTTCAGTGAAAAAGGCCCTCTGGACAGGCTTCTCTCAAAACATCCCGATCTCCCCTACAGCGTGCTTGCAGATGAGGGCGGAAAGAAGATTCTGATCAACTGGTGAGAATATGTCGGAGTTTGTGATGTCCAACGTGCGGGAAGGTTTTATCGATGTGCCGGGTGGCCGGGTATGGTTTCGAACGACAGGCGTAGGTATCGGGAAAACCCCTCTTCTTATTCTTCATGGAGGACCGGGAATACCCCATGATTACCTGGAACCGCTGGAAGAAATCGCGAATGAAAGACCTGTCATCTTCTATGATCAACTGGGCTGCGGCAACTCAGACCTGCCCGGCGACCCATCCCTCTGGACCATGGCCCGGTTCGTCGAAGAACTCCAGGCGGTTCGCAACGCGCTCGGACTGCAACAGGTACACATCCTGGGTCAATCATGGGGAAGTATGCTGGCGCTGGAATATCTCCTGGAGAAAAGACCCGACGGGATCTCCGGGCTCGTCTTCTCAGGCCCCTGCCTGAGCGTCTCCCGCTTCCTGGCCGATCAAAGAGAATGGCTCTCGATGATGCCCCGCGACATTCAAAGAACGATTGAAGACAAAGAAAGATCCCGTGACTTCGAATCCCCTGCTTACCAGGAAGCCATGATGGCTTATTACAGGCGCCATGTTTGTCGCCTCCAGCCCTGGCCGGATTGCCTGAACAGAGCAATGGACAAGTTTGGACACTGCGTTTACCGGCACATGTGGGGGCCAAGCGAATTCACCATGACGGGCATACTCAGGGACTATGAACGGACGGACACGCTCAGGGAACTGAAAGCGCCCATACTCTATACCTGCGGCCGTTACGATGAGTCTACGCCCGAAGCAACCGCGCTCTACCACAGCATGAGCGCCAGATCGGAGATGGTCATCTTTGAGGATGCTTCGCATTCGCATCACCTCGAAAAGACGCAGAAATACATTGAGGTGCTCCGGGATTTTCTCGATCGCGTGGAGTACGGATACGGGTTAAGAAGAGAAGACATACGATATGTATGAAGGCACAGGGATAAAAGACTCGTCGCTCCCTGTCGAAACCGCGTGCCGATAAGTAGACGGAACTCAAGTGCGTGGACTCACCCTCCCCCCTACTCCCGAGGCTGAGTCCATTATAAGGCTCACAACCATGGCTTTGCCGGTTTCGAACTAGCTGTTGCTCGCTTTGTCCAGCAGATCTTCGTTTTGCTCGATCCAGACCGAGTGGCTTACCTGCCCGAATGGACGTAAGGCGTGGCTCAATTCAAGTCCGAACGGACTTTTTTCTTCCCTGCCCGAGTCGCAAGTCCAGTGGATATGGATGCTAAGATCCTTATTGAACCCGCTGTTGCCATAGACATTCATTTTCACCGATCTACCGGCTGTTTTGGGTAAGCGGACCTGGTTACACAACTCAAGAATCTTGATGACCGCCCCTCTCCCCACCGGATGAACCCTGATAATTTCGATCCAGTTCATCTCACTCCTCTCAGTGCGGTTAATCTTCAGACAAATATTCGGACAGGAACATAAATTATCAAAGCATTATTTTAAGTTTTTTACTCAATTCTTCATTTCATTCAAAAATAACCTCCCCGAACCACTTCTTCCGGCAAAGCACAAGGCCTTTATCGCAGGCAACCCATCTGACGGCAGAAGATGCTTCCCCTTGATCCAGAAAGGCAGGGGATCATGGTGAGACAATCTTACATCCCATGCAGTCCATAATGTTGTACTACCAAAACCTTCGATTTCCGCTGGACAGTGTCGTGCTGCACCCAGACGGTTATTCCTCCCCGGCTTTTAACAACTCAGCGCCCATTTTTAGCGATTGCTGCCAGTAGAAGACGAGTGATTCTCCTCCAGACACCTTCAGATGTTCCATCGATCCTTGATTATTTTTCCCGCATATTTTTCATACTGACTATACCCCCCCAAAATTATTGCCGCCAATGATCATTTTAGGCGCAATCAGGTTTTCTTTTATGTTGACTTACTCCGGAGTTCGCCTACAATCCCTGTGTTCCGGAGTAATTTACCCGTTCGCTCATGAATTGAAGGGTCAAAGCAGATGAAATACTGGCGTGTCCCGCTCGACTCGGAAGAAATCCTCGTCTCCAGGGGGATAGTCTACATCATAGAAGACCGCTGCAAAGGATGCGGCTACTGTATCGAATACTGCCCGCGGCAGGTCCTCGCGGTTTCTCCCTTATTCAATGCAAAGGGATATCACCCTCCCGCGGTAAAAGAGCCGGATCTTTGCGTAAACTGCCACTACTGCGAGGCGATTTGTCCCGACTTCGCCATCTATTCCCTCGAAGCCCCGGCAGAGCCTGCCAGGTGATGCGGAGACTTTATATCCTATGAAACCAGCAGTTCTCACCGGCGAGCATTTCATAACCGGCGACACCGCCTGTGCGGAAGGAGCGCTTGCGGCCGGATGCCGTTTTTTTGCGGGCTATCCCATCACTCCTGCGACCGAAATCGCCGAACATATGGCCAAAAGGCTTCCCGAGGTAGGCGGAACCTTCATCCAGATGGAGGATGAAATTGCCGCCATGGCGGCGGTTCTCGGGGCTTCCTGCGCGGGGGTCAAGAGCATGACCGCCACCTCCGGGCCGGGGTTCAGCCTGATGCTGGAAAACCTGGGGCTCGGCATCGTAACGGAGACTCCCTGTGTCGTGGTGAACGTACAGCGGGCCGGCCCATCCACCGGCCTTCCCACCCTGGGCGCCCAGGGCGATATGATGCAGGCCAGATGGGGCTCCCATGGCCATTATGAAATCATAGCGCTTGCTCCGTCCTCTCCGCAGGAGCTTTTCTATCAGACGATCACGGCCTTCAATCTCAGTGAAACCTACCGTCTGCCCGTGCTGATCATGGCAGACGAGGTAACCGGGCACTTGAGTGAGCGAGTGGTCATCCCGGAGGCCTCCCGAATCAAGCTGCTTAGTCGGCCACGCCCAAAGGGGCGCAGGGATCGCTTCAAGCCCTTTCGGGCCGGCCCCGATGGAGTTCCGCCCATGGCACACGCGGGCGAGGGCTGCATGGTGCACGTCACGGGCCTCACGCATGACGAAAGGGGCTATCCGGCAATGACGGCGGAGGCCCATGTGGAAATGATTTCCAGGATTACCGGAAAGATCCGCAACAATCTGGACAGGATCATCGAAGTCGAGCAATACCGGCTCGAGGATGCCGAAGTTGCACTGGTTTCCTATGGCATTTCTTCCCGCAGCAGCCTTGCCGCGGTCGATGAGGCGCGCGAACGGGGCATAAAGGCAGGCCTGCTCCGACTCGTAACCGTGTGGCCCTTCCCCGAGGAGATCATTCGCCTGCTTGCGAGCAGAGTAAAGTGTCTCATCACCGTAGAACTCAACCTGGGACAGATTCACCTCGAAGTAGAACGGTGCGCCGGGGGCAGAGCCCCTTGCCTGCTCGTGGGACATCCCGGGGGTACCGTCATCACCCCGGCGGACATCCTCGAAAAGATGCAGGAGTCCCTTTAGACATGAAGCACGGAAACTCACTCCCGGCCTGCTGATGCAGGAATCCGGAATCGGAACGAAAATGAACAAGACTTCTTCTTCCCGGAAACATCCCTTGGACTCACTGCTCCGCACGGAGCGTATCCCGCACATATGGTGCCCCGGCTGCGGGATCGGAACGGCTTTTTCCTCCTCGCTCATCGCGATGCGCTCAAGCGGCCTGGAGCTTGAAAAGATAGCCGTGGTATCCGGAATCGGCTGCTCAGGCAGAGGCGCCGGATACGTTAAGCTCGATTCCTATCACACCACGCACGGGCGAGCCATTCCGTTCGCGACGGGGATGAAACTGGCCAACCCGGAACTGACCGTTGTGGTTTTCAGCGGAGATGGAGACCTGTTCGCCATCGGAGGAAACCATTTCATGCATGCGGCGAGGCGCAACATGGATCTGACCGTGATTTGCGTGAATAATTTCAACTACGGAATGACCGGAGGGCAGGCAGCCGCGACCACGCCGCACATGGCGAAGACCACCACCACCATTCGCGGAAACCCCGACCCCCCCTTCAACCTGCCCCTGCTCGCCTATGCTTCCGGAGCGACCTATGTTGCACGCTGGACAATGCTGCACACGCGGGATCTGACCCAATCCGTTCAGGAAGCGCTGCAGCGGCGCGGCTTCTCGTTTATAGAGGTCCTTGCCCCCTGCCCTACCGGATATGGCCGCAGAAACAGGGAAAAACCCCTCGACTCGCTCAAAATGTACCAGGACAAGGCTATCGTTAGAAACGGGGCAAACCCCGCTGAAGTCATTCTCGACTTCAAGAAGGGAATCACACTCGGCAAGTTTATCGAATACGACCGCCCCACCTTCACCGAAGCTTATGAAAGGATTTGCCGTCCGCAGACAGCAGGGGACTCCGTATGACTCCGGCAACGGTTCAAAAAGATATGATACAGAAAAATAAAGGCAGGAAAAAAGAGATTCTCATTACCGGCTTTGGCGGACAGGGTATCGTGCTGGCAGGCCAGGTTCTCGGGACCGCCGCCAGCCTCATTGACCACCGCGAGAGCACACTGACCCAGTCCTACGGCCCGGAAGCCCGCGGCGGCGCCTGCAGCGCCCAGGTGATCATATCCGACAGCCCCATACATTACCCGTACGTGCGCAATCCGGACATCCTGGTGTGCATGTCCCAGACCGGCTATGACAAGTACGCGCACCTTTTGAAGGATAGCGGGATACTGATAATGGACCAGGATATGGTGCGCGATCCGGAGAACGCAAAGGGCGAGCTTTTCCCCATACCAGCTACGCGAATTGCCGAGGAGCTTGGAAGGAAAATGATGGCGAATATCGTCATGCTCGGATTTATAACCGCCGTGACGGGCGCCGCTTCTCAGCAGGCTATGCTTACCTCGGTTGCCGAGTCCGTTCCCAAAGGAACCGAAGAAGCCAATCTTGCCGCTTTCAACAAGGGCCACGATTTTGGGAATGCCCTGCTCAAAGGCAGGCAGAAGAAGGCCGCCGCGAGAAAGGGAGCCTCCTCATGAAAAGCCTGAAGGAAAGACTTCAGAAAGTTTGCGTCATCGGGGCCAATCCGGCGGGAATCGCAGCTACAAATAAACTGGGAGAAATGGGCATTCCGGTCACGCTCATTGACTCCGACGCCGATCTGAATGAGAAGCTCGCATCGGAGAAATGGCGCATGCCCTCTGGGGTAGCGCTGAACTTCGCTCTCCGACCGGGTTTACTGCGCATCATCAGGAATCCCAGGATCAGGCGCCTGCTGCCTGCCATGATCGACTCCATAAAACATACGCCTCAGGGATTCTCCGTTCGCTACAGGAAGCTTCCGGCATACACCGATCCTGAAAAATGCACTCTTTGCGGACAGTGCTCCGAAATATGCCCGGCAATCGGCCCGGACGGCAGTAAGGCCATTCGCTTTGGCGGACGATATGCACTGCCCGGAAGGCCTGTGATCGACAAGCGCAGGATGCCGCTCTGCCAGGCCAACTGTCCCCTCGGAGTAAATGTCCAGGGCTATATTGCCCTTGCACGTGCGGGGAAATATGCGGAGGCGCTGGAACTGATCCGCAGGGACAACGTACTACCCGGGATCTGCGGCAGGATCTGCACCCATCCATGCGAGGCCGCATGCCGCAGAAATGATCTCGATCAGCCGGTCGCCATCAAAGACATAAAACGCTTCATTGCCGACATGGCCGTGCCAGACCCGGAGAGACTAAGACCGCTAAAGACCAAATCGGAGAAGGTAGCGGTAATAGGGTCCGGGCCGGCGGGGCTTGCTGCCGCATCAGAGCTTATTCGCCGGGGCTATCGGGTCAGCGTTTTTGAAAAGGAAAAACTACCCGGAGGGCTGCTGCGTTACGGAATAGGCCCCTACCGGCTGCCCCGTACGGTTCTCGACCAGGAAATAGAGTATCTGGGTCGGATGGGTGTAGAATTCCGGCTCGGCTGCGAATACGACCTCACCGGGGCATCCGGCGGCAAGGACGCTGAATTTGCCGCGGTCGTTCTCGCCACCGGCCTGTGGACCGACCGAAAACTTGGAGCGCAGGGAGAGGAGTTGGAAGGCATAGAGGGATGTATCTCCTTTCTATCGCGTGTAAACCGTGGCGCCATAGCCTCAGCTCCGGGAAGGACAGCGGTCATTGGAGATGGCAACTCAGCCTTCGAGGCGGCCAGAACCCTCGTTCGCCTCGGATCGGAAGTTACCCTGGTCTCATGGTTTCCGGAAGAACTGATCCCTGCCGATGCCTCGGAGGTAGAGGATGCGATCCAGGAAGGAGTAACAGTAAAGACCAGCCTGAAAGCAGCCGCTTTTCTCGGAGATGAGGGCAAACTTGAGGCGATTCGCTTCGTCCCCACCATTCCCGGCCCCACGGACGCGAAGGGGATTCCCTGGCCCATCGAGGTGAAGAATGGCGAACCGGTCGAAATCGCGTTCGACCGTGCAATAATAGCGATCGGACAGGTCGGCGACCCCGCGGTTTTCGGCGCCTCCGCAGATATACTGGCAACGCGCAGCGGACTGCTGGAGGCGGACGATACGTGCAGTACCCGGGCGCAGGGTTATTTTGCCGCAGGCGATGCAGTGACCGGCCCCTCAACCGTTGTCTCCGCGATGGCCGCCGGGCGAAGGGTTGCCTTTGCCGTTCATCATTATCTCTCCGGCGAAACGGTCGACCTGAAGATTTCAGCCAGGCCCGCCGAACTCGATTTTCGTCCCATCACGCCCGAGATTCCTTCCTTCCCCCGCGCTCGGATGCCCGAGCGTCAGCCATCTTCCCGCAAAGAACTGGGAATTGAGGTGTGCCTTGGTCTCGCCGAGGAACAGGTGCGTCCGGAGGCCTCCCGCTGCCTCCAGTGCGGCGCCTGCTCCGAGTGCCTCCAGTGTGTCGAGGTCTGTTCCGCTGCGAGCGCTATTCGCCACGACGATCATGTGTCGGAAGGAATCGAGCATGCGGGCGTGGTGATCATCGCCGATCCTGCCGCGGCCCCCGGCATAAAGGGTGAGGATGTCATCCGCGCCTACAGTCCCAAGGCTTTGAGCCCCGATGTCTTTAGCATGACCATGCGCGGTTTTGCAGCCGCTGCCGAGGCGATGATACTCCTGGGTGAATCCACCCCGCGCATGAAAGGACACGGGATATCCTTTTCTCCTCCGGGTCCCCAGCTTTCTCAGGATCTCAGGATCGGGGTCTTCGTCTGTCGCTGTAACGATTCACTCGGATGGGACCCGGAACTGGACAGGTTCATTTCCTATCTTCCTGAGAAGACCGGCGTGGAATACGCCGAAACGGTACCTTCAGCTTGTACTCCGGAAGGTTCTGCCTACATCCTGCGGACAATACGCGAAAAAGGCCTCACACGCTTTGTGCTCGCCTCCTGTGTGTGTTGCCCTCTCGATCTCATTTGCAGCGCCTGCACCGACCAGCGCAGCCGTCTCAAAAACAGCATCTTTCACGGAACCGGCGTCACCCGCGCCATGGCCGAGACATGCAACCTGCGAGGGGAAGTGCTTGCACTTCTAAAATCCGACCCCAGTGGCGCTGTGAGCCGCTTCAAGGGTCTCATTGAAAGATCGGTCAGGCGCGCCGCCCTTCTGAAGTCGTTACCGGCGCCGGAGCGGCAGTACAATTTCACCACCGCGGTTATCGGAGAATCCGAGGCTGCATTGAAAAGCGCCCAGGCGCTTGGACAACTGGGAATGGAGGTTTTTCTGTTCGGGAGCCCCGACAGGCCTCTGTCCTCGGTCCCCGATTATCCGAACGTGCACGGCTTTCTTGGCTCCAATGCCAGGTCTCTCAAGGGCACCGTGGGCAACTTCCGAGTCGTCGTGAACATGGAAGACGGCGCTCACCAGGTTTTCCGGGCAGGTGCGGTAATCCTCGGAGAGCGTGCATGCAGGGAAATCGCCTACATGCCGCATCCGGACATGCCTCCGCATGAATTCGTACACTCAATGCAGGAAAAGGGCGTGCGGGGAGTCCCCTTTATTGTCCCCGGGGCCACTTCCATACCGGGATTGCTGCTGGCAAGTCCTTCTTCGATCAACCTTTCCGAGCGCATCAAAGGGACCGCGGCGGCAATTCTCGCAGCCTCCGTCATGCCGAGAGGACCCCGCCAAAACAAGGGCTACACGGTCTCGATCGACCCGAAGACCTGCCGGGGATGCGGACGATGCGTGAATGTCTGCCCTTACAGGGCGGTCAGTTTCCATGCAAACCAACTCGGGTCGGGCTATGCGGTAGTGGATGAGGCCCTGTGCAAAGGATGCGGAAACTGCATCTCCATCTGCCCGTCCAACGCCGCTGACAGCCCCTACCGTGACAGAATGTTTCTGGAACAGATCATAGAGGAGGTCCTGGCTTGAGCCGCAAGGCTGTTTGTCTTGCACTCATGCCATAGCTGAAACATGAATAACGATCTCAAAATAATTCTTTTTCTCTGCAACTGGAGCCCCCACGCTGCATTCCAGTCGCTACAGGATTTGCAGGCGCCATTGCCTCGGGAGGTCCGAATGGTGCGAATCCCGTGCAGCGGGCGGATAACGAAATCTCTCCTTTTCAAAGCCTTCGAGACCGGGGCCGATGGAGTCGCCCTGGTGGGATGCGAGCCCGGAGCATGCCGCTACGGAACCGGCACCGCGGTAGCGGAGCGAAACGTTGAAGACACCCGGGGAATTCTCAGGCTGCTTGGCCTCGGCGAGGAACGCCTGGGCTTTGCCGGTTTCTACCCCGATCAGCCGGCTGAGTTGCTCCGCTTCCTGACCATGTTCCGTGATCGCATAGCAGAACTTGGCAAGACTCCCGTTGAGCCTCAACCCAGGATAAAGCAGGAAGCATTTTCCAGGGAAGCCGCCGCCTCTATAATGAGCGCGCACAACATTTTCGCTTGCCAGGATTGCGGAAAGTGCTCCTCGGCCTGCCCGGTTGCGCTTGCAGGCAAACCCTTCTCCCCGAGGGCCATCGCAAACGCCATCGTTGCCGGGGAGATCGAATCCTCCGCAATCCGCGAGGATATCTGGTCCTGCCTTACCTGCGGCCTCTGCCATGACCGCTGCCCTTCCGCGGTAAGCTTCCCGGATTTCATAAAAGATATGCGCAATACCGCCCCGAAAGGAACCGGTAAGGGCCGTTTCGAGGCACATGAGGGTTTCTTCCAGTCACTCATGCGCACGATGGGGTCCCGGGCCCTTCCGGTTGAACACTGGAAATGGCTGCCGGACGATATACATACGGACCCGCAGAGCAAAGTTCTCTTTTTCGGTGGATGCGCCCCCTATTTCGATACCTTTTTCAAGAACCACCTCGGCATCAAGACCACGAATATACTCACCGATGCGCTGAGGCTCCTCAATTTTCTGGATATCCACCCTGCGGTAATGCAGAACGAGAGGTGCTGCGGCCACGATCTGCTCTGGTCGGGTGATCGTGAGGGCTTCCTGAAACTCGCCCGCCTGAACGTCGAACTCATCGGCTCGATGGGAATCGAAGAAATCGTTACTGCCTGTCCCGAGTGCTACCGCGCCCTTTCCCATGACTATCCGGCAAACGGTGTGGAGCCCGGCTTCAAAGTCACGCACCTGTTCGACCTGGTAGAGAAAGAGATCAGCAAAGGCGCAATCGGATTCAAAAAGCTGAACAAAAAAATCACCTTCCAGGACCCTTGCAGGCTCTCCAGGAATGAGGGCGGCGCCGAACTGCCGAGGCGTCTCCTCAACCGTCTCCAAACCAGGGCCTTCAAGGAGATGCGGGATAGAGGCCCCTCATCTCTTTGTTGCGGCAATTGCGCATGGACAGGCTGCGACAGCTTCTCGAAAGCAATGCAGGTAGAGCGATTGCGGCAGGCGAAGGAGACCGGGAGCGATCTGCTGGTGACCGCCTGCCCGAAATGCCAGATACATCTGAAATGCGCCATGGAAGATCCGCTCCTGGGAGAAGAGATCCGGATGGAGATGCTGGATCTGACCTCTGTCCTGGCCAAAACCATCCAATGGGAATAATCTTTTTGGAAAACCCGGGTCATAAGATGAGAAAAACGTCCAAACTGAGTGAAAAACCCCGGATCGGCGTCTATGTCTGCCACTGCGGACTCAATATCGCCAGAACCGTTGATTGTGAAAAGGTTGCGGCTGAAAGCGCCGGAATGCAGGATGTCGTGGTTGCGCGCGACGTGCAGTATGCATGCTCGGAGCCCGGCCAGCAAAGCATCAAGGAGGACATCGCCGAGCACGGACTCGACAGGGTTGTGATTGCGGCCTGCTCCCCACGGCTCCACGAACCCACTTTCCGCCAGATGCTGGAGAGTTCCGGACTCAATGCCTACATGCTCGAGATGGCCAACCTGAGGGAGCACTGCAGTTGGGTCCATATGAACGAACCGGAAGCCGCGACTCGAAAAGCAGCCGAACTGGTGGCCATGGCAGTTGCCAGGAGTTCTCGACTGGAGCCCCTGCAGAGCCGGAAAATACCGCTTGAAAAAAGAACCCTTGTGATCGGCGGCGGCATTGCGGGCATACAAACTGCGCTCGATCTTGCCGACAACGGCTACGAGGTGGTCCTCGTCGAGCGAAAGCCCTCCATCGGCGGCCAGATGGCAAGACTCGACAAGACTTTTCCGACTATGGACTGCTCTATTTGAATACTCGGGCCTAAGATGACGGATGCCGGTCGGCATCCTCGAATCAAGCTTCTCACACTGAGCGAAGTCATCGACGTCAAAGGCTACGTCGGCAACTTCGAAGTCAAAATTCTGAAGAAGGCGCGATATGTTTCCGAAAAGGATTGCACCGCCTGCGGAGACTGCGCCGATGTCTGCCCCGTGGTGCGCCCGGATGAATTCAATTCCGGGCTCTCTTCCAGAAAGGCGATTTATTCGCCCTTTCCCCAGGCCGTGCCTTCCGCCTACGTGATCAATATCAACGAGTGCCTCGGCCACAATCCGGTAGTATGCGCGAAATGCGTCGGCGTATGCGAAAAGAAATGCATCAATTTTCATATGTCCGATGAGGAACTGGTGGAGAAAGTCGGGAGCATCGTTGTGGCGACTGGACTTGAACCTTACGATCCCACCGAGTTGGACGAGTACGCCTATACGCGCTATGAAAACGTGCTCAGCAGCACCGAGTTCGAGAGGCTGGTCAGCGCGGGCGGTCCGACCAAAGGCGAGTTGGTCCGACCCTCAGATCGCAGGATTCCCAAAACCATCGGCTTCATACAGTGCGTGGGTTCGCGCTCCGAAAGAAAAGGCGGCGCCTATTGTTCGAACATCTGCTGCATGAACACGGTAAAGAGCACGCTGGTTCTCAAAGAGCATTATCCGGATGTCCAGATTAAGGTCTTCTATATAGATATCCGTGCTTTCGGAAAGGGGTTCGAGGACCTGTACAAAAAGAGCAGGAGTCACGGCGTTCAGTACATCCGCGGACTTCCGGGCACAGTCGTGGAAAACGGGGATCAGAGCCTGAAGGTTGCCGTCGAAAACACCGCTACAGGGAAAATAGCCTTCCATGAACTGGATATGCTGGTGCTGGCCGTTGGAGTAAAACCGTCCAAGACAACCAAAAAACTCCAGGAGATGCTCGGACTGCAGCTCTCCCCGGATGGTTTTTTCCTGGAAGCCCACCCCAAGCTCCAGCCGGTCGATGCCGCCACCAGGGGCGTATTCTTCGCAGGCTGCTCCGAAGGACCGAAAGACATCAAGGATTCGGTCACACAGGGATCTGCCGCCGCCGCACGGGTGATTCGCCTGCTCCACAGCGGCGAGATTCTCTCCGACCCCGTCAATGCCGAGGTCATTCCGGAAAAATGCAAGATCTGCGGGAAATGCGCCGAAGTCTGTCCCTACGGCGCCATCACGGTGGATGTGAAGCGAAAGGTGGTCGCATCGGTGAACCCAGCAGCCTGTTCCGGCTGCGGTACCTGCGCTGCCGAATGCCCGTTTGACTCCATCGTGATGAATCACTTCACCGACGAGCAGATCGGCTCGCAGGTGCAAACCATGCTTGCGGAGGAACCGGAGTCGAAAATCCTCGCCTTCGCCTGTAACTGGTGCTCGTACGCAGGCGCCGATTACGCCGGAGTATCTCGGCTGCAGTATCCCCCCAATGTGAGGATGATACGCACCATGTGTTCGGGCCGTGTCGATGAATCCTTCATCTGGGACGGGTTCGCCCGGGGCGCCCCAGTAATCCTCATCTCCGGCTGCCATATCGGTGATTGCCATTACATAAACGCAAATCATTGGACGGTCAAACGGGTGGACAAAATCCGGAAGAAGATGTCCAAACTGGGAATCCGCCCGGAGAGGCTTCAACTCGAATGGGTAAGCGCCGCTGAGGGAGTCCGTTTCGCGAAAGTCATGCAGGGACTGGAGGAACTCAGGCGAGCGGTGACTTCTGAAGAGATGGCCGAGACCGTGCGGATTTTGACCGAAAAGCCGGAGAAGAACGAGAAAAGCTGATCCGCAGATGTCGCGGATGTCCGCAGATGAAAACCATTTCTATGCTCTTACTGTAAACCGGCATGGCAGGGTTGTTTTCAGGGAGATTGAGCGGGAACCATGGGAGCTGCCCAGCCGAGCATCGCCAGTTGGCTGCTCCCCAGCTTATCTGGTGACCAGCCGCTCTACCGTCTCCACAACCTGCCCAATGGTGAACGGCCGCCGCATAACCGCTGCACAGTTCCATTTTTCGAGCACTTGCCTGTCTTCGTAGACACCAGTCAGAACAACCACCGGTACATCCAGGCGGAACAACCTCTCGAGATCTGAGCTGCCGTGTCCGAGATTTTGGATTTCGAGAACGATCAGCGCCGGCTTCCTCACTATCCCCCGGTGGAGGCCGACCATGGCGCGAATGATGCTCACAAATCCCTCAACCTCATAACCCATCTCAAGGAGCAAGGCCCTTATGTTCGCCCGCTCCCAATGGTTATTGTCGATTATCCAGGATCAGGGGCGGTTTGCCTTGCATGAACGCGCTTGCCATTTCATTACCCTGCCTGAAGTCATGTAAACATCCAGCCCCAGGTTTTTTCTCGCCGCGATAAGCCTGCAGCCGCCCGGGGCTGAATCAGCACATTTTGCTATTTGACAGGCCTGCCGTCGCGGGTCCTGTTCCCGGAAAACTGGACGAAACGAGTCACCTTCAGCCCCTCGGGCGTTTTCGTCAACGTAGCGCTAAAACGGCTTACTATGCGATATCTATGATTTTTTTCGTCAACGCGAACATAGTCATGAGTCTCTTTATAGGTAACGACCATAGTGTCAGCCGTGGATACCACCTTCTCCACCACAAACTTCGATTTCATACTCGCTACTTCGGCGAGCATCTTTGCCATATTTGATTTCCATTCTTGGATGGTCACTTCTTTCCCGTCGGCATAACGCAGAGTGGCGCCCGGAACGGCGGTCTTCACAAGGGCTTCCAAGTCTTTTTTGTCAAACAGGCTCGCCGCGGTGTCGAAAAAAGACTGGGCCTGTTTGTAGAGGGCGATGTCCTTGACTTCCTTTGACCACGCCGGAGTACATAATGCTGAAAAAATCACAAAAACCAAGAGGCCGCTTGCGAAAGTCTTTTTCATTCGTTCCCTCCCATGTCAGAGAAATTTTCCTGGATTTCACTTTATCTGTCCGTGAATCGAATCTATAATAGTGCTAACAATAGTACTTTTAAGGAGACGATTTTAAACGATGATAACCGCAAACGATTTGAAAACAAAGGGAATTTCGGCCCTGGAAACTGAACTCGCCGAACGATCCGAAGCGATCATCACTGTGCGCGGCAAAGGCCGCTTTGTGGTCATGAGCATGGAGCAATATAACTACTTGAGAGAATGCGAACTGGAAGCAGCTCTTCTGGAGGTTAAGGCTGATCTGGCTGCGGGCCGAGTAATATCCGAACCGGTGGACGACCATATCCGGCGGATCAAATGAAGTTTAAATTAATCTTCCCGGAGAGCTACAGCAGGAGGGCTTCGAAATTTTTCCAGAGACATCCGGAACTGGTCGACATCTACGCAAAGGTCCTTCGGCTGCTTGAGGCAAATCCATATCATCCATCGCTTCGGTTACACCCTTTATCCGGAAAATTATCCGGTTTGCATGCGACCTCCATAGCTCTCAGCTACCGAATCACCCTTGAGATGATCGTCGAAGAGCATGAGATCATCCTGGTTAACGTGAGTGATCACGACACCGTCTACAGAAATTAGATCGCTCAGCCATATCTCGCCGTCGAGAACTGAGACCCTCCTCCGCTCTCCATCCGTCGCATCAGCTTTGCAGGCCACAACACTCAGAGCCAAGGCAGGTTTGCAGGCATCTTCGCCATTTGGCTGGACAAGTGACTAAATTAAGACCACAGGATTGAATCCGTACGGATTCAAAGATTTTGATAATCAAGGGGGTAAAGATGAAGATAAGCCTTAGGCTAACATCAATTTTGATATCCACGGCTCTTCTGGCCGGTTGTTCGTCCTTTGCCGGTCAAAGGGACAGGGACATCGCCGACCAGCAGCGCATGCAGCAGTCACAACAGTCACAGATGCAGCAGAGCGAGGAGCAACGAACAACAACTCGCCAGCCGTTGAAGCGAGGCTCCATCACTGGAGAGGTGACCGCGGCAGGTGGGCTCATTACGGAAGACGGGATTCCATACCGGTTAAACGGCGCCAAAGCGGCGCCGCTCAGGGACTATACCGGAGAGACGGTAACGGTGGATGGGCTCCTGACCAGTTTTGAAGGCGAGAGAGCAATCATTGTTGAAAACTTTCAGGCAATGGAGTCGTCCCGCACTGCTCGTTCGGAACAGGAAAGGATGAACGCCGGGGATGCTCAGCCTGCTCGGCAACAGCGGCAGACTTCGCGCGATGCCGATCTAGCGGACATGCCCGATCAGCCTGAACGGCAGGCTCAGCCACAGAGGAACGAAGACCTTCCGGGAGACCGGCAGCAACAAATGTCCCGGGATGCTGATGCTCCGCGCATGAACGGTGAAATGCAGAAGGATTCGGAGACAAATCAGTAAATGTCTGAAGGGGCGGGGAACTCTCCCGTCTTCCATAAAAAAAGGGCGGTGACCCGCCCTTTTTTTCACTCTCGATTATATCCTCAATGCCTTAAGATGCTCCGGTCAATGGCCTCCACCACAGTGAGGACATCCGGGAGCTTCGTCTTCCTTACTCTTCTTCCCGTTTTCATCGTCTTTGCCGAACTTGCGGACCAGTTCCGATATCTCGCGCAGCCGGTCATCGACTTTGCGATAGATGGTCCCTTCGGGATAGTCGCCGTCGGGCTGCAGGGCCCCGGCATCCATACCCGTGAGGATTTTTAAACCCTGCTCTACTGTCGATACGGGCCAGATGTTAAACTTTCCAGCCTCAACCGCATCGACGATTTCCTGGTCCAGCATGAGGTTGCGAATATTTTTCTCCGGTATCATGACACCCTGATCGCCGGTCAGACCCTTTGCTTTACAGATGTCGAAGAATCCCTTGATCTTGTGGTTAACGCCGCCGATGGGCTGGATCTCGCCCTTCTGGCTGACCGACCCGGTAACGGCGATTCCCTGCCGTATGGGGATTTCACTGATCGCACTCACCAGCACGTAGAATTCCGTACTCGAAGCGCTGTCACCGTCAATCATGCCGTAGCTCTGCTCAAAGCAGAGCGAAGCGGAGAAGGAGATGGGTTTGTTGTGTGCAAACCTCCCTCGGAAGAGGCTGCTCAGGATCATGAGGCCCTTTGTATGCGTAGCGCCGCTCATCTTGGATTCCCGGTCTATGGAGACCGTGCCTTCACGGCCCACTGAGACGGTTGCGGTTATCCGGTTCGGCCTGCCGAAAACGTGATCGCCGGTCATCAGGACTGCAAGTCCGTTCACTTGGCCGACCTTTTCACCCTGGGTCTCCACCCAGATGATATCCTTTTCCATCACCTCCTTGACGCGCTCCTCGATCAGGTTGGATCGATAGATGCGCTTCTGGATGGCTTCCTCCACATGCTTTCTTCTGACCACTTCGCTGCTGTCGAGACCGGCAAAGTAATTGGCCTCCCTCAGCAGGTCGGCTATAGTCCCAAGTTCCAGGGTCAGTTTGTCTCTGTCCTCGGTCAGTTCAACACTGTATTCCAGGACTCTCGCCACACCCGTCTGGTCGAGATGCCTTATTTTGTGGTCCGCGCAGTAGCGCGCGATCATGCGGGAGCATTCGAAGACCTTGTCGTCTTTCCTGTCCATCTGATCGTTCATGTGGGCTTTTACTTTGAAAAGCTTCTGGAAACGATCGTCCAGGCTGTAGAGCAGTTGATAGATGTACGGGTCGCCCGTAAGGACGATCTTGAGGTTGAGCGGGATAGGCTCGGGGCGGATTGTGCGCGTACTGAATATGCCGTACAACTCGCCGAGGTCTTCTATCCTGACCTCCCGGTCGCGCAAGGCCCTTTTGAGCGCTTCATAAGAGATGAACCATTTGAGCAGGTCGAGGGCCTTCATGATGAGATAGCCGCCGTTGGCCTTGTGCAACGAACCCGGCTTGATCATCGTATGGTCGGTAAAGAGCGCTCCGAACCAAGCCTGTCTTTCAATCGAGCCGAACAGGTTCGGGTAGGCCGGATTGGATTCGATGATTACCGGCGCCCCCTGGGTCTCTGAGTTATCGATGAGTACGTTCACGTCGTACTTGCGGAAATTGGCCTCCTTCGGAGGCATGGGGAAAGGGCCCGCAGGCTGTCCGGGCTGCGGCTGGGCGGCGGCTTCGGGCTTTTTCTTGAAATCATCTATATTTTCGAGGATATCCTCCTGGACTTCTTTGAGGAACTCAAGGACCTGCTCATCATCCTGGTATTTTTCCTCATAGGAATCCATGAGTTGGCCCACAACGAACAGGGCTATCTCGTTATCGAGCTTTGAGTGCTTTTCCTTGAATTCGTTCTCCGCTTCCCGGATTCTCTTGATGGCATCTTTCATTTTCTCGTGGAGTTCATCGCTCTTCGTACGGAGGAACTGTCGCTCTTCTTCGCTCAGATGGCGGAGATCCTCCTGGGTCATCGGCTCGCCTTCCTTATTGGCGGGAATGATGACCATGCCTACCTGCGAAAATTGCAGGATGAATCCCTGCTCCTTCGCTTCCTGGGAGAGTTCGTCGATATAGTCGCGCCTTCTTTTCTCAAACGCCTGGTGTACCTCGCCTTCTTTGGCACGGTAGTCGTCGCTGTCGAACACTTCGGGGATCTTGGCCTGGAGCGTATCGATGAATTCGTTCATGTCCTTTTTGAGGATTTTCCCACGTCCGGCGGATACCTTGAGGCATTTGGGCTTGTCCTGCTCCTTGAAGTTAAAGACATAGCACCAGTCCGGCGGCGTCGGTTCCTGTTTGGCCTGGTCTTCGATGAAGGTCCTGGCCGTATAGGTAAGCCCCGCTTTCGACGGCCCGGCGATAAAGATATTGTAGCCGGGTTCTTTCATTCCCATCCCGAACTTTATGGCGTCGATAGCACGTTCCTGCCCGACGACCCTTTCCTCCAGGACTTCCAGGGAGGCGGTCGTATCAAAGGAGAGCAGTTCGGGATCGAAATGGGCGCGCAGGTCCCGTGCGGGAAGTCCCTGAACTTTATCAGACATAAGTTTGGCTCCTCCGTTTCTAGTATCGATAATCAAGATGTGAATATAAAAAAGTCTTGAAGTAGTTCGTTATCGGGAATCAGGATTCATGGACGGCGTGATGGACACCGGAGGCCGAAACGGGTAGTACCGGCGCCGGTGATCCATCAAATCCAGGAGTCTTCGAATATTCCAAAGCATCCTGTCCCGGATCGGCTTGCTACTCTTCAGCCTTCTCTTCCGGGATTTCGCCGTGACCGACGACTTCCAGCTTCGCACGTTTCTTGTGGCTCGAAGCAGCGGTCTGTAGAACGGTACGAATGGCATTTATGGTGTTGCCGTTCTTGCCGATGATCTTGCCGAGATCATCACTTGATATTTTAAGTTCTATTAGTACGGTGTCATCCTCTTCCCGCTCTTCCAGTTCCACTTTTTCCGGATGATCGGCAAGGGATTTGATAAGGTATTCCGCAAGATCTTTGAGCGCCACTTCTTCCTCCAGAATAAACTTAGTCCTGTTTGAGTTTTCCCAGGACGGATTGAACCTTTTGTTCAGGGCTTCCTTTCCTGTCCCGACGATCATCGATTCTGATCTGAGTCAGCACCCGCTTTGCGCCCGAGGAGAAGCAACTCTCGTGCATCTGCCTGATAGTTGCGAGTATTTCATCCAGGTCGCCGGAAATGATGGTGCCCATAGCTGTGAGTTCATATTTCAGGGAACTCTTCCGCAGCACTTCAATCACCCCTGCCACGTAAGAACTCAGGCTCGTACTCTCAACGCCGATAGGAACAATGCTCAGTTCAACGACTGCCATCCTGATCTTCCTTTCAGGTTCCGGACTTGATGTGCAAATAGTTCTGAAACGAAGCCATTTCCGCCAGTCCCGCAAGACTTTGGTAAAGATGTTCCCTGGTGTGCGGTTCCAGGGTCAGGACAGGACGAATTTTCCGTTCACCGAGAAAGCTGAACAAATAGCCGAAATCGATACTGCCGGCGCCGACAGGCAGATGATCATCGAAAGAACCGTCATTGTCGTGCAGGTGGATCTCCTTTAACCACAAATGGGTGGCATCGAGCCATTCGCTTAGGGCTGTCCTGGAAAAGGCATGCTGATGCCCGGTATCGAGACAAAAACCAAACCACGGAGAGTCTATCTTCCGGAACAACTCCACATGGAGTTTCGGGGTCTCCTCCCACACATTTTCAAGAACCAGCGGCGCATTCAGCGCTTCCGCCCGGCGCACCAGCGGTTCCCACACCCGCAGGCTGTTCTCGATCCAGGTTCCGCGGTGGCCGCGATGATGCCTCGGGTCAAATCCCGTATGGCAGACAACCTGCCCAGGGGAAATCTGCTCCATGACATCGAACAGCCTGCTCAACCTCAGCCGTGAGACATCCCGTATTCCGGGATCGATGCTTCCCGGGCATAAATCCCAAAACGGCCCGTGAACGGTGATGGAGCAATCTTTGCTTCGCAACAGGCCAACGACTTCGAGAAGCCATTGGACAGAACTCTCCTCCAGATCCTCGGCGCCGAATCCAATTTCGACGTTAATGCTGTTTTCAGTAATAAGATCCAGGTACTGCGCCATGTGTTTTCGCGGCATGTTAATGCTCACATGGCGAAGAACAGGTGAAACCGCGGCCATGATATCCTTACCGCCAAAAGAATCGAATCCCGGCATGATTAAACTCGCCATTAACCTGACCTGTGTCAATCCCGATCTCAAACACACCGCCGTGCTGAAGCGGTATTCCACGCCTTCACAAAGCTTCCGGTGATGTTGAGAAGCGCTGCCCCGCAGCTTCTTGGTCCGCGGACGAAGGGGTAGTTCCCGCCCTCTCTCCTTCACCTTTTCGCTCAACTAACCCGAACCTATATGAGCAATGATTTGACAAGTCAATTGTATTATGCCCGACTCACCTGATTATGCACCGGGGTTGCGGGACAATCGCGCCTGCTTTTGCATTAAAAAGTTGATTATCCAAAGCCATTCCTTTTAAATTAAAAGGCTTCACCCAGTAGCGCTTGCGGGAGACTCTCCTGCTGATTTATGCAGTCGGAGTCTCCAATTCCAGACACCCAGAGCATGATATTGCCGTATGGACACGATAAGCAGCGGATTCATCGAAGCATTTAGACTTCTGATCACCCTCGACCCGGATGTTCTGGAGATTACCTATAGAACGCTCCAGGTTTCCGGGATTGCCACCCTCATCAGCGTGCTGATAGGCATCCCTGCCGGAACGGCCCTTGCGCTCACACGATTCTTCGGTCGAGGCTTTGTCGTGAGCATAGTAAACTTCGGCATGGGCCTTCCTCCGGTGGTGGTCGGCTTCGTGACTTGGCTCCTCCTCATGCGATATGGCCCACTCGGGGCGCTTGGACTCCTTTATACCCCGACCGCAATGATCCTCGCCCAAGCGATCATTGCCTCTCCCATAGTTGCGGGCTTCACACTGGCCGCGGTGCAGGCGGTAAACCCGAAAATGAAACTCCAGATTCTGTCCCTGGGCGCAACCCGTCTCCAGTACCTGGCGCTGCTGCTGTGGGAAGCGCGACTTGGTATGCTGGCCGCCATTATAGCCGGTTTCGGCGGAGTGATCAGCGAGGTGGGGGCCTCCATGATGGTCGGCGGGAACATTCGCGGCTATACGCGGGTGCTCACCACCTCGACGGTGCTCGAAGTATCGAAAGGAAAGTTCGAACTGGCGGCGGGGCTGAGTTTCATTCTGCTTCTGCTCGCCTTCTGTATCATGTCCTCCCTGAGTTATCTCCAGCAGAGGGGAAGACATTCTTAGAAGATGCGATTTAATAACGCTACTCTCTCCGAAATGGATCGCAAAATATGAAGCAGTATGTAATCGACCAACTCAGGGAATCCGATTATTTCAAGATCCTGGATTTTATGAAGGAAAACGCTGAGGCAGGCGCCTTTGACGATGTCTTCTGGGTGATGATTCCCGAGGAACTCTACACAACTCTACAGCAGGAACATGCGGAGTGCCGGCCGTTTTGCTTTGCTGTAAATGTCACGAGGAACCAAGCGGAGTTCGAACTGCTCATCCGGAGCCGAAACGCCATTCGCTGCAGTTGCATCGGCTTCGCGGACCGAAAGCAGCGAGATTACATTCTCGATTACGCTGACAGCATGTTGAAAAAACTGGAAATAAAAATCTGATGCGCGATGATCAGAAACCGGGTTAGCCTACGGCCAATGCCCAATGAGGAGGCATTGGTTTTCGCCTTCACATAAGTCAGCCGGTTTCCATTCCCTGCTTCAACCTCCGGATGTTTTCGCCGTAGTCGCCCTTGAATACCGCGGAGCCGGCCACAAAAACATCCACACCCGCGCGGGAAAGTTCTCCGACGGTTCCGTCATTGACTCCGCCATCCACCTGCAAAAGAGTCTCCAGCCCGGCATCGTCGATCATCCTGCGGCACTGCCGAATCTTTGGCAGCATATTGCTGATGAACGCCTGGCCGCCGAATCCGGGGTTCACCGTCATGAGCAGCACCATGTCAAGATCGGGTAAAATCGGCTGGATTAAGGAAACCGGCGTGGCAGGATTCAATGCGACACAGGTTTTTGCGCCCAGCTCTTTGATATTCTGAATAACCCTGTGCAGGTGAGCACAGGCTTCCAGGTGAACACCGAGCCAGTCGGCGCCCGCATCGACAAAATTTTTCAGATAAGCCGACGGATTCTCGATCATAAGGTGGACGTCCAACGGCAGACGGGTGGTTTTCCGGAGCGCGTTCACTACGGCGGGGCCTATCGTGATGTTCGGAACGAAATGCCCGTCCATTATGTCTACGTGTATCCAGTCGGTCCCCGCAGCCTCGACTGCCCCGATTTCATCTGCAAGTCTGCCGAAGTCGGCCGACAGAATCGATGCGGAAAGCTTTTTCATAGTTGCCCTCACTTTCGCGGGACATAATAGTTCCACACAAAACTGAAATCAATCGGTGAATTCCTGGATTGGCTAATCGGGGAAGGATCGCAGGGCGAAAGCGGCAGCACCGACTATTCCCGCTTCTTTACCGAGTTTCGACAGGGAAACCTCCAACTGAGCTGTAGCCGAGGGAAGGGCACGCCGCCGGACTTCATCCTCTATGCGCGTCACCAGTTCCGGCATTCCCTCGATCACTCCTCCTCCGAAGATTATCCTGCAGGGATTCAGCGCATTGATCAGTGTGGCCGTACCCGCGGCCAGGGCGTCCGCCACGCCGTCCATTATCTCCTTCGCCAGTGGATCGCCTCGATAATATGCCTGCACGAGCGTCCTTGCGGTGACCTCTTCAAGGCGGCCTCCCACCAAGTCCCTGATAATCCCCCCTGATACCGGATGCGCGCTGATCTTCTCCCGGGTTCTCTGTGCGATGGCCCACCCTCCGGCGAGAGCCTCCATGCACCCCTTGTTTCCACAACTGCACTCCGGCCCCTGCAGGTCAACCGTCATATGACCTATTTCACCCGCCGTATTGCTGCATCCTTCGAGCACGCGGCCTCCTGAGACAATACCTCCGCCAACACCCGTCCCGACAAAAATGCAGATCAGATCCTGGGCGCCGCGTCCTGCACCATAGAGCCATTCCCCCCACAGAGCAGCACGCACATCGTTTGTCACGGCGACACGAATCCCGCATTCCTCTTCCAGATCAGCGCGAAGCGTTACATCATGCCAGTCCAGGTTCGGAGCGAATCGGACCGCTCCGGTTTGGCGATCCACCTGTCCGGCTACTCCAATGCCAATCCCTGCGATGGCGCACGACCCTTCTCTTTCGAGCTGCCGCACTCCTCTCGCAAGCTGCTCAAGCACCATTGCATACCCGCCGGTTGCTTCAGTCTCATAGCGGAGTAACTCGAGCACGCGCCCTTCTTCATCCACCAGGCCGAAGGCGATTTTCGTACCTCCCAGATCTATCCCGATCGCGCATTTTTTGGCGTCCATGATCAACATCTCGTTTGGCTCCGATCTTTTATCCTTTCGTCATCTTTTCCAATGTAACGCGTGCAGGCAGAATCCCCTTCCGCCAATCCAGGCAAGGATGACGGGGCAGGATAAGCACCCCCTGAGCCATGCGATTCGAGACTGCCGCTTCTACCTGAATCGATCCACTTTCCAGTTCGATGGAAACCTTGTCTCCGTCCAAGATCCCCGCACGTTCCGCATCCGAGGCATGCACGTACAAAACAGGATCGACCCTGCTCTCATGCATTGTCTCCGACCATACGCAAAGCTCAGCCGTACTAGAGAGCCACTCTGTCGGAAGCAACTCCAGTCCCTCGCTTCTTTCCGCGATCTTCTCCTCTCCTGTTGTCACGAGGAACTCTGCGCCCGATTTTTCCGGTATGATCCTGACGCCGCAGGACGGGTGCTCCTCCGTCTCCAGCCCCTTTAGCAGCGGATGCCCGGTGGCGAATAATTCCCGCGGCGAAATCCGTGTGTTTCTTTCCCCGCCATTCGTCGAGTCGACGATTTCCTGGAGGATTTCCCAGGCAGGAAGGTGTTCGCCACCGGGGATGAAGTCCCTGAAAAGATGCGGCGGGTGATCGCCCCAGAGGGGAATTCCCCCGGAGTGCACTCGACGTGCGCACTGCGCCCTTCCCTCCTGGTTCACCAGGATAGAATCCGTTTCGAATATTGTCGATGACGGGTAAAAGAGCGAAGCCCGCTTCACCATCTCTGTCGGCAGATAATCGATGACAAACAGCAATTCGAGCTTGGCGAGCGCCGCATCGAGCCGTTTGCGATCCGGAAAGAAGCGGAAAGGATCACTTTCCACGGCGACCAGGGCACGGACGGCGCCCTTTTCAATTTCTTCTATAATATCCTCGAAAACCGGTCCCTGTGCCGAAGAGAGCAGCGCCGCGCCGAAGGCGCCCGCTCCCTGCAGGATGTAAAACAGACCGGCTTCCTTGATTTCATGCCGTAGGAGCAAAGCGCAGTCAGCAGCAAAAGCAGGAGTCGACTCGCGCACGATATCCGTCCCGCAGATTATCGCAGGCCTGCGACTGGCACGGAGGGATAGGGCAAGAGATTCGATCCTCTCCTGGAGCGACCCGTCCCGGCACTTGCGCGGCAGACTTCCGCAGAATCCCGCCGCATCATGTCCGAACTGGCCCACATCGCTTTCGATGCTGCCTCTCACCAGTGCACCAAGATAATGCTCGATGTCATCCGGAGCGGCGGGGAGGTGCTCAAAGTTCATCGGCAGAGAAACGGGCCGCGGGTCGATGACGATAACGGGCGCCTTTTTCCTGGAGGCCTGGCGAATGGCCAGAGCGGCCATGGGCGCCTCATTCAGGAGATCTGCACCTGCGATTATGACGAAATCCGATGCCTCGATTTGCCGCATGGAAAAGGCAATCCTGGCATCCAGCCGCTCGACTGCCGTTCTAGCCTTGCGGAGTGCGGCGGTATCTTCGAAAAAGGCCGGATCGCGCCACTGGGTCATCCCGCAAACATGCTTCAGCATGATCTGTGTTTCGAGGCTGTTTCTGCACGATCCGACGACGGCAATCGCTTTTGATCCCGCTTGTTTCTTGATGGCAGCCAACCTGTCCGCAGCCAGGGAAAGCGTGCTTTTCGCATCGGCATCGCTTCCATCGATGCGGGGCGCCCAGGGGCGCTTGCGATCGGTCCCTCCGTTTGCATAGGAAAAGCCGAACCTGCCTGCATCGCAGATGAAATACCCGTTCACATCACGGTTCAGCCGCGCCTCGATTCTCATCACCGATCTATAGTGGGAGTTCCCGATAGTGTTGCACCCCAGGGAGCAGAGATTGCACACGGAGGGCGCCCTTTGCAGGTCCCAACGCCTCACCTTGAACCTCGCGGTCTTGTCCGTGTACACCCCGGTGGGGCAGATATCCACGAGATTTCCGGAAAACGGGCTCTCCAGCCTTCCGTCTGAAAACCTTCCAAAGTAAACCCGGTTTGCAGTCTGCAAGGGACCGAGATCTCGATACCCGGAGAACTCCTGGTAGTAGCGCGAGCATCGGTAGCAATGAATACACCGGTTCATTTCGTGCTGAATGTAGGGTCCCAGGTACTGATCCCGGTATGTGCGCTTCTTTCCCTTGTAACGGCGCAGCCCATGCCCGCCTGAAACGGTCTCATCCTGCAGAAGGCACTGGCCGCCCTCATCACATACCGGGCAGTCGTGCGGGTGGTTCAGCATCAGCAATTCGATCATTCTTCTTCTAAACTGCACGGCCTCCTCGTCTGTCGTGGAGACCACCATGCCCTCCTGGGCATCGATCATACAGCTCATCTGGACGCCTTTGAACGGCCCCTGCAGAAACTTGACCGCACACATGCGGCAGGCGCCGACAGCCCCGAGCGCCTCGTGATAACAAAAGCGCGGAATCATGATCCCCAGTCGCTCCGCGGCGTCTATTACCTTAATCCCCTGCGGGACTTCTATCTCAAGATTGTCAATGACCAGCCTTGGCATGAAAAGGACATCCTTTTTGTCTGATGTGTTCCCGCACCTCGTCCTCGAAGAAGTCGAGCAGGCTTATGACCGGTTCGGCGGCGCCGGGAGCGAGCGCGCAGTAAGAATTCCACATCTCTTTGCACATGCTCCTGAGGGTTGGGATGAAATCCTCCTCGCCTTCTCCGTTTTCAATGCGCCATAGCAGATCGCGCATATAGGGCAGCCCCTCCCGGCATGGCGTGCACCAGCCGCAGGACTCCCGCGCAAAAAACTGCATCAGGTTCAGTGTAACTCCCACAAGACAGGTATTCTGATCGAAAACCATTATGGCAGCCGTACCGAGCCGGTTGCCGATTGTCTTCAGATCTTCGGCATCCATCGGGACGTGATAATGATCCCTGGTTATGAACCGGGTAGAAGCCCCACCGGGAAGGCATGCCTTGAACTCGGAACCTTGGGCCATTCCATCGCAGTGTTCCTCTATGATTTCGCTCAACCGGGTCCCCATGGGCAGTTCCACGGCCCCCGGCAGTTTGACTTTTCCGCTGATGCAGTAGATCTTCAAACCCGCCCCGTGAGGAGTCGCGGAAAGCCCTTTGAACCACTCCGGACCATTGCGGAGGATGTGCGGTACGTAGGCCAGGGTCTCCACGTTATTGACGACAGTAGGCTTGTCCCACAAACCTCTCTCCGTGGGATAGGGGGGCGGTTTCACCGGATTGGGCCTCTTGCCCATAATGGCGTTGAGAAGCGAGGTAGCCTCGCCGCATATATATCTTCCGCCGCTCCGGTGCACCACAATATCGAAAGAAAAGCCGCTTCCCAGAATATCTTTCCCGAGGAATCCGGCCTTTCTCGCCAGTTCCAGTTCCCTCTCGAATATCCGGGCGCTGCTTTCATAGGAGGGCCTTACGAATAAAAAGGCCTGAGATCCGGAGAACGAATAGCCGGCAAGGATCATTCCCTCTATTATACTGTGCGGGTCCGCGTGCATCAGAACCCGGTCCTTGAATGTTCCCGGCTCCATCTCATCGGCATTTGCCGCAAGATAGCGCGGAAAAGCTCCCGATTCAGGCACAGAAGCCCACTTCTTTCCAGCAGGGAAGCCGGCGCCCCCCCTGCCCTTCAAGCCGGATTGATCCACCAGGCGGATTATCTCTTTCGGAGAAACGCGGGCGCCGACGAATCTTTCGAGCGCCTCGTATCCGCCGCTTTTACGATATTCCTCTATTGACGTTACTCTGTCCGGTTTTCGGTTTTTGAAGAGTACTTTCGCATATTGGGGCATAAGTCATTCCGATTCGGCGAATTCGGCTTGTTGAGCCAGTTTATCCAGAATATTGTCGATCTTTTCCGGTGTGAGTTCTCCATAGACTTTCTTATTTATCATCATGGAGGGGGCCCGATCGCAGTAGCCGATGCAGCAGACGGGCAGGAGAGTGAAAAGGCCATCGGAAGTGGTAGCTCCCATCGTCAGGTTCAAGCGCTTGCCGAGGTAGTCGATCACACGTTGATGGCCTTCCAGCCAGCAAATCGCACTGTCGCACACATGGATCACGTACTTGCCCACCGGACTGCGGTAAATCGAATCATAAAAGGTGGCGAGTTCTTCGAGCTCCAGCGGAGTCATCCGGAGAAGCGCTGCGGTTTCCACCATCGCCTCGTCCGTCATCCAGCCATATACTCCCTGTACCTCTATCATTGCATCGATAGCCATTTCCCTTGGCGACTCAGCACCGGCAATCATCTCCTGGAGCTTTACTTTCAGCTTTTCGGGCAGCATCTTGTATTATTCCAAATGGGTTTGAGAAAAGGGGTGGCGCCTGCAGTATCTTAAAATACTTCTAATTACAATTGTTTGTCCATTTTTGGTAAACTGAAAACTAAGAACGTGACGTTAAAAGTCAAGAAAAGGCATATGGGGGGGTTCGATAGGCGCCACCCCACACTATAAGGTGTCAGGAATTGATCGGCTCTTATGAACTTCATGGCAAGGTTGAAAGTTCCAGTATAGGACCCTTGTTCCTGTGTTTTCCTGCCTATTCCCGGTTACTTTCACGTAATGGGACAACGGCCACAAGGGCCTATGCTACCAGCGCCCGAGCGTCATTGGCACGCAAGTGAGTACACACCAGGTCCTTCTCAATGAGGGTTATTGGCGCTGATGAAAGAAGGTGTGCAGGTGGCAGTAGTATAGGGCCTTGTGCCCGTGTTTTTCCCGGCCCTGGAGCGCCGCCGCAATGACGGGTGTGATGATTCCCGGTTACTTTACTGCACGGAGTTACTAAGGAGCTTTACTATCCATGAGGAGAGCACATGAAACCGAAAGAAGCATATAAGTGGCTCATGGACTATTCCAGGGATACCGCTCTGTACGATTCCATGAGGCGGCTTCTTGGCTGGGACCAGCGGACGTGCCTTCCCGCGGGTGGGCATGCACACAGGGCTCGGCAGCTTGCAGCGCTTGCCGGCCTCCTCAACAGGCGCACGACCAATCCGAAAATCGGCGAAATGCTTTCCGTGGTGGAGGGCACGAATCTCGTGCAAGACCCGCTCTCCGATGTTTCGGTAAACGTTCGCGAATGGCGAAGAGCTTACCGCCGTGCCGTAAGAATACCCGAGTCCCTTGCGGTCGAGTTGGCAAGGGCCGCATCCGAGGGCGAACTCGCCTGGCAGAAAGCGCGCCCTGAGAACGACTGGAATTCCTTTCTGCCCCATCTCCAGCGGATCATAGCACTTAAGCGGGAAGAGGCGGCAAACCTGGACGTCGGGGGAGAAATCTATAACGGCCTGATAGAGGGCTTCGAACCAGGAGAAAGCGCCGACGCCATCAGGCCTCTGTTCGACAAGCTTTCGGCTGCCCTGATCGACCTGCTGCAGCGCATTCAGGACAGTCCCCAAAAACCCGACATCTCCATCCTGCAGGGTTCTTTCCCCGAATCGGCGCAGAAAAATCTCGTTTCGGACATGGCGGAATGCCTTGGCTACGATCTGCACGGCGGCAGAATAGACCGTTCGGCTCATCCTTTTTCCTCGACCATAGGCCCGGGCGATGTGAGGATAACCACACGATTCAATGAAACCTTGTTCGGTGTGGCATTCTTCAGCTCCATTCATGAAACCGGACATGCTCTCTACGAGCAGGGACTCCCAGCGGAGCACTGGGGTACTCCACGGGGCCGTGCCGTGTCCATGGCCATACATGAATCCCAATCGCTCATGTGGGAAAACATGGTGGGACGATCCCGCGGATTCTGGAATCACTTCTATCCCCTGTTTCGGAAACATTTGCCCCACTTCGAGAAAGTTGATATCGGCAAACTGCTCTTTGCGGTAAACGACGTGCGCCCGAGTCTCATAAGGACAGAAGCCGATGAAGTAACCTACAACCTGCACATCATTATGCGTTTTGAACTGGAAAGGTCCCTGATTGGACGGGACCTGGAACCGGAGGACCTGCCTGACGCCTGGAACGAAAAGATGAGACGTTATCTCGGCATCGTTCCCCCTGATTTCTCCAGCGGGGTCATGCAGGACGTACACTGGTCGGAGGGAGCAATCGGATACTTCCCGAGCTACGCCCTCGGCAATATTTACGCGGCGCAGTTCTTCGCGCGAGCCGAGGAGACTTTGGGTGATCTGGAGGAGCTTTTTGAAACCGGTGAATTCCCGGTCTTCGTAAAATGGCTGGGAGAGAGGATTCACTCACAGGGCAGCCGTTATGTGCCGCGCGACCTGGTCAAAGCCGTGACGGGAAAAGAGCTTAGCGCCGATTATCTCATCAGCTACCTGGAGAAAAAGCACGCTCGTCTCTACCAATTGTGAAAATGTCGCGCATAATAACTGGGCCGCAAGTCGGGCTCGTGTGATTCAGGGGGTCGCCTGCCGTTATGGCTAACCGCTTTCTGAGCAAACTTTTTCGAAGCCGTAAGAAAAGACGCTTTGCCGCATGGCAGATCGAACTGACGACACGGTGTCCGCTCAGGTGCCGTATGTGCATCAGGGAGTCCTGTCCCGACTGGCGTCATGCGGATATGGATTTCAACAAATTCAAGGGAATAACGCCCTACCTCAGGCAGGTAGAAACAGTTGTTCTCGAAGGCTGGGGTGAACCGCTTCTCTACCCGCACCTGGCGGATGTGGTCCGAATAGCGGGGGAAGCCGGATGCCGGGCGGGTTTCGTCACCAGCGGCAAAGGGTTGAATCGAGGCTACGCTGCCGATCTCCTCGATGCGGGAATCGATTTCATCGGCTTCTCCCTTGCCGGCGCAACCTCCGAAACACACAATGCGATCCGGGTAAACTCCGATCTCTCAGAGCTTGTTCGAGCGATCGAAGCGGTCTTGCGGGCCAGGGCAGAGAGAAATTCAGGCAAACCCGGAGTACACCTCGTCTACCTGATGATGAAAGACAACCTCCGGGAGATTCCTCTTTTACCCCAATTCGCCGCCGATCTTGGAGTCAACGAGATCTCCATCATCAATCTGATCCATGTCACTAACGAGTGGCAGCAGGGTCAGAGCGTCTATCTCGGTGATACGGCGGAAGCCGAGTCGAAGCTTAGAGAGGCGCAAGGCCGCGCCCGAGAACTCAAGATAAGAATCCGGCTTCCTTCTTTGTCACCACTGGAAATTGCGATCTGTGACGAGAATCCGCTGCGGAACCTTTTCATTTCCGTGGATGGAGAAACCGCCCCGTGCGTTTATCTGCACCCGCCGGTCCCGTCGTCTTACAGAAAGTTTTTCCAGGGCCGAGAGACTGCCACCGGGAAACTGAGCTTCGGCAATATCTTTAACCAGGACCTCGAAGACATCCTGGGCAACAGGCAATACATTGAGTTTATGAACAGTTTCATTGAGCGGAAACGAGCGCTCGACGATCTTTTCGCCAATACGACGGCGAGAGCCGCCTACCTGAGAGGGAAGGGACTCCCCGCTCCAGCTCCGCCCTGCAGAAGTTGCCACAGGATGCTCGGGTTCTGAGTACGGCCCCACGTAATAAAGTATCCCAGGCCCCTGCTTATTGATCTTTCCTCCGGCATGCCTTCGTTTTGAATTTGCCAAATTTCCCGGCCTCCGCTAATTTCATGAAGGCAGCTACTTACACCATTCGATGCATGCCCCGGCGGGCACTACTGTTTAAAGGCCTTACATGAAACGTATTTTTCTCACTATCTTGCTGGTCACCTGCTTTTCTTCCGTTTTCGGCTGTATAAAGCCGAAGATTTCGATCTTCCCGGACAGAACGGAGCCACTCGAGGAGTATACTCTTCAAGGTGAAGGAACCGAAAAGATCCTGTTGATTTCCGTGAACGGATTTATTTCGGACAGTAAAAGGGGGCTGCCTTTTGCCCGCAGGCCCAATACGGTACAGGAAGTGGTCGCACAGCTCCGTAAGGCTGAAAAAGACGATAAAATCAAAGCGGCAATACTCAAGATCGATTCCCCCGGGGGATCGGTTACGGCCAGCGACATCATCTACCATGAGATAACCGGTTTCAAGGAACGCAGCGGTGCGAAGATCGTCGCACTCATGATGACCGTAGCCGCTTCCGGAGGCTATTACATAGCCTTGCCCGCCGATTCCATCATGGCCCACCCCACTACGATCACCGGTTCGATCGGAGTGGTATTCCTGAGGCCGAACATCACCGGGCTTATGGGGAAAATAGGGGTCGACGTGGAGGTCAACAAGTCCGGCCTGAATAAGGATATGGGGTCTCCGTTCAGGAAGGCGACCGAAGAGGAGCAGCGGATAATGCAAAAACTCCTCGAGGAGCTGGCAGAGAGGTTTGTCACCCTGGCGACGAAACACCGGCGGCTAAATCCAGAGGCAAGAGAGCAGATTGCCTCCGGCAGGATCTACTCTGCCGACGAAGCGCTAAGACTGGGACTGATCGATCGGACCGGTTATGTTGAGGAGGCGATAGGCGAGGCCGCAAAATTGTCCGGCCTGGCCAAAGACCCGAAAGTCATTGTCTATCGGCGCACCGAATACCACAATGACACCGTGTACAACACTTCCGCTTCCAAACCGGAAACACCGGAGATCAACCTGATTGATCCGAAGATAGCGGATCTGCTCCCACCGATGCAAAGCGGCTTCTACTATCTGTGGCTGCCGGGCGGGACGGAGTGAGAATTTACTTATGGGAGATTGCATGGCGCCGAGTCCGAGGCCCGAAGTCGAATTGACGATTCCTGCCGGGGAAGCCTTCGTACAGATCGTCACCTCTTTTGTTGAAAACTCGTCATCCGTGTTGGGGCTTGGACGGCGGGAAGCGCTGGAACTCACTCTGGCAGCGGAAGAAGTCTTCGTTCATCTCTACCGCATGGTTCTGCCCAAAGATGCACATGTCCACCTGCGCTGTTTCAGCGGCGGTTATTACGTGCAGGCGGACTTTTCTTTTCCGGCCAAAGAACTGGACCTGCGCGGCTTCAATATTACCGCCAGCGTATCTTTAGATGACGACCCCGATGCCGACCAGATGGGCTTGGTCCTGGCTTCCAGGTCGGTCGACCAGTTTCGCATAACCGGCCAGAAGGAACGGGGACTGCAGCTCAGCCTTTTGAAGGAAAAGGCCTACCCGGCAGTTGACTATCCGGACCAGCCCATGCCGGGCCAACTGGGCTCATTTGCCGTCAGGCCGCCAACTTCGGAAGAACTCAGCCTGTTCGCTCTGCTGGCTAAAGACTGTTACGAAAGACTATTTCTCCCGAATGCCCTGTCTCACCCCGGAAAACTCATCGACATGGTCGCAGGTGGAGAATACAGGGCCGCCATCGCCGTTTCGGCAAAGGGCGAGATAGGCGGAGGAACCTTGTGGCACTGGATGGGAGAACATGCTGTCGAATGCTTTGGACCCTATGTTTTCGACCAGGTTCAAGCACGAGCCATATCTTCCGCCCTGATTGAGAGTTGCATAGGAGATATCGCCAGGTCACCGGCGGTGGTTCTCATCAACCGTTTTCCCACTCCTGAATTCATTTCCGAAGAGTTCGATGATCTTGGAAGTCTCACAGCCTACGGTAAGGACAACACCCAGGCGTCCCGTGAAGCCTGGTTCCGCCTGATGGGCGACGATGCCGGATCACCGGCCTGGGTGCACTCCGATATCCGGGATTTCGTCCGGCAGCAATACCAAAGACTTTTTCTGCCCCGGGACATCAGGACAGTTGTGCAGGCGGGGGAGCACGGTTCTCTATATTCCGTTCTTTTTTCGGCCTTCGACCGGCAGCAGGGAAACGTCACGCTTTATCCCACATGGTTCGGAGAGGATTTTGCCCAAAACCTGGCTCAGCACCTGAAGTTTTTCCATAGAGAACAGATCGACAATATTTTCTTTACCATGGATCTGGGCCAGGCGTGGCAGGCACGGTTCGTACCGGGGCTGCTGAAAAATGATTTTGCGCCGCGGATGGTCATTCCGTACTCCGGAACAGGGGACCTCCTGATTTTTCAGTTCGAGAGAGTGCTCTGATGAATTGCTCTCCACCACTGGAAAAACTTGTTCCTGAGTATGTCAGGCGATTTCAGGCCTACATACCCAGCAAACCTGATGAGGAGCTGAAAAAACTCTACGGCTGCTCCTACCTGTTCAGGCTCAACAATAATGAAAATGCCCTTGGCCCTTCGCCGGCGGCTCGTGAAGCTATCACTTACTTTCCGGCAGTCCGCTCTTCAGTTTATCCGAGCGGAGATGCCTACTACCTCCGCGCTAAACTGGCCGACAGGTTCGGAATGCATCCGGATCAGTTCCTGGTGGGAAACGGCGCCAACGAAGTCATCAGCTTCGTTATAAAGGCCTTCTGCCGGCAGGGTGATAATATCATTACCGCAGACAAGACATTTGCCATCTACGAGTGGATCGCTGAATTCTCCGGTTTTGAAGCCCGGTTGGCGCCGCTGGTGGATTTCACCTTCGATGACGAAGGCATGCTGGAAAGGATTGACGAACGCACGAAAATCCTTTTTGTCTGCAACCCCAATAACCCGACGGGAACATGCTGGGATATCGGGCGGCTGAGGCGTTTCCTGGATCGGGTGGCAGGCAGCCGCATCGTGGTTCTGGATGAAGCCTACGCCGAATTTGTCGAGGCGCCGGATTTTCCCGATGGAATGGCTCTTTTACGCGAATACCCGAACCTCATTGTCTTCAGGACTTTTTCCAAAATGTTCGCACTGGCCGGACTGCGGATTGGTTATCTGGCGGGCAGCATGGAAGTTGTCGATATCATCCGGCGCACATGCGTCGTCTATTCCGTCAATTCACTGGCGCAGGTGGCTGCCTTCGCCACTCTGGACGACAGTGAAGAACATATTCGCCGCACCCGAGAGTTAGTGAACTCGGAAAAGGCTTTTCTCCGTCGAGAAATCGAACCACTGGGGCTTCAGGTCGTTTCCGGTGAAGGGAACTTCCTCATGCTCAGGCTCTCTATTAATGACACGCTGGCTTACAGGAAATTGATGTCAAAGGGTGTCATGGTGCGGAGCATGACCAGCTTCCGTTTCCCGAACTGGATAAGGGTCTCTATCGCGGGCAGGGAAGCCATGGAAGCCTTCATCGAGGCACTGCACTCCATTTCACCGGCCGAACCCCGGAGTCTCCGGCAAAAGGCGGCGCCATAATGCATGAATGCAAAAGACTCCTGAGCTTCGATTTCGTTGTCCTCATATTCGTTATCCTTTTTGCGTTCTGCAATATGGCTGTCTTCTACAGCTTTTATGGCTACCTGGCCAGAATCGGTATTGCGCCCGAATGGCGTGGATTTCTCGTAGGTCTTGAACCCATGAGCGCCTTCCTGCTTCGCCTCTCGGTGATACCCTTTCTGCACATGGCAAATGCGGCGGGCGCCATGCTGCTCGCGCTCATCATGCTGGTCATGGCCCTATGTTCTTACTCGTTTGCTGAAACCATTCCGGCTATCGCTATTCTGCGCATATTTCACGGCGCGGCTTTTGTCCTGCTGATCTCTGCAGCCATGACTCTCGTGGTTTGTTTCATACCCCGGGAGAGAGCCGCTCAAGGCTTTGGCATAGTAAGCCTTGCATCCCTCATTCCCTATGCCTTGCTGCCTGTTGCAACCGAATCTCTGCTGCGCCTTGGCTGGGTGGAGCCCCGGATTTATGCCGCAGTAACCATTTTGGCTGCACCTGCCTTTATCCTGCTCTTCGTACTCAAGGGCCGCCTCGGAAAACTTGTCAAGAGCATGCAGACGGCGTTGATGAAGCGGCCCGGCATGGACGAACTCAGACAAAACATGAGAGCGCCTGGGATAGTCCTGCTTCTCGGTGTCAACCTCTTGGTTTATTTGAGTTATTCCATGGTCTTCTTCTTCGTGAAGAGCTATGCTGCAAATATTTCCTCTGGACAGGCCGGCGCCTTTTTCACCATCTCCACAGTGATGATGATCCTGGTTCGTGTATCGGGCGGGTTTTGGATGGACCGCATTAGCAAACTGAGAACGTTGATCGTTTTTATGATCCTGCTCATTCCATTCTTCACTCTTCTTAGCGCGGTCAAGTCCGAGGGACTGTTCCTCATACTTGCAGGCTGGTATGGCCTCTGCGTCGGAGTCATCCTGCCGCTGTTGAATTCGGTCATGTTTCTCCTGTCCCCGGCTCACCTCAGGGGCCTGAACACCAATCTGTCATTATTCATGATGGATGCCGGATTTTTCCTGAGCCCCTATTTCGGTGGTTTGTGGCTGTCAGGAGGGTTCACCGTTGGCAGCCTTTTCATTTTCTGCGCGGGTTTCCTGGCTGTCGCCCTCGGACTTTTACTGCTGCTCGCAATGCGCGACCGGAATCGGCAGGCTCTTGCCGTGACCGCCTCGCAAGATTGAGAAAGGCTGCTCTCACCTCCCAACGGAAGGTTGAAGTAATGCGAATAGACCACGAAAGCCCTGTTGAACCGGGGCAGAAATTCGAAATCGACTTTTTTAGGCCCGAGGATGCTGCCGGCATAGCGAGTCTTTTCTATTCGATCTATGGGCCGCAGTATCCATTCGATACCTACTACTATCCGGAGAAAATCATCGAAGGGAACGAAAAGGGCACGATGCATTCGCTCATTGCCCGCACACGGAAGGGAGACGTAATCGCCTACGCAGCCCTTTACCGAAGCTCCCCACCACACCCGAAGCTCCTGGAAGTCGGTCAGTTCATGGTTCATAAACAGTATAGAAACTCGACCGCCGCATACAGACTGGCAAAATTCATGGGCAGCGACTTGATCCCCCGTGTGGCCCCGGACGGAGTCTTCGGTGAAGCGCTCTGTACCCATGTCACATCTCAAAAAGGCATGGCAATGATAAATTTCAGGGACGTCGCCATTGAACTCGATCAACTGCCCCCTAAAATGTACGAGATGGAAAACGCCACGCCCACCGGTCGCATTTCCTGCCTGGTGCAGTTTCTGTCACACAACGACAGGCCTCACGAACTTTTTGTCCCAGGAGCTTACCGGGAACAGATAGAGTTTATTTTGAGTGACATCGACATATCGAGGACACTGACCGTTTCAAACCTCTCAATTCCACCCGGTTCGACAACTGAATTCAGCAAACAAGCAGTGAAACAGGCAGGGGTTCTCAGGGCCGGCATCAAGTCCGCCGGCGCCGACCTGGAAAAGATAATGGTACAGATGGAGGAGCAGGCGCGATCCGAAGAGTTGCCCGTCACGCAGATCTTTATCTCTCTTGAGAAACCGTGGCTATCGGCAGCCGTTGAGTTGCTCCGCCAGCGGGGTTATTTTTTTTGCGGCTATGCACCACGGTGGTTTGATTCGGACGGAATTCTCATGCAGAAGATTTCCAGCTCTCCGGATTTCGGCGCCGTAGCACTCTATTCCGATAAGGCGAAAAAGATACTGGAATACACTCAAGAAGACTGGATGCGCGCCACCGGCAGCAAGCTGGAACCGTCCCCCACAATAGTGTGTCCAAAAATGAATCGACTGGATTCCGGCTCAGGAGCACTACGGGATGACGGAGTGATAATCGCGTTTACTCAAATGTATGGAGCAGCATGAGGAGTTTTCCTTGAGAAGGAAGATGCTTGAAGTCGGACGGCCCGCACCCCGATATGACGCCGCGGGCAAAGTTACCGGGGAAGAAAAATACGCAATAGACCACTACCCGAAAAACATGCTCTGGGCGGCTGCGAAAAGAGCAGGCATTCCTCACGGGCTGATCCGGGAGGTGGACATATCCGCCGCCCTGTCGACGCCCGGCGTTTTCACCGTTCTCACCCGAAAGGATGTTCCCGGAACCAACCGGCAGGGGATAGTGCATAAGGATCAGCCGGTGCTGGCCGGCTCCAGGGTAAGACATCGGGGCGATCCGGTCGCACTGGTGCTTGCCGAGGATAAGAAGGCTCTTAAAAAAGCTCTTGATCTGATCGTTGCCGATATTGAGCCGATCCCGGCCGTATTTGACCCGGAAGAAGCGCTCAAACCGGACGCTCCGCTGGTTCAGGAGAAAGGCAATATCCTCCTCAAGGCGGAAATCGCCAAAGGAAAAGGAATTGAAGAGTCATTCGCCGAATGCGCCTTCGTGGTAGAGGAGTCCCTGGAGGTACCCTTCCAGGATCATGCATTTCTTGAGACCCAAAACGGAGTGGCGTGGCAGGAGCCGGACGGAAGTATCGTGATGATCTCCTCCACGCAGGCGCCTTTTCGTGATCGGTTTGAAATCTCGCATGCGTTGGGTTTGTCACCGGGTTCTATTCGCATCATCAGTCCCTTCCTCGGAGGCGGCTTCGGGGGGAAGGATGGAGCTACCGTCCAGTGCCTTCTTGCGCTCGCTGCCATGAACGCCGCGGGGCGCCCCGTGAAGATGGTCTGGGACAGGGAAGAGTGCTTCATTGCCGGATATAAGCGGCATGCCGCCCGAATGTATTTCCGCCTGGGCGCCGGGGAAGACGGCGCACTCAACGCCCTCCATTGCAGACTCTATTACGATGCCGGCCCCTACGCCCATTTGAGCGGAGAGGTCATGGAACTCGGCATGGAACATGCCGGTGGACCTTACCGTATCGAGAATACGCTGATCGAGGGATGGTGCGTCTACACCAACAATCCGATCAGCGGCGCCATGCGCGGCTTCGGCGCCTGCCAGGTCTCCTTCGCCATCGAGCGGATGATGGATTCCCTGGCCGAGAAGCTGGGCATGGACAGGCTTCAGTTGAGATTGAAAAACGCTCTTCAGCGCGGAGACCAAAACTGCGCCGGAGTGACCATGGTGCACTCCACGGGCGTGGTATCCTGCCTGGAACGCTTGAGCGCTCACCCGCTCTGGGTCGAACGAGAGGAGTGGAAAAAAGGATCGCCACCCTTCAGAAAGCGAGGCGTCGGAATCGCCGCGGTCTTCAATGCCATGGGATACGGGCGCGGCCTTCCGGATTCAGCCATAGCCAAGGTCGAGCTTACTTCCGAAGGCAGATTTCGTATCTACTGCGGGGTTTCGGATATGGGACAGGGCAATTCCAGCGCCTTTGCCCAGATCGCAGGTGAGATACTCTGCCAGGACGAGCCGCAGCTTGAAATGCTGCAACCCGATACGGAAAAATCACTTCCTTCCGGGTCCTCATCGGCCGGAAGAACCGTTTACGCTTACGGCAACGCATTGATAAGAGCATGCGAGGATTTGAAGGAGAAGCTTTTCCATAGAACCTCCCTTCTGCTTCTTCTCGATGAACCAAAGGGGCTGGCCCTCCTGCCGGGAAGAGTGAGCCACCTTCCATCCGGACGGGAAATCCCGCTCAAGGTGCTGGCGGGTTTATTCCCGGATTCCGACCGCACATGCATCAGCCAGTTCATAATGCCCGTCTCCCAGCACGTTCCCGATACGGGAAAAGCTTTCTTCCTGGGCTTTCCCCACTCGTTTTTCTCCTTTGCGGCACACCTCGCCTGCATCGAAGTCGATGAGTTGACGGGACAGGTGGAGGTCAGGCGATATGTTTCTTTTACCGAAGGCGGGCGTGTGCTCAATCCGCAGGGTTTCGAGCAACAGGTGCAGGGGGCCGTCGCCCAGGGTATCGGCTACGCACTGTTCGAAAAGCTCCACCTGGACAACGGAGAAATCTGCAACCCGAATTTCACCAATTATATTCTCCCGACCTCCATGGACATTCCGGAGATCACCTCGATAGCCGTGGATAGTCTTGAGCCGACCGGACCTTTCGGCATGAAGGGAATAGGAGAAGTAGGAATGAACGGTCCGCTTCCTGCAATAGCCGGAGGCATCGAAGATGCCCTGGGCCTAAGGCTGAATAAGTCACCTTTCCGTGCAGAAAATATCCTGAAGCATTTAGCAGCCGCAATACGCCCCGGAGAGGGAAACAGACGCGACCGGATGGAGGGATATGAGTCTTGAAGATCAACTTCATTCTGAACGGAAAGCAAATAGGCATGGATACGGCGCCCGACCGAAGGGTCGTAGACCTGCTCAGGGAAGATCTCGGGCTTACCGGCGCCAAGGAGGGATGCGGCGCCGGGGAGTGCGGCGCATGCACGGTGTTGGTTAATGGAGAGAGCCGTCTTTCTTGCCTGATGCTCGCCGCGCAACTCGATGGATGCGATATTATGACAATAGAGGGGCTAAGGGAGAATGACGGACTTCATCCTCTCCAAGAGGCCTTCATCGAGCAGGGGGCCGTGCAATGCGGATTCTGCGCCCCGGGGATGATACTCTCGGCGGTCGATCTGCTCAACCGCACTCCGGTGCCCGGCCGCGGGGAAATCCGGGAGGCCCTGAGCGGTAACCTTTGCCGCTGCACGGGCTACGTCAAGATAATCGACGCAGTGGAAGCAGCCTCCCATACAATGAGCGGGAATGACTCCTCAAAAAGCAGGTAATAATGAGAAGAACTCCGCACGGAGAATTTTGGCAATGAATATCGCATCTCCCCGGTCACTATCCGAGCTGTGGACAGCGTTTGAAAAGATGCCCGATGCCTCGCTGTTGGCAGGGGGCACGGACCTCCTGGTAAAAATGCGCGCGGGGCTCTGCGCCCCCTCCTCGATTCTGCTCCTCGAACGGGTTCCTGAACTCAAGGGCCTGGCTGAAGTGGACGACTCCATCCGCATCGGAGCATGCTCCACCCATACGCAGATCCTGGAGAGTGATCTGGTGCGCGCCCATATACCGATCCTTGCCAGGGCTGTCCGCTGCCTTGGTTCACCCCCTGTCCGCAATATGGGCGCCATCGGGGGAAACATCTGCACGGCATCTCCCGCCGGCGATACACTCCCCCCTCTGTACGTCCTTGGTGCGGAAATTGAGGTGCTCTCATCCACGGAAAAAAGGAGAGTGCCTATAGCCGATTTTATCCTGGGCCCGGGTCAAATCGCGCTCCGCCCCCGTGAGATCGTTTCAGCGATATGGATTAAGAAACCCGCAAACAGCAATGTGCACCATTACGAGAAAGTTGGTCTGCGTAACGCCCTGGCCTGCTCTATTGCCGGCATGGCCGCGCTTTTGGGCGTTGGATCAGACGGGCATGTGACGAGCGCCGCTTTCGCCTGGGGCAGTATCGCTCCAACCGTTCTCGTCTGCCCGGAGGCCGACAAGGCCCTGCTCGGCGAGAAGATATCCCTCGCCGGGCTGCGTGTAATTGCCGAGATCGTGAGACGGGCCGCCAGCCCGATAAGCGACATCCGCGCCGATGCCGACTACCGCAGAACGGTTGCGGCCAACCTGGTTCTGCGCCTGGCAGGCCTCGGCGAACAGTGAGGTAATCCCATGAACTATGACCCTCTCTACTACCCCCATCCCTCCCGCCGCAGCACTGTTTTCGCCAGGCGGGGAATGGTTGCGACATCCCAGCCCCTGGCGGCGCAGGCGGGGCTCGAAATCCTGAAAGCGGGCGGGAATGCCGTCGATGCCGCTATCGCAACGGCAGCCTGCCTGACCGTAGTCGAACCGACGTCCAACGGAATCGGCGGCGATGCTTTCGCCCTGGTGTGGACGGATGAAAGGCTTTGGGGCCTGAATTCGAGCGGCCCGGCGCCCGGGAGATTGTCTCTGCAGGCTCTTGCCGGAGCGGGCTACAAGGAGATGCCTCCCTATGGCGTGAGTCCGGTAACAGTGCCGGGAGCGCCTGCGGCCTGGGCCGAACTTGCCCGGCGGTTCGGCAGGCTGCCGCTCACCGAGAGCCTGCGTCCCGCAGTCGAATACGCGGAGAAAGGCTTTCCGGTCTCTCCCGTAGTGGCCGACCGATGGGAAGCGGCCTACAGGGTTTACTCTTCCATGGAGGGCGAGGAGTTTCGTCACTGGACGGAGACTTTCGCCCCACACGGCAGGACCCCGAGAGCCGGTGAGATGTGGCGCCTGCCCGAGCAGGGCAGGACTTTGCGGGGCATCGCGGAAACGGATGCCGAGATTTTCTACCGAGGCGAAATTGCCGAGCAAATCGATGCATTCTTTCGCCGCCATTCCGGCTTCCTTAGCTTCGAAGACCTGGCAGGATACAAACCGGACTGGGTCGATCCCATAACGGTCAACTACCGCGGCTACAATGTTTGGGAGATTCCCCCCAACGGACAGGGGATCGTCGCCCTCATGGCCCTGAACATTCTGAACGGCTTTGATTCTCCGGTAAGGGAGGCCGCGGAGTTCTACCACCGGCAGATCGAAGCGCTCAAGCTGGCCTTTTCCGACGGTTTGAAATACATCACCGACATCGGAAAAATGCAGGTTTCCGTGGCGGACCTTCTCTCCGAGGGCTATGCCGCAGAGAGGCGCCGACTAATTGGTGAAACAGCCATCCTTCCCGAGCCGGGCAGCCCTCATGGCGGCGGAACGGTCTACCTTGCAACAGCGGATGGTGAAGGAAACATGGTATCATTTATACAGAGCAACTACTTTGGGTTCGGCTCCGGAATGGTCATCCCCGGTACGGGAATCGCAATGCAAAATCGCGGTTTTTGCTTTTCCTGCGACTCGGCACACCACAACTGCCTGGCGCCGGGCAAAAAACCCTATCACACCATCATTCCCGGTTTTCTCACAAAAGAGGGGAAGCCGATAGGGCCTTTCGGCGTGATGGGCGGCTTCATCCAACCGCAGGGGCACGTCATGGTGGCGACCAACGCCATAGACTTCCACCTTAACCCGCAGGCCGCGCTCGATGCTCCCCGCTTCCGCTGGGTAAAGGACAAGGAGGTCGAACTGGAAGCACTGTTTCCGCATCACATCGCGGAAGTACTCCTGCGAAGAGGCCATGACGTGAGATACGGCGCCGTAGGGGATCGCGATTTCGGCAGAGGGCAGATAATCTGGCGCAATGAGGACGGGGTATTGGCCGGGGGAAGCGAACCTCGCGCGGACGGGCAGGTTGCTGCATGGTAGAATCACCCTGAACGTCTGGTTCTTTTCGGCTCGTAATCACAAGATTTCTCTTTGACAGGAGTTTTCGTTCAGCTATAGTCAACGCCGTCAGCCGCCTGAAAATAAACCTGAAGATCAACCGGATATAACAGTGCACGCGGGGCTGCCTCAGCGCGAAGCGCTTTTTCCTGTTCCCATGACCATGAAGACCTGATCCCGGTCACGCTCACGCTCCCTTTTCGACTTCCTTCTGCCATTCCCTAATAAGGCTTGCTCATTGGTTGCGCCGTCCTGCACTCAACTCCGGTTGCGCGTAAATATCGGAGATTCCGAGAGGTTAAGAAGAAGCATGAAAAAGTTCCTGGGCAGGTCGGGCATTGCGGTCGATGTCATTTTCATCATCTTTGTCTGCTGGTCGATATATGGCGCCATATTCCCGGTCGAGACCCATACCTTCAGGATGGTCCACCTCGGGCTCATTTTCGCCCTGGCCTTCATTGTCACTCCGGCTTCAAAGAGTGACGGGCGATGGACTGCCTGGTTGGACATCGGCCTTACCCTGCTCGGCATGGCCTCCATAGCTTATGCCCTCTTCGACCTTGACCAGTTTATCCGTCGTTCCACTCTGCCGGACCCGGCCGACGTCTTTTTCGGAATAGTGGCGATACTCCTGCTGCTCGAGTTGTCGCGACGCGTTGTGGACACTGCTTTCACCATAGTTGTCCTGGCATTTCTTTTGTACACAGTCCTTGGGAATTATCTCGGCGGCGCCCTATCTCACCGCGGCTACGAAATAGACCGTGTGGTCGGACACATGTACATGACGCTCGAAGGCATTTTCGGCGTGCCCATTTCGGTGAGCGTCTCGTTTGTGCTGCTCTTCGTGGTTTATGGAACCTTCATGGACGTAGCCGGCGCAGGCGACTTCTGGCTCGACCTGTCGCTTGCGACCATGGGTCGCACGTCCGCGAGCGCCGGGCGCGGAGCGCTCATCACCACCGCCCTTCTGGGCGGACCTCAGGCAAGCGGCGTAGCCACTACCATATCGGTTACCCCGATTATGTGGCCCATCCTCAATAAAGCGGGCTATTCGCCCAACATGGCGGCAGGCCTTATAGCAGCAGGCGGCATCGGAGCGGTCATCTCTCCGCCGCTCATGGGCGCGGCAGCATTCCTCATCATGCAGTTTCTCAATGTAGCCTTTCTCGATGTGGTGATCATGGTGCTCGTACCTACCCTGCTTTACTACATGGGGACCTTTTTCGTACTGGAGATGGAAGCCCGCAAATATAATTTCGCCCCGCCCGAGGCCGAGGCGAAGAAGGTGGGCTACGTCCTGAGGACAAAAGGATACCACCTGATCTCGCTCTTCGTCCTGGTCTTCCTCCTGGCCGTTTTGAACAAATCTCCCGAGTATGCCGCTATCGGCGCTCTGATTGTTACCATAGCCACCAGCTTCCTGAGTAAAGACCGGAGTGAATGGCTGACGCCGAAAAGAATTGTCGAGGCAATCATAGAGGGAGGGAAGAACGTTCTTCCTGTAGCCATACTTCTGGCCGCCGCCGGCTTGATCGTGGGGACGTTTACTCTGACCGGGCTCGGCCTCAAGATCTCCGGCATTATTATGTCCGCCAGCGGCGGCTCACGAATCATCGCCATCCTCCTTGCCACCGTTGCATCCATGATCATCGGCCTGAGCCTGCCCATTACGGCAACCTACATCATGACCGTCGTGATGGTGGCGCCGGCGCTGGTAAAGGTCGGCGTCCCCGTACACGTCGCCCACCTGCTCGTCTTTTACTTCGCGGTGCTCTCCGAGGTCTCGCCGCCTGTCGGTCTTTCTCCCTCGGCCGCGGCGGCGGTTACGGGAGGCAATCCCTTCGGTTCGATGATGCAGGCCTGGAAGTATTCCCTGCCCGCCTTCCTCGTTCCGTTCTGTTTCTCGGTAACTCCGGAAGGAGCAAACCTGCTCATCGTGGAAGCCACCTTTTTCGGGTTTCTTCAGGCCTGCATTACCAGTGTGTCATCCCTTTTCCTGCTCTCTCTCGGTATTGTAGGATATTTCAAAGCCCCTCTCAATGCTCTGGAACGAATCCTGATGGTCTCGGCGGCAGTGGGTATGGCGTTATTCCCGATCGAACTCTCTATCCAGGGGCTTGTGCCGGTTACTATCGGAGCCCTGGTTGCTCTGCGCAACTTATCGATGCGCCGCAAAGAAGCATGGCAATAAAATGTTACAAACTCTCAACCGCAAATAAAGGAGAAATGGGATGAGAAGCATTCTACCGAGGATGGTCGCCGGCGTAATAGTTCTGTTTGCCCTGTCGCTGTTCATTTCACCGTCGGTGGATGCACAGAGCAAGTTCTCCTTCAGCATAGCCACGGGTGGCGCCGGCGGGGTGTGGTATCCGCTGGGCGGGGCCATTGGAGGATTGATCGGCAAAAACGTCCCCAACACGGAAGCCACCTCGGAAGCCACCACTGCAGCCATCGACAACCTCAAACTCCTCAATGCCGGTCGTGCCGGGATGGCCTTCTGCTATGACTATCACGTAGTCTGGGCAAACGAGGGGAAGGTGCCCGGGATCTCCGGCAAACACAAGGTACGGCTGGTCCTGGGTTTCTATGAACAGCCGCTGCATATCGTAACCAAGGAAGGGACGGGGATCAAAACCCTCATGGATCTGAAAGGAAAACGGGTATCCACCGGCGCTCCCAACAGCGGTACGGAAGAACAGGCCGACTATGTACTCAAGGCCCTTGGCTACGACTGGAACAAGGATTTTCCCAGGGAGAAACTTGGCGCCACGGAATCCGTCGCGGCCCTTAAAGATGGTAAAATTCAGGCTTTTTTCTGGAGCGGCGCGGTGCCCACCTCCTCGATCATCGATCTCGCTTCCACCCCTGGACTCAAGATCGTACTGCTCCCGGTAGGAGATGAGATTCGAGAAAAGATCTTTAAGGCAAACCCCGGCGTCTTCCACCCTGCGGTTTTCAAGAAAGAAGCCTACTCGGGTCTCGAAGCAGACGTTCCGGCTGTCGCCATTACAGCCGTTTTGACCGCAATGGACACTTTTTCTGAAGACCGGATGTATGAAATCGTAAAGACGATTTTTTCCTCCACCCAGGAAATCTCTGCGGTATGGAAAGGCGCAGCGAAGATGACTCCAGAGACGGCGGTGAAACAAAACATTCCGGAGTCGCTGGAATTCCTTCATCCCGGGGCGGCCAGGTTCTTCAAAGAAAAGGGTGTGCTGAAGTAGCTGAAGCTTTGATATGAAGCCATCTTTCATCAATGGCCTTCGTGGCGCCGGCGGCAGATTGCTTCTCTTTGCCACGGCAGTCTCGGGTATTTTACTTCTAAGCGCTGCCGCTCTCTTGCCGGTGGTTCCGGCCGCGGGATACACGCGACTGGAACTCGCCGACGCGGAGGGAGGCAGAAAGATTTTCACCGCCCTTTTGCCGGATGGCCAGGAGGCCGTACTGAAGTGGAGGAATTCTCTCTTCGGGCTGGATGTGACCGAGGTGTTCACCGCCCGTAATGGAATCATGGTGCTGACACGGGTGACCTTCGCACTACCCGGCGGGCCTCCCCCTCCGGAAGTCACACCCGCCGACCTCGATGATCTCTATCATACTGGAGGCCCCTTCACCGTGCGGGCGCTCGAAAAGCCCATCCAACAGGTGACCTACCGCGTCTCTGAAATAGGGAATCCCAATATGCGGATTGGGATTCGGGTGGTTGATTTCAAGAAGGAGGTCGGCTTCGGGGGAGCAGTATGCCTCCGTGCCTCGTCTCCATCCCGTCTCGCTGTTATTTCATGTGATTTTTGACATCTAGGTTCACCCAACCGCCGTATTTCGATCCCGGTTGACTATATGTGTATCTACATTGGGTGCGGCTCTTTTGGAACGACACCTGTAGCGGTTTCAATCATGCAGCC
>CAZIJV010000016.1:0-89732 GCA_964539645.1 uncultured Syntrophobacter sp.
AGCTCACTTTTCAGTTTCCTTCACTGCCTCCATCTGACTTTTGCAAGAGGCTCAAAGGAATACTCTATTTTTGAGTGAGAGCCTCCTTCACAGCCTCTTTGACCTTCCGGAGGTCCGTAGGTTTGAGGTCAACGATCTTACTTTTCTCGATGCCCAGGTCAGTGACGACAAGATAGGATTTCAAGGGCACTTCGGAATTCTTGAGGATCACCTTGCCGCACCCAACTGAGCAGTCGTCGATCAAAACCATTTCCGGAACGTCCCTGGCCGACTGTACAAATCCGCTCAGTCGCCCGCCAATCCCAGCCAGGCAAGCCATCTTGCCGACTCCCTCCCTGGTCAGTTCCACCGCTGCCTGATTAGAAAGTTGCCCAACATTGGGAACATCCTGAGCACGCAAGGATCATGACATTTCCACCGGCAGCTCAAGCAAAATGGTTGATCACCATCCTCTTCGAGTTACCGGCTTCCCATTGGCAACTATTTACCGATCCAACGCTTGACCTCATCCTTGGTAGGGATCTTGCCGACCGATTTCACCTCTCCATCGATGACTACCGCAGGGGTACCAAACACTCCGTATTCGCCGATTTTCAATATATCGGTCACTTTTTCAACATTAGCGTCCACACCGCTCTCGGAAACGGCTTCCTTGACGATCTTTTCGGTCTGCTGACATTTGGGGCATCCGGGGCCTAACACTTTAATTTCCATTATATTCTCCTTTTCTTGTTGATCCTGCACATCTACGGTGCGGCAGATTCATGTTTTGGACCGGAATACTTTGTTTGCAATGAGTTCTCTACCGGCTCTCAATCAGGGGTAAAAGTGTCCAAAGATCATCCCGCAGATGGTGGACATGATGACCACCAGAGTCACATAGACTACTGTCTTCTTGGTTCCCATAACGCTTCGGATGACCAGCATATTCGGCAAAGAGAGAGCAGGGCCTGCCAGCAGGAGAGCCAAAGCCGGTCCGTTGCCCATACCGGAGCTGATCAAGCCCTGCAAAATGGGGACTTCCGTTAAGGTTGCGAAATACATGAAGGCGGCAACAATCGCCGAAAAGAAATTGGCGCCGAGGGAATTGCCCCCCACCAGTTGCTTCACCCATTGCGAGGGGATGATCCCTTCTGTATCGGGCTGTCCTAAAAGCAGCCCCGCGGCAATCACCCCCCCAAGGAGCAGGGGTGTGATCTGCTTGGTGAAGCCCCAGGTTGACAGGAACCACTCTTCTGCATCGCCACGGGTTGTAGTAATAAGAACCGTCAGGGCAACAATGCCTGCTCCGAAGGCAATGAGGGGTTCATGGGGAAAGGCAAAGGCAAGCGCCGCCACGATAATTCCAGCAATCGCCACCTTTACCGTTTTAACCCGGAACCATGTGATGAGTTCGATACCAAGTGCTACTGCAAAAGCACCCGTAAGCCACCATTTAATCTGAAAGACAGCGTGCCAGAAGCCCTCCGGATCGGCAGGCTTGCCCCAGGTGGCAGAGATAAGCAGCCCCACCATGGTGCCGAAATAGATGGAAGTCTGCCACAGTGAGCGCTCACCATCGGAAAACGGCAGATGGATCGCCGCCTGCGCCTTTTTCTCTTCTTCCTTCAGGAACACGAAATGCATTATCAACCCTATGATAATGCTGAACGCAATCGCTCCAACCGCACGCGCGATCCCGAGTTCCAATCCGAGGATTCTAGCTGTGAGCACAATTGCCAGGATGTTGATGGCCGGCCCGGAGTAGAGAAAAGCAATGGCAGGTCCCAATCCGGCGCCCCTTTTCCAGATCCCCGCAAAAATCGGCAGCACGGTGCATGAGCAAACCGCCAGGATGCTTCCCGAGACGGAGGACACTCCGTAGGCCAGCATCTTGTTTGCCGCCGGCCCCAGGTAGCGCATCACCGCGGCTTGAGAGACAAAACAGGAGATCGCCCCGGCGATGAAAAATGCAGGCACGAGACACAGCAGCATATGTTCCTGGGCGTACCATTTGACCAGGGCCAGCGATTCAATTACTGCATTGCTAAATCGCTTGTTCTCTATAGGCAGATAAAAGGCCGCCAGAAATGCCCCCACAATCAACAGCATGGGCATCCAGATGGTTTTCCAATCGATGCTGCTTGGCGGCGCCTCTTCCTGATCCGCCACTGCATTTTCCGCTAATAATTCTTTTCCGGCGACGTGAGTGTCGCTCATGATTGCCTCTCCTTCCCAATATTTTTGAAGTGTACGCACTTATTCCTTCAGACGCTTCCAGAGGCCTAAAGGTTACTGCCTTTTTCAGATCAAAAGGTTGAACAGATATCCGACTATCAGAATGCCGGTCCCAACCACTCCAAAGAAAGTCACAATCAGAGTTGGTTTGAGTACCTTTCGCAAAATAATCGCCTCCGGCAGCGAAAGGGCAATGACCGCCATCATAAAAGCGAGCACCGTTCCAAGCGCAGCGCCTTTCCCAAGGAGGGCCTGCACCACGGGAATAATCCCGGCGGCATTGGAGTACATGGGGATTCCGATGAGTACCGCGAGCGGAACCGACCACCAGGCGCCCCTTCCCATGATCGAAGCCATGAATCCCTCGGGCACATAGCCGTGAATCCCGGCCCCCACTGCGATGCCCAGCACCACGTAAATCCAGACCTTCCCGACGATATCTCTAACTGCATCAAGACCATATTGGATGCGTTCCTGCCAGGTTTTTCCGGCCTCTTCGTAGTCCGGGGAGACAGACTGCATCTCCAGGACCCATTCTTCAAGATGCCGTTCCATCTTGAATCTTCCAATTGTCCAGCCGGCAATCATGGCGATGAGCAGTCCCGTCCCCAGATAGAGGGCTGCGACCTTCCATCCGAAAAGCCCGAAGAGCAGGACAAGTGCAACCTCATTGACCATGGGAGCGGAAATCAAAAAAGAAAAGGTTACCCCGAGAGGAACACCGGCAGTCACAAAACCGATGAAGAGCGGAACAGCCGAGCAGGTACAGAACGGGGTCACAATCCCGAGCAGGGAGGCAAGCACGTTTCCCGCGGATTCGCGTCGCCCGGCCAACATGCTCCTGGTGCGCTCGGGGGTAAAGAATGACCTGATGACCCCAACGGCGAAGACCACCAGTGTGAGAAGCATGAGCACCTTGGGCGTATCATAGATGAAGAACTGTATTGACTCGCCCAGATGGCTTCCCGGTTGAAAGCCCAGCAACTGATAGGTGAGGTACTTGGAAAAGGATTCGAGATTTTTATAGATCACCAGCCAAACGGCGAGTAGCGGCAGTGCATAAACGATGTACCTGGACAACCGGCTTCCGGGTGAGCCGGAATCTCGTTCGTCAACTCCTGCGACGGCACAGACGCTGGCAGCACAACAGCAGTCTTTATCTTTAAGCGCCTTCATGGTTTTTCCATTCTCTCCATTTGATTGGTCGGAAGGCTTCCGGATCAGCGAATCAGTCTTACTTCCCGGCAGATGCATTCGCCTCGATCAGCCATTTTTTTATCCTTTCCCGGGGAGGAACGCTTCCCACGGCGACAACCCTGCCGTTTATCAGAAGCGCCGGAGAGCCCATGACACGGTATCGGGCGATCTCCCTTATGTCCGTCACATGCTCGACTCCGGCGGGGAGATCAATCTCCGTGAGCACCTCCATCACCATCTTCGTCAGGGAATCACACTGGTTGCAGCCAGTGCCGAGCACCTTGATATCCAGGCCTTGCGGAACATCTTCCGTGTAGGGCTGTCCGAGAAACTTACGGAACTCTCGCGTAAAAGCCGTACGATACTCCCCGCTTGCACTGGGTGGGATATAGTTTGCCTTCTCGAGCCGGTTGAGCATCAGGATGCCCACCTCCTCATCGGAGCCGCCGGCGTGAGTTCCGGCCAATTCTTCCATGACCTGCTTCATGCCGATAATGCTGACGGAGAACTTTCCCACCTTGATCTGCACGATATCTTTTTCTGCCATGGCTTATCCTTTGCGTGATGTAGAATCTTACCCACTGGAGAGGACCTGGCTGGTGGACTGAAAAACATCAGCGAGAGAAACCTGAGTCTCACAGTGACCACACGGGGCGGGTGCTATTTCCTGCAGATGTCCTCCCGGCGAATCGATGGAAGAATTCCTGTGAGGCGGGCAATTTCCGGATCTTCATCCAGCCAGTGCGTGAGGTTAGCCAGAAGACTCGCCGCATAGGGGTTGCGCTTCTCATCCGCCAGGTGATAATTCACCCAGAGACCGCTTTTCCGATAAGAAATAAGGCCGGCATCCTCCAGGATTTTCAGGTGTTTGGATACGGTCGGCTGGGCAAGGTCCAGAGCCGCGTGCATCTCGCACACGCACATCGATTTTTTCTGGAGCATTTTGAGAATCTTGACACGACTAGGATCGGAGAGCGCTTTCATGACCTTTATGAACTCACGCATAGGGGACTCCTGAATACTGTTCCGCAAAAATAACATGCCCAGAGGGGCACAGGCTCTTAGGAAACTTCATTTCTAGAGGATCAGGCCAGAGGGACAAAATGAAGTTTGATACTCGTTCAACCATGTCCGGCAACTTGGCTCCTCGGCTGGATTCCCGCTCAGGAGCGCTGCGGGAATGACGGGGCACGCGAATCCTACGGAAGCCCGAGGAGGGCAAGTACGCCGGTTGCCCTGTACAATCTACGTCGCAACGAAATTGGCCGAATTTGCCTTAAGGCCAGGTTCCCATGGTTGTAGGTCCTCTCCTATGCCAAACGGGTTTGCCGGGGGCCTCCCACTCCGTCATTCCGGCAGTGCTTTTTGAGCCGGAATCCAGCCCGGGAGCTGCATCCTGGGTCTTCTTTTGAACTGCTTCGAAAAGCCGGCCAGGCTACCCCCTTTACATGGTTTCAGGGTGTCCAGGAGGGGACGTGCAAGCTTATATGAAACTTCATTTTGGCGAAGACGCCCGAATGAAGTTTCGTCCTCGATAAAACCCCGTTCCAAAACGGTGCGGCGCAGCTCTTATCTGACTTCAAAGTCAGATAAGAGCCCGAGCGCGCCTCCAGATGCATCCATATATAGCTAAATAGCAATATAGTGTCAACAAAATTCTACCGCTTAAGGAGAATTTTTCCTTCCCCTGCCTGGCTTGGAGTAGCGGCGAATTTTTCAGAAGAAATCCTGGCTGGAAATATGCGAAGTCTTCAGTATGAATTCTTGAGCAAAGTAGAGCGGATCATCACATTGTCTCAACGAAGGGCCGTATGACGAAATACAGTCCGAGCACTCCAATGGCTGCCCCCGCGCATTTCCTGAACCATTGGCTCCCCTCGTGAAAAGAACTGTTTTCGAGCAGCTTCCTCACCTTTGCGGTTGAACTGCCCGCTATGGCGATGGGAATGCAGTGGCCGATGCCAAAGAGTATGATGTAGAGGATTCCCACCATTATCTTCTGTTGAATGGTTATGATGGCGAGAATCGGAGCAATAAAGCCGAAAGTGCATGAGCCGGACAGCACTCCGTAGGCCAGCCCCAATACAAATGCCCCCCTCAGGCCTTTTATCCTGATCCGGCCCATGAGGCTGCCGGACATGGAGCATGCCGACACACCCATCATGTCCAGTGAAACCCAAATAAGGATCGCACCCACCAGGATCGTCCAGTACGGCCCCACCTCACCCAGCATGCGGCCCAGAAGCGAGCATGCGATCCCGACCATGGCGATGCTGATGAAAAGGCCGATGCTGAACAGAACGGCGTAAAAAGCGGCCTCTCTTCCTCTGAGAGCCTTGCTCTGACCGGCCACGTAGCTCACGATGAGCGGAATCGAAGCCATATGACAGGGGCTGAGCGCTACGCTGATCACGCCCCAGAGCAGGCAACCCACCGCCGCAATCAGCAGCCCGCCGCTCATCCATTCATTTATGGTCAATAATACCTGGTCCAAACCCTGCCTCCATTTCTGTTTCCGGAATAAACCTGCACGCCGCCTAATTCACACCAAGCTTCTCCAGCACGGCGACAATGCTTTTCTTGTCCATAAAGCCTTCATGACGTGTGAACTCGTTACCGTTTTTGTCATAAAAAATCTGTGTAGGTATCGATCTGATGCCGAATTTTTTGCCCTGGTCCTTGTTCTCCCATACGTCGATAAAGATGATCGCGGCTTTGCCGGTCTTATCGTATTCTTTCTCAAGTTCTTCCATGATTGGGGCCATCATTTTACAGGGGATGCATTTCTTGGCGCCGATGTCCACCATGGTGACCTTGCCCTTCACAGGCGCCTCGGGTACGGAAGCCGATGCTTCCACACCGGCAGAAATACCGGAAAAGCACAATACGAGCAGGAAAGAGACCGTGCACACCGTGGGCGCAAAAAGAGCATTTCTTCTCACTTCATCCTCCAATTGATCGGTTAAGGTAGATATCGCGACCGGACCTGAATTTACGGAGTCCATTCTTCTCCGTTCTGGACAATCCACATACTGCTATTCCCTATTCACCCTCATAAGCCGGCAAACTCCAATGAATCATGACGCGGAGTCGCGTGGTCCTCATCGTTATTACCAGCCGTAACTGACCCGCGGCCGCCCTGTTCTCGAATGATTGGCCAGCCGGGACAGAGTCTCGCGTTGTTCCTGAGTAAGTATCCTGCGGCACTTTAAGCGGTAGTGAGTGCTCAGATCCTCCATCCGTGCCTGAATCTCACGGATCTCCACCTGTTTTGCCAGGATCTTGACCTCGGGAGGGTTGGCCTCCCTCCACAATTGAGCCAATTCCCCCTTCTTGCCGAGAAGTTGGTTTTGCATGGGGCGGAATTCCCGCTCAAAGTCTTCGCGCAATGAGTTCATGACTGCTTCTTGTTCCTCACTGATTCCTAAGACGGATGCAACGGGAGGAAGTAAGGTTGTCGCATCATCCACCATCGGACAAGGTTCGCCGAAAGCGAGCAGACTGCTCGTCAGTATTAGTATGGCGATCATTAGGACTATTTTCAGCACACGTACCCCCCCGATATCGTAAAGTCTGCTTACTACCGCAATCGGCCCATCAGCCGCGCATGCGGTTCACCCTTCCGCGGCGCCGTCGCCTTCAGGGATAAAGGCAATAGCCGTGCCAAGGCTGCTTTTATCTGGAAAGCGACCGATAAGTCCTGTCAGCCGGCGTGTGACAGGCGCCTGAGAGAATTGGAGAGTGATTTGCCTATGACGTAAAATGTCGAACGCCCGCTCAGGGATATTCTGAACTTAATTAGTTATTTCAGATATATGCAGATGGATCGTTTCTAGTCGGAGGTCTCTTTGCGTTCGACATTTTTGTCGATACCTGCTAAGAGAACAGACTCGACGCAGGAGCTAAGATTCAGATTATGGAGAGCCCTCTGAGAAAGCTCGGACAGAGAAGCCACCGTCATTTCATACAACCGATTGCGGTGGCGCTCGTATTTGCGTTATTTGCATCGCTCTTTTTCGGCATGGCGATGATGGATCTTGGCAGGCTCGAAAGCCTCCTTATGGATTCTCTGCAAAAGAGGGCGCTCTACGTCGTAAGCGTAATAGAAAGAACTTCGCAGGAAAAGCACCGTCACCTGATGCGTGAGGGAGAGGAATACAGGGAGCTTTCAACCGGCCCGGGCATTGAAGAGCGATCTTTTTCGCTACAGGAAGCCCTCGCCAGGGAATTGCTCTACTTTGCCCGTCATGTTGATCGGAGTGAAACGAACCGGGAAGCCTTCGAGAAAAGCATCCATGAATTGACCGTATCGGAGCATTTCCAGGCCGTAGGGGTTTTCGACGGGCAAGGGATTGTCTCCTTCCAGAGTGCTCCACTCCCCCCTGATGTCGTTTCGCATATGAGCGGCATGGTAAAGAGCAAAGAGGAGGTGGCGGTTCATCTTTTTCATGGAGCGCGGGCGCCGGATCGCCCGAGCTTTGTGGCAGTCAGAAAGCAGATCGGTTCGGGCGCAGTGGTGCTGGTGCTCGACCGGCAGGGAATGGAATTCTGGGGGCGAAGAGTCGCCACGCAGGCAGCGGTGGAGGATCTGCAGTGGGGGACGGGAATCGCCTACCTCTCCGTGGAGGACGGGTCCGGACGGGTTCTCGCCCGGTTTGGCGATATCGCATACGGTAAGGTTGAGGAATGCATCCTTGCGGCGGGAACAGCCGGGAGATTGGAAAGCACGGACGTGAAATGCGTGAAGGCGGGGGATACGAAATACCTCCAGCTCTCCTTTCCCTTCACCTGGGAAGGAAAGAGCATAGGGACCGCCCGTGTGGGTTTGGAGACCCAGGAGACGGATAAACTTCTCTCGGAAAATCAAAGACGTATTTTTCTCTGGACGGGTCTGATGGCGGCGATTGGTCTTTTCGCCATGGGACTGCTCTACAGGACTCAGAACAGGCATGTGGCCAGGATTCAGGCAATGCGCGAACGGTTGAACCAGGCTGAGCGGCTCTCTTCGCTCGGAAAGCTCGCCGCCGGGTTGGCCCATGAAATCCGAAACCCTCTGAATGCCATCAGCATGGCTGCCCAGAGGATTCAGCCATGCGCCGCGAAAGAGAAACTGGAGCGCATCTCCCATATCATTCAGGATGAATCAAAGCGCCTCAACAGGATAGTAGAAGATTTCCTGGGTCTGTCGCGGAGCAACCGGATGGAATTCAAGGAGCAGGACATAATCAGCGTTCTTGACAGTGTTGTGTTTCTTGTGCGGGAAGACGCCGCGGCAAAGGGGATTCATGTGACCGGACAGTGGCCGGATCGACCGCTACGAGTATTCATGGACGCTGGGAAGATGGAACAGGCCCTTCTCAATATATGCCGCAACGCCGTTGAATCCATCTCCGGCGAGGGCCTGATCGCGATGACCTGCGGAATAGCGGAAGAAGGAACTGCATTTGTCAGGATAAAAGACACCGGCGCAGGCATTCCAGCGGGGCAGGAGAAGCAGATATTCGATCCTTTCTGTACAAGCAAAGAACATGGGGTAGGCCTTGGGCTCGCCATTGCCCATGAGATCATTCTGGCCCATGGCGGTGAAATCCGGGTGCAAAGCGCGCCCGGCCGGGGATCGACCTTCGAGGTCCTGCTGCCCCTGCAATCCTAATGCCTTGGACAAATTAGGTTGCTCTGAGTCAGAGTGCTGCTTGGCCAAACTTTTTGAAGCAGTCAAAAGAAGACCCGGATGCAGTTGCCGGGCTCTCTTATCTGACTTCAAAGTCAGAGTCTACGTTCAAACAGGCCGAAAACCGGCGGCCCCGCTGGATTCCGGCTCAGGAACCCTGCCGGAATGACGAACTGGGAGTCCCAGGCAAATGGGAATGGCATCCATAGTGGACCGACAACTGTGGGGTCTTGGCCTCTTGGCAAGGTCGGCGAATATCGTTGCGTCGTTGATCGTATGGACAAACCGACGCACTCTGCGTATCTCGGACTATTGCCGGAGGGATCGGCAATCGCTTTTGTAAGTTAGTCGAGAGGTTAAGGTTCAATTACCGTAAGATTCACCTGTCCCGTCATTCCGGCAGGATTCCTGAGCCGGAATCCAGCCGAGGAGCCCCACTGTAGCGTGGTTTGAACCAGGATGAAACTACATTTTGTCACCCTGGCGTGTTCACTTAAAAAGAAATTTCGTAAGAGCCGGTTCAGTTTCTGGACGCTTCATTGCGCGGGGCAGAACCAAGAAGGAGCAGAGATGGAAGGAAAGAAAATCCTGATTGTCGGAGCGATTCTGCTTATTTTGGGAGCGATTCTGTTTTTTTCCGGTTAGTAATTTTCATTCTTGTACCAGGAAGGCCTTAAAAAGGAAACTCGCTGAGTTATGCAGGATTTGGATATCTTGATTGTCGAAGATGAACCCTTCCAGAGAGAAATGCTTCGCGATTTTCTCATTGAAGAGGGGCATCGGGTAATCGAAGCCGATAGCGGAGAGGATGCACTGAAGCTTCTTCATACCAATTACTTCGACCTGCTGTTGCTCGACTTCAAGATGCCGGGCATTTCCGGCCTGGATGTGCTGAAGGATGCAAAAGAACTCAATCCGGCAATCGACGCCATAATCCTAACGGCCTTCGGGACCATTGAAACCGCCGTCGAGGCTATGAAATCGGGGGCATGCGATTATATCACCAAGCCAATCGCCTTAAATGAACTTTCGACCCGGATAAGCCGAATCGCGCAGCACCGAAGGCTGGTCCGGGAAAATCAAATCCTCAGGCAGGAACTCAGGGCAAGAGGGGTCTCCTCCGGGGCCATCCGCTACAAGAGCCCAAAGACAGCCGAATTGATCAATCTTGCCGGGAGAATCGCGCCAAGCCAGGCCACCGTTCTGATCCAGGGAGAAACCGGCGCAGGCAAGGAGCTTTTTGCAAGGCTGATCCATAACCTGAGTCCCCGTAACGAGCAGCCCCTCATTACCGTCAACTGTGCGGCGATTCCCGAAACACTGATCGAAAGCGAGCTGTTCGGCCACGAAAAAGGCGCCTTCACCGGAGCGATCCAGCGGCGAATCGGCCGCTTCGAGCAGGCAGACCGGGGCACGCTCTTTCTCGATGAAATTGGGGAACTCACCTTGCCTGTTCAGGTAAAGCTCCTCCGCTTTCTGCAGGAGCGCGATTTTCAACGGGTAGGAGGGGAAAGAACCATCAGGGCCGATGTGCGGATCATCAGCGCCACCCACCAGGACCTTGAGGCCAGGGTGAAAGAGGGCGCCTTTCGCGAAGACCTCTTCTACCGAATAAATGTCGTCACCATGAAAATCCCGCCGCTCAGGGAACGCCGCGAGGACATCCCGGTGTTGATCGACCACATCGTCAGGCGTTATGCGAGGGAAAACCGCAGGAGAATCGAAGGCGTCAGCCGTGAGGCGCTCGACCTGCTCATCAAGTACGATTATCCGGGCAATGTGCGGGAACTCGAAAATATCATCGAACGGGCTGTCGTAATCTCCCGCGGAACTGTTCTTTCCGTTGATGATCTGCCCTTTGGGGTTGCCGGTTGCGCCGGCGCTGCCGGAGGTCACGACAACGCACCGGCTGGGGAAGAAACCCTCCAGCACGCTCTCGAATCGGTAGAACTCCGTATGATCCGGGATGCAATGGAAAAAACCGCTTTCAACCAGAGCCAGGCCGCGAAACTGCTGGGCTTGAACGAGAGAATGCTTCGCTACAAGCTCAAGAAATACGGCCTGAAATAAAGACACGTTATCGCGGCATCTCCTTGTTGATTATATCCTCCCTGTTGCCAAGCATATCCGCGGCTGGAGCCGAGAGTATTTTCAGACTCGGGGCATCAGCAGCCTGAGGTCACCGTGGAAAAAGTAGATGATGAATCGGTGGTAAAGGCCACTTCCGTTGAAGAAGCCGAAGAATCTGCCTGGAGTGAAATCGAAGGTCATCTTACCGGGATGAACCCTTATGATTTTCAAAACCTGGTGGCGGGCCTTCTTCGAGGCATGGATTATCAAGCTTAAATCTACACATTACACAGTGTATGCTGATGTGTAACGGAGGTTTTGCATGGCGACAAATCTGGCTATTGATGACAAACTGATCGAAGAGGCCCGCCTTATCGGTAAGCATGCGACAAAGAAGGGCGCGGTCACTGAAGCCCTCCTCGAATACATCCAGCGCCGCAAACAGATCGAGATCCTCGATTTGTTCCATTCCGTCGACTACGATCCTGATTACGACTACAAGGAACAGCGCAGGAAACCATGAAAGTCCTTGTCGGCGCCAGTGTCTGGTCTATGGCGTTGCGGCGAAGCGATGCTCCCGATGGTCCGGAAGTCCCCGAATTGATGGAGTTGGTCAAGGAACTACGAGTTCAGTTAATAGGCCCGGTGAGGCAGGAAATCCTTTCTGGAATCAAGAGCGTTGATCAGTTTACGAAGATTCAGGATCATCTGCGTCCTTTTCCCGACCTTGAGCTGACAACCAGTGATTTCGAGTCTGCCGCCGAGTTCTTTAATTTGTGTCGCAGCAGAGGAGTTCAGGGTTCAAACACCGATTTTCTCATCTGTGCTGTAGCAGTGCGACACCAGATGCCTATTTTCACAACAGATGCGGAATTCACTTTCTTCAGACAACACCTGCCGATCAAGCTCCACCGTTCGCGAGTGACTTCGTAGCAGCTCTTCACGTCCATTTGGGACACCCGGAAACCATGAAAAGGGTTTTCCTTCGCGGCTTCGCGCCTTCGCGTGGGAAACTTTTCGAGACAGTATGTGCTTTTTTCCGCTGTCCAGCTCAAACCATCCGGGGTGTGGCGGCAGCTCTCTCCCAGACGAAACACCCGATTGCGGGTCCCCAGGTCGGGGTGCTCGCACCCTTCTTGTGGCCTGATGCCGAGAGCGCCGAAAAGATATTTCGAACCTTCCTACAGATTTCTTGCCGCAATTACCAGATGATCTATTCAACTCACTTCTTTTCGCACAGCTCGTGGACCCAGCTCAGGGCGGCCGAAGTCGTTGGAAACCCTATGGTGCTGGTGAGCAGCATTATTGTGTGATAGATTTCCTCAGGTGTGGCCCCGGCTTTGAGAGCCCGTCTTGCGTGGCTGTGCACCGAGCCTTCGGACCGGATTGCCGCGGCCGCTGCCAACTGAATCAGGTGAGATGTCTTTTCATCGAGCGGCCCCTGTTTTCGGACCGTCTCTCCCAAGGTCTCGAGGGCGGTAAAGTATTCCTGGTGCTGCTGTCGCGTCTTGCTGTACCACTTCGGGAATTCGCGCTCCATTTTATCCCCTCCGGTAAAAAATCCAGAATTCTAATGTCCTTTTCCAAACGAACAGGCCGGGTACCGGCAATCAGTGCAGTGCAGGCACAATCCGCCATGGCCGAGTTCCGCGATATCTTTGCGGGTGAGCCGCTCGCCGGCGAGCACTCTGGGCAGCGCCAGGTCGAAAATGGTCGCCTCGTGGTAAAGCCCGCAGGCTGGAATGCCGAGAACCGGGACATCGCCGATGAAGGAGGTCATGAACATTGCGCCCGGAAGGACCGGGGCGCCGTACAGAAATTCCTTTGCGCCCGCCTGTGCGATCGCCTGCCTTGTGACATCGTCCGGGTCGACCGACATCCCTCCGGTAACGAGCAGAAGGTCGGCCCCCCTGGAGAGCAGGCCTCTGATTTCCCGCTCGATGTACTCGGGATCGTCGGGCGTGAAAACAACTCCCATGACTTCCGATCCGATTTGAGCCATCTTCCTGCGCAATATCGGTTCGAACTGGTCTTCGATCAGCCGGGAATAGATCTCGTTACCGGTGATCACAATGCCGGCCCGCGCTTTTCTGAGCGGCTTCACCTTGAGTATTCCGTCACAAACCTTCGATATCCTTACGGCTTCGTCGATTATCCCGGATTTGATTACAAGCGGAATCGCGCGGGCCGCCGCGACCACATCCCCCTGCTTTACCTGAAAATTGGTGTGCCTGGTCGCGCACATCACCTCTCCCAGCATATTTACCCGGCTCAGGGCTTCGACATCCACTTTAAAAAGACCGTCCCGGGTCGCCAGAAGAGAGATCTTCCCTTCCCTCGGTTCGTCTTTCCAGGTGACTCCGTCTCCGCACAATGCATCAGCAAGCGCGACGGCCGCATCGTTTTCATGAAGACAGCCTTCTTCTATCCTGAGTACATAGAGGTGATTTTTCCCAAGTCTTTGCAGATGGCAGATATCGGCTTCCTGAATCTTATGGCCCTTTTTGAAGGCCGCGCCTTTGAATTCTCCACGTCGAATCTCGGTTAGATCGTGGGCGAGAACCATCCCGACGGCGTCTTCTACTTTTACTTTCGTCTGGCTCATCTCAAGACCTCAGGTTGGGAGATGTCGAGTTGTTCACGTAATAGCCTTTTCCCTGACAGGAATAACACCGGGCGCCCTGTTTTGTGGGGTAGGCTTCACCGCAGCCGGAGCAAACGGCTATCTCTCCCTTTTTCTGCTTCCCGTGCATTTGCGTTATTTGCACGGGTGAACTGGAGAGCAGGGCTCTGCCTGCTGCGAGAATGTCTTTGAGCAACACTTCGAGCGGCAGGGATTTCTTGGGTACAAGCCGCATATACCAGTTGTAGATATTCGGATACGAGCGGGTTTTTTCAAGGTCCAGCCAGACCCGCACCCCATCCAGGGTTTTCTTGTCGTAGAGGCTCAGTGCGAACTTATCCCAGTCCAGGACCTTCATCCACCCGTTGCCGTAAGTGCAGGGCGTAAAGAGCTGTATGGCATCCGGCAGGCAATGGCGCGTCTCGACAAAGGCGTCCGCTTCGACGCCGGGACCGGTAAGTTCCTGCGCCCAATCGACCATGAAGCCGCCGATGACCAGGCCGGGCGCCTTCCACCCATGGAATTTTTCGATGGTATCCAGGAAATCCTCAAGAGACCTCCCGCAAACATTCTTGTCCGACATTCGGGTATCCTCCACGGAGGCTCGAACAGGTTTGGCCTATTATAATGCTTGTCTACATGTACGGCTCGCGAAGAGCAGGATTTTTCCTGCACCTCGCGAGCCTTTTTTCTCAACCGTGGATCGAAAACTTGAAATTGTTGGCGCGACTTCGTCGAATTTCAGACCTTCACCAGCTTCACCTGGCTCTGGTAAAAGACCGCACTTCCGCCTACCGTATCTACGAGGCCCGTGTTTTTCAATACCGGGTCGACACGCATCGCGGCGTTTGCATGTACGCCTGTTCCGCGGCGCTGATCCGCAACGACTTTCACTCCATCGATAGTCACTTCGCCCGCGCCATAGGCCCAGTGGCCGTGGCCGTGCGAGAAAGCAACCACACTCGGCCTGAGGCCTTCTCTTACTCGTACCGGGCCGATCATGGGTTTCAGGCGTCCATTTCCAAGGTTCCAAGCGCCCTCCGCGTTCGTCGCGGAAACCACTTTCACCTTGTCCCCATCTTTGAGCCCCAGCCGGTCTGCATCCGCATGTGATATTTCGATGAGATTTTCGGGACAGACAGCCTGTAGCCAATAGTTGCCGGGCGTTCGGCTCTTGGTTTGGGTAATGCTCTTATAAGTGATGAGGGTCATATCATAGCCGAGGTTCCTGTCTCCTATCAGGTTACCGGAACAGTCTCTCGGCCCCTCGATGTAGTCCGCATGAGGCAGGTAGGGTTTACCTGTCATGGAATGTTTCGTCGTCGCGAACTTTTCCATATAAATGCTGACCATCTTTCCATACTTGTTCGCCAACTGCCCGTCTTTATATGCCTGGTGATAAGCCTGGAAGCGGCCCCCGCGATTAAGAACGTAGACCACGTGCGGCCAAAGCTCAGCTCCGACCACCATTTTCCAGCGATTGGCATCGAATACGGTGGGGGGGAGATGCCTGCGCGCCTGCTCGAATATTCTTATCTCCTCAGGGCTTGCCGCAGGAACTTTTTCCGAGCCGTCGGGCTTGTCACCGAAGGCGACATTTGCAACCATCCGGAGGTACATATCTTCTTCTCGCTTCAACTGGAGGCCGGCGCCGAAGGCATTCTCACCAAAACCGGGCAGCTTCAGCTTCTCGGAAATTCCGAGCAGCAGCGTTTCGAGAGAAAGCGGCATCTTCTCACCGAAAACGGTCGCTGTATCCGTAAGCGGCGCCGCTGCAGGCTGCCTGATCGGGGCGACCTTGGGCGTGACCGAGGGGTGCGATCCGGCAAACTCCCACCGTTCAAGGTAGGTGAGGTCCGGAAAGATATAGTCGGCGTACATGCTCGTTTCGCCCACTACGATATCCGAAACCATGATGAGAGGTATTTTCTTCGGGTCCGAAAGAATTTCAACCAGCTTGTGTCCGGCGGGCAGCGCATACACCGGAGAACCCATATAGAGGAGCAATGCCTTTATCTGATAGGGATACGCATCTCCCATACTGGGGATTACTTCCTGATAAATATCGCTGCTGAATGGATACCAGACACGTTGGGAGGGATAGCCCTGAAAAATAGTCGTCTTTTCGTAGGGTGTCTCGTGACGGATGATAGAGACCCCCCAATTTTTGAGTTTTCCGTCCTGCCTGGTGAGATCAAAGGGTTTCCCCTCCTTGGCGCCGCCGATGTCAAATGTCGTGGCCTTGGAAAGTCCCCCCATCCAGTCATGGTTCCCTATCAGGACGTTTACCAGCATCCAGGCGAGTACATTATAGAACCCGGAGGTGTGCTGGGAGACTCCCCGGTGAATATCGGCGACGGCCCTTTTGCCGTGGCTCGTAAATTCCTGGGCCAGTTCGACGATGTCCGCTTCTTTTATCCCGGCGATCTGAGCCCACTCGCCTAGCTTTTTGGCGCCTGCCGCCTCACGGTAGATCTGCAGAACGCTTTTTACCCGGATACCCTTAACCTCTGCATCGACCAGCAGGTCACCCTCTACCGGATTCTTCTCATCGTTTGGATCAAAGCGAACGAATTCTTCGCCCCTCTTGACGATGAGAGCATCAAAATCCCATTCGCCCCCCTCTTTTTTCGAACGCTTCTCAATCGGCAACCCAATATCGGAGGCGCGCAGGAATGTCCCCGGCTTTCCCTCGGCGTCAATCTTCACGAGCCAAGCTGCCTGGGTCCAGGTAGGTTCCTTGTCAGCCGCCGCGGCCGCTTTATTGGCATTGGACAGATAGCGGGCATCATAGCGTTTGTTTTCAATGATCCATTGAATCATCGCCATGGCAAGCGCAGAGACGCCGTTCGGCTGAATGGGAAGCCACTTCCAGGCCCGCGCCGCGGTCTTTGAACAGCGAGGATCGACAACGGCGATCTTCATGCGCCCATCCACCAGTCCCTGCGTAATCTTCTGGACGCGAAGCGGCGGGCCGTAGTTGGCTTCATAAGGGTTGGCGCCGACGAAAAGAATGAACTCGGAGTTTCCGGTGTCGGCCTGCCAGTAGAACTTGCTGCCTCCGCCGAATTTTCCTTCACTGTATTGGTCGCTCATGGCTTTGCAGGTAAAATAGAGCGAGCCTTGGCAAACGGTCGTATGCCCGTGGGTATTCACCGATCCGAGGGAGTTGTTCACCAGGCGCTTGAGCATCTCGGTGCGCCCGCCTTTGAGCCTTCCCCAGTTCAGGCAGAACTGGTTGTTCTTCGGCCCGAGATCGGGATGCTCCGGGTCGATCAGATAATGCAGGTTGACGGCATGCTTTTGTTTAAAATCGCCGATGGACATCTTTTTGCCGCCGACCAGGGCAGCGTCCTCGGCGAGTTCCTTTGCGACCTTTGGGTCTCTCAGGGTGCATATGTCTTTCAGGCCATCCACACGCCCCTCGCCGAAAAGGTCCCCGCCCTCGGTTATTTCTTTTAATGCATCGTCAAAAGAGATGGTTTTCCATTTATTCTCACCTCTTTTTCCTGCGCGCTTCAGGACCTTAACCAGCCGATAAGGATCATAGAGGGCCTGAATGCCGGCCTGGCCCTTGGGACACAAGGAGCCTTCAACGGTGGCTGCGTCGGAGATCGGTGTTTCATAAGGAACGTGAGGCGTAAGAGTCCAGGGGCTGTATGGGTTGCCATCAATCTTTGCGACCTTCCCGTCGACTATCTTCACCTTGGTCCCACATTGCGTGTTGCATTGTTGGCAGACGGAATAAATCTGGTTTTCCGGCTGGTTATGGACATAGGCATTGCCAACGCCCGCGCTTTCCGTCCAGGCAGGTCTCGCTTCAGCCGCCTCGGCGATTTTCGAAAGATGGGTCGCAACGGCAAGAGAGCCTCCCAGCAGGGCTGAAGTTTTGAGAAAACCGCGACGGCTCACACCGGTTTCAAGATAGCTCTCAGCTAAATCATTCACTTTTTTCTTAAGCATGCTCTTCGCCTCCCCTGTTGGAAGATAGCACCGGCAGCCAGCGCATACCGGCCAGGTAGACCAATATTCCGAAAGAGATAATCCAGATGCTCACAAGCCATTCGACAAGACTCGGGGTATAGTCGGTCCGAAGGCGAGGGTGAAAGAATGTCGACTCCAGGCCTTCCAGCTTGTAGACTGAAAGATCGGGGATCAGAAAATTGAAGCGGACCGAGGCAAAAGTTATCACGATCAGAAAACAGGCCCAGGCGATGATCTTTGAATCGGCGGGCCGGGCAAGCAACAGCAGGATCGGGATGAGACTTCCGACGAGAACATGCAAGATCCAGAATGTCCACCAGTGAGGGCCGGAAGAAATCAGGTCAAGGCTGGTCACCAGGGAAAGTGTGGCAGTCTGGTAACCCACGAAAAACTGGAGCACTTCGAGAAAAACATATCCGGTCAGTAAAAAGAGGATGATGCGCCCGAGCGGCCGGACTATTTCGTCATCGTGCTGGAATATGTAGATCAGGAAGGTGATCAAAGCGCCTCCGGAAAGCAGCGCAGCCATTATGAAGAGAAGCGGGGTAAGGGCGCTGTTCCAGATCGGACGATTCATCAGGATGGCAAAAAAAGCGCCGTTTGCGCCATAGAAGAGCAACCCCACCGGAAGGCTGATGATCGAGAGGACATGCACCCGCCTTTCATCACGGCGCCGGTCTTCAGGTCCGTAACTCGATTTTCCCAAAGCAAGCGCCCTATAGACTGCTCTGCCCCGGCGGTTTTCGTCCTGAGACCACTGCACCAGATCCTCGCGCAGCAGGAAGAAAGATTCGAGCAGGTAAATAATCAGCATGGCATTGGTGAAAATGACGAACCATGTCATGAGCGAGGTGAAGCTGGGAGAGATCAGAAAGCGGTAGAGCCGCGATATGTGGCCAAGGTCCAGCGAGATGAAGGTGAGTTCGCAGATGAGTGCGATCAATACCGTGAAGGCCGACAGCCTTCCGATGCTCTTGAATCGTTTCACCTCGAAAACATAAGTGATGATCGTGGCGAGGAACGCGCCGGCTGTAAGCCCGACAAAAAGAAGGTAGAATATGACCCATAGCCCCCAGGGGACATACGACCCAAAACCCATGGATACATGTCCGTTCAGGAACCTGTCGACCATCCCCCACGACCCGACTATCAAGCCGATGACGGCCAGGATCATCGCTATTTTGAATCCTTTTCCGTTCATGGTACTCTCCTTTAGCGCAAGTAGTAGACGGAGGGCTTGGTTCCAAGTTCCTGCTTCAGAAGGTAGAGACGGGGTGAAGCGAGCAACTCGGCCACCAGGGCATCGGGGTCATTGCGGTCTCCGAAAAACGTCGCCCTGCCGATGCAGGTGGTAACGCAATTGGGCAACATGCCCGCGGCGAGGCGGTGCAGGCAGAAGTGGCACTTGCGGGCATTTCCGACGGGAGAGTCATGTTTGCGGCCGGGCCACTTTTTGCCGTACTCCGAGGAGGGGGCGTTCTCATAGCCCTCGGCGGCCATCTTTTGCCCGACCAGTTTGCCGGAGATTTCGGGGGTCTTTGCAGTATAGAATTCACCAAAATCGAAAGTGCGCGCCGCATAGGGACACGCCACCAGGCAATACCGGCAGCCGATGCACCGGTTGTAGTCGATCACCGTCACCCCCTGCTCGTTCTTGTAGGTCGCCGTAACCGGGCATACCTTCACGCAAGGTGGATTCATACAGTGCATGCAGGGGCGGGGAAGAAAACGCCTTCTCACGTTTGGATATTTCCCTACCTCCTCTTCAATTACAGGGCGATAGACTACCCCCGGAGGAAGCTTGTTCTCCGCAACGCAACCAACTGTGCAGGCATGGCATCCAATGCATTTGGCAACGTCGATGACCATGGTCCATCTTATCTCAGAAGGCTTTCCGGCCGATGCCCGCTTCAAGTCCCGTTGCATCCGGATTAAATGATCTTCTACAGGCAGGTTTTTACTCATCCCTTTGAGTCCTTTCGCTGATTAGCATTGAAGCGAAACTATTCGATTCTTGTCCGCGGGTTGTTTCAGCCGGCGAAGCTCTTGCGCCGGCGCCCTCGCCGCAGAAGCTCTTCAACCAGTAGAATAATTCACTGATGTTTATGGGCTTGCTGAGGCAGACGGATATATGAGTCCTTAGCGCTTCTTCCAGTTCCGGGTGAAAGGTGCGGCTGGAGATTCCGATCATACAAACCGATGAGTTGAGTTTGCGGAGTTCCCTGAAAAAAGTGTTGTCTACAGGCAGGCCGTCAAAATCGAGTATGACAGCATGGCAAGGGCTCTCCTGAACGGCCGCCAGGAGTTCCGCCAGGGAACTCATGGGAACGGCATGATAGCCGCCGCTGTCGAGTACCGCACAAAGGTCCCTGAGTTCATCAGAACTGGTATGCACAACTATTACTGATTCAGGCATTTACTCTCCTTTGAACCGCGAAGCAGGAGCCTGAGGTAAGTTTCCGTATTCAGGACAATTTTGACCCTTAGCCATAGGCAACCATCATGCCAGGCATCGCGCATTGTTGATTGATGCCGGTTTACGGGGATTTTTCCGGGATGTGGCGAGAGGGAGCAGTGTCCGGTAACTGGACACTGCGTTCTCCAACTCCTCTGCACTCTATGGAATGTGATGTTAAATCAGATAATTAGCGTGTGTGCGCAGATCGGACACAAAAGATCGGTTCGGACACGACACGAACCGAAGGGAGGGCTTCTCCATGACGAATAGTGCGATCATCGCAGCCGATTGTTCCATCCGGCCCTGGTTTGTTCCAGTCATGGGAGTATTAGGGAGAGTCAGTGGGTAGTCGGTTTGTCGATGCGGTGTCTTTTCAGTTTCTCATAGAGGGTGCTGCGGCTGATTCCGAGGCGCTTCGCTGCTTCTTTCTTGTTCCAGCCGGATTGTTCCATTGTTTCCCGGAGGATCTTCAGTTCATGATCCAGCATAGTGGGCGGCCTGTGCGCCCCGGGAGAGGAGTGCAGCGCGTTCTGCAGGGCAGACGGAAGGTTCGCCGGATGGATCTGACCGGCCTTGGTCAAAACCGTGGCATGTTCGATGCTGTTTTCAAGCTCACGAACATTTCCCGGCCATGTGTGATCGAGGAGTACGCGCATGGCGTCCGGGCTGAAGCCTTCTACCTTTTTACCCTGTGCGGAAGCGAAAAGGTGGAGAAAATGCCGGGCCAGGACCGGAATATCATTGCGCCGCTCTCTCAGGGGCGGCAGATGTATTGGAATGACATTGAGCCTGTAGTATAGATCTTCCCGGAAGTTGCCCCGCTGCACCTCATCCAGGAGATTTCTGTTTGTCGCCGCTATGATTCGTAAATCCACCGACAGAGTCTGCTCTCCCCCAAGCCGCTCGAATCTTTGTGTCTGCAGCACTCTGAGCAGCTTGATTTGCGCAGGGAGTGGAATCTCTCCAATTTCGTCCAGGAACACGGCGCCCCCGTCCGCCTGTTCGAAGCGGCCCGACTTTTGCCGCGTGGCTCCGGTGAACGCTCCTTTTTCATGCCCGAAAAGCTCGCTCTCCAGGAGCGTGGCCGGATAGGCGGAACAGTCGATCACGATGAAAGGCTTATCCTTTCGGTAGCTTTTCTGGTGAATCGCCCTGGCGACAAGTTCTTTCCCTGTCCCGCTTTCCCCTTGAATGAGCACCGTTGCGTCAGTAGGAGCGATGTCTTCGATGAGTTTAAATATCGACTGCATCTTAGGGTTTTTGGAGATGATGCCGCAGAATTCTGAAGGAGGCTGGAGACGGCTCTGCAAGTCCCGAATCTCCTCTTCATGCAGCATGGCCCTCCGGATCACCGCGGCAGCCTGCCCCATCATCAGGGAGACCAGGCCGACTTCCTCATCATTGCAGCGGCATTCACCGGAGCAGGCAATGAACAGAACTCCCATCCTGCGTTTCTCGTGGATGACCGGAACCGCCGTGTGGAGTGCGGCAGAATGAAACACCTCGGAAAGAGCAGGGTTCAGCGAACTCAGTTTGGCCTGGAGGCCCGGGCTATCGGCCTCGTCATGCGCCTCCAGGGCCAGGCTGATTTTCTGGATGGAATCAGGCTCTCTCAGCTCAATTGCCTTGTCCTCCGTTATGAGGTGGAGCGAATCGCGAGCGTCGTTTACGATCAGCAGCGCCATCCTGCTGCACTCGACAATGGGCTTAAACTTTTCAATAAGGCACATCCCAATATCTTTAACAGCATTGATAGCGCCGATCTCCTGGACGATTCCGCAGAAAGTGCGCGTTTGGCGGTGGGCCCGCTTCAGTTCGATCGCCTGGGCTTCAAGTCGCACGGTGTAGGCTTGAATGCTGGACAGCATATGATTGAAAGAGGTGGCCACATTGGCCACCTCATCCTTGCCCCGTATGGGGACGCGGATACCCAGTTCGCCTTTATCCACCTCGTCGGCGGCCAGAGCTAAATCGCTCAAGGGTTCCGTAATGCGCCGGATGAAGAGCAGGCTCGCAAATAGCGCCAGCAGGAGAATTCCCAGTGTAAACAGGCTCATTTGGAGCCATAATTTCTGGATTTGGCCGCGGTAAGGTTTTTCCGAAAAGCCCAGGCGAAGCGTGCCGGCTTTCCCCTCGAAGATCGGCATGGCCATATCCAGGAAGTAATCGCCTTTTGTGGAAACGATTTCCTGCGCATTAGGCCCATCCGCGGACAGGACTCTATTTGCGGCCAATAAATCAGCAGGCATACCGTCATTAAAAGTATGAGCCAGAACCTGTCCGTCCTTCACGACGAAAAGATAGGCAAGAGAGGGGTTGCTGCGCAGCAAGTGGTCCAGCAGTTTCTGAAGAGCTACGGGATCATTTATGAGGACCAGGTCCGCAGCCTGGAGAGCTACTGCACGCGTCAAATATTCCGCCTGGGCCGATACGGATTCCGACAAACTGCGGCTGTACCGATGGGTTACAAGCAGGGAAACCAGCAGCGCGCTGCAAATTACCAGGGCTGAGACACCAAGCAGCAATTTGTTCTTGAGGCTTCGTGGGTACATTATCTTCACTTGCCCCCGTGGTTTCCTAATGTTGGCGCCCTTCGTACCACTCCTCGCGTGGAACGACGAAGCGGTCGATCATCAATTCCTGCAATATTTTTTTTCCTGCCGGGTCTTCATGCATGGAGAGAAGTATCTCGCGAAGGCGGATTTTCATTTCCGAGGGAAAGGAATTGGAGGCTACCACAGGAGGTATTCCAAAAGGGGTGGATTTTCTGATAACCCTCGTTCCCGCAGTCAGTGAGGGATTCTTCCGGTTGAAATATTCCCAGATCAGGCTATCGACGGCGGCGCCATCCACAAGACCCCGAGATACCGCTGAAATAGAGTTGTCATGGCTATAGGTGTAAATAGTTTTCCCAAAGAAGGTCTCGGGGGGCTCGTTGATCTCGGACAACCAAAGAGTCGGAACCAGTTTTCCTGAGTATGAATCGGGATCTGTGAAGGCAAATACCCGTTTTCTCAGATCGAACAGGCTTTCAAAGCCACTTTCGCTGTTGACGATCAGATATGATTGATAAAAATGACTTCCCTGCACCTCCGGGGTAGCCAGAAGCTCGAAGCCGAATTTCTCCCTGCCGCTGATATACGGTCCGGAGCAAATAAACGCCAGATCGATCTGGCCCTTTCCGATAAGCTCATTCACCTCGGAGTATGTCTTTCGCTGTACCAGTTCGACTTTCCTGCCCAGACGGCCAGCAATATAGTCCAGTATCTGGCGATAGTAGATGAAAGTCTCTTTGGGAGAAATCATGGCGCCCACGGCTACCCTGAGAGATGGCCTGTCCGGATTGGCGCGATCCGGGCGAGAGACAGGGACTGTCTTCGTAAAATCGATTACCTTAGTCTCCTCGCTTCCGCCGCAACCCGTAGAAAGCAACAGGAAAAGGATCACGGCATGACGTGGCCAATATTTGGCGAGGTTGCGCAGTATTTTGGAAATCATTACAGTTATCGATCCCGGTGAGCTTTTTCTTCTCGGTGTGAACCCACACATCGGACCTAATCATAATAACCCCTGGTTCACTCTTGAACAAGGTTGGGCGGCATCCGGAACCGCAACAATGCGCAAGGTTGGAATCGAGAAAACGGTACTCATACTTTCAGCGATTCCAGGCAAATCCGGGCGGGTTCATAGGAGGGATTCAACCGGAGGGCCTGTTTGAACATCTCCTTAGCCTTCTCGCGATTGTTCATTTTGTCGTAGACCATGCCTGCATTGAAATAAAGTACGAACGAGTCCGGCACCAGGTCGATGCACTTCTTGTAGATGGCTTCGCTTTCCGCGAACAATCCGCGACGCTTCAGGGCAATGGCGTAGTTATTGAAAGTGGGAACCGTCTCCGGAGTGGGTGTGACGCCCTCTTTGAGAAAGCTTCCGGCCCGCTCGATGTCGCCATGTTCCAGGTAGATCTTGCCGAGATCGGCCATGATGAGATTTGTCGGATCGGATTTAAGGAGGCCTTCGACCACCGTTTCGGCTTCACTCTCCCGTCCCGCCTGGAAAAATGCCTCGGCCAGGTCCACTTTCCGTTTCTGCAAGAGGGGGCATTGCTGCGAGGCCAGTTCGAGATGCTCTATCCCCTGCTCCTGCTCTCCGTGGTCCATGAGGAGTTTTCCCAGCAGGTTGTTCGACTTGCCGCACTTCTCGGCGCGCGCCGACTCCTTGAGCACCTCGACCGCGTCCTGGTACTGGTTGTTCTGCTTCAGACACTCCCCGAGTGAAAAGAGCACATTCGGGTCCCTCGATACCTTGAGTATCTCCTTGCCCACCGCGATGGCGCCCGTAAAATCCCCCACAAGCTTCAGCCGCGTCATCTCGGAAATCTTGGGGTAGAGAGGATTGGCTCTCTTCTGCATGATCGATGAGATGGTCTTCATCAGCTTATCGGCTGTGAAGGGCTTTACCATGTAGCCGTCCGAGCCCTCTTCGATAGCGCACATAACCGCGGCTACCGTGGAAACCGCCGTCAGCATGATTATCGGTATGCTGAAAAGCTGAGGGTCCTCCCTCACCACCCGGACCAGTTCGATCCCCGTCATTTTCGGCATGAGCCAGTCGGTGATCAGGAACTTGACGTTCCCGCTTCGCATCACTCGCAAAGCCTCATTTGCACTGGACACGCACAGGATGTTCCTGTACCCGGAGCTGCGCAGCATGCGGCTCACGAACACGTGTATGAGATCTTCATCATCAACGATAAGGAAATCAATGGGATTGTGGTCTTCGGAAGTCACGCTCTGTTCCTTGAATATGTTCTCATTTGACCCGTTTTGAATGCGAATCGGCTTCGGGGGCCGCGCCGGGGCGCGAGAAGCTCCACTCTTTGAGCTTGCTCAGCATGGGGTAATTGGTGAGATCATGCTGGATGGGGGTGATGGAAATGTAGCCCTCTGAGATGGCAAGCGAGTCGGCCTCGGGATCTGTGTCCTCCTGGATGGAGGAGTTGCACAGCCAGTAGTAGACGTGATTTCGGGGATCTATCCTGCGGTCGTACTTTTCCAGCGACTTCATGCTTCCCTGGCGTGTGACGCGCACCCCCCGGACCTTGTCCGCGGGCATGTCCGGGAAGTTGACATTCAGGCAGACGCCCGGAGGCAGCCCTTCCTTAGCCACCAGGGCCACCAGCTTCGGCACGAACTCCGCCGCATCGGTAAGATTCGTGGGCATGAAGGAGTCTATGGATACGGCTATCGCGGGAAGACCGAGTACGGCGGCTTCCGTTGCGGCGGATACCGTTCCGGAGTAGATGACATTGACGCCGACGTTAGCTCCGAGGTTTATGCCGGACACCACTATATCGGGCAAAGGGTTCATCAGTTCGGTTACGGCGATCTTCACACAGTCGGCGGGCGTACCCTTGAGGGCGTGGCCGAAGAACTGCCCGTTGCGGTTGACCGTGTTCATGCGGAGAGGGTCGAGCCAGGTAATTGCGTGCCCTACCGCGCTCTGCTCGGTTTCCGGGGCGACGACGGTGACTTCATGTTCCCTGGACAGGGCGATATAGAGAGCTTCTATTCCTTTCGCAAAAATACCGTCGTCATTCGTCAGAAGAATCCTCATAGTCCTCAAAATCCGCTTTCATTTTTATTGCATTTTTGGCGGCTTCTATCCCCAACTCCAGGGCTTTTTTGTTGAATTCCTCAGTACCTTTGGGAATCCTGTTCCTGACCGCCGCCTCAAGGCTGTTAAGAGAGACAACTCCGGTAAGAGTAGCCAGTGCTCCGAGGGCGATAATGTTTGCGCCGACATCTTTTCCGAGCTGTTCGCGGCAGATCTGGGTAAAGGGGATGCCGATGGCCCTCGTAGTGGGGAGCTGTTTTACGAAAGTCGAGTCGACTATGAGCATCCCCTTGGGCTTGAGATCGAAGAAATAGGCATCGCATGATTTCTGGTTCATGGCCAGCAGCAGGTCGGGCTTGATGGCTTTCGGGTAGTCGATTTCACGGTCGCTGATCACCACTTCGGCCTTGCTCGCCCCGCCTCGGGCCTCGGGTCCGTAGCTCTGGGTCTGGCAAATGAATTTACCGTCATGAATGCCGGCGGCCTCGGCGAGTACGATTCCGGCGAAGATGAGGCCCTGGCCCCCCGAACCGCTCAAGCGTATTTCATATCGTTCCATCGGGTCTCCTTCTTACTTTTCCGCAAGCATCTTCCGGGCAACCTCTCGCACCTTCTTGTATTCCTGGGTGTAGACGGGCAGGTCCCTGTCGACAAGGACGCCCAGGGTGAATTTCCCCCTCAGCTCCTCTTCGGTCATAGTCTTGGCCTTGTCCACCCGCACTGCGGATTCTTTCTGCCAGCGGAGCATATCCACCGCATCGCCCATTTTATTCCTTCTTCCGAACTGGGTGTGGCAGTGGCTCACCACCTCAACCACCGAGAATCCGCGTTTGAGGATCGCTTTACGAATCAGTTCGTCCAACTGGGAAGCATGGTAGACGGTGCCCCTGGACACCATTCCGGCGCCTGCCATTACCGCCAGTTCGGCGATGGAGAAGGCGTGCTCGATGTTGCCGTAAAGGGCCGTGGTGGCAAGAGAGCCGTAAGGCGTGGTCGGCGAGTACTGGCCGCCGGTCATGCCGTAGATGTTGTTGTTCACGACAATGGCGGTGATGTTGATATTGCGGCGGGCGGCATGGATGAAATGATTTCCGCCGATGGCCGTTGCGTCCCCGTCTCCCATTATGACGATCACGTTCAGCTTGGGGTTGCCCAGTTTGACTCCCGTGGCGAAGGTGAGGGCGCGCCCGTGCGTGGTGTGCAGCGTATTGAAATCGACGTAGACGGAAATGCGCCCCGAACATCCTATGCCGGAAACGATCACAATCTCGTCTTTCTCCAGCCCGGTTCCATCTATTGCCCGGATAAGGGACCCAAGGAGGATTCCATTGCCGCAGCCGGGGCACCAGACGTGAGGGAATTTTTTGTCATGTCTCAGGTATTTATGAATCAGTTTAGTAACTTCGGCCATTTTCCCCTCGTTCTTTGACGGCTCGTTTGCAAGCCTGCTCCAATTCCGGGCCGGTCAAACCGACCGCCGGTTCAGCCTGTTTCCCGGGCTACATCCTGAGCAGGCGCGTCAGGATCTCATTGGGGGTTATCAGGCTCCCGTCTATACGATTCAATGTCTCGATCCGAGTGGCGCCCTGGTTGATTCTCTTTATTTCCCGCGACATCTGCCCCATGTTGAGTTCCGGGACGAGGGCCACTCGCACGTTGCGGAGTATGGGTTCGACAGCCTGCCGGGGGAAAGGCCAGAGAGTGACCAGTTGAAGAAGCCCGGCCTTGACCCCGCGCTCCCTTGCCTCCCTTACCGCCCTCCGCGCCGACCGGGCCACGGAGCCATAGGCGATCACGAGCACTTCGGCATCGCTTGTCGTTTCTTCCTGTACCTGTTGAATATCGAAAAAGTGCTGATTGATCTTTCTGAAAACTCGGTTCATGTAGGTGACGATTTCATCCTGGCGCTGGGTGGGAAAGCCGCGCACGTCATGGATGAGTCCCGTTACATGATAGCGGTAGCCGTCGCCGAAGGCGCTCATGGGAGGAACACCCCGGCTGTTGTCCTCATACGGAATATACCAGTCCGGCGGCATATTGGGCTTGATGCGGTCGAACACCTCGACTTCTTCCGCATGGGGCAGGTAGATCTTTTCCCGGGTGTGCGCAACCACCTCATCGGCCAGCAGAATAACCGGAGTCCGGTATTTTTCGGACAGGTTGAAGGCTCTCACCGTGAGGCTGAAACAATCCTGGGTAGTTGAGACGGCAAGCACGATGATGGGGTGGTCTCCATGCGTTCCCCACCTGGCCTGCATCACGTCTCCCTGGCTCACGTTGGTGGGCAGGCCGGTACTGGGCCCCCCGCGCATCACGTTGACGACGACACAGGGAACCTCCGCAACACAGGCAAAACCCAGGTTTTCCTGCATGAGGGAAAACCCGGGACCGCTGGTCGCGGTCATCGACTTCACCCCGGCAAGGGAAGCCCCGATGATTGCGCCCATACTCGCAATCTCGTCTTCCATCTGGATAAACGTGCCGTCCACGGCCGGCAGCCGGTATGACATCACTTCGCTTATTTCCGTGGCGGGCGTGATGGGGTACCCGGCAAAAAAGCGGCAGCCCGCAGCAAGAGCGCCTTCAACGATTGCCTCGTTTCCCTGTAGAAGCAGTTGGCGTCCCAGAGGTCTTTTCGCTGTCAAACTCATCCCCCTTTTTGAAGCGATAAAAGGTTAGCCTCAGCCAGACAACTCTGAATCGGCAGCAGGCGCCCGAGTGCAGGCGCCGGTTGCACGATAAAAGGTTCAGATATCCTGGCTCGGGGCCTTCTCATTTCTTTCACGGACGCTGATTGCGAAATCCGGGCAATGCAGCTCACACCATCCACAGCCGGTGCAACGGTCCGGGTCGGCCGCATTCGGCGTCCCATCCGCATCCAACCGGATGCATTCCCGCGGACAGAATGAGGCGCAAATACCGCAGGATTTGCACCAGCCGCGGAATATGTCTATCTCGTACTGTTTCTTGCCCGGCGATTTCTGTTCTTCGGGCGCCGATTCTTTGGAGCGTTTGGCCCCTGGGCTTTTTCGCTGTTTGACTGCCTTGTCCGCTTGCTGATCGCCTTCCATCAATATCCTCGACTAGTAAGGTTTTTTAAGTAGACCTTATTTATAAACGAAAATCTCCATTTTGAACACAAAAGTAAAGCCGAGCCTGGAAATTGCCATGCCTTTTATTACCTGCTCCGGCTATTGCCGCTTTGAGGCAAAAAATCGCGTATGCCCAGCTCTTCCGCTCTTTCCAGGACCTTCTTGACGATTTCGGGGTCCATCTCGATGTCGTCGGGCCAGGGACGGGTGTGACCATCCTCGGGCCCCTTCCTGGTGGCGTCGATTGCTATTCGTCCTCCCTGGCGCGCCATATCCCTTTTGGGATCGACATTGTTGAACAGCTTCCAGAGCACGAGCGAATAGTCTCGAAGGTCGATTTTTGAGTCGAGAAGCAGGAAGATTGAAAAGGCCGCGAGGGCGGGTTCGGCAAGGATCTTCTCGCACAGGCGCCTTCCGGGCGTTTGGCCGTCTTTTTCAAAGCTGATCAGCAGCACACGGTTGTTGGTCTCAAGCGGCGGCAAGTGAGAAGAGGTCAGCGTTTCGGAAATTTTGCCCAGAGCGCCCGCAATGACGGTTTCAGGCGGAATTTGGGCCCTGCCGGGTTGCGGCCTCTTTTTTTCATCCGGGCGCCTTCCGGTTGCATCGATGCCCAGCTTGGCCCCAAACAGGGGGTCGGGGGCGCTGTGATCCAGAACGTCCAGGACGCCCTCACTGATATAGAGGTCGTTTTCCGGGTCGATCTTATCGAGGATGGTCTCCAGAACGCTTCGCGGGCTGTTGAGGTCGACTCCGTAGTCAACGAGCGCCACAGCCTTGGAAAAACTCATCTGACCCTGACCCCAAACCGCGCTCATGATCCTTCGCGCATGCCCGGGATATTCCTTTTCCATGGCCATTACGACGATATTGTGAAAGACACCCTCCCAGGGCATCCAAAAGTCTCGCACCTCGGGTAGAACCGCCCGCAGCAGAGGAAGAAAAATGCGCTCAGTCGCCTTCGCAAGCCAGCAATCCTCCATGGGCGGACGGCCCACGATAGTCGCGGAGTATACCGGATTTCGCCGATGGGTGATTGCGGTGAGATGAAAGACCGGATAATCCCCGACCAGGGAATAATAGCCGGTATGGTCTCCAAAGGGTCCTTCGAGCCGGAGTTCTTCCGGATCGACATACCCTTCCAATACGAATTCGGACTCGGCGGGAACTTCAAGATCTATGGTGACACAGCGCGTCATGTGAACCGGCCGCCGCCGGATGAACCCGGCAAGCATCATCTCGTCGATCCCCCGGGGCAGCGGGGCGGTGGCCGCATAGGTGACCGCCGGGTCCGTTCCGATCGCCACGGCGACCGGCATGCGCCTGCCCTCCCGCCTGTATTCCTGGAAGTAATTCGAGCCGTCTTTATGGATGTGCCAGTGCATACCCGTCGTCTTTCGGTCGTAAACCTGGAGCCGATACATGCCGGCATTCCGCCTGGCGCTCTTCAGGCTTCGCGTTATGACTACCGGCAGGGTGACGAACGGACCTCCGTCCTGCGGCCAGCAGGTGAGAACCGGCAGAAGGGAAAGATCGATATCTTCGCCCAGCAGGACAACCTCCTGGCAGGGCGCCTTTGTCGTCTTTCGGGGAAAGAAGCGAAGAAGATCCAGTCCCATGGGAACAAGATCTACCGCCTGCCGGAAGGACTTGGGCGGCTCGATGCGGATGAATCGCTCGAGCCTTTCCGCAAGGCTGTCCAGCGACTCCGTCCCAAGCGCCATACAGATGCGCCGTTCACTTCCGAAGGCGTTGGTCAGCACCGGGAAGCGCGACTCAGCGACATTTTCAAAAAGCAGCGCCTTGCCGCCGCCGGGCGCTTTCGATGCAAGGTCCGTAATATGGGTAATCTCCAGGTGTTTCGATACCCTGGCGCTGATCCGGAGCAATTCACCCGCTTTTTCCAGTTCGGCGATAAACTCGCCCAGGTTCTGATAACCGTTTTTCATCTTCTCACAGGCTCGTTTTATGTTTGGGAATTTACAGATTCCACGTCCCTGCCAGAATCCCGAGGAAGAGCAGGATCGAAATCGCGCTGTTTACGTGAAAGAAAGCGATGTTCACATTTTCCAGATTATCCGGCCTCACCAGTCTGTGTTCCGCAACTAGCAGCAGGCTTATGAGAGCCAGGAACAGCAGGTATATCCTGCCGAGATCAAAGGCGAAATAGACGAGAAGCAGGAAGATGAAGGTCAGGAGGTGAAGGGCGGCAGAGAGGCGCAAAGCCTTACCGGGTCCCCACTGCGCCGGAATGGAAAAAAGCTCCAGGCTGCGGTCGAAATCGATGTCCTGGCAGGAATAAAGAATGTCAAATCCGGCGATGTAGGTCATGAGGGCAAAAGAGAGAAGGAGAATTCTCCAGTCCAGGACGCCGGTGACGGCGATCCAGGCGCCTGCGGGAGCAAGCCCGATCCCGAGGCCCAGAACCAGGTGGCAAAGGGAGGTAAAGCGCTTGGTGAGCGAGTAGAAGAACAAGAAAGCCAGCACGGGGACGGACATTATGAGACAAAGCCGTCCGAGAGAGGCGGCGGTGAGCACGAAAACGGCCGCGGAAAGGAAAATGAAGAGCAGAATAGAGGCTCTGTCCACCTGCCCCGTGACGTGGGGACGGTTCGATGTGCGCGGATTGAGCCGGTCGTAATGATAATCGGCAAACCGGTTGAAGCCCATTGCGGCCGATCTGGCGGAGGCCATAGCCACCAGGATGAGCAAAAAGCACTTGATAGTCACCGGATAGTGTTTATGTGCGAGCAAAACAGCCGCCAGGGCAAAGGGAAGCGCGAACACGGTGTGGCTGAACTTGATCAGCCTGCCGTAAGTGCGTACTTTTGCCAGCAACATCATCTCGCGCATTACCCCGGTTTTTCGGTTTTTCAGCCCTTTTCAACACCAGTTGCCTTCCCTCGGGCTATAATATTTTCGCACCTCCTTTTCAACCATTCTTTTGTTCCAGCGTTTCCCGGATAATTCTCGGCAAATAGACATGGAAAATGGTTTCATTTCCGGGATCGCTGTGGACCTGGACCGCTCCCTTATGGTCCTTGACTATCCCATGGACCACGGCCAGGCCGAGGCCGGTCCCCTGCCCGGCGCCCCTGGTAGTGAAATAGGGCTCGAAAATGCGCTCTATAAGCTCCGGCGCAATACCGTGGCCGGTGTCCCGAAAGCTCATCCTGATGTATTCTCCCGGCAAGAGGTCCGGAAATTCAGGCAGATCATTTATGGTTATGCTGATATCGGAAAGAGTCACCCGCAGGACTCCTCCGTTCTCAGCCATGGCATAAGCCGCATTTGCGCACAGATTCATGATGACCTGGTGCATGTGGGTGGCGTCGGCAATTATCAGGTCCTTGCCGGAAGGCAGATGATTATCATGCTCGATCTCAATGCTCGATGGCAAAGCAGAGCGAAGCAGTTTCAATGCTTCTTTGAGAACCGCGCCCAGGTGCAGCGGATATTTCTCCTGCCTGCTCTTTCGGCTGAAGGCCAGGATCTTCCGTACGAGTTCTTTACCCCTCATACAGGCATTCTGGACATGGCTCAAATTGGTAAATTCCCGTGAATCGGAGGGAAGCTGAAGACTTGTCAGTTCGGTATAGCCCAGGATTATTCCCAGAATGTTATTGAAATCATGTGCAACTCCTCCGGCCAGGGTTCCTATTGCTTCCATTTTCTGGGCCTGCCGGAGTTCGGCTTCCAGGCGCGCCTCATTTGATGTGTCACGCAGGACGATGATCATTCGGGCAACTTTGCCGGTTTCGTCTCTCAACGGTGAACAGATCCCGCTGAGTTCAACCCTCGTGCCTTCGGGTCTGGCCATCTCGGTCTTATACGTCACCGGCGCGCCGGCCCGGAAAATTTTCTCGTGTGCGCATTTCCTGCCGTCCAAACCACAGGGTCTGTGTTTGTGCTGGAGCACTTCGTAGCAAAAACGGCCAACGACATCTTCCCGTTTCCGCTGAATGGCGCCCAGAAAATCCTTGTTGACATCGCTTATTCGATAGTCCGGGTTGATTACAAAGATATCCTCATGCATGCTGGCGAGAATAGACCTGAAATAGCGCTCGCGCTCCCTGATCGTGCTCTCGGCATTCTTGCGATCCGTCATATCGAGTACGATGCCGACAATTCCACCTACCTTGCCATCCTGGTTCCGATAGGCTGCCTTGGTAAAGACCAGTTCATGCATATTATTATCGGATGTTTTGAAGGGGCTTTCATAGGTCATTACCCCTCCCTGCTCCAGGAGCACGGAGTCCACATTACTGTATTTGCAGGCCGACCCGGGAGGCGCGATGTCGTGTACCGTTTTGCCGATAAGCTCGTAGTTCTTGAGTCCGGTGATGGCTTCAAAGGCCTTGTTGCAGCCTTCATATAATCCACTGGAATTTTTATAGAAAATTGGATTGGGAAGCGCGTCGATCAGTATATTCAGAAAATTGGCCTTCTCCTGTAGCGCTCGTTCCGCCTTGAGGCGTTCGGCACGATCCCGGAGGGAGGCGATTCCAAAGGAGAGTTCCTCTGCCAGTTCTTCCAGAAGCCTTACCTCTTCATGGTCGAAGGCATTTTGCTCCGAGGAGTAAATGCAAATAGTCCCGAAAACCTGCTCTCTTTCCTTGAGGGGAACCGCGATGCAGGAGGCATAGCCCCGTTCCATGGCTTCGGCTTGCCAGGGCTCAAACAGGGCGTCTGACCCGATAGCCCGTGTGACATAGGCCCTTCCCGTGCGGATGGAAGCTCCGGTCGGTCCCTTGCCGAAGTCGCCGCTCTGCCACTTTTCCCTGACCTTGAGATATCCCTGCTCGGACCCCCAATGCGCTACCGGGGAGACGAAAGGATTCGTTTCGTTCACCAATCCGACCCAGCAGAACCTGTATCCCCCCGTCTCCACCGCAATGCGGCATATCTCTTTAAACAGGCTGGATTCCTCATTTGCACGGGTAATTGCCCGATTGCATTCTTTCAATACAGTCAGCGCCCGGTTAACCCGTCGCAACAGAAATTCCGTTCTGCGACTTGCCACGGAGTAGCGGATAACCCGCTCCAATAAAGGAGCGGAGAGTTCCGCCTTGTCAAGGCATTCCACGACTCCCGCATCTATTGCCGTTGTATCGACCAGGTCGGTTCCGTTTTTTGTAAACAGTATGGCAGGCACTTTTCGGCGCAGGCGCTGCATCTCGTCGTGCAAGCCGCTGGTTGTGCCGCTCTCGCAGAGACAATCGAGAAGAACGAGATCGAAATGTCCCCGGCCAAGCTCTTCTGCGGCCTTGTCACGACTTTGGACTTTCCTGATGCTGTAGTTTCCGGGCAGTTGATCGAGAAGACCGGAGACGGCCGGGGAATCGTCTTCATCTTCAACCAGAAGAATGCGGATCACATCATCTTTCATAAGAGATTTTTCACAATCTATGAAGAACGAGTATCCAATTGGCTGACCGGGAGCGCCTTATCAGTCCATCATGGACGCGGCCTGGCTTACCAGCGATCCCTTTTCCCTGCTCCTGGTTGTCTGGAACAGCTTACCCAGGACCGAGGCAACCGGCTCAACGAAGTCAATGTCGGTGTAGGTCAAGTAGCGTGGACGCAGGGAGTGGGCGAGTGCAACCGTACTCGTCTCCCGATCCGGCAGGATCAGAATGATCCACATATTTCGAAAAAGGGGGGCCAGAGCAACCAGTTCGGTGAGGGTCTTTCGCGAACCCGCAAGAAGAACCGCGGTTGTTGATGGATTCAGCGGAACGCTCAGGCTGCGGCAAAGAGCCTCTGCGCTTTTGCATAGCGTTATTTCTTCCCCCGGGAATCGGCTCTCCAATACCTGGAAGAGGCGGCTTTCAGCCGTGGGACTTTCCGAGCTAAAGAGAATCATGTTCATAAGTTCCATTCTCTAAAGTGTAGAGGACCTCCAGAACCAAGGAATGTTCCAACTGCTCAATTCACCTGGACAGGAGTCCCTGCGGGCTGGAACATATAGCCCTCGGAGGGCAGTATGTGACCGGGCAAGTCATCATGGCTGAGCCTTTTGGACAGCTTGCCCCTCAGTTTGGCCATAACCCGCGTGTGGATCTGGTATATTCTCGATTCCGTGCAACCCATGACCGCGCCTATTTCTCTCATCGCCAATTCATCGTAATAATAGAGAGATAAGACGAGTTGCTCCCTGCTGGAGAGTGTCTCGATCGCTTCAGCCAGGTGCTGCTGGATCTCTTTTTTATAGGTGGCGTTGAAAAGTTCCTCCGGCTCTGTGGCCAGGACATGGGATTCCCTGCTCTCCTGAATGACGTCATGAATGTTCTCCGGCAGGAAGGAGATGCCTTTTACCTCGTTCAGCAGCTTGTAGAATTCATCCGTCTCCATGCCCAGTTCGTCCGCTATCTCCTCTTCACTGGGATCACGTCCCAGGCGCTTCTCGAGGACCAGGCAGGCTTTCTCGAGCGTTGAACTCTTCTGCCGCAGGGATCTGGGCACCCAATCCATCGAGCGCATTTCATCGAGCATGGCCCCCTTGATGCGTATCTTCGCATAACATTCAAAAGGAACGCGCTGGCTGGAGTCGTATTTTTCGATCGCATCCATCAGCCCCAGCATCCCCGCGCTTATGAGATCCTCCACCGAAATGTGGTTCGGCAGGCGTGAGGCAAGCCTCAGGGCGGTATACCTGACAAGCTGCCCATGCTCGCGGATGATCCTCTCCTTGTCGGTTTCAGCACTGTGGCGGCCATCGGCCCCTTGATCGCAGGAATTTTTCCATACCGGGTGGACAGGCTTCATATCGATATCCGTTCTTGTTGGGCGTTCAACAGCCGTTTCTGTGCTTGCTGCGAGTGTCTTGCACATTGTATCGGCCATCCTTTCTTTCTAACCCGCTCTCTTACCGCTCAGTGCCGGATGCAGTGCGCGTAAGCGATGCGAATGATTCATGCCATGAGCATTTATCATGCCATGCTCGCAAACGCTGTATACAGGCCGATGGAGGGGGATAATGGACGGCTGGGCAGGCTGCTTGTCTGTCCAGCTTTGTGGATTCAGTACAAATTCGTGGACAGTTGTCCAGAAAAGTGGACGGAATTCTTTGGTGGGGTAGAAAAAGGAGCGCTCAGCCGAAGAGGATCTCGGCCTCACAGCCTTCAGAAGCGTGTATCCGCGGATTCCACAGATGTCCGCAGATGGTTTTCAAGAGAGGAGCGGGAGCTTGTGATTCTGCAGCCTCATATCCCCGTCACCCTGCTATTCTTTTTCAAAGCATCTGCGCTCATCTGCGACATCTGCGGATAAAAGGAAACAACGCACGCCGTAAACGTCTCATTTGCAGATAGCAGGGAAATTGCGGCGTGCTATACCCTCCGGCCGATTTCCCCGGCGAGTTCTGTTTCTTCTCCATCAAGGAGCGGGTAGGAGCAGAGTTCTCCGAGATAATTCCTGACGATCATCCGTCCCCTGCCGATTTCGCACACCGATTCAGGCGTCAGCGCCACTTTTCCGTGCCCCCCGGGAAGATCGATGACGAAATGAGGCATGGCCAGACCCGAGATTCTGTTGCGCAGCTTGCGCAGAATCCGCAGCGCCATGCTCACGGGGGTTCTGAAATGGGAGGTGCTTCGGGTGAGGTCCATCTGCATGAGGTAGTACGGCCTGACACGAACAGCGAGAAGGCGCTGGAAAAGCTCGGATAAGATTTCGTGCCGGTCGTTTACGTCTCGCAGGAGAACGGTCTGGCTGCCAAGAGGGATGCCTGCGTCGGCCAAAATACTGCAGGCTCTTTCGGACTCCCGGGTGAGTTCGTCGGGATGATTGAAATGGATGTTCATATAGAGCGGGTGAAATCCGGACAACAGTCCTGCCAGTTCCGGCGTGATAATCCGGGGAAGGGCGCCGGGAACCCTGGTGCCGATTCGGATAACCTGGACATGACTTATTTCTCTCAGCTTTTGCAGGATTTCCCGCAGTCGTTCGACCGGGAGCAGGAGGGGGTCTCCTCCCGAAAGAAGCACATCCCGAACCTGCGGATTCCGGCTAATGTAGCGGAGCGCCGGCGCCAGGTCTGTTTTGTCACCGGCGCCATCCGCGTACGCCTGCTCCTGTGAGTGCGCCCCAAAGGCGCCGGTGCGCCATTTGCGCTTGCGAGTACAGAAGCGGCAGCCTATTGTACATTGATCACTCACCAGCCAGAGTACACGATTGGGATACCGGTGAACCAGTCCGGGAACGGGAGACAATTTCTCCTCCGACAGCGGATCATCCAGCCCTGAGGTATCGCAGAGTTCTCTCGGGTCCGGGACCACCTGTCTCCAGATCGCATCGCCCTTTTCGCGGATGAGCCCCTCGAAGTAAGGATTCAATCGAAAGGGAAACGATTTCGATACCTCTTTAAGAGGAGCGGCATCAATTTTCCATTTTTTGGCAAAATCGTCCAACGACAGCATCAAGTAGCGGAAATCCTCCTGTCTACGACTTTTCCGGACCGCGTTCTGCTTCAGCTATTTCTCGAGGCGCCTGCCAGCCTGAGGGAAATTCATTGTCCCCACCGGTCATATCAGATACATTGCCGAAGTTTTCGATGAACCCTTCTACCAGATCGAGAGCAAACTGAACATCATGAACAACTGGCTCAACATATACGGCAACAGGCGTGTATTGAACCTGCTCGGCCTGGGTTTTTCCTCCGGCCTGCCTCTCGCGCTCACCGGCTCAACCCTCCAGGCATGGCTGATGACGGAGAAGGTCGATCTCACGACTATAGGCATTTTTTCGCTCGTCGGCCTGCCCTATGCCCTCAAAGTCTTCTGGTCCCCTCTCATGGACAGGTTCAGTCCTCCATGGCTCGGAAGAAGGCGAGGTTGGATTATATCCGTTCAATTTCTGCTGATCATCAGTATTCTGGCGATGAGCTTTTCTTCGCCATCTTCCTTACCTGCTATGGTAGCACTGGCCGCCCTGATTACCGCCTTTTTGAGCGCAAGCCAGGATATCGCCATCGATGCCTACCGGGCCGATGTGCTGCGGGAGAAAGAACTCGGCCCCGGCGCTGCAATAAATGTCGTCGGCTACCGCATAGCAATGCTGGTTTCCGGGGCGCTTGCCCTCATTCTCTCTGACCACCTTTCCTGGCAATCGGTCTATTGCATCATGGCCGCAATCATGCTTCTGAACATGCTCTTCACCCTTGCCGCCCCTGAGCCCGAGACTCGTGTGGCGCCCCCCCGGAACTTGAAGGAGGCGACCTGGGGACCGCTGGCCGACTATTTCAAGCGCTCCGGCGCGCTCGAAATGCTTGCTTTCATCATGGTCTACAAGCTGGGAGACGCCATTGCCGGCGCCATGACCACCCCTTTTCTGCTTGCCATGGACTTCAGCCGTTCCGACGTTGGAATGGTCAATAAATTTTTCGGCCTGCTCAGCACTATTGTAGGAACACTGGTGGGGGGAAGCATCATTGCCCACATCGGAATAAACCGCTCCCTATGGGTCTTTGGAGTCCTCCAGGCCGTCTCCAACCTGTCGTTCACTTTTCTGGCTGTCGTGGGGAAGAGCTTTGCTGCGATGGTGGCGGCGGTGGGGATCGAAAACATCTCCGGCGGTATGGGCAACGCCGCCTTTATCGCCTTCATGATGAGCCTGTGCGATAAACGTTTCACTGCAACCCAGTATGCGCTTCTTACGAGCTTTATGGCCGTGACCAGGATCGTTGCCGGAGTTCCGACGGGAGCAATGGTGCTCTCCCTGGGCTGGGCGAATTTTTTCGCCATCAGCACCCTCGGTGCGGTCCCCGGTCTGCTGCTGCTCGCGCGCTTCGCGCCGTGGAAGACGAGCAGGGAAGCAGCTCTTTCCGGCACAGATCGCCTTTAGCCCCGTATCAGCATGCGACAGGCTCCTTCATGCTAAACGGCGGGGAGGGCCTTTTTCACTCTGTCCGGTGTCAGCGGCAACTGGTTGATCCTGGCGCCCGAGGCATCGAAAACCGCATTGGCGATTACCGCCCCCATGCAGGTTATCGCCGGTTCCCCACACCCCTGCGGGGGAAGTTCGGGATTATCGACGAGAATCACTTCTATTTTCGGCAGCCAGGAAAAACGAGGAATTTCATAGGTGTCGAAATTAAGATCAAGGATCTCGCCGCCCCTGAACTGAAGCTGTTCCCGCAACGCATAGCCGAGTCCCATCACAGCGCACCCCTCGATCTGCAACCCGGCGCCTTGTGGATTGATGATCTCGCCCATGTCCTGGGCGCAAACGATGCGTTTTACCGCAATATTGCCGCTGCGCCGGTCCACCTTCACTTCAGCCATGGCGGCAACACAGGTCCCGAGATAATCGGTGCAGGCGACTCCCTGGCCTTTGCCGCTGGGCGCCCTGGACGGAGTCCAGCCGAAGCGCTCCGCCGCAGCCTCGAGGACCCGGCGCATGCGTTTCTCCTTCAGGTGCGCAAAGCGAAACTCCAGAGGGTCTGCTCCCGCCCCCACGGCCATGACGTCGATGTGCGATTCTCGTGCGAAATTGTTTGTGTTGGCGCCGGGCCCTCGCCACGCCCCAACGCCGAAAGGATGTACCCCGGGGGCGCCGGACCAGTTCCCGTGGGAAATGATGCGAACATGAGGGGAATTGTAGGGAAGCTGGGAGGCCCTGTCGCCCGCAAAGCAAACCTGGTAGTCCCAGAAAACCATCTTGCCGGCGTCGTTCAGTCCGGAGGAGATCGTCACGAACGCTGCCGGTTGAAACGTGTCATTGAAAAATTCCTCCTCGCGGCTCCAGACCACCTGCACGGGCTTGCCGCTGAGCTTTGCAAGCCTTGCAGCCTCGATCACCTGCCCGTTTCTGCTCTTGGCGCCGAAACCGCCTCCAAGGTGCGGAGTGATAATGCGCACGTTCTCAACGGCAAATCCGAGAAGATCGGCCACCTCGTTCCGGGCGCCGAACGGCCTTTGAGTCGATGCCCAGACCGTCGCCCTCCCCCCTTCGACTTTTGCGACCGCGGAATGGGTCTCCATTGGAGCGTGCGCCACGTAAGGAACGTAGTAAACGGCCTCGAAGGTCTTCCGGGAAAGGCTTTTCCCTTTCTCGACTTCTCCCTGGACCGTGATCTCTTCACCCTGAAGGACATTGCCGGCCATATGCCGGTAAATTGTGTCTCCGTCCACCTTCGATTCAGGGGAGTCCCACTCGGCCCTTATCGTCTCAATCGCACTCGCCGCCACGTCCGGCAGCGAATGCAGCACTGCGATGAAATCGCCCTCCCTTATAACCTGGAGACCGCTGATCTTTTCAGCACCGGATGTATCCGCGCTCTTGAGCCTGGCCCCGTGCACAGGCGGTCTCAGTACCCTGGCGTAGACCATTCCGGGAAGGCGGATGTCGCCGGTGTATTTTGTGCGTCCGGTGACCTTTTCCAGGGAGTCCGCGCGCAGGGCAGGCTTTCCGGAAACGGTATGCCGCGATACGGGCTTTGCCTGCGGCTTGGGATCGATATGTTTATTAATCCTCTGCCCCCCGGCCAGTTCCGCATAGGTGACCTGCTTCCCCTGATTTCCCTTTGACAGGATAACTCCATCCTGCACAAAAAGGTTTTCGGCGGGAATCCCCAGCCGCTCCGACGCCAGCCGGATCAGCACCGCCCTGGCCTCGGCGGCGGCGGACCTGAGCGCCGGGCCGAAATACTTGGTAGACCTGGAACCGAATGTGCCCTGGTCCCGCGGGCAAAGATCAGTGTCACCCATGACCATGTCTACCCTGGCGGGATCGATATCCAGCTCTTCGGCTGCAATCCGGGCAAAAGACGTAATGATGCCCTGCCCCATCTCGATCTTGCCGGTATAACAGGTTATACGCCCGTCGGTTCCGATCCGGATAAAGGCGTTCCAGTCGTCGGGAAGCTTCTGGTCCACTGACGGCCCGTGCTGGGCGATCGCCGGAAGCCGCAGGGAAAAGGTTATTACTATTCCGCCGCCGAGCGTCTTCAGGAACTGCCTGCGGTTCACGGAGGGAAAAAGTGCGCTCGTCGGACCTTCCGGGTGGATGGGATCTTCATTTTTCATTTTACGCCTCCGCTCATCTCTCCGGCTGCGCTCAGAATGGCGCGCACGATGCGCGGATAGGCGCCGCACCGGCAAAGATTGCCATCCATCACCCTGATTATCTCCTCCTCCGTCGGGTTCGGGTTAGCCGCAAGAAGAGCATAGGCAGTGAGAATCATGCCGGGAGTGCAATAGCCGCACTGAAGCGCGTCATGTTCTATAAAGGCCTTCTGGACCGGATGCAGGTTGCCCTCCTGCTCCAGTCCCTCGATGGTGAGCACCTCTTTTCCCGAAACGTCTCTCATCGGCAACTGGCAGGAACGGACCGCTGCGCCATTTACCAGGACGGTGCACGAGCCGCACTCCCCGATCCCGCAGCCCGGTTTAGCCCCGGTGAGATTCAGTTCCGTTCTGAGCACCCAGAGAAGACTCCGGTACTCATCCACCTCAAGGCTTACCGCCTTATGGTTGAGTTTGAATTCGATCTTCCGAGCCACGGCAGGTACTCCTGAAATTGCGGCAAAAAGCGCAGATGAACACTTGAGCGGGAGTTTCCTCCCGACTGCATGATAGCGTAGACCCCAGAGGAAGCCCGTTGTGAAAATATTGACGTAAAGTAAATACCTGAAGAGGCAGGAGTCAATGAGAAGCAGGAAGCATGAAGCTGGATCTAAAATTACTTCATTTTTTCGACCATAATTCGCCGAAACCCGCTCAAAAGCTCCAGCACTTTGGCCGTGGATGGCTCGGGCAGGCTGCCGCAGCCGCAACTCGGGGTAAACAGGGACCTGGTGAGTATTTCCTTGAGAGGTATCTCTCCCGCGAACAGGCTGCCGGCCTGTTCTTCAAATCTTTTCGCCAGCGCTTCGGGCGTTTCCGCTGAAAGTGCGTCCGGATCGAGCGTGGGAACGATTCCCCAGGCAATGTTTCCGCCCTGTTTGATAAACTTGAGGCATTCTTTTCTGTAGAGTGCGAACTTGTCGAAATAGGCGTAGGCATCGAAGTTGATGATATCGAACTGAGACTGGAACGCGAGCAGCCAGTCGGTATTTGCACACACATGCACGCCGGCAAGCCCGCCTGCGGCGTGTACGGCTTCCACAACCTCGGTGAGTATCTGCCGCACCAGATCGCCCGAAACGGTTATGAACGCGGAAGAGCCGAATCCGGCAAGACCGGGCTCATCGAGAAAAATGATAACCGGAACGCCGAACTGTTTAAGATACTCTATCTGCCACTTTGCCTTGTAGGCCAGCAGCTTGGGAACGATGTCCAGAAAGCGTTCGTCGAATATCAGCGCCCGGCCGTCCTGGTCTTTCAGCCCGGCAAGCAGAGTGAACGGACCGACGATTTGTCCTTTCAGAGCGCGAAGGGGCAACTCTGTGGTGCTCAAAACCTCGAGGAAGAAGCGGAAGCTTGCCGCGGTCTCTTCCCCCATCCTGAAGCGGGACTTCTCCACCTCGATGGCGCCCGCATCGAGTGACAGGTACTCTTCATAGAACAGGAGAGTCTCCTGGTCGAATTCCGGAGTGTTCGATCGCACGAACCTGCGTCCGTCTTCACTCACCAGGCCGGGCAAACCTTCGATATACTGCTCCATCATCTGTTCGGCGGGATAAGCAGGCAACTGCGGCCAGACGGGGATTTCCGGCGCCGATTCCAGGATCAGGCGGACCGCGGTCAGACGATCTTTATGGGGCATGCTGCCAATGAGCGTGGTTGAAGCCAGTCCCTGAAATTCTCTCATCCGGTTCTCCTTTCATCCGACAGTAGAATTTGAAAGATTAGACTCTATTTATGGGCCGTGCAAGTTTTATTTGCTTTTCTGCACCCCGCTGTTTTACATATGCCGCAACTCTATCGATCCAAGGAGGCGCCTATGGCCGAAGATCTCAAGAAGATGTATCGTACAATGATGGAAGATCATTTCCCGGAGTCTCTCCGGATGAGTTTTGGAGACCAGGAACTCGTCTACAGGAAACGCTCCTGGAAGTTCCCGGACGAAAAGACAAACGAATTGATCGAAAAAGGACTCCGCTACGGCGAAAATCCGGGACAGGAAGCCGCCCTCTATGAACTGGTCGGCGGTAATCTCTCTCTAGGCGGATGCCGGTTTATCGATCCGGGAAACGGGCTCGTAAGCGCCATCAGCGAAGCAGACATGCTCCAGGCCGGCAAACATCCCGGAAAGACCAACCTGACGGACCTCGACAACGGTCTGAATATCGTCAAGTTCCTCATGGAGAAACCGGTCGCAGTCATTCTCAAGCACAACAATCCTTGTGGAGCGGCCTACGGGGCTACACTTACCGATGCATACCAACGCGCCAACCGGGCCGACCGTATTGCGGCCTTCGGCGGGTGCCTCGTTCTTAACCGCGCCATGGATAAAGCAACCGCCGAACTTGTCTCGGAGAATTACCTGGAAGTGGTGGCTGCTCCCGATTTCGAGGAAGGGGCGCTGTCTATCCTGAAAAAGAGAGCGAATCTTCGCATCATCCAGGTTTCCCGGATAGACAAGCTCTCCGATTACGTGAACATGCGCTTTGTCGATTTCAAATCCCTGATTGACGGCGGCCTGATCGTGCAGCAGTCCCCTTTGAGCAGAGTCACAGAGGCCAAGGACCTCAAGCTTGCGGAAACCACCCACCAGGGTAAGACCTACAGAATCAGGAGAGAGCCGACCGAGAAGGAAATGGCGGACCTTCTGTTCGGCTGGTTCGTCGAGCAGGGCGTGACGTCCAACTCCGTCCTCTACATAAAGGATGAATGTACGGTGGGAATCGGCACGGGTGAGCAGGACCGGGTCGGTGTCGCGGAAATTGCGGTCTACAAGGCATACCAGAAGTATGCCGACACCCTTTGTTTCGACAAGTACAAGATGTCCTACAAGGAACTGGAGCTTGCGATAGAGAAGGGCGAAAGTCCCCGGGAGCACAAGGAGGAAATAGATGCTTCCACCAGCCGGGCCAACGCCGGTCTGAAAGGCGCCGCAATGGTATCCGACGCATTCTTCCCGTTTCGGGACGGCGTGGATGTAGGCCTTCGCCAGGGCATTAAAGCCGTGGTCCAGCCGGGCGGCTCAATGAGAGACTGGGAAGTGATCGAGGCGTGCAATGAAGCCGATGTTACGATGGTGCTGACCGGCCAGCGCGCCTTCAAGCATTAGTACGGCTGAGGTTTTTATGCTACACAATAGCATTCGCACAAAACACTGAGCAGCATATCTCGTCAACGACCAGCGGATTGGGGGGCAGGAAGGATGCAGCGGAAAGATATTCCGTTAAACGAACGGCTCATTTTTGCTCTTGATGTCGATTCCAGGGACAAGGCGGAGGAATGGGTCGAAAAACTTGGCAGCCATGTGAAGTTTTTCAAAGTCGGTCTTCAACTGTTCCTTGCTGGATGGTTCCCCGTCATTGATGCTATCACAAATCGCGGCCACAAGGTTATGGTGGACCTGAAATTCTTTGATGTCCCCGAAACGGTAAAACTAGCCGTCAGGCAACTTAAAGACCGGGGTGTTACGTTCACCACGGTACATGGCAACGATCCTATCCTTAAAGCTGCCGTTGAGGAGAAGAATGACCTGCAGATCCTTGCCGTGACGCTGCTGACAAGTTTTGGCGAAAACGACATGGAGGAATTTTTTGGTCGGCCCATTAACATTGAGGATTATGTATTCCTTAGAGCAAAAAAGGCGCTGGAGGTCGGCTGCGATGGAGTTGTCTCTTCAGGGTTAGAAGCCAAAAGGCTAAGGGGCCATTTGGGAGACAACATCCTGATTGTAACCCCCGGAATTCGTCCGGGGGCTAATATCACAATAGAACAGGACGATCAAAAACGGATTGTAACTGCGAAACAGGCAATAGCCAATGGAGCCGATTACGTGGTGGTTGGACGCCCGATCAGTACAGCCGATGACCCTATAGCTATGGTGAAGTTAATACATAGAGAGATCGCCGAGGCTCTTGATACTTAGGTTCCTCAATATAGCGCCGACATGATGGAAACATCAGGACCTGCGCTTCGGTGAGCGGGGGGCTTAGAGCGAAGAAGCCAGGTCTCTGCCGGCAACCCGGTTGAGGACGAACAGGGGAATCAACACAGAGAGTATAAGTATAGTCGCGTAAGCTGATGCCGGACCGAAATCTCCGCTTCCAATCCGCTGAAATATCTCGACGGTCATGGTAGCCCACGGGCCGTAGTAGAGTACAATCGTTGAACTCAGCTCGGCGAGCGTGGTCACCCACATGATGATTCCACCGGCGATAATGCCCGGGAGCATGATCGGCAGCACCACCCGGAGGAAAGATCGGACCGGCGGCACTCCGAGATTAATGGAGGCCTCCTCGATGGAGGGGTCGATTTGCTGGAGGAGTGATGAAGTCGTCTTGATAGAGTAGGGCGCCTTGCGCGAGAAGTAGGCCAGGACGAGAATCATCCACGTTCCGGTGAGGACTACGATCCCTTTGTTGTAGGTTGCCGCCAGGGCGATACCCTGGACAGTACCCGCCACCGCCAGCGGAAGCATTACCAGAAGGTCGAGCAGGTAGCTCACCGCGCCGCGTTTTCTCACAAGAAGGTAGCTCACCACTATTCCGAAGGCGATGCCTATCAGGGTGGCCGTGGTCGCAAGAAAAAAGGAATTGATGACAGGCCGGGGTGCTACGGTGAAAGCTTTGATGAAGTTTTCCAGGCTGAACTGCCCGAAGTACATGACCGGTCCCTGCGTCTTCGTAATGGAAGAGACCATCACGACTGCGAAAGGAAAGAGGGCCACGAAGACCACTCCGGCGCAGAACAGCCATATCAGAATGGTGGGCAGGGGCTGCAGCCGTTTGACCTGGATTGGATTCAGGGATGTCATTTTATAGCTTTTGCGCTCGACCCAGAATTTCTGCAGTACTGTCAGCCCGAGAGTAATTGCCAGCAGCACCATGCTGAGAGCGCCCGCCATCGCCGGATTGCCCCCCAATTCGCTTATGAATTCGTTATATGCCTGGACCGAAAGTACGCGGAAATCTTCACCGATAAGGACGGGCACACCGAAGTTCTCGATGCAGAGAAAGAAGACGACGAGCGCACCCGAAAGAATGGCCGGAGTGACCACCGGGAGCGTGACGGTGAAGAAGACTCTGAGTTTTCCCGCTCCCAGGTTGGTGGCGGCTTCTTCGAGCGAGCGGTCTATCGAATTGAGCGCGGCGGAAACCATCAGGAAAACGAAGGGGAAAAACTGGAGTGTAAAAACCAGAACGATACCCTTCCAGCCGTAGATGCTGGGCATCTCCATTCCAAGCCCATGGAGGAGCCTGGCGAACAGGCCGTTTCTTCCCAGCAGAATCAGCCATGCCTCCGCGCCGATGAAGGTCGGTAGGATGAGCGGAAGCGTCCCGAGCGTGCGGATGAGGTTCTTTCCGGGAATATCATAGCGGCAGAGAAAGAAGGCGAAAGGAACGCCGACGACGGCTGCCAGAAGCGTGGACAGCAGACTCACGAAAAGGCTGTTGCGCAGGCAGCGGAGATAGTACGGGTATTGCCAGATGTTGTTGTAACTTGCCAGCGAAAAGGCGCCCGTTTCCGGGTCCACGAAACTTGCCTTGAAAATGTACAAAATCGGATAAAGGATCGAGAAAAAGAGGATTGCAAAGGCAACCGCAAGGATAATGTTCCAGGCGTTGAGAGATTTGCGCAAGTCAGCCCCCTACTCACCGATCACGAGTGGACGGTCCGAGGGGAGTTGGTATAGGAGGCTCTCCCCATCGTTAAGGATATTTCCCTCGTCCGGATCGTGCACCTCGATGGTAACGGGGTTTTTGCCCGGACCCGAAACCAGGTAGCGGATCATCGAGCCGAGAAACGTGCTGCTCAGGACAGTGCCGGAAATGAGGTTTTCCTCCGTACGGCCCGTTTCGGTGCAAATGCGTATCCACTCCGGCCTGACCGACAGGATTATTCGGGCGCCGGAAGGCTTCCGTCCTTTAAAGGAGTATCTCTGCCCTCCAGCCTCTGCGAAGATTCGGGACTGAGCCTCATCATATCCCGTGACCTTCATTTCGATGATGTTGCTGCTCCCCATGAATTCAGCGGCAAAGCGGCTCAATGGACGATAATATATATCGAGAGGCGTGCCGACCTGTTCCACGCAGCCCTGGTTCAGAATGGCGATATGGTCGGAGACGGCCATCGCCTCTTCCTGGTCGTGTGTAACGTAGATCGTTGTTATACCGAGTTCTTTCTGAATGCGCCGGATCTCTTCGCGCATGCTCACTCGAAGTTTCGCATCGAGGTTTGACAAGGGCTCGTCCATGAGCAGGATCTGTGGCGAAATGACCAGTGCGCGCGCCAGGGCGACCCGCTGCTGCTGCCCTCCGCTGAGTTGATCGGGCGTGCGGCGCTCAAGCCCTTCCAACTGCACGCTTTGAATGATACGAGCGATTCTGCCGGCTATTTCCGCCTTCGGGACCTTCCTCGCCCTTAAGCCGTAGGCGATGTTGTCAAAAACATTGAGGTGGGGAAACAGGGCGTAGTTCTGAAAGACCATCCCGGTCTCTCTTCGATGGGCGGGGATATGATTGACCACCTGATCGCCGAAGCGAATCTCGCCCTCGTCAGGATGGTAGAAACCGGCAATCGTACGCAGCAGGGTTGTCTTGCCACAGCCGCTGGGACCGAGGAGGGTGAAAAAGTCGCCCTCCTCGATCTCGAGGCAGATGCCGTCGACAGCCCTGAGATTGCCAAAAGACTTTCTGATATTTATCAGCTCGACACGCATGGCCCTACTTCGACAGGACAGCCTGCTTCCACTTTCCTAAAATTTCCTTTTGGAGCCTGTCGGCTTCCATCGGGTCGAATGCTTTCAGAACGGTGATCTTCTTCAAGGAAGGCAGACCCTCCGTATCTTTGGCGTCAAGACGGGCCGGTCTGCGGGAGAACTTATCGAATATTTCGTCTTCTACCTTCTTACTGAGCAGGTAGTCCATGAACTTTCCGGCTTCCTCGGGATGAGGGCAGTTCTTTACTATTCCTGCCGCTTCGGGAGCGACGAAGGCGCCGTCGGAGGGGTAGACGATGCCCACATTCTTATCTCCTCCCGCGACATAGCGATGGGCCGCATATTCCATCGTGATACCCAGCGGGTATTCCCCGGCGGCCACCCCTTTGTAAATCAGGCTGGAGCTGTCGAGGACCTTGGCGTTTGCGATCAGCTTGTTGATTCCATCCCAGCCGTAGAGCTTATAGATCCCGTAGACCTGGGCGTAGGCCGATCCCGATTTCTCCGGGTTGGCCAGTACGATCTTGCCCTTCCACTTCGGATCGAGCAGGTCTTTCCAGGTAGCGGGAGTTTCCTCCGCTTTAACCAGGCTCTTGTTGACCATGATGATCATGACGTGAGCGTTGCTGGCCGTCCACCGCGCCTCTTTCTCGACATAGCCGGGCGGAAGCGCCGCGGCTTCGGGAGATTTGTAAGGCTGAAAATTCTCTTTGGCATTCTCCAGAACGGCCACATCGCCACTCCAGAAGACATCGCACAAAGGTTTTTCCTTCTCGGCGGCAATCCGTTTCATCGCCTCGCCCGTCCCCAGGCGAACCACGGAGACCTTGATGCCGGTTTTCTCCTCAAAGCCCTTGGATACCAGGTCGAGAAGTTCGGACGGGTTGGAAGAATAAAGAACGACTTCGGCCCCCCGGGCAATGCCGGAGAATGCAAACAAAGCGATAAAAAGAACGGCCAGGCATCCGATCAGTTGTCTCTTCACTATGTCCCCCTTTTATGAATTCGTGTGCGGTTCCGGCGCCCCTGCCCCGCCGGACTGTCATGGCGCCCCAACCGGATGACCGACTACCGGAGAGCCGGTAGGAAAGGGGCCACGGAGCGAAAGAATACTCCATTGTCTCCGTCTATTAAAGAGAAAATGGTCATAGGAAAATCCACCATGCAATACCGCATGCGGATTTCCGGAATGCTTCCGCTCCCGGCCCGAAATGATTCGTATGCTCTTCTTATTTCTCTCGCTTCACGCTCTCGATTATTACGGGTTTTGCCGGGACATCCCGGTGGGGGCCATGCGTGGTGGTTTCAACCTTCTTTATCTTATCGACTGTGTCCATACCCTCGATGACCTTGCCGAAAACAGCGTAGCCAAATCCCGACTGGGATTTGTCCCTGTGGTTCAAAAATTCGTTATCCACAGTATTGATGAAGAACTGGCATGTGGCGCTGTCCACCACGTTTGTTCTTGCCATGGCGATGGTCCCTTGCGCGTTTTTCAGCTCAGGCGCCGCTTCATTTTTGATGGGGGGGTGGGAAGGCTCCTTTTGTCTCATGTCGGGTGTAAATCCGCCCCCCTGGATCATGAAATTTTCTATCACGCGATGGAAGATGGTCCCGTCATAGAAGCCGCCATCTACGTAGCGGAGAAAATTCTCTACACTCACGGGGGCCTTGTCCGCCCAGAGTTCGATACGGATCTGGCCTTCGGATGTCTTCATGACGACAACGGGATTTTTCGATTGCTTCTTTTCCTCGGGGGCCGCGGCCCAGGAGAAGCCCTGCATGAGGATCGCGGCGCATGAAATCAGGAGGAGAAGAGAAGTTTTATCCATAAAAGCCATAGTCATTACTCCTTGTGATGAGATTTAATGAAGTATCCAGGCATTGACGAGTCACCGCGCATGCCGGCTCGCTCCGGTTTAAGCTGAGTAGAGCCGGTGATTCGCGCGGGGCATTGACATTTAATCCTCCCTCTTTCATAGTCAACCGGCAGGAAAAAGCAGATAATACTCCAGCAAGACCTCAGTTGCGAAGTGGAAAGAATCTAATGCAAAAAGATGGGAGCACAAGGGCCGGGGGCCTCGAGCCTTTGCTGGATGCAGCCCGGCAGTTTAGCCGCGGGAATCGCATCGCCGAGGTTCGCGCCCACGGCAGCGGCAACGTGAATGATACTTTCCTGGTTTCGCTCGCATCCGGAAGCGGGAGACAATTCATCCTCCAGCGCCTCAACACCGGAGTGTTTCGCAACCCGGAACTCGTTATGCGAAATATGCGCATCGCCACGGAGCATGCGGCCGCACGCCTGGAGCGGACTCCAATGGGAGAGCGCCGGTGGGAAATTCCCCGGCTCCTGACTACGGCGGATGGGCATGATTTCTGGATCGATTCCGAGGGTCAATTCTGGCGCGCCCTGAGTCTTATCAGCGATACGGACTCTTTCGACTGCGTCCGTGACAGCGCCCATGCCGGTGAAATCGGGTACGCTCTCGGGTTGTTTCACCACCTGGTCAGTGATATTCCCGCCGGACTACTCGGTGATACCCTGAAAGGCTTTCATGTCACTCCCGCCTATCTCCGGCGCTATGATGAAGTGGCGGAAAAGCGCGGAATGGGCGCCGCTCTCCAGGAGAGGGATTACTGCGCCGGGTTCGTGGTGAGCCGGCGCGGGCAGGCGCATGTCCTGGAGCAGGCGGCAGCGGATGGAAAGCTCCAGCTTCGCACGATACATGGCGATCCCAAAATAAATAACGTCATGATCGACAGGAGATCCGGGCAGGCCGTCGGCATGGTTGACCTGGATACGGTCAAGCCCGGACTTGTGCAATATGATATCGGAGACTGCCTCCGGTCCTGCTGCAATCCGCTCGGAGAAGAGATCGACCGGCCTGACCGGGTCCATTTTGACCTCAACCTCTGCCAGGCTGTCCTGCGCGGCTACTCTTTCCATGCCAAAGCGTTCCTCACTGAGTCAGACTATGATTTCATTTATGACGCCGTCCGGCTGATCGCCTTCGAACTCGGCCTGAGATTTTTCACCGACTACCTGGAAGGCGACGTTTATTTCAAGGTGCGGTATCGCGAGCACAACCTGCAAAGAGCGGCCGTCCAGTTCCGGCTTGTGGAGAGCATCGAAGCGCAGGCCGCAGGCATCCGGAAAATCATTCGAGACTGCATATGAGCCGCACGGAGTTCTTTCTCAGGCCTTATTCAGGCGCCTCCATCCCGGGCGGGCTCGTGATCACCGGCAGCATCGGCAGGCTTGAAAGCCTCCTGCGCTTTGAGGCTTTTCTCTCCGGAGGGATCTCGCGGTTGGACATCCCGCCCCCCGCTGCTGCCACATCAAGAAGAAAAGGGCTCTGGGAGGAAACCTGTTTTGAATTGTTTCTTGCGCACAAGGGGCTTCCTGGCTACTGGGAATTCAACATGTCGCCTTCCGGGCAGTGGAACGTCTTCCGATTCAGCGGCTATCGTAAGGAAATGCAGGAGGAATTTTCCTTCGCCTCGCTTCCTTTCACCGTCGCTAGAGAACCCGCGCGCATGTCTATCCGGATGGAACTGCAACTGGACCGTCTTTTCTGCCCGAGCGATTCCCTGGAAGCAGCGGTAAGCATGGTGGTGAAAGACAATCAGGGCCAAATCTCATACTGGGCATTGGCTCACTATGGTCCGCGCCCGGATTTTCACGGAAGAGAGAGCTTCCTGATCGACTTGTAAGCCCTGAGTACCGGCAACTTCTTTTACACTTGGGTGAACAAACGTCCTCAAATTGACTCCAGGAGCGCTCCCAGCTATTTTAACATCACAATGATTATCTGGAGGGCATCAAGATGCGTACCACATTGACCATTGATGACGAAATCGCCATGGCGCTCAAGGATTTGGCCCATCGGAGCGGCAGGCCGTTCAGGCAGGTGGTGGTCGAAGCATTACGAAAAGGGTTGCATGCTCTCGAAAACCCCGAGCCGCAGCCCGATTCCTTTGAGAGTCCATCTGGATGCAGAGTCATCTGTAGTCTCCATCCGCTTCACTTTGATCCTCGCCCCGCAATGTTTTTTCAAGCGCGGCAGGTAGCGCCCGGATAAGTTCCACGACCTGGGTTGCCGGAGTCAGTTTCGCATAATGGCCGGCGAGCCGGTTTGTCTGGGCGGCGATGATCGATGCTTTCGCTATATCCAGCCCACTTGCGGCCAGCGCGGCCACCAAGCCGGTGAGAGTATCTCCGGTTCCTCCCATTGCCTCCATGGCCTCTTCGGCAGGGTGGTCAATTATACCAAGGATGCCGGTCCGGTCCGCGACAAAATCCTGCTTGCCTTTGACCAGCAGATGACGCGATGCATTGTTATGCTCGTAAGCACGTGCTATGAGTTCAGGAACGCGGTTTTCCTCATGCAAAATGAACCCTCGTGTATAGAAGGGGTGAGGAGCGGTTTCGTCGGCCAAAAAGGCGAGTTCGCCCACGTCGGGGGTGAACAGGTCATAGGCGGGTGCTTCCCCGCTCATTTTGGCAGCGTACATGAATCCGGCATCTGCTATGAGGATCGGTCTTCGAGGGCAATCGTCCAATGCGAACAGGATCCGGTTGTGCCAATCCACATCGGGTTGAAGGTAGTGAAAGACGAACGCTGCATAGTTCGTTGTGATGATATGGCGTACCAAGTGATCGTAGACCAGGCGGCTGCCTCGCCCAAGCCCTGTATCGCCGGCCAGGAAGCCGAATGGAGCAGGCATTCCCAGGCAATCAAGCACCACGCAGGCGGAGGCCAGCAATGCCGGTGTTCCACGATTAACCGGGACCGCATGGTTTTCTATCCATATGTTGTCACCGTCCAGGATGACCTCCCCGAGCAGGAGGGGGAGGTTCTCGTCGGGCGCCGTTCCTACGACGGCAAGCATCGGCGCCTCATTTCCTCGTACGCCAGGTGCAGAGCATAACCGCAGAGCGTGTGTCCTATGTCGGCCGGGTTCGGCGCCTCGGCAAGGTTTTTGCCGACCATCCGCATAGCGAGATAGGGAACATCAGGGCAGCCCCCTCCCGAAATGTTGACAATCTCCAGAGTGTCTTTATCCACCGTTAGTTTCATATTGGCCGCCCTTACCATGAGATAGCGCCCGAAGTCTTTGACATGATACAGGTCCACCGGTTTGAGCAACGTTCCAGTTACGGGAACGGAATCAATCGGAGTGAGCCCGACAGACCGCAGCGCCCTGAGAAGATTGAGTTTTTCGATCATGGGAATCTCTATGACCAAATCGCATCCGCTCCGGACCGATGGAGGCGGCCCCATTACACGGATATTCCAACCCGCTTTCTTCAACACCCGCTCGGCGCGTATAACTTCACTGGTGTTTGCGAAAACCAGTATTTCGCGGTCGGCCCCATTCGTAGCGGATGGGGTCTCGCGAGGTTTCTTTCGGAAAAAGTCCAGAATTGACAAGAATCAATCCTTCTCTATGACAATTCGATATTCAACTCCGTCGGGAGTCACCTGGGCTACTCGCCACCCTTTGCTCCCGGCGGCGCGGATGACGTTCTCTTTGGCTGTATCGGTATCCACGAGAATGACAATCCGCCCGCTGCTGAAAACATTGATCGTATCCATAGTCATAAGTACGGGCCGAGGGCAGGAAAGCCCCCTTGCATCTACTGTAGTGCTCATACTGATTCTTCCTCCCCCTGATCAGGCCGGTTTTTGTTCAATTCCAACTTGCGCGCCTGCTGCCTGCCGGCTCACCTGGCCTCGCATAGCAAAGCCGATGAAAAGGCAGACCGCCAAGCCGACGAAGACGCCCGCCGCGCCGTAGGCGCCAATGCCGGTGGGTGAACTCGCCAGCCCAAAATTGTGCGAAAAAGCAGCTCCAACGATCATGCCCAGTACAAAAATGGCCGCGTCCCCATCGCCTTCACCCGCCAAGAATAACTGGCGCCCGGGACATCCGCCTGCGAGCGTGAATGCCAGTCCGGTGGGTCTCATGTACTGCACCACGGCAGCTCGATGTAAACCTAAAGCCCCCGCGATATCCCTTTCAAAGCATGCGACGCAGATACCCATATTTCCGGGGTTGCCGGCTTTTTGCAGAAGAGCCGCCAGTATGCCGATAACGGCGCCTGTAGAAATCAGCCCCCAACGAGTTGCTAACAAGTTCTTAAGCATCTTTCCCCCTTTCCATCCCCTAATATAGACTGGGCAAGTCTTCTGATTTTTTGATAGGTTACGTTTGAATAATTTATCCAATGGTACAAATCGGAACTGTCTATGGAATGTCTCTGCGGAATAGGATTTTTCCCGAGACATTGCCGTACCACAGCAGATTCCGCTTCCCCGATTCGCAAATCTGAGAGCCTACCAACCGCGACAGGCGACTCTACGACCACCAGGTTATCGTCTCCGGCCGGCTAGTGATTGGATAGCACCGTTCTTTCCAATTCACAGAAAAATAGGAATTACCAATTTGCATATTCGGTTTTCCCTATTTATGAGTGGGCGTCGGCAACGTCATGCCGACCAACTGAACCTGAAAAACCTGTTCTTCCATCTCGAAAGGAGCGTTCCATGTTGAAGAGGATTCTGGTTTGCTGTCTGATGTTGACCGTGCCGTTCGGCTCAGCCGTTTTCGGGAACAACTGGCCCCGGACCGCCCGGGCCAGGGAGATTCCCACACTCTCTTTCGCCTACGGCACCGATACCCATACCTGCTTGCCCAATGTTGCAATGAAAGACCCCCAAGCCTTCGCCGATAAATCTATGCGGATCAATCCCGTCAGCGACACCCAGTTTGAATTGTTGAAAGACGGCAGAATAATTGCCCGATTCAACGTGCTCGTAAGCAAGAGCGGCGCTGAATCCGCTACGATGATGGCCCAAAACCAACTGGATACGGTCCTGTGTTCGAATACCGCAATGCTCGCCGCTTATGACGTAGGAACCAGCGTTAAGATCCTCTCTCCTCTCCAGGGCGGTGGCATTGCCCTGGTCATGGCTCCAACTATCGACTTTTACGGCTTCGATGCTTTCAAGAAATATATTCTCGCCTCTAAGACCCCCGTCAAAATCGGCTACCACTCCGCTACCAGCGGTCCAAGGATTCTGATCGAGTCGGTGTTGAGGGATGCCGGACTGAAACTTACAGAAAACCCGGCAGATACGACGGCGAACGTGTTGATGGTAGATCTGAAAGGACCGCAATACTTGCTCGGTTCCATTAGAAGCGGGGCGGTAGACGCCTGGGTTGGTCCTTCTGCCATTCCTGAAAATGCAGTCGCCCAGGGATTGGGGAAGATCGTCATGACACTGAAAGATTTTCCGCCACAGGGCAAATGGACGACGTTTCCCTGCTGCGTCATGTCGGCAACCGGCAAAGTTGTCCAGAAGCATCCCGAGGTCATCGAAGCACTGGTCAGCGTGGTGGCGGATTGTATCGACTACGCCAACACCAAACCGGACAAGTTCGCTGAGATTAATGCTCCCATAATCGGAGTAAGCAAGGATATTGTCATGGCCAGCAACAGAAATATAGTCTACAGCAACGCTCCTTCCCGTGAATGGTCCAATGGAATTGGTATGTATTTCAATGCTATTAAATCAATGGGCAAATTCAGCCGCCGTCTCAAGGATGCCGATTATGCCGTGGTGACAAAAGACGTATTCGATTTATCATTTCTGGAAAAGGTGAAAGCCCGAAAAGAAGGCAAATAGGACCGCCATTTCCCCACGAATCTAAACCGACCCAGGCCATGGGTGTTCGAGCCCTGAGGACTCATGGCTTCACCCTCGGGTACTAAGCCGGGTTCTGCTTCCATCCCGACCTGATCCCTATTTTTGTTGTGGATGCAGGGCATTTTTGTGAAGCTGCCGAGAGGATTCCATGCGAAAAGCTCTAAAGAAGCTCATGCTGCCTTTCATCATGCCGGCGCTGTTGATGGTGGTCTGGCAGTTTGCTGCCCGGCAGGCGCAGAACGCCGCGATTCTGCCCACTATCGACCAGGTGACAGGTAATTTCATTCATGCCACGGACGACTTCATAGGCCTGGGTTCCATTCCCCGAAACATAGGCGTCAGTTTGATAAGGGTCCTGTGCGGCTATACGGCAGGTGTGCTGATAGCTGTACCCTTGGGTGTGTTAATGGGATACTTGAAGATTGTCCAAAGACTGTTCGAAACTTTCACCAACATCTTCAAACCAGTTCCTCCTCTGGCCTGGCAGCCTCTAGCACTGTCCATATTTGGAGTATCAAGCATCGCCAGTGCTCTGGATATGCCCTTCGGACAGCAATACGTGTTTTGGGGCAACTTCAAAATCGCTATGGTGTTTCTTATCGGCCTTGGGAGCTTCTTTCCCGTTGTCGCCAGTGTAATGTTCGGAGTACAAAATGTTCGCCGGACTCTGATTGATTCCGCTCTCGTATTGGGGGCCGGCGAAAAAGACATATTTTTCAAAATCCTTATACCTGCCGCCGCCCCCAGCATTATCAACGGGCTCAGAATGGGGTTGGCGATCGGTTGGGCCTGCCTGGTCGGAGCCGAGATGCTGCCCGGCAGCCTGGCGGGCGTCGGCTATCTCATTACTCACGCTTACGAATTGGCCAGAACCGATTTAGTCATAACGGGCATGATTTGTATCGGCCTTGTCGGCGCACTTATGGACGGCATCTTCAAAATGATCGCCGACAGGTATTTTTCATGGGAAAGCAAAACACGCTAAAAGATAAGAAGGAAATGATTCGGATCGATCGTCTGGGAAAAACATTTCAAAGTCAGAGTGACATGAAGGTTCCCGCACTGATCGATGTCAACCTGACGGTTCATGACAATGAGTTCCTATGCATTCTAGGGCCATCCGGTTGTGGTAAATCCACTCTTTTACGCATCATCGCAGGCTTGGAAACCGCCAGCCTGGGCAAGGTATTTTATAATGGCCAAGAGCATAGAAAACCGCACCGTGAGATTGGCATGGTCTTTCAGAGCTATTCGCTGATGCCTTGGCTCAATGTCCTGGATAACATAGCCCTCGGCCTGGAATTTGCCGGCTGGCCCAGAAAGAAGCGGATTGCTGAAGCCGTCGATTTCCTGGATATGATCGGAATGAGCGGTTTCGGCAAAGCGTTTCCGCATGAGTTATCCGGAGGAATGCAGCAGCGAGTCGCCATCGCCCGAGCTCTTGCCAATAATCCCAATGTCCTGTTGATGGATGAGCCCTTCGGAGCGCTCGATGCCTATACCCGCTTCGTTATGCAGAAGGAATTGCTGCGTATATGGGAACAACACAAGAAAACCATTCTTTTTGTGACCCATAGTGTTGATGAGGCTGTTTACCTGGCGGACCGCATCATTTTGATGAGCGGCAATCCGGGCAGAATCCAAAAGGACATAGAGGTGACCATCCCACGGCGCCGCGAGCGCAGCAATCCACGTTATGGAGAGCTGACCGCAGAGCTGCTGGCTCTGCTGGAAAAGGCCTGAGGGTGACGATTACCCCGGGAAATTCCTGATGCTTCTTCAAAACGCGTCTTCGATGAAATGCCGGAATTCGGCAGGGTCATTTAGATGCCGCCGATCCAGTTCCCGGGCGATTCCCCCCTCCCGCAGCACAAGGACCCGGTCCGCCAGGCGACGCGTTTCGCCCAGACTGTGCGAAACCGCCAGAATCGTGTAGTGGTCTTTCAACTCCAGGAGCAACTCTTCAATCTTGGCGGCGGCGCGAAAATCCAGCGAGGCGGTGGGTTCGTCAAGGAGCAGTATCCGAGGTTCCAGCGCCAGTATTCGCGCAAGGCACAGGCGCTGCTGCTGCCCTCCGGAGAGGGTTGCCGCCCTGTCGTTAAGCCGGTCTTTCACTTCGCCCCAAAGGGAGACATCCTGGAGCGCCTTTTCAGCCCGTTCCCGGAGAGCGGCCCCGGTTAGGCCAAGGGTCACCTGGAGGGGCATGGCAAGGTTTTTCCAGATGGAAAAAGGCAGGACCGCTGGGTTCTGAAAGACCATCCCCACTCTCCGCCGAAGCTCCGGCAGGGGGAGGAAGTTTTGATAGATATCGCCGCTCCCGCCATCAAGTCGGAGGCGCACCGAGCCTTTCGTTTCGCACTCGGGGAAGCATTCATTTAAGCGGTTGAGACTGCGCAGGAGGGTGGACTTGCCGGAGCCTGACGGCCCCACAATGACGGTAATCTCTCCCGGCCAGAGTGAGAATGTCACCTCCTCCAGCACGGTTGTTCCCGAAAACCGGACGTTAAGCTCCGATACCTCAACGCTTGGCAAAGCTTTCGGGATCATCTGGTCCGCCACCGGCTTTCAATGCTTCGCTGGAGGCAGAATGCAGCCAGGAAGAGAAGGCCCGTAAGAAACAGAAGGACCAGCGCAGTGGCGAACCCCTGGTCCAGTTCCTGCGGGTTGCGGTGCTCGGCAGCCAGGTAGTAAATGCGGAAGGGCAGCGCTTCGAACTTGTCGCTGAGGCTGCAGGGAATTCCTGCGTGAGCGACGACACCTGTCAGGAGGATCACCGCCGTATCCTCGGCGGCTCGCCCGATGGCCAGAATGGCGCCGCTGAGGATCCCGCGGCTGGCGAGCGGGAGCAGCACCTTGCTGATGTTCTGCCATCTGGTCAGACCAAGGCTCGGCCCTAGAAGCCGAAAATGCTCGGGGATGCTTTCCAGGGCGGATTCCGTTGTACGGATGATATAAGGCAGGATGAGCAGGGCGATGCATGCTGCCGCGAGTAGGAGTCCCGTGCCGGCTTCGGGAAGAAATGTCCTGCGCAACGCCAGGATGATGGTGAAGCCGAAGAGTCCCATGACGATTGAAGGGATTCCTGAGAGCAGGTCGACCATGAAACCCAGGAGGGAGCGCTGGCGGTCCGAGGCGTATTCAACCAGGTAAATGGCGCTGGCGATTCCGATGGGAAGAGAGAGGGCCGACGAGAGGAAGACCAATGAAAAGGTCCCCGCCAGGGCCGGCCAGATGCCCCCGAACACAGGTCTTTGCCCGAGCATCGCCTCCAGCCACGGTGTGTCTCCAAAGAAAAGGGCCGAATCGATGCTCGCCATGCCCCGGGAGGCGAGAAAGCAAAGCAGCAACGTCACCGCGGCCAGCACGCCGCCCCCGGAAAGCCAGGCCAGGCAGGCAAGCAGTCGATCAAAGGCTCTTGCCATGTGGCAACCTCCCGTTCCTGCCTCCTGCTTTGCGGATGAACAGGCTCATTGTTCCAGTGAGCAGGAAAAGCAGCAGTCCGGCGGCAAAAACGGATTGGTAGGCCATGCTCTGGCTGTCGGTCGCGAGGACCAGTCCTATATGGGCGGTCAGTGTACGCATGGAAGAAAAGAGGGATTCCGGGAACTGGGCGGCATTGCCTGCCACCATAAGCGAAATCAGGGTGTCGCCGAGTGCCCTTCCAAGGCCCAGAATGGCGGCGATGATCAGCCCGCGGGAAGCTGCCGGAAGTAGAACGCAACGCATTTGTTGCACCCTGCTGAACCCCATGGCTTCGGCCGCCAGCCTGAGATTTGGATCGAGCTGCGCCAGCCTTGTCTGGAGGATCAGGGTGATCGTCGGGAGGATGAGCAGGCTTAAGGTCAGCACGGCTGCAAGCAGTGTGAACCCGGTCCCGGCGGCAAACCAGTCGCGGAGTCTCGGTACCAGCAGGAACACCGAGACAAATCCGTAAATGACTGTCGGAATGCTGGTCATGAAGTGAATCAGGGTCAACAACAAACGGACGAAGAATCCTCGACCGAGCAGGTGCGCCAGGGTGCAGATTCCCAGCGCAAGTGGCAGGGCCACGACCAGGGAGAGAGTTGCCAGGGCAAGCGACCCCGCACACATGGGCAGTATCCCGAAATGCCCGCCGAAAGGCTGCCATTGTCGGGAGAAAACCCTTACAAGTTCTTGCGAGGTCAGCAACGGCAGGCAGAAGCAGGCAAGCAGCATCAGAATCGCCGCAATGGCGACGCCTGAGACTGACGCAGCACCCAGGAGCACCCGTTCAATCCATTTGTCCGGCAAATCTTTCAATGCCAATCACTCTCTGTTGGCCGGTGGCCGCGGCCCTCTTCTCCCACGTCGGCGCTCATTTCAGGGGAAGATATCCGGACTTGGCGATGATGGCCGCGCCATCGGGGCTCATGATGTAGTCGATGAAGGCTTGCACGAGCTTTGAGGGTGCTCCTTTGGTGTTCATGTATAGCTTGCGCACCACCGGGTAGCTCCCGTTCATGGCATTCTCCTGAGATGGAACGACACCGTCCAGGACGACGCCCTTCACGCTCTGGTCCACATGACCGATGCCGGCATAACCAATGGAGTCCCTGTCCTGAGCAATGGCGCTTTTGACGGCGCCGTTGGAAGCCACGACATTGGCCTTCGCGGCAATGGGTCCTTTCTTGAGGAGTTTTTCCCAGAATACCTCGCGGGTGCCGCTCGCTTCATCGCGGGTGAAGAGGTGAATTGGTGCGTCCTTTCCGCCAACTTCCTTCCAGTTAGTGATCTTTCCGGCATATATATCCTGCACCTGCCTGGCCGAAAGCGCGCTCACGGGGTTGGAGGGATTGATCACCACCGCCACGCCGTCCAGAGCAAAAGGATAGGTTTTTAGCCCGTATTTGGCAACCTCTTGTTCAGACAAGGCACGCCCCGTATTGCCGATGCTCACCAGACCCTCGCCGACCTTCTGCACGCCGACCCCCGATCCGCCGCTCTCGACAGTGATGCGAATTTTAGGATTAAAGACCATGATCTTTTTCGCCGCACCGGTCATGACCGGAATGTGCGCAGTGCCTCCGGCGATGCTGATCGTGCCTTCCAGCCCGGCAAAGCTGTCGAGAGCCGCTGCGGGGACCCGGTTTGGACAAGAAAAGAAAAACACCAGGAACAACATGGTCACAGAAGCACAACACTTTTTTGCAGTTATTGAAGTCACTCGCTTCTCCTCATTTCATCTTTGTTTCATCCAAAAATGGGCCTGCGGCCTTCATAAAGAGGCCTGAGCGCTCCTTCGTGGCGATATTCCGTTTTCCTCGAGCATAGAGAGATTGGCCCGGATCGAAAGGGCCAAAGATTTAGGTAAATGATGAACGCGAATGTTGCAAATAGGTAATTACGATCCATGACTCCCCAACCCATCGTCGAGGACGATACTCGCCAGGCTGCCCCTGTTTTTGATGTTATGCTAAATGGAGGAGATAGAATCGCTATGCCGCGCCTAAGACTCCGGACTCAAGACATGGAGCAGATACAAACAAAAGGCTCATGGTCTTGCAAAAGGCTGAGGAAGCTTGCCTGTATCTCTGCCGCCTTGGGGCGAAGGAGTCCTTCATTTTCGGATCATTCTTTCCGGGACCTTTCGCGAGCATTCGGACATAGACCTTGCCGTCTCGGGGCTTCCCCGCGAGCACATCTACAAGATGGAATCCAAAACAAAAGAATTGTTAGGAAGGATGCACTTTTGCGTCGAGCAATACCAGAGAGATTGGCCCGGATCGAGAGGGCCGATGATCCAGGCAAATGATGATTAGGTTAAGGAAGAAAGGCGCTTAAGAGAGCAGGGACATGCGCCAGGAGGCAGATCCCGCAGGCTCAAAAGAATCAAGGAGGATGCATGCGCAAGGTTAAAATCAAGCGAGAGGGGAATGGGAGCTTCCTGGTTGAAGGGAAGGAATCCTATCCGGAACTTAAGGGGAAAAAGCTGGTTATCCTCACCAAGGGTGAGTTTTTCGAAACACTGGATTCAGCGGTAAGCATGGTGGTGAAAGACAATCAGGGCCAAATCTCATACTGGGCATTGGCTCACTATGGTCCGCGCCCGGATTTTCACGGAAGAGAGAGCTTCCTGATCGACTTGTAAGCCCTGATTACCGCTCCGCATGATAAAGTAATCGGGTACCCTCGCCCCCCCTTCATTTGGCGCTTCTGAGCCGCAAGCGGCCACGCCGCCACGCCTTGGCGACGCCTTGGCGTGGTTTGAACGAAGACTCTGACTTTGAAGTTCCATAATAGTTTTTGCATCCCCTCCGTGACACCTTTAACACTCCAGTTAGTCACGCAGCCCCGTCATTCCCGCATGTTTTAGGCGGGAACCCAGTGTCTTGCATTCACGGCCCGAAGCGGAAGACATTGACAATTGATATTCCTGCTGGGTCAACCTGCGGTTTTTGGTTTCAACCTTGCGTTCTGGTCTTGATAAACAAACGAAAAGACGCTGGGTTCCCGCCTGAAGCCGCGGGAATGACGATGTGTGGATACCGCGAGTCGACGTGAATCTATGAGAATCTGTTCCACAAGAGCTGCTGCATGCAATAGGGCGCCCGAAACCGGACAGGCTCTCAATGGGACTTCGTGGGAAGCTTTCGCTTGCGCCCCAAGTGACGCTCGGGTGCCGGTAGCATAGCCCCTTGTCACGGTTGTCCCATTGCGTGAAGGTACTCGAGGAGAGGTGGAAAAAATACAGGCCTAAGGGTACTATACTGAAACTCTCAACAGTGCAATGAAGTCTCATAAGAGCGGCGGCGCCTCGTTTCAGGCCGGAACCCAGCGCGGTTTTAATATAATGGCGCCTTTCCCGCTTTTCTTGTAATTTACAGCGCTGTAGGTTGGGCAGGCTTCTCATGCCCAACGGCTTCTGAACGTGCCGCTCCGACCAAACTTTCACGGCAGCCGGATAAATGATCCTTATCAGAAGAGCAGGTCTGGTCCCGATCTGCTATGTTAAAACCCGTTGGGCAAAAGAAGCTTGCGGCAAGCAGTATTGGTTTTCTTTGGTTATCCGCAATAGGGACATGATATCGGGGTTGGGTATTGATGAACTCAGGATCTTGCAGAGTCAAAAAGCGGTTTCAGGACTGTCCCTGCCGCAGTGGCAAGGGTGCTGCCGTCCTGAAACCGCTTCTACCTGTCAGGGCGAAGTTGGTGAAGTCCTGGTTGGACAACTCGAAAAATGAAAAGCATGAGTTATCGGGCAATAGCTGATTACCGCCGTGAGCAGCGGGATCAGCCCGATAAGGCCCCACCAGCTTGCATAATAGAGCCCGGCCATCAAAATGACGATTCCGAGCACAGCCCGTATAATCTTCTCTTTACCACAAACATTGTGAGTCATTATGGCGCCCTCCATATCGCGTGAGATAACAGCAATCGCATATGGACTAATCCCAGTCCGTATTAACTGAGGCTCGCAGGCTCGAGTCACGACCCGTTAGCGTTCAGCCAGTTAATAGAATAATCATTCATTATTAGCAGAGCAGCATTATTACCTTGGATTCTCGCTTTCAGGTAAGCAAATCCGGCGCCCTCAAAACATCTCCTGCAGGTTCATCGGGTCCTTTATTTCGATGGAAGGGTCACCTTTCAGTTTCCGGGCGCCCCGGTCGTCCAAATATTTGGCCATTTCAAGCTCGACTTTTATGGGCACGTTTTCACCTGCTTTTGTCAGTATCTGCCTCAGAAAAGCTTCGGCTTTTACGGCAAAGGCAATCGAATCGCCCAATATCCGCATTGCCTCCGGAGGGTTGTGAAACCCGACCGAATTTTCGGCGCCGATGAATACGGAGCGGTAGAAAGCTTCTTCGTAGAATTCTTTGGCTTTGTTGTAGAGGGGCTCATCGATCGGCTTGCCGGCGTCCCTGGCCCTGTGGACGGCCTCGAACAGCTTTGCGGTGACGGCGGTGGCGTATCCGGCCCGGAGCATGAGCGATACGGTGCGGTCCTGGATCGCGATTACCCGCTCTTTGAGCCAATCGGGACCTTCGGCATGGCACTGCCCGCAGGAGCGCAGATCGTTTTTGAGCGGGCTCATAACCCGGTGGTCGGAAATCTTGAACACACCGCTTTTGGTATAGGGCATATGGCAGTCGGCACACGATGAACCGGCTTTCCAGTGCACGCTGTTATTGGAAAAGAGTTCGAATTCCGGGTGGCGAATAAAGCCGAGCTTGAAGCCTGTGACCGTCTGCTTCCACTCCTTCAGGGCTTCGTCGCTCCGAAGCACCTTGATGATGTCTTCGATAGTAATGGCGCCCCACTTGCTCTTCTGCCACGGGAAGTAAAGGCCGACGGAGTTCATCTCCTTATCTTTGGGGATCGTATAGGTGACATGGCACTGCGCACAGACGGCCGAGCGCATTTCCTGGCGCGAGAGCTTGTTCGGATCGACTCCCATGGATTTGAGCGCTTCCACCAGCGTAAAGCCTCGCGAGAACTTCAGGGACATGTCCTTGTTGTCATGGCAATCGATGCAGGCAACGCCGAGGGTCCGGTCCTGCTCCGGTATTTTATTGAGAACTTCCTTGAAAGGCAGCTTATAGTAGTCGGGCCCCAGTTCCTTCTGAAGCTTCGGCGCATAGGGGGTCTTGCAGGAGAGGCATACGCCGCCGGCTTTCAGGCGCGAAGAGTCGACTTCGAGCTGGTCACGGACCATGTGGGCATGTCCCCGGGGTTCGTTGTACTCGACCCCGAAGCCCCAGCCGCTGAACAACAGAGCCATGTAAGGATATTCTGCAAGCTTGTCGTAGGTGGGCCGGTCCGCATCGAATCCGCGCTTATACTTGCTCTTGCCCGGCGGCTCCGGTTCCTCGGTCTTCTTCCAGAGATTGTACTCGTCGGGATAGGCTTTACCCCAGATCTCAGGGTTGATTTCACCATCGGGAATAGTGACCGTTTTGACCGGTTCCGTTTTCGTCGGCTGGCATCCCGCCAGCATCAGGCAACAGCCGATGAGCAGGGGAAGTGATAACTTCGCCAGGTTCCAGACCCCCCTTGCGTCTCTTGTGTTTTTAGGCAACATGACTCTCAACTCCCCGGGAAAATCTATTATTACGGATTGATATAAGGGCTCCTACCTCGCTGCAATGGTCCCGCTTCTTATGTGAGCCAGCCGCCGGTGGCAACTCCAGCACTGACGGTCGTTGTCTATCCTGTCGACAGCCATTTCATGACAGCGGATACAGTTTGCCTGCAATACATTCTGTCCGTGTTGAGATATCTTGATCGTCTCAGGAACCCTGCCGGAATAGAAGATCATCACATCCTTCATTCCGTCTATGGATTTCCAGACGTAATGGGCGGCGACGTTCTGATGGGGAAGGTGGCAATCGACACAATTAATTCGCCGGTGTGCGCCCTCATGGAACCAGGCTTCATATTCGGCTTCCATGACATGGCACGAGGAGCAGAACTCGGGCGTCTCCGATTTTGCCAGCAACCCTGGCGGGCCCAGCATGAGAAACGCTCCGGCGGCCGCACCCCAAAAGCCAAGCACTACGATATACTTCCATAGCGGCCACTTGCGCTTCCTCATTGTTGCCACCTCTGTCCGGTTAGTTTCATATCAGTTATCGACGGAGATCAGTTCCACATCGAAGACCAGGGTGCTGTTAGGTCCGAATGAGGGGCTTCCCCGCTCCCCATAGGCCAGTTCAGGCGGTATAAAGAGCTGCCACCTGGCGCCCTCCTTCATAAGCTGCAGGGCTTCGGTCCAACCCTTGATCACTTTCCCGAGCTTGAATTTGGCAGGTTCATTTCTACTGTATGAACTGTCAAACTCAGTCCCGTCGATCAGTGTGCCTTTATAATGGACGGTCACACCGTCGTTTACCTTTGGCGACTTACCGGCGCCTTCTTTCAGCACCTTGTATTGAAGTCCGTTGGGCAGCGTCTTTATCCCTTCTTTTTTCTTATTCTCTTCAAGAAAGGCTTTCCCTTCGGCAAGATTCTTTGCGCCTTTTTCTTTTTGCTCCGCCTGCCGGGCATTGACCACCCGCTTTTGAAGTTTCGAAACGGTTGACCGGATTTCCTCGTGACTCATGAGCGGTTCTTTTCCGGCAAGCGCATCACGGATTGCCGCGGTATAGACATCCAGATTGAGATCCAGGCCCTGTTTCGTGATGGTTTCACCGAACTGGTAGCCGAGACTATAGCTTTCCATGTCCTTACGGTCTGCCGGTTTTTGCCTCTCCGCAGCCACGCATGGCGTGGCTGGGGAAAAGAGACCAAGAACCAGTGCGAGCAAGACTATCTTTCGACTCATTTCTTCTCTGTGCTCCTTCTTATTCTTCAGAATGGAAGTGATTCAGCGCTCTTCACCGGTATCGGCAGAACCGCCCGAAGGCGGCCCTGCCGACGATCAAAGCGAATGTTGCTTATGACTTACTCGCACATTGCTCCTTCGACCGGCACAGGTGACCGGCATGGGTCACCGACATAATAAGGCCGCATCATCTCGTTGTCTTCATGTGAGAGGATATGGCAGTGCCATACGAAGAGTCCGGGGAGATCGTACTTTGCCTTCACCCTGGTGAGCGTCCCCGGATAGACAATGACCGTATCCTTGGTTCCTCTTTCCCAGGCTTCCGGCGGTCTCGGATCACCGACCAGGGTTGCAGGCGGCGTCGATATTCCTTCGGCATCCGTTTCGAGACTCTGCCGGTTAACCACCTCGAACTGCACAAGATGAATGTGGATGGGATGCGCGTCCGCGGTGAAGTTGTATATCTCCCAGATCTCGGTGCTGTTGAGGGCTGGGTTCTCCGTGATATCCTCCATCCAGGACTTGGGTACGGGGTTTCCATCGGCGTCAAGTATTCCAAGACGGGCGGAGGTGGGACCGAAGGCGTTGTTCATATCCGGCGCACAGGCAGCTTCGACAATGTCGCCGCTCCCGTCATCCTCAACGCAGACGGCCATGGACATGTCTTCATTGAGAGAGAGCCTGCGGGGATTGTCCGCGTTGTCGGCGGTTCCAAGAGGGGTGCGCGCGGGCAGGCGGATTTTTGATACCGGCCTGGAGAGATCCGGGGTGGTCCGCTTTTTCACCACAAACTTCATCACCTTGCCCGTGGTGCCCTGATCCGCTGACACGAAATCCACTCCCGGGACTCCGCCGCCAAACGGTTCGTCCGGCCCGACGTTCTGCAGGATGATCTCGGTTCCCACTGGAACATTTGAGAAATCGATGATTACATCGGCACGTTCCGCCGGACCCAGCAGGATGGTGTCCAATGCCACCGGAGCCGGCAGAAAACCGCCGTCGGCGCCGATTTGCCAGAACTTGAGGCCGTTGCTGTTCTTGAGGATCAGAAACCTGGAATCGCACGCATTCAGCAGGCGAAAGCGATAGCGACTCTTTTCCACCTCGTACTTCGGCCATGTCTTACCATTCACCACCATGGTATTTCCGAAGAACTCAGGGTTCCATATGGGAGACACATCACTTCGCATGCCGTTCATTGCGAGTTCGGGGATAAAGGGGACCTGAAGGCTTCCTGCGCCCGGGAACTGGGGATCGGGATGTGAGGGAAAGTTGAGTCCCTCGAAGAAGGCCCTGTTGTCAGGATAGAAAAGGGACCCGTCATCATTGAATGATTTGTCCTGGATGATCAGGGGAACTTCGCGCACAAGTCTCCTCACAAGGGGGTTACCGTTAGGGTCCGTCCCCGGGAGCGGCGCCGGACCGGGAAGTCCCAGCAGAAGGCTTCCGAGGTCCCTGACCATGTAAAAACCTGCCGGCCCGGCGTATACATTGGCGCGGGTCATGCCCAGGCTGTGATCATGATACCAGAGCGCGGTGTCTCTCTGGTTGTTGGGATATTGGAAAACCGCGAAACCCAGATCGCGTCCGGAACCGCCCAGGTAATCGCTGTATAGACGGCCCTGCCTGGCAAACCCATCGATATTGTCGGCCGCCGGAAGAAACCAGGCCTCGGGATATCCATCGCTATCCTGGGTCACATGGGCGCCATGAAGATGCGGGATTATGGGAACCGGTCCGACATAAGGCTGTTGGCTCTGCCCTCTGCAATCGGTCATCATCATTCCCGTGTCCATACCCATCATCATGTGATGGTCGATGCAGTCCATAGGGGGGTTGGCCCAGTGCAGAGTCTGGTCTATCGGCAGTAAATGCGGGAGGTAATTCCCCGTCTCCGGATCTTTGAGGTTGTTTATCCATTTGACACGTGTCGGAAAGTCTTTGAGGTTTTCAATGGTCCAGGCCGGATACGTACGGGTTTCCGGGCGCCCAACCGCCCCGTAGCTCCAGATAGTAGTCGGCTGCAAAGGCAACGGCAGGATCTGCTGCTGGAACTGCACCACCTCGATTTCGTATGAGTTGACCAATTTGCCGGATTTAGGATCGTAAATGATTCCATTCGAGGGCATCACCGGCGGAATAACCAACTGATCCACGAACTGAGGAACGGTGGTCGGGTCCAGGGTCCCGCCCGGCAACTGGGCTAGAGCACCGGCGGCGCTGAACAGCATTAAGCCGATGACCGTGATTAACGATGCAGTCAGTTTTGGTTTTCTAGACATAGGTGACTCCTGTTTTGTGATAGACGATACCGGGTGGTAAAAAGCAGCCTGATATCACCTCCTCTCATCTGCCGAATAAAGCGTATCTCAATTCTCAAAAGTGACAGAAAAAGTGTCGTGTATTAGCCCGGAGATCCAGAGTGATGCTGATGAGTGAAACGCGAAATTTGGATTAGAAGCGGAGGACTCCTGACGGACGGGGAGAACCTTGAGCTTTCGCGAGCTATCAAACGATCTCCGGCCCTCCTTCAGACTCTGTCGGTTTTGGTGGAGAGCATTTCCTGGCTCCTGCAAATATCGCAAGCGCTCTGTCGAATAGCAACAGGGGGGTTTCCCGTATTTTGGGGAGTAACTCCACGTATGACTCAGGTACCCAAGCAGTAAATGGTATATATAAAATATATAATGAATAACACCGCGGCGCCTGTGGCGTGCAAGCACTTCCTTCAACTCTCCCGAAGAAGGGCAGCGATCCATTGTTTCGGACTTCACCTGCAGGGTGATGGCCGAAGCGCTTTCTTTTCGGGACCAATCCCTTGCCTGGAATCCGCCAATGCACATACCGGTTCGGAGTTATCACTGAAAAACGGGGACCCTTCCCAATGTTCTGGCTGCGCTCTTCACCCGGCCTGCGGGAATTTTGTTTAAAGTTCCTTCCTGAATGCGCCGATTTCCATGGCATTGCCAAGTGTGCAATTAAAGATCGAAAGCAGGGTAAATTACATATGTTTCCAATCTCTTGCGAGAGGAGAATCATTGACATGATGAAGAAAACTGTTCTTTGTGGCGTACTTTTCGGACTTTTGTGGATGTTGCCGTCCACAGTTCTTTCCCAGGATTACAAGATTGGGGTATTGGCCAACCGTGGCGCCATGAAAGCAATCGAGGATTGGAAGGCTACTGCGGATTATCTTACCGCCAAGACCGGCAAGACTTTTGTCATACATCCCTACGACTATCAGTTAATCCAGCAGATGACGAAGGAAAAGAAAATCGACTTCATTTTAACTAACTCGGCCATGTATGCGGAACTCAACAAACTCTACGGCGCCCAGGCCATCGTGACCCAGATAAACCAGTACAAGGGTCAGCCGATGGACCAGTTCGGCTCGACCATCCTGGTGAAGAAAGACAGTCCGGTCGAAAAACTAAACGATTTGAAGGGAAAAGAAGTGGGCACCGCCTCGAAGTCTGCATTTGGCGGCTGGCAGATGCCTCTTCGCTTTTTCCTCGAAAATGGAATCAAGCCTGAAGATTTCAAGTCCGTACGACCGCTCAAGACCCACGATAATGTCATCTATGCGGTGTTCAACGGAGCTGTGGACGTAGGAACGGTGCGGACCGGTTCGCTTGAGAAAATGGTCCAGGAGGGCAAAGTCAAATTTGAGGACTTCAAGATCATAAACCGCATCGCTGATGATTTTCCGCTTCTGCACTCCACACAGCTCTACCCCGAATACCCTATGGCTGCCTGCCAGCACGTACCGGTCGAATTCCGAAAAGAGGTGGCCAAATTGTTGATGTCCATCCCGGCGAAAGATCCGGCACTGACGACCGCAAGGATCGCCGGCTGGAAGGAACCGCTCGACTATCAACCGGTTGTGGAATGTCTTGTGGCAATCAAGCAGGGCGCCTTTGCGAATGTAACCCTGCCTGCGGTACAGGCCCCCGCGGGCGAGAAGGCGGTGAGCGCCGCCTCGCAGCAACCGGCGGGCGCCCCCCCGGTAAAGCCCCAGGCACGTAAGCCGAAGGTGCGGCAGCAAGCGGTAACGGCGCAGCAGTAGCCGGAAAACGGCATGACACGGTTTAATCCGGAGGAATTGAGAGAAGGCAATGCAACTTCTTACCTGGAACAGCCACCTTCCCGGTATCGATCAGATACTGAGCACGCTCTTCGGGACGATCCTGGACGGCACTCTGCTGCAGCACTGCGTGGCAAGCCTTTTCCGGGTCACGGTCGGGTTCTACCTGGCCGTACTGGTGGCCGTTCCTCTTGGAATACTGCTTGGCCGGTATCAAACCGCCAACAGGCTGCTCAATCCTTTTATACAGTTCCTGAGACCGATTTCCCCGCTGGCATGGGCGCCTTTTGCCATCCTCTGGTTTGGCATCGGTGACCTGCCGGCCGTTTTCATCATTTTTCTGACAAGCTTTTTTCCCCTGCTCATCGCGGCAATAAAAACCACCATGAGCATCCACCCGATCTATTTTCAGGTGGCCGCCAATTTGCAACTTCCCCGCTGGAATTCTCTCTTCAGCCTCATTTTGCCGGCAGTCATCCCCGAAATAGTCCTTGTGCTGAGGGTCACCCTCGGAGTCGCCTGGGTGGTCGTGGTAGCCGCCGAGATGATCGCCGTGAAAAGCGGCCTCGGGTTTCTCATTGTAGACGGCAGAAACGCTCTGCGCCTGGACCTGGTGATTGTATCCATGCTTGCCATCGGAACCATCGGTCTGATCCTGGACCACATGACGCAGAAGCTTGAGAGGATTGAATCAGTGAGGTGGAAAATTGAACAAAAGTAAGATTCGCCTCAATCAGGTCACTTTGGAGCACGCAAATGGGCACAAGCGGGGATTGTGCTTCTGGAAGGGCCGTCAAAGCGCATCCAACGGTGAGGCGAGAACCGTGCTGGACAACATCAGCCTGGAGATAGGAGCGGGCGAGTTCATATCCATACTGGGGCATTCCGGCTGCGGCAAGTCCACCTTGCTCAAGGTAATAGCGGGATTCATAAAACCTACCCGCGGCGAAGTATGGATCGACGACACGCTGGTTGAAGGGCCGAGAGGAGACCATGTTTTCGTGGCCCAGGAAGGTGCTCTTTTCCCCTGGCTCACGATCTTGAAAAATGTCTGCCTCGCCCTGAATTCTGTGAAAGATCATGCGGAAAGAGTTGAAAAAGCCAGGCATTACCTCGAACTCGTAGGGCTTGAATCCTTTGAAAACTACTACCCGCACATGCTCTCCGGCGGGATGCGGCAGCGTGGGGAAATAGCACGCGCCCTGGCCGCGCAACCCGATGTACTCCTGGTCGACGAGCCTTTCTCCGGTCTCGATTGCCTGACCCGGTTGCAGATGAGAGAGGAAATGCTCTATCTGCATATGATGCTTGAAAAGACAACAATTCTTTTTGTTACCCACGACATCGATGAGGCGCTTCAGTTGAGCGACAGGCTGGTCATTCTCAGTGAACCTCCGGCAAGAATAAAGTGCAGCCCCGCAATCCGCATACCACATCCGAGACAACTCACCGGCCCCGATCTGGACAAGCTGCGTTCACAAATCTACCACCACCTGGGAGTCCATACGGCGCTATGAGTGCACTATTTCTTAAGAGCTCAGTTGGATTCCGGATCGGCGCGATGGCCGCGGTGTGGCTGCTGGCAATCACTGTGGCGCATCTCTATCTGAACCGGGAAAAACCAACGGCAAACCGGGTCCGCATGGGCTATATGCCGGTGGTTACCAACCTGGCCTCCCCTCTCGTGGACTATGTGACTCAGGGCAGCGACCTCTACTTCGAAGCAATCAAGTTCAGTTCTTTTTCTGAAATGGGTGACGCCTTCCGCTCCGGCCATATACAGGCGGCCTTCATTATTGCGCCCCTTGCACTGACGCTCTTCGAACAGGGTGTTCCCTTGAAGGTGGTCTACATAGGCAACCGGCACGAAAGCACACTCGTGATGCGCAATGCGCTTAAATGCGATTCTCCCCTGGACATTGCAGGCAAGACTATCGCGGTCCCTCTTCGTTATTCCGGCCATAACCTTGCGATCAGGCGTTTTCTTCGCGAACACGGCTTGAGCAACTCAGAGGTAAAGATAGTGGAAATCCCTCCTCCCGAAATGCCCTCAGCCCTAGCCTCATCGGAGATAGACGGCTACTTCGTGGGTGAGCCCTTTGCGAGCAAGGCCCTCCAGAATGGTACGGGCAAGCGCTTTTTGGACGTGGAGGCCATCTGGCCGAAGTTCATGTGCAATCTTCTCATCGTACGGCAGGAATTGATCCAATCGCATCCCGAATGGGTTCAAAAACTGGTTGAGACCGCGGCGGGATCGGGCTTGTGGGCAGAGGCCAATACCGAGGAGGCGATAAAGGTAGTCTGCCGATACTGGGGCCAGGACCCCGGCTTCATTCGATATACGTTTTCCAACCCCCCCGGCAGGTTTCGTTTCGACCTGTATGCTCCCGTTCCGGAGGAATTCGAGGAACTGGCGCAGGAAATGCGGCGGGAGGGGCTGCTCAAAAGCCAGATGGATGCCCGTGCGATTGTGGACGAGCGCTTTGCGGGTGCAGTGCAAAGCAATGCAGGCGGCAATTTCCAGGAGATCTATTCTAAAAAGCCCGGATCCGGATTCGGTTCCCAGGCACAGGCTGCTAAAAAATGAAAGTATTGATACTGAATAGCCAGGATGAGAACCAGGCGATAACGGAGCACCTCCTGTACCTTGGGGGCGACATCGTGGTCATTCACGGCGAAGAGGCTCTTTCCGCTCCGAAAGATCCTGCTGTGGTGGATGCCATCATCGGTGTAGGAGATTGTTCCTCAGGCGCCCTGCTCAACGATCTGATGCTCGGCTGGCGGGCGCATCCTCATACCTACCTGGTTCCCTGCTGGTTTCCCACGGACAGGAAGAATTTCGACAGGGCGTGTCTGTGGCCCAGACTGGCGATTGACCAGTTCAATCCGGATATGAACGGAGATTCCGTCTCCCTGTGGCTGTCCATGGTAGAGGAATGGCAGCAGAGCAGGATGAATTTCAGCTCGGACGGTTCCCTCGAGGAGCGAAGCGCGCTGGAGTTGGCGACGTCGCTGTGCCTGCGCAGAGCGAGCGGCGTTCTGTCCATCCTCGAAGACGAGGGGGGAGAGGGCAGCTTTGTATTCAGAGATGGGAGCCTGGTCTCTGCCTCTCTCAAACACCTCAGAGATGCGGAAGCCTTCTATGAATTCCTGTGTATGAACTGCGGCGGCTATTCCTGGGAGAGCAACCATGCCCTGGAAGGCGACGCAGAGCCACGTCCTCTTTCTCAATTGATCACGGCGGGCCTGGAACTGATCCAGGACAGCAACATGCTCTACCATTTCATTCCCGAGCTTGACTGGAACGTGAACAAGACGGATTCCCAGGCAGCCCTGGATGACTCCGCCATAACCCTTTTCCCGGAACAAAAAAGCATCTACGGCCTGATAGAAGGCGAGATATCGGTTGCCCAGATCCTGGAGGCCTCTCCCCTCTCCCGCCCGAGCACCATGATCCTGCTGGCAAAATGGTTTTCACTCAACGACATCGCCATCGCGCAGGCTGAGGGGGAAAACGCCCAGTGCCGGGTCCTCATCGTCGATGATTCGCCCTTGATTTGCCGGGCTCTGCAGAGCGCCTTCTCCGATGATGCGAGAATAGAGCTGGCTGGAGTCGCGCATGACGGGGTGGAAGCTCTTCAACTCATCAGCGAGCAAAAACCCGACGTGGTGACTCTCGATCTTCAGATGCCCAAAATGGACGGCATCACCACTCTCAAACACATTCTGATCCGTGACCCACGCCCGGTCGTCGTGCTCAGCGCCTTTACCAAGGAGACCTCCCGCCTGACCTATGAGTCGTTCAAATACGGTGCAGTGGATGTTCTCACAAAGCCTGCAAATGGCCTGTGCCCCTCCGGAGAACTGCAGAACAAGGAGCTGTGCGACCGCGTCGTTCAGGCCTCCAATGTGCAACTGAACGCCGTCCGCTATATCCGGAAGTCGAAAAACACCGGGGATCCCCTTCTCCAGCCGGGGACGCCGGCCGGCGATTCCGGGCGCTACGTGATCGTTCTGTGCGGCGCAGGCGGATTTCCTGCTCTGCTTAAACTCATTTTTTCCATACCCGATCCGGAAAGGATGCCCCTTACAATCATCGGCACGGACATGCCCAGGCACGTGGTTGAAGCCCTTGCCTTCAATCTCAGGAAGGACACACCGGTAAAAATCAAGGAGATCATCGAGCCCGGAGAACTCGAACCGGGGGCGTGCCACCTGCTGCCAAACGAGCATTCCTTCAAAATTCGGGTGGAGGCTGAGCAGGTCAGGATGGAACAAAATGGCACAGGTTCTCACGGACACTTCTTTGACGACCTGCTGACGAGCGCTGCGGACTCCATGAATTCGCGCGTTTCCACAATCCTGCTCTCCGGAGCGGGTGAGGACGGGGTGGAGGGGATGCGACGGCTCAAGCGCTCCGGGGGAAAAGGCTTTGCACTTTCTCCGAGTTCCTGCCTGAGGCCTGATCTTCCTCAAAAGGCAATCAGTCTTGGTTATGCAAGCGAGATAAAAACTATAGCAGATTTAGCCGGGTTGTTTGATCCCGGGGTGCTCCTGGCCGATTTCGATTCACCTCACCGGCCGGAAAAGGGCAAATCAGGCTTGGACAGCATCTGAAAAGGAGTACGGCAATGGGATTGGCTACTCTATCCACACAGCTTCCGCGAATGCGGGAGGAGTCACAGCAGATAAAACAGTTCGTAAGCTTTCGAATCGGAAAGGAGGAGTTCGGGGTCGATATCCTGATGGTTCAGGAGATCATCCGGCTGACGGCAATAACGCCCATCCCGAACGCTTCCCACGCCATTTTGGGAATGATCAACCTCCGCGGCAGGATTATTCCTATTGTGGACCTCAGGCGGCACCTTCACATCACGGGGGATGAACCCGATCCAAACGACCGCAGAACGCGCATCCTGATTATCGAAATGGGCGGGCATGTTACCGGGTTTGTCGTGGATTCGGTCTCCGAGGTCATGAAGGCGCCGGTCAGCGAAATCGAGCCCGCCCCCAACCTGGTCACTTCCAATATAAGCGCCGCCTATATCAACGGAGTGATCAAGCTTGCCAACCGATTGATTATATTGCTCGATTTCACACAGATTCTCAAACCGCAGGAAAAAAGGGAACTCGAAGCCTTCGGCGGTCACACCGGTTTGCTTGAAGCCGAGACATCGAGCCACGATGCAGATATGGGACTGAATTTTCCTACCAAGGAAGTTAATTAACTTAAGGAGCGGGTGTCATGGCCAGAAAAAATTTCATAACAGGATCATTGAGAACGAAGCTGCTGCTCACCCTTTTGTTTGTCACCCTTTTGCCAATCGGCATTACGAGCTACTACAGCTACTCGAAAACAACGGCTCTTATTCACCAGGAACTGGATGACAAGCTGAGCGGTTTTGCCGCGCGAACCGGAAATGCGCTCGATATGTACCTCAATGACCGCATCTCCAATGTTATCTCCTGGACCGAACTTGGCGCCGTAAGAGAGGCCATCGAGATCAACGGCGGTCAGGCAGGCCTCGACAAACTCTTAGTCGGTGTCGCCCAATCCTACGGCTTCGACTTCGTTACACTCACCAACACGGCCGGAATGATTATTTCCTCGAACATACCCCAGGCCATCGGACGCAAAGTCGCCGACAGCGACTGGTACAAGGCGGGCATCGAAGGCAAGGAGTACATCAGCAACTTTGGCAATTTCGCCATGCTCAAGGAAATGGTTCCCGATTCAAGAGGGTTCTCTCTGCTCATTTCTCTGCCGGTCTATATAGATCACCAGATAAGGGGCATTGTCTCCGCCTACATCAAGTGGGAGATGATGAACGAGATCATCGAGGCCTTCGGTGTGGGAAAGACCGGTTACTCCTACCTGGTCGACCTGACGGATACCAGTGTTCTGGTCCACGTCAACCGGACCATCGTCGGAAAGAAACTGACGGATTCGGACATCAACATTCCCGCGGCATTCTTCGATATCAAGAAGAAAGAAAAAGGAATGGTAATTTACACCTTTACCAACCCGGAAACCAAGAAGACCGCATCCAGGGTCGTGGGTTTCTACCACATGAAGGGCTACGGCAAGTTCAGCAAGCCATGGGCGGTATGCTCCGGTGCAAATTATGACGAGTTGTTTGCACCACTGGCCGAACAAAGACAGGCATACATAATCTTTTTCGCCGTACTCCTGGTCGCCCTTACCATCATCGCCCTTCTGCTCGGCACAACGATTGCCCGGCCGATCATCGCCACTACCCGCGCAATGGGTGTCATCGCCCAGGATCTCGATTTTACTCGTACCATAAAGGTAACCGGCAAGGACGAAATCGCAGGCATGCAGCAGTCCTTCAATAACCTCATCGAAAAACTGCAGCATACCTTCGGCACCATCGTCCAGCGAAACAGCCAGGTCTCCTCGGCAGTCCAGAGGGTTAAGGAGATTTCACTCAACATCGTGAACAACGCTACCGCGCAGTCGACCAGAGCCCAGGACGTTCTCAAGCGTATTGAAACCATGGGCCAGACTGCCAGCGAGGTTCAGAGAAACGCTTCCGAGAGCCAGACCTCCTATGGTGAGACCGCCGCCACCGTCGCGCAGCTCACCAACAGTATCCAGGAGATCGCCCGCGCCGCCCAGTCACAGGCCGAAATGGTCGAGGAAGCACGAAACATCGTCAACGCGATGGGTGAGACCGCCCAGCAGGTCGCCTCCCGCGCAGTCAACCAGTTTGAAGCGGCGGAAAAAACGGCTACGGCAGCCGAGCAAATGGCAATCTCGATCCGTGGTGTTGCAGGCAAGACCTCGGAGGCTGAAAAGCAGTCCGAGCGTTCACACCAGGCCGCTATGGAAGGACGGCAGGCGGTTGAAAAAGTTGCCTCCGGTATGCAGAGCATCGCCGAGAGTTCCGAACAGATTACGGAAATCATAGAGGTTATTTCAGACATTGCCGACCAGACCAACCTTCTCGCTCTTAACGCCGCAATCGAGGCCGCACGCGCAGGAGAACACGGTCGCGGTTTTGCCGTAGTCGCCGAGGAAGTCCGGAAGCTGGCTGAACGTACCGCAGAGTCGACCAAGGAAATCTCGGTGCTCATCAAGGGCTCGGCGGATCGCGTAAAGGAAGGCGCCGAACTGACCTCATCGAGTCAGAAAGCCATTGCCAATATCGTTAATGCGGTTGAGAAGACGAACGTCCTGATTCGGGAAATCGATCAGGCCACCGCGGAACAGAAGGCCGAAATCGAACAGGTCGCAAGCGCCATGGAGAGCCTGCGCAAGCTCGCCCAGGAAGTCACCTCGATGACCTCCGAGCAGGGCAAGCGGCGTGAGCGCGCCAGTACGATCATCGATGAGGTGTATCAGCTCTCGCAGAACGTCTCCGGCTCCACCCAGGAACAGGTTAAGAGTTCCGACCAGGTTATGAGTGAAATCACCAAGGCCAACAAGTTCGCTGAAAGTATCACCAACATGACCACCCAGCAGAGGGAGCGCAGCCAGAACCTGCAGCAGATCATGCAGGAGATGAGCAACGTCGCCATGAATAATGCCTCCGGCGCCGAGAACTCCCACCAGTTCAGTAACCGCCTGGTGGACGTTATGAATGAGTTCAGCGCCCTGATTGCACAGTTCAAGATCTCCGAAGCGAGTTCCAACGGGAAGGGAACTCCTCCGGCCGCTCCTAAGGAAGGCGAGGGAGCAGCGGTACAGGCGGAGCAACAACCGTCCGCGTAGCGGCTCCCGTTGCAGGCACTTCAACTCGTAAGAAAGATGGACTTTTATGCCAAAGCGTATCCTTGTCGTCGATGATTCGAACCTCATGCGCAACAGCATCTGCCAGTGCCTGATCAAGGCCGGGCATGAGGTGGTCGGAAAAGCAAGAGAGGGCGGTGAGGCCGTTGAGCTTTACCGCCGGCTCAAGCCGGATGCAGTCACCCTGGATATCACCATGCGTGGGAAGGATGGGATAAAGGCCGCGGAGGAAATCCTGGAGATTGATCCCGACGCTGCCATAATCTTTTACACGCTCCTGGATATCCCGAATCTTGCTGCAAGGATCGATCGGCTTAAGGTCAGGCAGGTAATCCGGAAAGGGGACGAAGTCGAGTTGCTCAAAGTCCTCGATGCAATCGCATAAACAGGGGGCGAACAGCCCCCTACAACTCTTTCTCGACGCGGGAAGGGAATTCTATGTCAACACAGGAATTCTTGCAGGACTATATCGAAGAGGTCCAGGAGCATTTGCTCGACATGGAGAAATCTCTTCTGGTTCTGGAGCAGGAAGGCACGGACCAGGAACAGATCGCCCAGGTTTTCAGGGCCGCTCACAGCATTAAAGGGGCTTCCACATATATGGGCTTCGAGGGTCTGGCCACCCTGACCCATGAACTGGAGAGCCTGATCAGCGGAATTCAGCTCAGTGCGCGCTCTGTTCCCTCCGAGGGTATCAGTTTGCTGCTCAAATGCGTGGACCTGATCTCGCGTTCGGTGGAACATGTCAAGCAGAAGGGTGCGGAACCTCCGCTGGACGCCTCTTTTCTCGAAGCGCTCCGCAAGGCATTCTCTCCCGGCGAAGCACTCTCGAATCTTTCCGAAGATGAGTCAAACGGTTCTGACGGCAATGCGGTGACAGAAAAAACAGAGTCCGTCGCCGCCCTGTCGCCCGCCGGAGGCGCCGCAGAGGTCATGGCTGCTTTGCAGCCGATTGAAGACGCGGCGCTCGAATTTCAAACTCCGATTGAGGAGGAAGATGAAGAACTCCTGGAGATATTCATCAGTTCCTTCCGGGAGAACTTCTTTGAGTTGCTCAACCTTCTCAAGTCTTCAGCAGATACATGCATGAGCGAGGAAGAGAACAAAAGGGCCTGCGACCTCGTGGAGAGACTTCTCTCCTCGTCCCGCTACATGGACTACCATCCGGTGGGCGCCTGCCTGGAGGATCTGGAGAAATCCTTCCATCCATCCAACGGCGACGGGGTCCTGAGAACTGAAATGGAAAAACGGCTGCAGAGCTGCGCCGTACAGCTTGACACGCTCATACCCGGACTGGCGATTTCCTCTTCCGCACCCTCGCGGCCGGAACAACCGGAAACGGGTTTCAAGGAAGAGGACGAAGAACTCCTGCAGATATTCATCAGTTCTTTTCGTGAGAACTACTCCGCCCTGGTCGACTACCTCAAGTCCACCGGGCAGGCCGATCTGCGGAAAGAAGACCTGGATGCGGCCCGCGAGATGGCGGGAAAACTTATTTCCTCGGCGCAGTACATGGACTACCAGCAGGTTGTAACGCTGCTCGCAGACTGGGAAATGAACCTCGATGATACAATGGACGTCAGGCCTTCAGCGCAGGCGCTGCTCGAACTGCTCGAGGCATGCGCAAGAGAGCTTGACGCCATCGTGCCCGGCCTGGAGATCGCCTCTTCCTACGAGCCGGAACGTACGGCGCCGGAAAGCACTGCCGGCCCCGAATGTCCCATCGAGGAAGAGGATCAGGAACTCTATGCGATTTTCCTCAGCTCTTTTCAGCAAAACTACACGAAGCTCTCGGAAATAGTCTCCTCGCCGAGTCTTTCTCCCCAGGACTTCGAGCGTGCTTTTGAGTTGACCGGCAACCTGATCCAGTCTTCCCAGTATATGGACTACCAGCAGATTGTCGGCTTTGTGGAAGAGTGGAATGAAGCCCTGGCTGACTTCAGAAACCGGAAGAAGACCGACCCGGAGCCCCTGCGGCAGCTCTTTTCGGGCTTGGGCGAAAGACTTCATGAAAAACTCACGGGTTTCGAGATTCCCGACCTTGCCTTGAAGCAGCCGGAACAAGAACAAGTGGATATGCTCCACGACATCGACCTGCTTTTCGAGCCTTCGCCCGCCAGGGCCACGAAACCGGCGGAGCAGGCGTCTGATATGGCGGAAATCCTGAAAGAAGCAATAGAGCAGATGGCTCCGGGCGAACCCGCGCGCGAGGCCGGCCCGGCACAACCTCCTCCGGAGAAAAAGAAGGAGGATGCGCCTCCGCCGCAGCAGGAAACCAAGGTTCCGGTCAAATCTCAACCTTCCCGAGAGCCCGCCCCGAGCGCCGCCAAAAAGGATCGCACCGTGCTGGTCACGGAGGATGTACCACATCATTCCTCCACTCTGCGAGTCGATGCGAAAAAAGTCGACCAGTTGCTCAACCAGGTCGGCGAACTCGTCGTGACCCGCTCCGAATTCATACAGACGGCCAGCTTTTTCAGGGATATTCTTCGCGATATGACTACCCAGGCGCTGCTGCCGAAAAACGAACTCAGGCGGCTTCGGCTCCTGACCTTCAGATTGAATGAATCGACCCAGTCGCTGGGCCGCGTGGCCAACGACCTCCAGGCCTCGGTCATGCGGGTTCGCATGCTTCCCATATCCCAGCTCTTTCAGCGCTTCCCAAGGATCGTTCGAGACCAGGCTCTGAAGCAGGGAAAGCGTGTGGAACTGGTGGTCGAGGGTGGTGACACCGAAATCGACAAGCGCGTTCTGGAACAGATGAACGATCCTCTCGTGCAGTTCCTGCGAAACGCAATCGTGCATGGAATAGAGCCACCCGATGAGCGGCTTCGCGCCGGGAAGCCGGAAACCGGCGTCATCCGCCTGGCGGCCTACCACTCCGGCGACTACGTGGCCATTGAAATCGAGGACGACGGCCAGGGAGTGAATACCGAAAAACTCAGGGAGATTTTGCGCAAGCGAAAAGAGATCAGCCAGGCCGAGATGGAACGTCTCTCCGACCAGGAGATAGCTTACTCCATTTTCATGCCGGGGATATCCACCTACGAGAAGGTGGACGGAGCGGCCGGGCGTGGAGTCGGACTCGATGTCGTCAAGGAGAACGTCGAACACATGAACGGCTCTGTCGAGGTGGAATCCCATCCCGGCCAGGGCACCCGGTTTGTCATACGCATCCCTCTCACCGTTGCGATCATACGCGCCCTGCTGGTCAGGGAAGCGGACCAGATTTTCACCCTGCCGCTCACTTCGGTAACGGAAATTCTGCGCTACAGGCCGGAGACAACATTTTCCATCGAAGGCTTCCGCGTGATAACCCTGCGAGGGAAAACCATTCCTCTGGTCAATTTGCGGGATCTCCTGAGCATGGGGACGAGTCTTCCCGAGGAGAGGCACCGGTTTATCGTAATCGTCTCCACCAGTTTCAGGGAAGTAGGGCTGGTCGTGGATGCACTGATGGGAGAAAGAGAGGTCGTGATCAAGTCCATTGAGAACGGCCTGCAGGCCATAGAGGGCTTTTCCGGGGCCACCATCCTCGGAGACGGCAGGGTCTCTCTCATTGTGGACGTTTCCGCCCTGCTGAAGATGATGAGAAGCTCATTCAATCCGCAGCGGATAGCCAAACGCGCGGAGCAGGTTCATTAAGGCGGCGGCAGAAATGACCGCTTGATCAGAAGGAATCGCATGCAGCCAGTCGAGTCCGCCCCTCAAGGATTCACGGGCACTATCAGCTTAAAACTGCCGGACCTCATTCAGATGGTCTGCCTTTCCCGCTCGGACATCATCATAGAGGTGACGTCCCAGAGAGGGAGAGGCTCGATCCATATCAAGCAGGGGCAGATCAGACATGCGATGACCGATACATCGGTCGGTGAGCAGGCCTTTTTCGAGGTGCTTTTGTGGAATGACGGCAAGTTTGAAATGCTCCCGTTTGTGGAAAGCGGCGTGACTTCGATCAATAAGCCCTGGGAGCACCTGATCCTCGAGGCCATTCGTCAGCAGGACGAAGAGAAAACGGGCGGCGATTCCGGGACGAATGGATCAAAAGCCGGAGCATCGCTCTCGGAAGAACCCGATTTCGGAGATCTTTTCGGGGAAGTCGAGCACATCTTCGGAAACCTGGCAAAATCCGGCGAGCCTTCACTCCTGGAAGGAACTCAGCCCGGCCCGGCTGCAAGCCCATCCGCCTCTACCAAGGTGCTCATAGTCGACGATTCCTCATTTTTTTCAAAAAAACTCAAAGAGATGCTTGAGGCCGACCCGGCAATCGACGTCGTGGGTATTGCGCGAAACGGCAAAGAATCACTGGAATATCTCGACTCGGGAAAACCGGTCGATCTTATCACCCTGGATATCGAGATGCCCGTCATGCCTGGCGACACGGCCCTGAAGCACATCATGATCCGCCACCGTGTCCCGACACTCATCATCAGCTCTCTTCAGCCGGAGTCCATGGCCAAGATATTCGATTTTCTGCAACTCGGGGCAGTGGATTTCGTGACTAAGCCGGAAGCCCGCGAAGACCTGACTTCCTATGCCGCAAACCTTCGTGAATTGACCAAAGGGGCGGCCAAGGCACGTATCGCCAATTTCAAACGGTTGCGCAAACCGGCGGAGCAAAGCGCACCTCCGGCGTTTGAGACCGGTGCGACCAGTCTGAAGATCCTGGTCGTGGTCGGCGCCGAGGGCGCCTACATGGACTGGTTTCGCCTTCCGCTCCGCGATCTGTGCCGTCAGGGTATTGTTATGGGAATCCAGAAACTGCGGGATGGTTTTGTCCCCAAGTTCGCACAACTCATCGAGTCCAGGTCCGAAGTCAAGACCAGCGCTCTCTCCGGCACGCACAGCCTTTCGCCGGGAAATTTCTACCTCGGCAACGCCCGCCGCCAGGCGGCATTCAAATTCCATCCCGGTGAATCGGCCATGGATCTGGACCTGGATATCTATGGCGAGGAATGCCTGGAGTGGAGAGAGGGAATGCAGCTCTGGCTGGACCGTCTGGCCGAGGAGGCCCGGGAATCGATGAGCGTCTATTTCCTTTCCGCTGTCGATCTCCTGCCCGAATCGCTCATGGCCAATCTGCTCACCTGTGGGGTGCGGTTTGTCTTGCCTCCTCCCCAGACAGTGCTTTGCAGTCAACTTGTAGACAGCATCCAACCCTACGCCACTCACTTTCCGGACCAGATTTTAATCTCCAGCCCGGATAATTTGCCGGAGGTTTTGAGACAATGATTTTGTCAGCCGCCAAACCAGCCCCCGCACCAATCAAGACCCTCATCGTGGATGATGCTCCCCTGATGCGCAAGGCCATTCAGAAGATCCTGGGGCAAAACAAGATGATCCAGGTGGTGGGGACTGCCGCCAACGGGCGGGAATGCCTCAACAGAATATCCGAGTACAGGCCGGATGTGATCACGCTCGATATCGACATGCCCGTTATGAACGGCATCTCGGCAGTGAAGAACATCATGGTGCGCCACCAGATTCCCATCGTCATTATCAGCTCTCTCGTTCAGGACGGCTATTTCGCTTTTGAGGCTCTGCGGCTGGGTGTAATGGATTTTGTGCCGAAGCCCTCGAGAATAAAGGAAATGGACTGGGAGCACGAAGAAGATCTCGTGCGGCAGCGGGTCGTCACCGCGGCGGGAATGCGTGTGAACCGCATGCGGCGCGTGCGTTTTCTCAGAAAGGCGCGTTCCCTGAAAATAGCCCGCGAAATTCGCCCGGTTGCCGCAGTGGTGATCGGAACGACCCTGGCCGGTCCCAACGCGATCATGCGCCTGGTAACCGAGTTGCCTGAGAATTTCGATGGTGTCATCCTGGCCCTCCAGGAAATCCATCCGCGTATCCTGGCGCCCTTTTGCTCGCATTTCAACGAGATCAGCCCCCTGGAGGTCGTGCCGGTGACTTCATCCGCCTGCCCTCTTCTTCCCGGAAGGGTTTATCTCGGCTCCACGCTGAGCGGCCTGGCGGTGGATCACGCACGCGACGGTTCGGGCGAGTTGGAGATCCGGTGCACGGAAGATCCGCGACATCCCATTGACCAGCTTTTCAAAAGCGCAGCCAGACATTTCCATCTGCACACCTGCGGAGTTCTGCTCACCGGGGTCGGCACGGACGGCGCCGATGGAATGCTCGAAATCAAAAAGCAGGGCGGACTCACAATTGCACAGGAACAGACCTTCTGCCCTTATCCCAACCTCGTGGAAAATGTACTGGAGAAGGGCGGCGTCGATGTCCTGCTTTCCATAAAGGGCATAGCCGGCCGCCTCAAAGCCTGGATCGCCAACGGGAACCGCGCCGAATAGTCTGAGCACTCAATTTTCAATGCGTTAAATGCCGGCGCCACTGACATGGAATATGTCAGTGGCATCGCTGTTTCGGGAAATCATCAGTGCATCCCCTCCGGGATACCTTCAAACCACGCCAAAGGCGTGGCTAAAAGCGTGGCTCCTCGGCTGGATTCCCGCTCAGGAGCGCTGCGGGAATGACGGTGCACGCGAATCCTGCGGTAGCCGAGGAGCGCAAGTACACCGGTTTTCCCTGTACAATGTACGTCGCAACGAAATTGACCGAATTTGCCATAAGGCCAGGTTCCCATGGTTGTAGGTCCTCTCCTGTGCCAAACCGGTTTGCCGGAGGGCTCTCCCACTTCGTCATTCCGGCAGGGCTTCTGAGCCGGAATCCAGCGGGGCCGCCGGTTTTCGGCCTGTTTGAACGAGACTCTGACTTTGAAGTCAGATAAGAGCCCGGGAACCTGCATCCAGGTCTTCTTTTGAACTGCTTCGAAAAGCCCGGCTACGCTGTGCCCTGTACATGGTTTCAGGTGTTCAGAAGCGGACGTGCAAGCTTATATGAGACTTCATTTTTAAAGAATCACGCCAGGGTGACAAAATGAGTTTCATATAAGCCTCGCCGCCACGCTTGAGGTGGTTTTGAACGAGAATGAAGGGTGTGTACTGCGTTATCGCGCACACCGGTCTTGCGCCACATCAGGTTGACGGTGGGCGCGATGAAACCGCACCCACTCCACGGGTGGCCCGCTTGCTGCTGATAGCGTGCGGCGCGCTACTACAGTGAGCAGTCGATTGTTCAACCTTCTCATGCCCAAAAGCTTTTGAACGTGCAGGCCTGAACAGGCTTTCACGACAGCCCGGGGATGATCTTCATCAGCAGAGCAGGTCTGGTCCCGATCCGCTATCGTGAAACTCTCAATCCCGCCACGAAGTCTCATAAGAACCATGCCGCAACGATCTTTGGTGGAATTCTCGATATTTCGTAAAGGGGTGAAATATCGTCAGTGGGGGAAATCCCCCGGAGATCACCGGCCCGTCTCGCGCAAGGTCCCCGACAGAGCGCAGGGTCTTCTCCGGACACGGCTGGGACACGCATCCTCAGCCAGGATAGAGCTTCATCAGCCATTGGATCGTTTGAGAACCACCCGTGTGTCCTCCGTCCTATGCATTCCCAGGCGTTGGCGCATCTCTTGCTATTGCCTTCTATCGAGTAAGCATACTCGGACCTTCAGGAGGCATGACCATGAGATCAGTTCGGAAAATATCTATCGTGTGCTTTTTGACGGCGGTTCTCAGCTTAACCATCCTGCCGGTGAACGGATACCCCTGGACCCATGATGAGAGTTCCGGTGAAAGCTACGATCCGGGGTTCAAGGGCGGCACGGACAACGGGGAGCGGGTCTATTACAACGGCTACAGCCCCGGCTACTATGGACCGCCCGCTTATTACTACGCACCACCCGTTTCGGTTGTCATTCCCTTCCCGGTATATGCACCGGGTTACCATTACCGCCATCATCACCGTCATCATCACCATTGGTGATAGCAGCAGCGTTACCTGGGATGTCACTCCAACCGGGAGGTTCCGCGACCCTCCCGGTTTTTCCGGGCATCCTTCAGACTGACTTGCATTCCATACATTCCTTGCCAGGCGGCGGAATTGAGCGATACTGACGCCGGGATGGGAATAGCACATCAAAACGGACCGGCGGGCCCGCTCCAGATCCTTCCCTGCTCTTCTTCTCTTCCGCGTGACTTGATGAATATAACCCACCCTGGCGGCCCCCCGCAGCACGCCCACGACCCAGGTTGAGCGGTATGGCAAAAAGAGGAAAGGATAGAAAAATGAAGATTCTCGCCATCAACGGAACCTACCGGAAAAATGGGACCACCACGGAACTCACCCTCAAAGCGCTCGAAGGCGCCAGGTCGGAAGGAGCGGAAACGGAGATGGTCCTTCTGACGGAAAAAGATGTCCGCTACTGCACCAACTGCCTCACCTGCTACCAGGATCTTGACTCGGAAATAGCCCAATGCAGTATTGACGATGACGTTCACACCATTCTGGAAAAAATAAGAGAAGCAGACGGGGTCTTTTTCACCTCTCCTGTCCAGTGCGGCTTCGTGACCGCACTCATGACAACCTTTCTCCACAGGGCGGCCTGGACCCTGCTCCGGCCCACCGGGGAACTTCTCGGGCTCAAGGGAACGCCGGAGCCGAGGCTCACGGGCAAGGCCCGCGCCGTTGCCGCCATAGTCAGTGCGGGATCGGTTCCAACGGAACTCAGGCAGTATTGTGACACGGGCACCCCGTGGCTGGTCGATATGGCCGGATCGATCTGCAACGGCGAGTGCGTGGGCGACATGTATGCCGGGGCAGCTTTTTCCAGGGAACTTCAGGATGAAGAGTGGAGCAGGAGTCTTCTCTACCGCAAACTCAGCCCCGAACAACTCCGGCAGGCCTATGACCTGGGCGCGTACATGGCTCGGGCGGTAAAGGAGAGCAGGATCAGACCCTATGACCCGGCCCGCTTGCTCGAAGAGATCCAGCAGCAGGGAGCATGACCGGGGAATCCTTCAAGACCGGGAGATCGCTTCCCGCCAATTCGGATGCCCTCAAGCGATGAATTGCCGCCATGACAAAAAATTGAATGTAAAGCTTTGTCACTACCTCATTGTACTTGCAATATGCCCATAACAGCTATTAGTATAGAATGTCTGGCAGAAGTTTTGTAATTGCCTTCCATCACTTTGTATCATTAGTTGCACCGTAATTTTTCTCGCCCCCATCGATCCCTGTTGATGGGCACTCAGATCAGCCGGTTTTGCAGGAAAGGTAGACGCCATGCCTACACAAACCCGCATCATGCCGACGTTTCTCAAGTCATTGGTCATTTCGGCAATGGCAATCGGCCTGCTGGCAGCAACAGTCTCGGCCCAGGCGCCTCCCCAGGGCGCACCGCAATCCGGGGCAGTCTCATCTCCGCAGGATATACCTCCACCTCCGCCCGATTACATGCCGCCGCCTCCACCAGCGGAAACGGCTAAGCCGACCGCGCCTCCGCCTGACTACAGCAAGATGCCGCCCCCACCGGACACCGCCGCGCAACAGGCGACTCCCGCGCCGCCCTCCGGCGGTCCGCCTCTGCAGCCGGGCGAGGCTTACCACACCCGTTTTTCGGGAACCGTTCAGCAACAGGGACCCAACGGACCTGTCACGGTGATCGATCTCGACGGGGTGGTCGGAAGCATCATAGACCTGCGCAACCTGGGCGAGCCTCCACGGGGACAGCACGTTATCAATGAGCCTCAGAGGGCGCCGGCGACCGCGGCCGATGCAGGCCAGGTCTTCGGCATCGCGTTCGATGACGCGGCCGCCCCAAACATTTTCATAACCGCCACCTCCGCCTTCGGCCTGCACCTGGCGCCTGGAACAAAGGACTGGATGACTGGAATGTGGGGACCGGACGGCGGGCCCGGAACGATATACAGGCTGTCGCCCGAAACCGGCTATGTCCCGGAATTTTTCGTCGAAGTGACTCTGAACGGGCGCCGCAATACCGGCCCCGCTCTCGGAAATATCGCCTATGATCGGTGGAATCGGCAACTCTTCGTTTCCGATCTCGAAACCGGAATGATCCACCGCTTCTCCGTGGACGACGGCAAGGATCTCGGTCATTACGATCACGGCGCCCGGGGCCGCACCAGCTTTACCGATGCATGGAGCGGCAAATCGCTATCGCTTCCTCCCGTACCGTTCGATCCCGGCTCGGCGGCCCGTATCGACTCCTGTGCGGAGGGGCCTTTCGAAAAGCACCCCGAATGTTGGAACTATGCCGATTTCAGGCGCCGTATCTGGGGTCTTGCCGTACGCCATGACGAAAAAAGCAACGAGGTCCGCCTCTACTACGCAATCTGGGGCAGCGATTCCTTCGGTAATCCGGCCTGGGATACGGCCGCCGAAGACCGTCGCAATTCAGTCTGGTCGATCAGGATAACCAAAGACGGCAACTTCGATACGAGCAGCGTGACCCGTGAGTTCATTCTCTCGGCCTTCTTTACGACCGATCCAGCCAAGGGAGTTCTGGCCGGCAACAGTAGGCCGGTCTCCGATATCGAATTTCCCGACTGCGGTCCGCAGCGGGTGATGCTCCTTGCGGAACGCGGAAGCGCGCGCAATCTTGGACTGGGTAAGAACGATCCCTTTGCCTGGCCCCATGAGTCCCGGGTCCTCACCTATGACCTGGGCGCCGACGGTTTGTGGCGCCCCTCGGGCCGCTATGATACGGGTTTTTACGAGAGGCAGGAACACGGGGTCCCGCGGCTTCGCGCGAGCAGTGCGGGCGGGTGCGACTTCGGCTTCGGCTATGGACAGGACTGGGCCATCGATTCTTCACGGCCTAACGATTTCATCTGGATGACCGGCGACAACCTTTGCTCGCCTCAAGGCCCCTGCTTCAATCCTGAAACCAGGGCCTTCAATGATACAAGCTGGGTTGACGGTATGCAGGGCACGCCAAGGGACCTCAAAAAAGAGGTCATGCCCCAGGCAGCCTTGAATCCGCCACCCTCCGGACCCGCGACTCCTCCCGAGGGGCCGGCGGAATCCTATATGATTGATTCGGACATCAATGTCGACCAGGCCGGAAATCCTATCGATGCAGGCACGGACCGAAGCGAAGCGACACTCATAGGGGACATCGACATCTATGAGCGATGCGCAGTCGAGGTGAAACGGCAGGTCAAAGAGTTTGCACCCCCGACCTTCGCCGCTCCCGAAGAACCCCCTCCAGTGCATCAGCGTGACATGACGCACATGCGCAACGCATCGCCGATGCACAATGTCCATCGGTCATGGCACGAGCGCAACTGGTCATGGCACGACCGTGCGCAATCGTATCACTATCGTCATCGATCCTGGCACAGCAGGCATCGAACCTGGCACTGGCGAAACAGTTCCTGGCACTATCGCGACCAATCCTGGCACTGGAAAGAGGGATCGTGGCATCACCGCAGCCAGTCCTGGCACGGCAGGCAGCACTCGTGGCATGACAGGACACGCTCCTGGCATTCGAGGAACAGTTCCTGGCATGACACGCACCGGTCGTGGCATAACCGGAACCGCTCATGGCACGGCAGGGCCGAATCGCGGGGTGGCGACCATCACCGGAACCGTTCCTGGCATAGCAGGGACCGCTCGTGGCACAGCAAAGCCGAGTCACGCGGCGGAGGCGATCACCACAGGAACCGTTCCTGGCATAGCCGGGCGGAATCGCAAGGCGGCCACAATCGAAGGCTTTCTCTGCAGGATGGCGGACATAACCGCAAACGCTCCGCCGAACAGGGCGGCGGCGAGCATCACAACCGCAGGCTGTCACAGCAACAGGGCGGCGGTGAGCATCACAACCGCAAACTTTCACAGCAACAGGGCGGCGGCGAGCATCACAACAGGAGACTCTCCCTGCAGCAGGGCGGAGAGTCCCATAACCGCAAACGCTCCGCCGAACAGGGTGGCGGCGAGCACCACAACCGCAGGCTGTCACAGCAACAGGGCGGAGGCGCCCATAACCGGAGGCTCTCTGCACAACAACAGGGCGGAGAGACCCACAACCGGAGGCTCTCGCAGCAGGGCGGAACCAGTCCATCCGGCGAAGGCGGACAGCATGACCGCAAGCTCTCCTCTCAACAGCAGGGCGGCGGGACCACGCACAACAGGAGGCTCTCGGCTCAGCAGCAGGGTGGAGGAACCTCCCACAACCGGAGGCTCTCGGCTCAGCAGCAGGGTGGCGCCGGTGAGTCGGGCGGCGGCGGGACTACGCACAACAGGAGACTCTCGGCGCAGCAGCAGGGTGGAGGAACCTCCCACAACCGGAGGCTCTCGGCTCAGCAGCAGG
>CAZIJV010000016.1:89832-94385 GCA_964539645.1 uncultured Syntrophobacter sp.
GTGGCGCCGGTGAGTCGGGCGGCGGCGGCACGCAGCATGACCGCAGGCTCTCCGCCCAGCAACAGGGTGGAGGAACTACCCACAACCGGAGGCTCTCGGCGCAACAGCAGGGCGGCGGCGCCGTGCAACCGAGTGGCGGCGGGACGCATCACGACCGCAGACTTTCCGCTCAGCAGCAAGGTGGGGGCGGGCAGACGGGCGGAGGCGGCAGCCGTCATAATCGAAGCATTTCCGCCCAGCAGCAGGGAGGCGCCGGCCAGACCGGAGGCGGGGCCCGTCACAACCGCAGTATCTCGGCCCAGCAGCAGGGTGGGGGCGCCCAGCAGCAGGGCGGCGGCGGCAGCCGTCATAACCGGAGCGTCTCAGCGCAACAGCAGGGTGGCGGTGGAGGGGCCTCAGCTCACAACCGTAACGTGTCGGCACAGCAACAGGGAGGCAAAAAGCAGCCGGCAGGCGGGGCCCAGCATGACCGGAGAACCTCCGCCCAACAGCCGCGTGCGCGGTAACGATATGGAACGAACTCGCAGCATTTCCCGCTCGTGGGGTATCCTCCCGCGGGCGGTTTCGATCCTGCTTTCCGTGCTGACGGCTTCGGTCGCCTTCGCGGAAGGCGGGAGCGTTCTTCCCCGGCTCTACACCGACCAGGAATATATCGAGCAGGTAAGCGCGAAATCCAGCCTGGATACCTCAGACATCAAGTCGGTATTCAGGTTTGTGCTCGGCAGCCTTCCCGATACGGTCAAAGTCTATCCGACCGAGAACTACTTTTACTTTTCGTTCTTCCACGGCGGAATCAAATGGGCAGGCAACCTGCGCCTCGATATCGAGACGCGGGATAAAGGAAAAATCCATATAACCTATTTCAAGGACTTCACGGAGTGGCAGCAGGATCCCGGCGACTATACGACGGTCCTGGGCGCTGAAGAGGGCGTGGTGGTGGAAAAGGTCCGCCCGTTGGTCTACCGCGTCGCCTGTGAGGGCAAAAGCGTTGTGTTCGAGCTGAACGACCTCTCAGGTGTGACTCCCCCGCCGGGTGCGTTGCGGGAGGAAGAAAAGTACCTGGGGCCGGTGTTCGATGAGTCGGGAATCCGCTTCTTCCTTGTTTTCGCTCCCCGGGAAAAAGCTTTCTTCTACATCCTGGATGAAACCATCCAGCAGGCGGACGAATTCTATGCATCGGCGGTCTCCGAGGAGATCACGATCGGCAGGCGCACCGGCTTTGCCTTCTGCAAGGACCGCTTCACCGCCCGCCGCATCCTTGTGGGAGTATATGGCGGCAACACCGCCACCAACAATTACCTGGACGGCCCGTTCGATCAGCTCCCGGATAATTTCCTCAAGGGAAATGAACTCCTGGACGCCATACTGGCGGTGAGCCCGGAGCTGACGGGCGCGCTCGACCGGTTCGGCAACTCCGGCGACGGCTCCGTGCGATACCTCATCGCTCCCTACATGCAATACGAGGATGAGTCCGATCTCGCGCTGTTCAAGGAATGTTCAGCCTGCGAAAAGCCGCAGGCCTACTACAGTTGCCTCGCCCTGAGCCCCGGGCAAGAGAGCGAGCCGCCCCCGTCGAAGGGCAAACGCCCCGCGCCCCGGAAAAAGAAATGATCACAAGGAACCCTCATGTGCACTTCGCATACCTCACCCACCCACGGCATTGTGATCGGATTCCAGAATATGCTCCTGTCCACCGATCTCCATGACGAGACCGTGGACAGGGACCGTAAACATTGCGAACAAAACGAGTACTTCCTTCATAAGGAAGAAAAGTATACGAAACTAACCGTGGCGTCATTTGAGGGCATGGCCGCTCCCCGCCCGAATGAAGAGTTCGATAAGGTATGCCGGGCCGTTCAGCAGGCAGGGGGAGATAAACTGAAGATATTCCTGCTTGGGCATGGTCTCGCCGACAGAGAGTTTATCTTCAGCGAGACCTATATGGTCGCGGAGGACGATCCGGCAAAGAAGAGGACAATTCCACAACTCGCGACGCTGGTTAAGGAAATCGTGGGGCAACGCTGCGGCAATGCACTGGAGGCGGGCAACACCAGGGTCGTTATGCTTTCCTGCGTATTCGGGCGCAGCCTCACCGGCGACCTCAAAGGCTCCAACGCCTGGAAGCTGCACGAGCAGAAGAACATCAACCATGAGTATCTCAGGAACGCTGTAAACACCTACATGTCCCTGGTCGAGATCAGGCGCAAACACAACGATCATGAATATCTGTACCAGCTTTTGTGCTACCTGGCGGGGAGGCTTCCGGAGAAGCCGCTGCCCGATGGCTATCATCCTGTCCAGGCCGTAAGCAGCTACAGCCCGCTCATGGGCGGCTTCTATGAGGGGCATAACCAGGCCAGTGCGGCGAAAATGCCTCGCGAACTGTCGGACGACCTGATAAGACCCATCAAACACCGGAAGGGAGGCCCCCACGTCCTTGATCCAAATACGAAAAGCTTTCTCAAAGGCCTTAGCAGTGATTATCCTAAAGAGGCCAAACATTGACCAGCGCACCTTCTCCGGAGACAATCGGCGCTCCGGCGAATTGCAGGGAGCAACCCTAATTCAATCCAAGGCGGTTTTCCATGAACGAACCATTCATTGTCGCTCTGGCCAGTCCTGAACCTGCCCCCGGCGGCGGCGCAGCCGCCGGCTACACCGCGAACCTGGGGGTCGCGCTTCTGAAGAAGGTAATCCGGTTGGAAATTCTGCGCTCAAGGACTTCCGCCGAACTCACCTCCTTGTGGACAGGCCTTTTGAATCAGGCCGCCGAAATGGGAGAGACCCTCGACCTGCTCATCGAAGAAGACGGCAGGGCTTATGCAGAATTTATCGAAGCGCGAACGGACTGCAGGAGGAGGGATTTCACGACCGCTCTGGACAGGGCCGTCGAATGTCCCGTCAGAATCATGAAACAGTGCACCTCGGGAATGCAGATCGCCCTGGAAGCGGGCAGGATATGCGGCCGTCACCTTGTCTCCGATCTTCTCGTTTCGGGAGAATCTTTTCTGGCCGCCAACAGAGGAGCTTACCACATCGCCTGGGCAAACATATGCCAGCTCCCGGGAAGCTCACCGCAAAGGCCCGCCATATCGACCGCGGAGATAACCCTGTTGCGAATTGATTGCCAGGAAAAATATGAAAGCATGGAGGAGCAGTTGAGGATCAGGATAGCGGGAAAGGGACGGTGCTGATCGGAGGCCATTGGTTAACGCTGCTCTTTCCTCCTCGCAAAGCTCTATAAATCCAGTTTATTCTCGTGCATCCGCTCATAGATCATCTCACGTCCCAGCCCGACAACTGCCGATAAAACGGTGAGCGTGAACGGGCGTAGACGTTGCCCTGGTCAATATTCTCCTTAAGGGATACGAAATTAACCCCGCAATCCCTGAGGAGCTTCGTGCTGTTGAGCAGGCCGCGGGCCGATCTGCCGCACCGGCTAAGGTGGTATACGATCACGGTGCTGATTTCTCCCCCGCTTTGCCGCATTGAGAAGAGCCCCTGGAGAGCGGGGGGATTCTCCTTCGCTGGCCTGCATTTGGGTCGATACTCTGATGTAGGCAGCCGCTCTCTATATTATGTTGTTCTCTCGCGTTCTTTGGCCTTTTCAAGGTAATCCTTTACCAATTGTTCAAGAAGTATCCCGGCGCTTTTCCTCTCCTTTATGGCTTGCTCCTTGAACTTCCACCAGAGATCAATGTCCATCTGAACACCGATCTGCTTCCGTCCGGTTTTGCCCTCGGTAGTCTCACTCATTACGCGGCCCTTCTCATCTGGATTATATTCTTTATGGTCTGCAGGTAAAACAGTCCTTGGCATTTGGTGCAGTACCCCAGCCGGTTCAATTCACGCACAATACGGCTGTAGTTCCAGCCTTTCGTCCTTAGATCAACTACCATATCCACAATCTTCCGCTCCTCCTCATTGGTGCATAGGTTCTCCCCCTCGCGGCTGTAGCCGTAGGGAACTTGGCCGTAAACCCTTCCTTGGCTCTTCTTATACGCCAAAGCCATTTTGGTCCTCTCGGCGATCTGATCCCTCTCGAATTCGTTGAGAACGGCCAGCATACGGAAAACCATCTTCCCGGCAGCGGTGGTGGTGTCGATCTTCTCAGATAGGCTCACCAGATCGGCGTTCCTCTTCATTAGGAATTCAGCAATGTCAATGGTGTCCTTTGTGGAGCGGGCGAGGCGGGAAAGGGAATACACAACCAAGGCATCACCTTCCCCTATGGATTTAAGAGCTTTGCGTAGCCCCTCGCGCTTACCCATGGAGGAGCCGCTTATCCCGGCATCCGTGAACATCTCAAGCCCGGAATACCCGTTAAGATCCGCCCATGCCCGGATCTTGGATTCCTGGGCCTCAAGTGAGAACCCTTCTCGCGCCCGCTCATCCGTGGAAACCCTTACGTAGCCAATGATCTTCACCGATTTCCTCCTTTTCGGGTGCTTATATCACTAAGGATTCTATACTACTTAGCTTTGTAGGTAAAGGAAAAGGGTGCGGCTCTTTTGGAACGACGGCCCGAGACGGAGCGAGTCTGACAATATACT
>CAZIJV010000017.1:0-94384 GCA_964539645.1 uncultured Syntrophobacter sp.
GCAGTGAGCAGTGAGCAGTGAGCAGTGAGCAGTGAGCAGTGAGCGATTGTGACGAGCGGGCCGACCGCGTCAAGGAAATAATGATCTAATTACTTCAATTAATTGATAAACATTGGGTTTAGGCCCAAGCAGATCAAACCCTACGATTGAAATTACAGGCTCCCAAGTCAGAGACTCTCATGTAACTTCATTTTTGAAGAACACGCCAAGGGGACAAAATGGAGTTTCACGCTCGTTCAAACTGCGTCAGGGTCCACTGGACCGGGATTCCGGCTCAAGGGGCGCCGACGGAATGACGAGTGAAATGTTGCCCGGTTTGCTCTATTATGCAGAGCAGGCCGCAGTGAGTAGGTTGGGCAGGCTTCTCATGCCCAACGGGTTTTAGTATAGCAGATCGGGACCAGAGCTGCTCTTCTGATGAAGATCATTTATCCGGCTGTCGTGAAAGTTTGGCCAGGGCGGCACGTTCAAAAGCTGTTGGGCATGAGAAGCCTGCCCAACCTACGGCGCTGCCTCCGGGAACGGGGCGCCGTCGCTCTTATATGAAACTTCATTGGGGTGAATGTGCCCCAATGAAGTTTCGTCCTCGATAAAACCCCGTTCCAAAACGGGGCGGCGCCGCTCTTATCTGACTTCAAAGTCAGAGTCTCGTTCAAACAGGTTGAAAACCGGCGGTCTCGCTGGATTCCGGCTCAGAAGCGTTGCCGGAATGACGGGGCGTGATGATTCCCGGTTACTTTATTGTGGGGACTGTAGTTAGTGTTTCTTCCTGTGCTCCGTGCCTCCTTCGTGCTCTTCGTGTTAAAAGGAAGATCTGCAAGGTCTGAAATATAATTCATGGCACGGTTGAGAGTTTCAGATGGGGCCTTTGTGCCAGTTTTCCCACCTCTCCCCGGGTGCTTTCACGCAATGGGGACAACGGCCACAAGGGCCTATGCTACCAGGCCCGAGCATCATCAGCACGCAAGTGAGTACACAAATGGCCATTTCAATGAGGGTTATTGGCGCTGATGAAAGAAGGTGTGCTGGGGCAGTAGTGTAGGGCCTTGTGCCCGTGTTTTTCCCCCCGTGTGCTTTTCCCGCAGAGAGACAACGGGCCGCCACGCCAGGGCGTGGCGGCCCGGCTCTTATCTGACTTCAAAGTCAGAGTCTCGTTCAAACAGGTTGAAAACCGGCGGTCTCGCTGGATTCCGGCTCAGAAGCGTTGCCGGAATGACGGGGCGTGATGATTCCCGGTTACTTTATTGTGGGGACTGTAGTTAGTGTTTCTTCCTGTGCTTCGTGCCTACTTCGTGCTCTTCGTGTTAAAAGCAAGATCTGCAGGGTCTGAAATATAGTTCCTGGTTGCAGCTTTGCTGCTCCAGGCCCTTCGTGGTAAAAGAAACCACCCGCAGGGCGATCTAAACCCTCACTTGGGTTGCGGCTGTGTTGCTTTAAGCTTTTCCGTCGATGCTTTAAGTCACTGCGGGATCTGCAAGGCGTCATTCCCGCAGCGCTTTCTAGCGGGAACCCAGTGTCTTCAATTTCGCGCATCGTGGTTTTGCTGGAAAGCCGATCTGGAGTCCAAACCACGGGACTGATCTTCAATCTTGAACACCACATCCCATCAGGAGACGACATGAAGGCATCAATGATTCTTCTATTTACGATGGTTGCCGTGCTCATGGGCTCAGTTACCCCGGCGGAGGCGGCGGACCTGCGGGCCGAAGGATCGAAGCCGAGCCGCATAGTCCATAGTGCCGATTCCGGAAAGCAGATTTCAATTCGTGAGGGGGAAATCCTCGAAATCAGGCTCGAGCAGGCTGGAGCAACGGGTTATTCCTGGGAAATAATCGAGATGGATGAAAGGCGCCTGAAGGTGCTCTCTTCGGACCTGGTCCCGATCAGAGAGGGAATAGTCCTCGGCGGACCGGTCGTTATGACATGGCGGCTAAAGGCCCTAAAAAAAGGCCGGACCGAACTGAAGGCCAGTCTCTACCGTAGTTGGGAAGGACTGGGGAAAGCAGCCCGACACTTCAGTCTCAAAATAGATATCAACTGAAATAGATTATCGTTTAAACTCATTGGGCAGCAAGCGCATCGCTCCGCAGGTGCTCCAGGAATGCCGAACAAAGGGGCGACAGTCCGCGATTTTTTCTGTGCGCCAGGTAGAAGGGCCGTTCAATTCGGACCCCCTCTATGGGAACGGCGAATAAGCACCCCCTTGCAATGTCCTCGCTTACCGCATGCGAAGAGAGAATGGAAACCCCGATCCTGGCCTTCACCGCCTGCCTTACAGCCTCGGTGCTGCCCATTTCGGCCACAACGTTCAAACCGGAGGGGGCAAAGCCCGCCGCTTCCAGTGCATGGGCCATGACGAAACGGGTCCCGGAAGTTCTCTCCCTCATAATAAACGGCATTCCTTCGAGTTCCCGGAGTTCTACCCGTTCACGTCCTCTCCAGGGATGCTCTTCATAAACAACCAGCAAGAGTTCGTCGGAATAGACCTCTTCCAGCGTTATGCGCTTCTCATCCCACCTGGCGCCGATCATGCCGAACTCAACACTGCCGTCCAGGATCTTCTGAACGACTTCGCCGCTGCTGCCGATTCTGAGAGTGATCTGGATGGACGGGTAGCTGGCCTTGAAGGTCCCGACAAGCCTGGGCAGGATGTAGGTTCCGGGTATTGTGCTCGCCCCGACGCTGAGCGAGCCGGAAAGATTTCCCTTGAATTTTTCGAGCGCCTGGACCGCTTTATCCCTGAGCTGAATTATCTCGCGGGCATACTGGTAGAGCACCTTGCCGGCGGGTGTCGGAAGGATCTCGCGCCCAAGCCGGTCGATGAGTTTCTCCCCCAGGGATTCTTCCAGCGCGCGGATATGCTCGCTTACCGTCGGCTGGGTGAGGCACACGGCCTCAGCCGCCTTGGTGAAACTCTGCAGGTCGATTACCTTGCAAAAAACCATCAGTCGATGAATGTCCATGCTTTCCTCTGTATTCTTCAGTTGGCCCCCGGCTGTGACTATAGGGGTGCTCGAAGGTGTTGCCTGAATGACGGAGAAGGGCGCCCGATTCCCTGGTCATTCGATCATCCCCGCCGGATTACTGTGCTTGTCGAAATTCTTCCTCTATCTCCTCGATTCTCATCATGTTATCTTCCCATTCTCCGGTCAGCTCTCGGACCTTGTCCTGCACTTCCCGAAACCGGGTCTGTACCTCCACCGCAAGCTTGCCCTGCCTGTAGGTCTCGGGATCGGCAAGCCGCTCTTTCAATAGATCGAGTTCGGAATGCAGGGAGTCGATTTCGCGCTCCAACACCTCAATGCGATCCTGGACCGGCTTTTTCGCTCGAAAAAGCTCATTGCGCCACTCGGCTTCCGCTCTTTTCTGAACGCTCCGGGACTTGGCGCCCGAACCATTTTCTTCCGGCCTCGCCTTTGGCTCACCCGTAACGTCGCTTTCCAGCCGTGCTTTCCAGATTGTTTGATAGTCTTCGTAATTCCCGGGAAATGAGTGTATCGCGCCCTCTTTGACCACAACCACCCGGTTCGCCACAGCGTTAATGAAGCGCCTGTCGTGGCTGATAAAGCAGACGGCGCCCTGAAAATCTCCGAGGGCCCTTTCAAGCACTACTCGCGAGGAGATATCCAGGTGGTTGGTCGGTTCGTCGAGCAGCAGGAAATTCGGGCGCTCGATGAGGAGCTTGCAGAGGACCAGGCGCGCCTTCTCGCCTCCGCTCAGCACTACGGTTTTTTTCAATACATCGTCGCCCTGGAAAAGAAACGCCCCCAGAAGACCGCGCACCTGAGACTGGGGCATGTCACCCGAAACAGTAAGCGCCTCTTCGAGCACAGTGGCTTCGGGATTCAACTGTTCCCACTGGTGCTGCGCGTAGTATCCCATCGTCGTATGATAACCGGGGATGCGCTCGCCCGACGTCGGTTCCGTAACGCCCGCAAGAAGCTTTAAAAGCGTGCTTTTCCCCGCCCCGTTGGGACCGAGCAGCGCGATTTTGTCTCCGCGTTCGATGAAGAACTCAATACCTGAATAGACACAGTTTTCCCCGTAGGACTTGCTTACCCCCTGCAATTCGATGACTCTTTTGCCGGACCGGGCAGGCGGGGGAAAGGTGAAATGGATCTCCGCGTTCTGCGTGGGAGCTTCCACCCTTTCGATCTTTTCCAGCATTTTTATACGGCTCTGAGCCCGTGCGGCGGTCTTCTTGTCATAGCGGTTCTTTTCGATGAACTGCTCGATCTGCCTGATCCTGTCCTGCTGGTTCTTGTAGGTCGAAAGGGCTATTTCCTGGCGCTTTGCTTTTTCCTCCAGGTAAAAATCGTAGTTGCCCGCATACTCCTGCAGAGATCCCTGGTCAATTTCGATAATGCGCTGAACGATCTTATTGAGAAATGTACGATCGTGGGAAACCATGATAAAGGCCGAGGCGCAGTTAAGCAGGTATTCTTCGAGCCAGAGCAAGGATTCCAAATCGAGATGGTTTGTCGGCTCATCGAGCAATAGAAGATCCGGCTCCGAAAGAAGAAGCCTCGCCAGTTCCAGGCGCATGACCCAACCGCCGCTCAACTCCGAAACCAGGATCTCGAACTGGCTGGTTCGGAAGCCCAGACCTTCGAGTATCTTTGCTGCTCTGGCTTCGAAATCGTATCCCACCAGGTGCTCCAGCCGTTCCAGCACTCTTGCGTGCCGTGCAGCCAACCCATCCAGACTCTTAGGGTCCTTCTCCGAATCCATCGCGCACTGGAGGTTTTCCAGTTCCTGTTTTAGCCCTTCTGCTTCGTCATGGACATCCACCGCACGGGCAAGAACGGTCTTGTCGCGCGCAGGTATCGACTCCTGAGGCAAATATCCGATGCGCAGGTTCCTGATCTTCGCCACCGTGCCTGAATCGGGCTCAACCTCTCCCAGCAGGATCTGGAACAGGGTGGACTTGCCCGAACCATTCGGGCCTATCAGCCCGATTTTCTCACCGGAGCTGATGTGGAAGGTGAGATTTCGAAAAAGTTCTTTTTTACCCAGATACTTGGAGACATCGCTTACTGTCAGCAACTAGACTCTCCCGCACATTTCGTACTGCTTAAACTGCCTATCGCCCATGAAACCTATAAATCCTATCGAATAATCCTATGAGGCAATTGTAACCCCGTCAAGGCGAAATTCCATTACAATCATGAATTCGTACCCCCGCCGCATTTTGTCTGGCCGCACAGTCGTACATAGAGCAGCTTCGGGCAGCTATTCATAACAGGAACCACGCTGGCTTTGAAATGAAAAGAATTCTCAGCGGAATTGAAAAATGATAAATAAGCCCTTCAAATTGACAACCAGCAAGGGAGTAACGAAATTGGTCAGACAAACCGGTACGGCCGCTCCGCCATTGCGCGCGGTGATATTCGACTGCGACGGGATACTTGTGGATACCGAGCCTCTGCATTACAGGGCTCTTCAGAAAGTGCTGGCGCCGCTTGGACTGGGCCATGATTTCAAACGCTACATGGAAGCATACATCGGTTTTGACGACCGGGATGCGTTTCTATACGCCTTCGAGGAGGCCGGGCGCAAACTGGATGCCGACACTCTCCGGATGCTGGTGGAAGCCAAGGCTATGGCTCTTCAGGGCCTTATCGACGAGGGAGTTCCCTCCTTCCCCGGAGTAGTCGAACTGGTTCGCCGGCTCGCAGGCTTCGGCGTTCCGGTGGCGGTTGCATCCGGAGCGCTGCGCCATGAGATCCTTGCATTCGTAAAGTCACTCGGGCTCAGCGGAACTTTTTCCGTCATCGTAGCAGCGGATGAAGTGAGGAAGAGCAAACCCGACCCGGAAACCTACCTGCTAGCAGCCGAGCGTTTGAAACAACTGCATGGGTGGGACTCGCTCGATCGCGCCAACTGTATAGCCATAGAGGACACTCCGGCCGGAATACTCTCCGCCAAAAGCGCCGGGCTTTTTGTCATCGGCGTCACCAATTCTTTTCCGGCAAGCGACCTGGCCGAGGCTGATCATATCGTCAGCTCGCTTGCCCTGCTCGACCCGCCCGGAATGGCGAAACTGCTCCGGCAAGAGTCGCGAGCAGATTCATAATTGCCGGGATGGCCGGGCACATTAACAAGGACAAAAGCTGCCTTTGTCCCAGTGCAGTTCCCTCCTGTCCTTCGGACCAGGGCAGCCAAGAACTGCTGCCTGGGCCACCCGCGGCTCCAGGCGGGAACCCGGGGGCTTTCAACCGTGAGGGCAAGGAACGAAGCTGGAGCTTCCAGACTCGGGTTCCCAAACTGAAGTTTGGGAACCCGCGGCCGGCTCTTCCAACATCCGGCAGGTATACAAACCGCCAGCCGGTAAGGGTGGGGTTGGGAATCCCCATCAAGCCTTCGTGAGCTTCGTGCCTCCTTCGTGCACTTCGTGTTAAAAGAACACACCTGCAGGGGACTCCGGCCCCCATTTGGCTGCGGCTATGCTGCTCCAAGGTTTTTGTGGTTAAAAACTCAATATCGAGCCTCAGGCTCTCAACGGGAGAATTCATTGCTACTGGCGCCCGCAAGTGAAATAGCAAACCGTATCGTCGCGCTCCAGTCCCTGCTGGCGGCCAAAGAAGTCGATGCAGCCATAATCCGGCACAACTCCGACCTGTTCTATTTTACGGGCACGGTGCAGGACTCCCATCTTATCGTTCCCGTAGCGGGAAACCCGGTGCTGCTGGTCAGGCGAAGCGTGGAGAGGGCCATGGAGGAATCTCCACTACGCCCGATTCTGCCGATGCTGAGTATGGGAGAGCTTTCGGGTGCGCTGCAGGAAGCGTGCGGGAGCAGGGACATTAAGACCATCGGCTTTGCCCTGGACGTACTGACCGCCAACGCTTTTTTCCTCTACGATGAGAGGGTCTTTCCTAAACAGCAGATAGTGGACGTAAGCCTGCTGATTCGCCAGGTGCGCATGATAAAGTCTGCCTGGGAGATAGAGATGATGCGTGGGGCCGCTGCAATATCGAAGCTGGTTGCCGAATCCGTCCCTGCTCTCCTCAAACCCGGAATGTTGGAACTCGAACTGGACGCCGACCTGGAAGCCATTGCAAGAAAGGCAGGCAGCGCCGGAATGCTTCGCTTCAGATCGCCGAGCCTGGAGATGGGATTCGGGCATATCCTCTCCGGCCCCCATGCCGCGGTGCCATCCTATACCGATTCCCCAACCGGAGGCCCCGGACTCTCCCCCGCCTTTGGACAGGGCTCCGGCAGGCGAACGATCTCGCCGGGCGAAATCGTGAGCGTAGATACGATGGTCTGCAATAACGGCTACATGAACGACCAGACCAGGAATTTCTGCATCGGCTCTCCACCGGCAAGACTGGCGAAAGCCTACGAATTCGTCAAGTCGGTTCACGCCAGGTTCCGCGCCTTTGCGCGTCCCGGCATCGCCGCCGGCAAAGTGTATGAAGCCGTCTGCCAGTGGGCGGAACAGGATGGGTGGAACCAGTGGTTCATGGGCCACTCGGATCCGAAGATATCCTTCGTGGGCCACGGTGTGGGGCTCGAGGTAGACGAATTCCCCTTCATCGCCGAAGGGCAGAAGATGGTGCTTGAGGAAGGGATGATCTTCGCGCTCGAACCCAAGGTGATCATTCCCGGCGAAGGACTGGCCGGTCTCGAAAATACCTACCTGGTTACTCCATCGGGAGTCGAATCTTTGAATACCGCTACAGAGGAACTGGTAATCCTCTGATTTTCAGGTATGATGGACTTTCCCGATCGAGGGTATCAGGCGCAGCCGACAGTGCGTGCGAGGGGAAAGGATACGGAAATGAGTGAGGATCTCGACCGAAACCTGGAAAAATGGAAAACTGAACTCGAAGCTGCGTGGATGCAGATTCCAAAACCATTCCGAAGTGAGCGGTCCATACGCGGGACCCTGCAGTGCCGCCTCTACGAAATATTCAAAGAACTCGGCCTCAGGCCGGTCGCCAACTACATGCCCCCCAGAATAGCGGACCGGCCCGTGGATATTATCGCGGTGAACGGGGAAAATGGAATAACCTACGCGGTCTGCATGGATACCGTCGTCACTCTTGCGGCAGTCAAGAGCCTCAACAGTTTCGAGGCTGCGAACAAGATTATCCTCACAACGGGCATGCTTGAAAAGAAAGTCCAGGAGAGCAGGTTCTTCCTGAACGAAGAGATCAGGCATGTTCATTTGAAGCCGTAATCGAACCTATTTCAGCGTGATGGCTTTTTCCGGGCACATCTCCTGGCAGCAGAAACAGGTTATGCAGGAATCCGCATCGACTACGGGAAGTCCGTCGGGATTCATCGACAGGGCGGAAACCGCGCAGTGATCGATGCAGGTTCCGCAACTCGTGCACAGTTCGGGATCGGCGCCGGGAAGCAAGGTCCCCTTTTTGTGGATGAATGCCTGGAGGTTCTCGTTTTGCTGGATGGCCTCACCCCCCAGCGGGGGCAGCTTGAAGTCCGGCAAAACACTAAGTTCGCCGATAATCTCGATTTTTTCGATTTTATACTCGCCGAGCCCCAGTTCTTTGGCCCTCCTCAGGAATCGTAACCGGGCGGGGTCGCAGCCCATCATCGTCGCTACGACGGAATCGAGGGCAACCGCATTGTCCGATGCCAGAACGCGGCCTATTTCTCTCAGCTCGGGGGATGCCGGACCGTTGCCTTCCATGCCCACCACAGCGTCCATGATGAAAAGATCCGGCACACGCAGGCGAAAAACATCCACTACCAGCTCGTGAAAACGCTCGGGCGATCCGGCTACCTTGTGAAGCCTGGCCTTCTGGGCGCCCGGCAAGATCCCGTAGCTGTTCTTGATTGCTCCGGTGACAACCGTCAGACCATGCGTTTTGAACTTCCAGTCTGAAAATGTGAAAATGGGGTCGGGCCGCGGCAACCTCCCTATATTTGTAACAAAAGGTCAAGAATATGGCCTCTAGAGCGACTTAAAAGTACTTTTTTGCTATCAAAATCATCGTTCTAAGCGTTTAAGGAAAAGAGATAGCCTTATTTTCCATCCATTGGAAAAATCCGTGACTTTTGGCGCCTTCCGGGCTGAGCTATTCCCCAGGCAGACTCCATTACTTACATTCGTCCTCCGGGAGAGATAAAAAGCGACATATCTTTCTTGCGAGTTTATCCGGGATTTCCGAGTGTCTCGGAACCGCTTCGCAGTGACCGGTTTTCGGATTGCACCACAAAGAGTGCTCGCCTCCTTCTCTTTTCAGGTAGCATCCATGTTTGCGAAGGCGCCTCAAGAGCGCGCTTCTCTTCACTGGATGACCACAACTTCACGGATTGCCTCGGCCGGGACCCCGCGCAGAGCATCAGCGCGGCGGTCTTCAAGAATCAGAGATATGGCTTCGGCCAGGCTGTGAAGGGTCTCCTGAACGGTGCGGCCCTGCCCGTTGGCTCCGGGTATCTCGGGGCAATAGGCAATAAACCATTCGCCTTCTTTTTCGATGATTGCAGTAAATTCGTTGCGCATGGCTTCGACTCTCTCCTCTTGGCGCGACTCTTTTTTCGAACATAACACCTTACCGAGTGCAGTGATACCACTATGACGGATTACAGATGGGAAATTAGAAATCGAGGGCGCCGGGTCAAACCTTCGCTCTTGCCATTCGCAAATCACTCCCTTTACTTGTTCAAGGTCAACTGTGTGGCGCTCCCCAGGCGTCACCTTCATCGTCCCAAAAGATCACCAGCGCCTTCGAGCTGCTTATCCCAACAGGCTTTCTCTTAAGTGATCGCCATCTCCGGAAGAAATAATTGTCCTTGAAAAGCCTTTGGACACATTGAGCATTTTAAGAATGTGCCCGGCGAGGCGTTCGTTGATCTCTCGATGCCAAGGCGCCGGCCGGCATGGATTCGCAGCATGCGCTGCAATCGACTATGTAATTCTCCGAATCCCTCAATCCCCAATCCTTGAATTCCTCAATCCCCGAATTCCCCAACCTTATTTTAAAGTGATGGCTTTCTCCGGGCACATCTCCTGGCAGCAGAAACAGGTTATGCAGGAATCCGCATCGACTACGGGAAGTCCGTCGGGATTCATCGACAGGGCGGAAACCGCGCAGTGATCGATGCAGGTTCCGCAACTCGTGCACAGTTCGGGATCGGCGCCGGGAAGCAAGGTCCCCTTTTTGTGGATGAATGCCTGGAGGTTCTCGTTTTGCTGGATGGCCTCACCCCCCAGCGGGGGCAGCTTGAAGTCCGGCAAAACACTAAGTTCGCCGATAATCTCGATTTTTTCGATTTTATACTCGCCGAGCCCCAGTTCTTTGGCCCTCCTCAGGAATCGTAACCGGGCGGGGTCGCAGCCCATCATCGTCGCTACGACGGAATCGAGGGCAACCGCATTGTCCGATGCCAGAACGCGGCCTATTTCTCTCAGCTCGGGGGATGCCGGACCGTTGCCTTCCATGCCCACCACAGCGTCCATGATGAAAAGATCCGGCACACGCAGGCGAAAAACATCCACCACCAACTCGTGAAAACGCTCGGGCGATCCTGCTGCCTTGTGAAGCCTGGCCTTCTGGGCGCCCGGCAAAATCCCGTAGCTGTTCTTGATCGCTCCGGTGACAACCGTCAGACCATGCGTTTTGAATTTCGGAAGGCTGATGAAGACATCCGAGTCCATCACCGCCGTCGAGGGACTCACGGTGGCCATGAACTCGGGATTGAATTCCATCGCCCTCGAATCGTTTCCGATGTTTTGATAATAGCCTTTCGCGGCCTCCATCAGGCCCGTTTTCCGGAAACACTCCTCGTTGGCCCCATAATCGAAAAGCCCCGGATTGTCGCCGACGATAATGGATGCGGGTTTCAATGTCTCAAGCTTTTCCACCACTGCCCGGAGCAGCGCGGGATTGGTGACGATGCCCTCTTTTGCATCCGAAGATCTGAGAACGTTCGGCTTGACCAGTACACTCCGTCCCTCGATCTTCAGCGGGAAGAGATCGAACGCCCTCTCCACTGCCTCACGAATATTTGAATAGTCGGCGGGATGAATCATTACTTTCCACATTGACTTACCTCCTTGCCGGGAGCTATTGAAATCTGCGCCGATCAAATCCGCTTTTGCGATACTCCTGAACCGCCTGGAATCCGCTGAGTGCAAACCGGCGCAATGACTGCTCACTCACGTGTTGATCCTTATATTTGATGGACAGGCTCAAGGCAAGCGGCAAGCTGCCGATTACAATTGAATGATCTCTGACGGGAGGTTGTTGATGAAAGCAAGATCGATTCTCTATACCTTATTGATTGCGGGCTTCCTGTTTACCGGTTCATTTGCCGCCATCGCGGCCGGCCCTTCGGCGATTCAGCTTCCCAAGCCCCAGATGGAAGGCGGAAAGCCTCTTATGCAGGCATTGAAAGAGAGGATGACCATACGTTCTTTCGCCGGCGAGAAGATTCCGCAACAAACGCTCTCCAACCTTTTGTGGGCCGCCTTCGGCATAAACCGCCCAGATGGGAGGCGAACCGCGCCTTCGGCCAAGAACTGGCAGGAGATCGAAATCTACGTCGCCACTGCTGAAGGCCTCTACCTCTACGATGCTGCAAAAAACGCCCTGAATCCCGTCCTGGACAAGGATATTCGCGCCATGACCGGGCTGCAGGCGTATGTCAAAGAGGCCCCGGTCAATCTCATCTATGTGGCGGATTATGCAAAGACCGATCCCGGCAGGGCCGATAAGGATATCATAGCCGGCGCCGATACGGGGGTGATCACCCAGAACGTCTACCTCTTCTGCGCCTCCGAAGGGCTGGCTACGGTCATCCGGGCAAACATCGACCGGGAATCTCTTGCTAAAGAGATGAAGCTCAGGCCGGAGCAGAAGATAACCCTCTCCCAGTCGGTGGGGTATCCGAAAAAGTAGGTCTGGAGACCACTTTTTTCTCCTCCTTGACTATTCTTTCTTCATCGGTGACTATTCGGTTTTTGCCGATCAGGGGAGACTTGCCCCTTTTCGCTCTATTTCCGGCAGGATTTGAGATAGGCTTATGGAGCTCGGATTCTCTGCCTGCCACCCCACACATGGCTAAAACCCATCATCCGGAGAAAGCATAATGCAGATACGCAAAGACATTCGCAACCTGGCCATCATCGCCCACGTCGATCATGGCAAAACCACCCTGGTCGACGCCATGCTGTGGCAGAGCGGTGTCTTTCGCGACAATGAGCAGGTGGCCGAAAGAGTGATGGACAGCCTCGATCTCGAACGGGAAAAAGGGATCACCATCATGGCCAAAAACACCGCGATCGTCTACGGCGGGGTAAAGATCAACATCGTCGATACTCCGGGCCATGCGGATTTCGGAGGGGAAGTGGAGCGTACCCTGAATATGGTCGAGGGAGTCCTGCTCCTGGTGGATGCAACCGAAGGCCCCCTTCCCCAGACCCGCTTTGTGCTCGGCAAGGCGCTGGCGATGGGACTGCCCCCGATCCTGGTGATCAACAAGATAGACCGGCCGGACAGGCGCATCGCCGAAGTCATAGACGAGGTCTACGACCTTTTTATCGACCTGGACGCCTCGGAAGAGCAGCTCAATTTTCCGGTGCTCTATACGAACGCCAAGGCGGGGATCGCCCTTACCGATCCGGAGGGTGAAGGACACGACCTCATTCCGCTCTTTGATGCTATTCTCGAATCCATCCCGGCCCCCACGTGCGACCCCGAGATGCCGCTCCAGTTCCTGGTCACTACTCTCAATCACAGCGACTATGTCGGAAGAATCGGCGTGGGAAAGATCGTAAACGGCATGCTGCGGCAGGGACAGGAGGTGATGCTCCTCAAGGCGGACGGCTCATCGCGCAAGGCTTCCCTGACAGTTGTATATACTTATGAGGGGCTTAGCCGCGTGGAGTGCGCCGCGGCCGAGGCCGGGGATATCATTGCGGTCGCCGGAGTAGAGGACCTCTTCATCGGGGACACTCTGGCCGATCCCCTCGCCCCCGTCGCTCTGCCGGTCATTACCGTTGAAGAACCCACCATTTCGATGGTCTTCTCGGTCAACACCTCCCCTCTCGCAGGCAAGGAAGGCAAATACCTGACCTCCCGGCACATAAAGGACCGTCTCGATAAGGAACTCCTCTACAACGTGAGCCTCCGGGTCGAGCAGGCGGAAAACCGCGATTCCTACCAGGTGAGCGCGCGAGGAGAACTGCAACTGGCCGTGCTCGTTGAAACCATGCGGAGGGAGGGGTTCGAACTCTCTCTTTCAAGGCCCAAGGTCATAACCAAATACATCGACGACCGGCTCTGCGAGCCAATGGAATTGGCGGTAGTGGATCTTCCCGAAAAGTACATCGGCATCGTAACCGAGATGATGAGTTCCCGGCGCGGACGCATGACCAAGATGGTAAACAACGGCTTCGGGCGCGTGCGGCTCGAATTCGAAATCTCTTCACGGGGCCTGATCGGATTCCGTAGCCAGTTCCTTACCGATACACGCGGCACGGGCATCCTGAACGCCATTCTTATCGGCTACCAGCCGCATGTCGGTGAAATCACCGGACGACAGAACGGCGTTCTGGTCTCGGACCGCGAAGGCAGGGCGGTGACATTTGCCATCCATCACCTGCAGCCGCGCGGAACCATTTTCGTCAATCCCGGCGATCCCGCTTACACCGGGATGATCGTCGGAGAGAACTCCCGTTCGGAAGACATCTGGGTCAATATCACCAAGGAAAAAAAGCTCACCAACATCAGGGCCTCCGGCTCCGACGAAGCCCTTCGCATCATTCCGCCCCGCCAGTTCAGTCTCGAACAGGCCATGGAATACATTGCCGACGACGAACTTCTGGAGGTAACCCCCCAATCCATCCGTCTTCGCAAGGCAAAGAACAGGCAGGGATAAAGGACCAGCGTTTTTTGTTTCATTCCGCGGCGCAAAAAGTATTTGACTCCAAATAAAGTTAGTGGCATCTAACTTTCCGTCTGGCGTTCCAGACCTGCCAGGGGCTTCTCCCCGGTCTTTTTTCTCCCAGAAAGTTAGAGCTGACTAATTATGTTATGGAGGTTAAATAATGCCCGCAACTCTCTTGAGACACATGAAGCAGGGGCAGGCCGGAGTCATCTCCAAAGTCACCACCCATGGGGAACTTGGCAGGCGAATCCGGGACTTGGGCCTCGTCCCCGGAACCCCCGTGCGCATCGAAGGCCGGGCGCCGCTCAAAGATCCGGTCGCCATACGCGTCCGGGACTTCACCCTTACCCTTCGGAACAACGAGGCTGACGTCATTGAAGTAGAAACGGAGGCGACTGCATGAGCGAGCGCCTCATTGCACTGGCCGGAAACCCCAATGCCGGGAAATCCTCTTTGTTCAACGCCATTACGGGTGCTCGCCAGCACGTGGCCAACTATCCCGGGATTACGGTCGAAAGAAAAGAAGGGGTTTACAGGAAAGAGGGCATGGAACTGCGGCTGGTAGACCTTCCGGGCGCATATTCCCTTACCGCCTATTCCCTTGAGGAACTTGTCGCCCGCAATGTCCTGGTGATGGGCCATCCCCATGTGGCGGTCAACATCGTCGATGCTTCCAACCTGGAGAGGAATCTCTATCTTACTGTGCAACTCCTGGAACTCGGGATTCCCGTCGTGGTGGCTCTGAATATGATCGATGTCGCAGCGGGCCGGGGGATCGAAATCGATGCGGAAAAACTCTCGCAGAAGCTGGGGGTTCCCGTCGTTCCCACGGTTGGCAGAAACGGGCAGGGTAAGGAACAACTTCTCAAGGCCGCCGTTGAAGCATCTGATAGGAATGCTCCATGGTCACCTCAGCAAATCTCTTATGGCTCGGATATCGATCCCTTTCTCTCCGTCATGGAAGCAAAAATCGACAAGGCGGGGCTGCTCTCAGACGTCTATCCGGCCCGCTGGGTAGCACTCAAATATATGGAATCGGATGAGGAAATAATAAAGAAGGGCCAGGCGGAAAACCCGACTCTATCGGCCGAGTTGCGGCAGATTGTCGACAGGGTCGCATATCATCTCAAAAAGACGCTGGACACCTGCCCTGAGGCCATAATTGCCGATCATCGCTACGGTTTCATCAACGGGTTGCTCAAATCAGGAGTGGTCAAACGGGAACACGACTCCGACCGGCTCTACCTTTCCGACAAACTGGACCGCGTCCTTACGCACCGCCTGGCCGGGCCGCTCATTATGGGCCTCGTCCTCTATGCGCTTTACTCCTTTGCCTTTACGCTGGGGGAAATACCCGTAAAATGGCTGGAGGGCGGCTTTTCCGCGCTGAGTTCGCTCAGCGAATCCCTTCTGCCCGAAGGCCATCTGCGCTCGCTCCTGACCAAGGGCATAATCGAAGGCGTAGGCGGCGTGCTCGGTTTTGTACCATTGATAATTTTTATGTTTCTCGGGATCTCGGTACTCGAGGACTCCGGCTATATGGCCAGGGCAGCCTTCATGCTCGACCGCATCTTCCGCATCTTCGGGCTTCATGGGAACTCCTTTATGGCATACATCGTGGGGGGCGGCATTGCAGGCGGCTGCGGCGTTCCGGGAGTCATGGCGACGAGAACGCTTCGAAGCACAAAGGAGCGGCTGGCGACCATCCTCACCGTGCCGTTCATGAACTGCGGAGCGAAACTACCAGTATACGCCCTTTTGACAGGCGCTTTTTTCGCGGAACACCAGGCCGGAATGATGCTGATTCTCACGTTCATTTCCTGGGCGATCGCCTTTCTGGTCGCCAGGCTTCTTCGGTCCACGATCTTAAAGGGACCCAGTTCACCTTTCCTGCTGGAGCTGCCGCCTTATCGTATGCCTACCCTGCGGGGAGTTCTTATCCATACGTGGGAACGCGCATGGCTTTACGTCAGGAAGGCAGGGACTATACTTCTCACCATTTCCATCGTGTTCTGGGCTCTCATGACTTTCCCGGAGCTTCCCGAAGCCGAGAAAGCCGTTTTTGAGCAGCAAAAAGAGGCTACGGCAGAACTTCCTGAAGAGCTGCGAACAGTCGCACTGACAGGCGAGCCTTCAAAAGACCACGCCCCCGAGGAACTCACGCAGATTCGCGAAAGGCTTACCTCCATCGACCGGGCCGAGGCCATGGCTGCCTTGAAAAACTCCGTCGCCGGACGCATAGGGGTCGCCCTCGAGTCCCTCACACGGTATTGCGGCTTTGACTGGCGAACCAACGTTGCGCTGGTAGGAGGTTTTGCCGCAAAGGAAATCGTCGTATCAGTCCTGGGAACAGCCTACTCGATGGGAGAAGTCGATCCCGAAGAAGACGCTCCGCTTCGTGAGCTTCTGTCGAAAGATCCGGCATGGACTCCTCTGACGGCCTTCACGCTGATCCTTTTCACCATGCTCTACGTCCCCTGCGTGGTGAGCGTCGTCTGCCTTGCAAAAGAGGCGGGGAGGTGGAAATGGGGACTTTTTTCCGTAATCTTCAACACGACCGTGGCTTTCATAGTTGCGCTGATCGTCTTCCAGGGCGGCAGGCTCCTCGGCCTTGGAGTCTAACGGAGGCAGATATGATACAATCAGTTATTCTGGCGATAGTGCTGATCGGGGCGGCAGGATTCCTGATCCGCCATTTTGCAGCGGTTTTCCGCACAGGCCGGGATTGCTCATGTTCCGGATGCGCCTTGGGCTGCTGTTCCGAAAAACCGTTGAAAGACAATACACTGCACTGCTCCCGATCCGAATCGGCCGGTGAGTAGTCGGAGGCATCATGATAGGACGTCTTGCAGAACCCGGCGCATACAGGGAACTTCTTCGGTCCGCGGATTTCATCAGGTCGCTTTTGGGAGGCGCCCTTGCCCTCGCGTCGTACCTGGTGGAAACGGGAAGCGGCGCGCAGTCGGTCGCGGCAACCCTGCTCGCGCTCTTTTCGGTCGCCGTAAACGGCCTGCCGATAATCAGGAGCGCCGTTACCGGAGTCCTGCATCGCAGGGTCAACGTAGATGAACTCGTAAGCCTCGCCATCATCGCCTGCCTGGTGAGAGGAGAATTTCTCACCGCAGCGGTGGTAAGTTTCATAATGGTTATGGGTTCGCTGGTCGAGCAGGCGACAACGGACTCGGCACGAAAGGCGATTCGCTCTCTCATGAGCATCTCGCCCCAAACCGCCATCGTACTGACGGATGGCGTGACAGTCGAAAAACCCATCCAGGATGTGAAGACCGGCGAGATTCTTCTGGTGCGACCCGGGGACCGGAACCCGGTGGATGCGGTGATCCGCAGTGGCCGATCCGCCGTTGACGAATCCTCCATGACAGGCGAGCCGATTCCCGTAGACAAAGAACCGGGCGACCGGGTCTACGCCGGAACCATAAACCTGAGCGGCGTGGTCGAAATCGAGGCGACGAGGGTTGGGGAGGACACAACTCTCGGAAGGGTCATCAGGTTGGTGACGGAGGCGGAAAAGCACAAGCCGCGGGCTGTCAAGGTTATCGACCGCTACGCGAAATGGTTCACTCCCCTGATCATTGCCTGCGCCGCCTTTGCGTGGTGGCTCACGGGAGACCCGGATCGAGCTGTCACGGTGCTTATCGCGGGATGTCCCTGCGCGCTCATCCTGGCTGCTCCCACCGCTGTTGTCGCCTCCATCGGGCGCGCCGCCAGGTCTGGAATCCTTGTAAAAGGAGGACAATATCTTGAGGAGGCAGGTAGAGCCGATGTGGTGCTGTTTGATAAGACGGGAACTCTCACCCGTGGCAAACCGCGCGTGAACGGGGTGTTTCCGGCGAAAGGGGTCGAAGCGCTGGACATACTCACCCTTGCGGCCTGCGTCGAACAGCACAGCACGCATCCTCTGGCCCGGGCAATCCTGAAGGCGGCGCATTATGCACGGGTCACCATCGGGCAGGCCGACGAGATGTGCGCCCGGATCGGACTGGGAGTGCGCGGCCGGGTCTCGGGAAACTGGATAGAGGTCGGAAGCGCGTGCATGGCCGGGGGAGCGACAGATATTCCCACCGAGTTGTGCGAACCGTTGGAGAGTATCAAGGAAAGAGGAGCGACCCCCCTTCTCGTCTACCGTAACGAACGCCCACTCGGGCTCATCAGCGTTGCCGATGAGATCAGGCCTTGTGCGAGGGAGACGGTTGCCGCACTGTGCGCCATGAATATCGACCATGTGGGGATTCTGTCGGGAGATCACGAAAGGTCCGCCTGCATGATTGCCGAGTCGGTGGGACTGGACCGCGCCTGGGCGCAAATGATGCCCGAAGATAAACCACGGGTGGTCAAAGAGTTCCAGGAACGCGGGAAGACGGTCGTTTTCGTGGGCGACGGCATTAACGACGCTCCGGCGCTCGCGACGGCAAATGTGGGAATCGCCATGGGCGATGCCGGAACCAACGTTGCTCTGGAGGCCTCAGACATAGCCCTCATGAATGACGATATCTCAAAGATCCCTTTTCTCATTCGCCTGGGCCGTCGGATGCTCACGGTCATCAAACGCAATATCGCGCTTGGAATGCTTTTCAATGTCCTGGCGGTGGCAGCGGGCGGAGCAGGATTTCTCAGCCCCATAATGGGGGCGCTCGTCCACAACATAGGCTCGGTCGTGGTGGTCATCTCATCGGCGAGTATGGCCTTTGCCCGGGAGAAATAATCAGCGCATTTATCAGCTTGATCCGGAGGGGAAGAGATGGTTGGAGTAAAGCTGCGGATAGAAACACCCAGGGGGAGCCTGGGAACGATTTTCTTGTCTCTGGTATTTACTGGAGTGTGCTTCGGCGCTCACCCGCTGATAACCGATGACACCGGAACGCAGGGAAAAGGGAAGTTCCAGTTGGAGTTCAATTACGAATTCGCCCGTGAGGCCTCCAGTGCTATCCAGGAGAACCTGCACCAGTTGGAGACCGTCGTGTCGTACGGGCTCATAGATCCGGTGGACCTGGTATTCACCCTTCCCTACCATTACCTCACCGTTAAGGAGTTCGGACGGAAAACTCGCTTCGACGGCATTGCCGACCTGGGCTTCGAGGTGAAATGGCGCTTCTATGAAAGGGAAGGCTTGAGTCTTGCCGTCAAACCCGGCTTGACATTGCCCACGGGAGATGAAGAAAACGGACTGGGCGCCGGGAAGGTCGGAGGAGGCGCACAGTTCATAGCCACCCAGGCCTTCGATCCCCTGACCTTCCACTTCAACGCCGGCTACACAAGAAACGAAAACAAGTTCACTGAGGAGACAAATATCTGGAATGTGTCTCTTGCCACGGAAGTCGCCGTTTGCCCCTGGCTCAAGGCCGTTGCAAACGTCGGCGCGGAGAGAAACACCGAAAAGGGAAACGATACTCCCGCAGCCTTTCTTCTGGGCGGTTTCATCTTGCCGGTCTCGGATTATATGGACCTGAGCGTCGGCTTGAAAGGAGGCCTGACCGAGCCTGAGAGTGATTACGCCCTGCTTGCCGGGGTGGCCTTCCGTTTCTGAGAACCGGTGCATGGAAGCGAAAATCCAAAACAATCTCGGCATTCTCCACGAACAGCAGGCAAACAGAAAAAAAGCCAGGTTCCACCACGAAAATGCGTTGCGCCGGATACCGGCGCCACGTAGGATTTACCCAACGGTGGGCAACGCTTCGCTTTTGCCCACCCTACAACTACCCCGCATTTTCTTGTTTTTTGAACAAGATTCACCAGCAGGGCCTGGATTTAGCTTAATATTCTTCGTGATCCTTCGTGTCTTCTTCGTGCTCTTCGTGTTTAAGAACTCACTTCCAACGTGCGCGGGATATGCGGGATTCTATTGAACGGACAAATCTCATTTCACCACGAAGAGTGAACTCTTTTCTTGTCAATCTTCGAGACCTTAGTGGTTATGGAAAAACCTGCGCCCGATAACTTCATTTGGTTGAGGCTATGCTGCTCCAGGGGCTTCGTGGTGATGAACACACGCTCCACAAAACCTTACGCAACTCCGGGCGGATCGTGAAAGATTCTTCACGACCCGCCGTTTCCGTCTCGGGTGAGTTTTTCCAGGTACTTGTTCAGCGCCGCTTCGGAATACTGCATGAACTGCCTGAAGAACTCCTCCGAATAGGCTCTTACGAATTCCTCGCCTTCGGGACTAATGGCCGTATACATGTAGACGACTTCGGCATCGGTCTCCCCGACCGAATTCTCTGAAAGGGAAATGGTGATCTTTCCCACAGTCATCCCCGGTGTGACTTTCACGATCTCCAGTTTGTGGCGCCGGGAGTCGAAGCTGGTAATCACCCAGATGGAATCGGGGTTGTCTTCTCCGGTTATGAAAACACAGTCGTCCTCGGCAAATCCCGATCTTGTGTAGACAGCCAAAGGGTCCCACTCCTCGGCCCATTCCCGCTCGCGCACGGGACACAGAAGAGGAAAAACATCTGCGGGCTTGCCATGAAGCTTCTGAACGTGGGTTCTTTCCACTCTAACAGGACCAATTATCTGCATGAAATCGATTCTCCAAAGGATTGATTCAGTGCCGTTCCAGCCTGCTGCAAAATGGTGTGAATTTTTCGGTGCTGCAAGTATAAGTTAAGCCAAAATCAACAAAGTATGTAGTTTCGTGCAAGCGAGACATAGGCCTCCACCTGCTCTTTCTGCCAGGCCGCATCGCGGCCGGTTTCCTCAGCCATGATCCGGGCCGTAACCGGGGCGGCCTCCACGCCGGCCCTTGCATTGAGGAGCAAGGCACGCGTCCGTCGCGCCAGTACGTCCTCAACCGTTCGGGCCATTTCTTCCCTGACCGCCCAGACCACCTCAGCTCTAACGTAGGGGAGCGCAGGGTGCAGTTTTTCCCCCAGCTCCGGTTCCTTCGCAATCAACCTCTTTATGCGAAGCGCATCGGAACCGTAAGGGTAGAGGGGCTGGCGCCTGTCTACATTTTTAAGCCAACCGTGGATACGCAACCGCCTGGTAACACAGGGCCGCTCATCAAGCCCTGCAACCATTATGGCATGATCGACCGCCTCTTCACCCATCTTTCTGTAGGTTGTCCATTTTCCTCCCGTGATCGTGACCAGACCAGACCGGGACACCAGGAGAAAGTGGTCCCGAGCGATCGAGGCGGTTTGCTCGCCTTCACCGGGGTTGACCAGCGGCCTCAGGCCGGCGAAGACACTCCGGACATCTTCAGGCCCGGGCGAACGGGCTATATATTTGGCAATATGCCTCAATATGAAATCGATTTCCTCTTCCAGCGCGCACGGCTCCAGGTTGGGCTCGCTGATGGGAGTATCGGTCGTCCCGATCACCACCTTACCATGCCAGGGGACGGCAAAAAGCACCCGGCCATCATCGGTCTGGGGGACCATGACAGCGGTATCGCCGGGCAGGAATTCCTTGTCCAGGACCAGGTGAACCCCCTGGCTGGGCGTGATGAGCTTTTCAGCCTCGGGATTATCCATCCTCAGCACACTGTCGGTGAAGACGCCCGTAGCGTTTATCACTGCCCTGCCGAAAAGGGTGTATTCTTTGCCGGATTCCATGTCGAGTGCGGAGACACCGGAGATCATATCGCCGGATTTCAGCAGACTGGTGACTTTCATATAGTTGAGGAGCGTAGCGCCGTGTTCGGCGGCGGTTTGCGCAAGGTTTACCGCAAGACGCGAATCATCGAATTGCCCGTCGTGATAAATGACCCCTCCCCGCAATCCCTCCGGCTTGAGGTTTGGAATACGCTCCAGGGTGTCTTCCCTGGATATTCTGCTGGAGGGGCCGAGCCCGAGCTTCCCCGCCAGCAGATCGTATACCTTCATCCCGGTGCCGTAGAAGGGGCCGTCCCACCATTCATAGTTTGGAACCAGGAAAGTCTGATTGCTCACCAGGTGCGGAGCGTTCTGCATCATTAAGCCCCGCTCATGCAACGCCTCGAGCACCAGTGAGATATTCCCCTGCCTCAGGTACCTTACGCCGCCGTGAACCAGTTTGGTGCTGCGGCTCGAAGTCCCCTTGGCAAAGTCGTGCTGTTCGAGCAGAAGGGTCTTCTTATACCCCCTTGACGCGGCGTCCACCGCCGCACCAAGACCCGTGGCGCCGCCGCCTATAATTATTATGTCCCAGTATCCCTGTTCCTGTTCGACCGACTGGATCATTTCATCTCGGTTCATGCCCATCCTCGACCGGAGCGGGAAACCCCGGGGCGTTTTTCTTACTGGTAGAAGTAATCGAACAGCTCGCCAAAGTCTATTCCGCCCGGCTTCTGGTCCCGGAATTCCTCGTAGATCTTTGCCTTGCCGTCCAGCAGGTGATGGGACCGGATGCCGTGCCTTATCGACAGGGACGCTTCGATAAAAGCGGCAAGCTTGTCACACGACTTGATGATCTCACCGTCCACCGGGCAAAAGCGGTCCTCGTTGAAAGAGCGCATCATCTCAGGTCCCGATATTCCCGTCTTGATGACGGAATCCTCTACTATCTTGTTCGCAAACTCGTCCTGGATAAAATAGAGTATTTCATCCGTAATCGAGGATGGAAGCAGCGGAAGGATACGCTCCTCGAATTGCATTCTCTCATATTCCTTGATGATTTCATCCAGCCCCGCCACGGAGCCTTTAACCGGGGAGACGATATCGCGGGTGAGCACCTCCGGAAGATCATGGAACAAGCCGCTGAAGAAATTGTTATAGATGCGCTTGCGGCATGCTCCGAGTTCAAGCGAACAGAAATAGGACATCATGGCGACGATCAGCATATGGCCCAGCACGGAGGTTTTCGGCACCCGCTGCGAATGGGCCCAGCGCTGCTGGAAGCGTAACTGCGCACAAAGATCGATAAAGCCGAAAGATTTCTTTCGAAGCGATATCTTTTGCACCCCTATGAGATCGTAGTGGTCCTCTATCTGGTTTTCTATCTCCTCCTTCGTCTTTTCTATGCCGTATACGAAGGGGGCGGTGTTGTAGATGATCTGGAATTCCCAGTTGGTAGCCAGGTAATGAGCTGCCTTGAGGATTCTTTTTTCAAACCTGGCGTAATTGCTGTCAAAGAGATATTTTTGAAAATTCTCGGCGAAACTGCCTTTGATACCCAGAACGTCTTCCTGCATCGTCTGCAAGACGAGAGTATTGATTTCGCGCCCCTTTTGACGCATCAGCTTGTGGAAGACCGGGGCCTTGATATCGGTGAGGATCACCCGGGGAAAGAACTCGAATATGCCGCCTTCTATGAGCCTGATCCAGTCAATTTCCGCCTGCCGCTCGGACTCTTCGAGCTTTCCCAGCACATAGGCGAGGATCATCTTGTGAGCCTGTTTATCCAGTTCGGTAAACTCGACCGGGCGGACGTGGTCGTTCCACCTTTGTATGCTTGCAGCTTCATAAATCCTGTCCAGCAAACCCTTGGTGATCATGAGAGCGTTTTTCCTTTCGGCGCTGGGATACCCGCAATGCTACCTTATTTCCAGTGCGAGAAGACTGATATCATCGGAGAGCGCCGTACCCTCTCCAAAATCCAGGGCGGTTCGTACAAGCGTTGACAGGGATGCGGCAAGCTGCCCGCCGCCGGACGTCTCTACCCCGGCAAGAAATCCTTTCATACCGAACAGCTCACCTGCCTGATTGCGCCGCTCGATCAGACCGTCCGTGCACAGGAAGATCCTTTCGCCTGCTTTGATCCTTTTGCTTTTCTCCATGAAGGGAAGCATACCCCCGAGGCCTATTATCGGCCCGGTCGCATCGAGCAGTTCCACTTCTCCGCCTGAGCGCCGGAGCGCCCCCGGCGGGTGCCCTGCGTTGCACCAGCGGAGAGTCCGGGCTTTAAGGTCCAGGACGATATATATCATTGAAAAAAACGTATTGAAACGCTCCAGGGGAAATTGCCGGTCGAGTTCCTCGCAAACCGCGGCAGGTGAGTCGAGCGGAAGGGTAGTTGAGCCCGGCTGCAAAAGCTGGGATACTGAAACGCTAACCAGGGCGGAATGTACGCCATGACCGCTCGCATCCATCATGAAACAGGCCATTCGCCCTTTTCCTATCTGCAGAAGATTGAAAAAGTCCCCGCCGATTGTCGAACAGGGCAGGAATTCCCAGCCGGCCTCCACATGGCGAAAGTCAGCCTGCCGGGAAGGCAGGAGAGTCCTCTGAATGGAGGCGGCGGCTTTGAGATCGAGTTCTATTTGTTTTTGCCTGCGTACGAGTTCCTGCTTCTGCAACTCGCGCTCGGTGATGTCATCCATGATGAGCAGGGCGAATTCCTGCCCGTTGAAGGAAATGAACCTCGTGGAGAACTCTATGAACTTCTGAACTGGAACATCATTCAGGTAAAAACTCCGGGCAAGCATTTTTCTTCTGCTGGCGGACCTGTTGGAAAAGGTCTTTGCCAGGTTTTCTCTGAGCTGGCATTTGTGGCACTGCGACGTCTTACCGCAGGGCGCCTTTTCCTTCGCAGCAAAAATACATCCGAGCGCATCCCCGCAGGCCTCTCCCGTATACCCGCGGCCCTCTTTACCGAATATCCGGGTCAATGCGTCGTTGAACTGCCTGATCCGAAAATCCTTATCGACAATCATGACAGCCGAAGTGATATTATCCAGCAGGACATTCAGGAACTCGTTCGATTCTCTTAGATCCTTCAGCTTTAAAGACATCTCTATTCCCTTGCAGAAAAGCAGCTCAGGGATATTCCTGCCGCCTCCCAGAGGTTTAACAGGAAACGGGATGGAACATCAATAGATTCGAAGTCTTCCGGCCATGATCAGACTCCGCGCCCTGTCGAATACCTTCCGAAGGGCCGGGTAGAAGAGCGGAAAACCGGGAACCGTATCTCCACACCCCCGTACTGTTATCATGCCGTGACGCACTCCCTCGCACCGGGTTATTGTATGAGCAAGACCTGCGAAGGTACCGATCCAAAAATACTCACGCAAGCCATCGAACTCCTCATCCGTCAATACCGGCCTGCAGACCCGGGCGATCTCCTCCCACGGGTAGAATTGGTCCTTGAGAGTATCAAGGCATCCCCTGAGTCTGCCGAAAAAACCTGCAGTGCACCACACCTCCTCCACCTGCTGAAATGCTTCATAGAGACGCACGGGGTTTATCCTGCCGAACAGTTCATTATCTCCATAGCGCAGGAGTGCTTTTGTAAATGCCTCCTTCTCATCCGAGCCCGGTTTGCCCAACCAGTTTCCGATAGCCGCGATATAACAGCAGCACAGGATCAGGGACTCATCAACATAGCCCTGGTCAAACATCGCGCCAAGAGATTCGATCCTCCGGTCCCACTCCTCGCAGAGCGAACTGAGCATTTCGAGTTCCAGGTCATGGTTTTCCACATTCGGGAAATCACACATGCCGCCATCCTTGATAAGGTAGTTTCAAACAAGTTTTATCTTAGAGCCTGATTGAAATCATGAAAAACTTTTTATACAATCGGCAGAAATCACCAACAGATATTATACCATCTGCGATCAGGAATAAACGAGAGCGGCGTTAGCTGCTGTATGGTTGCGCTATTTATTACAGCTTACCTGCTCTATCCCTGCCCCTTATTTCTTCTGGAGGAAAGCGGTGAGAAAAAGTACCTGGGTCATCTCTGCCTTTGTTATGGCTTTTTCGCTCAACGGATGCGCAACGCCCCCCACTATCATGAAACCGGAAACGGCATCCGGTATAAAGAAGGTAGGTGTTTTCATCAGCCTGGCCGATGAGCGGCCGGTCGTGCTGGATCACACCCATGTTCTGGAAAAGACCTATGGCGGCTATCAATTCGGGCTGGTAGGCGCTCTGTTGGAGTTTGGCCTGCTGACTGTGGAACAAAAAGCGAGAAGCCACAGTTCCTTGGGGGGCAGCATCGATGAGCTTAGAAAAGAGGCGCCGGTGTACCCGGTGAAAGCGCTCCTTGAGCGGGAGATCTCAGAGAGGCTTTCCAAGAAGTACGAACTGGCGGATGGAGAATCGCTTTCAAAGGATCTGGCCGCATTGAAAGCATCCGGAAATGACAAACTGCCCGAGCAACTTGCCGTCGCCAGGAAACATGGCCTCGACGCGTTGATCGTATTGAGATGCGCCTACGGTCTGGCTGCCTACGCGGGCCAGACATCCTGCGTGGCTATCGATGCACAGGTCATGATCCATGATGTCAGGACGGGGGAAACGCTTATCCAGAAGAGCCTCTCCTCGGACGAGTATATGCGCGAGCCCAAAACGGTGCAACAGTGCAGCGCAAACGGCGCCGCTCTTTTCAAACAGGATATCGCCGCCGCGGCAACGGGCCTCGCAATCATGCTCGCCACGGAGTTCGGACTGGAAAAAAATCTGGCACGCCCTCATGCCACGATTCAGATGCTGAGCGTTACCTGTAAGAAACCCTATCCGCTCACCCGGGACTGTTCTTCTTTCTCCGGAGCGCAGCGGGAAATTGAGGTAGACGGCTTTTACATCAAAGTAGCCGGCTCCGATTGCGGCAAGTATGTGCTCATGATGGGGCAATGCCACTCCGTGGACCAGGAGCAGATGGCCAGGGTCGATTCACGTATTGCGGACACACTGCTGATGCACAATCCGGACAAATGCCTTCTTGCGATAAGAGAGAAAATGGCCCGGCATGAGATACATATCGTGAAGACTACAACCATCAAGGAAGGCCGGTCGGAAATAGCGGGATACCTGCTCGAACTGGACGGCGACGGGTATGCGGTGCTCAGGCAATGAACCGCTGCGGGCGGCAAAATAGGAAATTGTCCGCTATTTGTGGTATAAATTAGCTATGAGCAAAAATGACAAACAGTCTGCGGTGGAAAACGAAGCATGGGAAGCCGTGCTGGCGTCCCTTTGCCGATTGCAGAGCGTGTTGCCCGAAGCCGTGGTTGTCGGCGGGACGGCTTCGGCGCTTTATGCAGGACATCGCTTCTCGTTCGATCATGATCATGTTCTCCCCGATCTCCGCGAGCGTTTCGACGCCGTTTTGACAGAGCTTGAGGCTGTCGCCGGATGGGAGACAGCTCGGGTCAAACGACCGGTTTTGATTCTTGGGTCACTGGATGGGGTCGAAACAGGGGTGCGCCAATTGCGCCGTGCACGGCCCCTGGAAACCACGGTCATGCGGATTGGCGGCCATAACGTTGTTTTGCCGACGTTGCCGGAAGTGCTACGCATCAAGGCATTTCTCTGCCTTGAGCGCAACGCCACGCGAGATTATCTTGATCTGGCCGCTCTTGCGGCTCACATGGGCATTGACGCCGCCGGTGAAGCGCTGTGGTGCATGGATGAACTCTATCCGCAAAAAAGCGGCACGTGGGTTGTCCGCACTCAATTGATGATGCAGTTGGCCGCGCCGCCGCCCTATGACCTCGATAAGGTCGCCCTCGCCGAATACAAAGGCGTTCATCCTCCTTTTGACCGCTGGGAATACGTCGCCGATGTGTGCGGCAAACTATCCGACTGGCTGCTGAACGCCTGTGAGAAAACTTTTCGTGTCGATCCCTCACCGGCGGCTCAACAGGCAAAAACGCAGATTGGCGAATGGCGCGAGGCCCGCGCGGCAGGTCAAACGTCGCCGCCGGCAAAGCTACCGGGACTTGACACATGAAGCACCGCCACCTGAACCATGAAGAATTCACAGTCGCGGCAATCGAGGACATTCTGGCCCGGGGCCAGGCGCCCGATTGGGCGCCCTTGGTTGCCATCATTCGGGCCGATCCTTACGGGGAGGTTGCCGAGAAAGTAGCTACGCTATGCAAGCGCCCCTTGTTCGGAGCGCCTGTCTTTCGTCGCGTGCTCGCCGCCGCAAGGCAGTCGCCCCCGTCCCCGTAGGAGGGGGCGCTGTGGACCCATGACCATTCAAAAGCCGCCAGTGGCCCAATGTAAGCCACTGACGGCTTTTTTTTCCTGCCAGGAGGCGCGAAAAGACAAGCTTGGTCTCACGCTCAAGTGATGCTGTACAATAAATTGTACAGCACCACGTCTATTGGAGGAGTACCCCGCATGAACGCTCTAACCTACTCACAGGCGCGCAGCAATCTCGCCAAAACAATGGATAGTGTCTGCGATGATCATTCTCCCGTCATCATCACGCGCAAGAACCAGCGGTCGGTGGTAATGATCTCTCTCGAAGACTACGAGTCACTGGAAGAAACAGCCTATCTTCTGCGAAGCCCCCGAAACGCCGGGCGGCTTCTCGAGTCCATTGCCGAACTGGAATCCGGTGGCGGCACGGAACGGAAGCTGATCGATTGAAGCTCATTTTTTCGGAGCATGCCTGGGAGGATTATCTTCACAGGCAACTCACAGCGCAGATCAGGCGCCATTACTAACCAGGGGTATCACGCCCCTTTCCGGGTGGTTGGGGTCGAAGCTTTAGGAGACTTGTCGCCGATCTGGCGCACCCGTGAAAAAAGCTCTGATACGCTCATTCCGGAAAGTGCCTCGAAAAGAGCAGGCGCCTGGGCCGCCATCTTGGCCACGTCGGCGGTAAGCTTGTTGACGCCCGCCGACTCGCCGTCCCCGGTCGAGACGATGGTGATCCTGTCCACATTTGCCAGCGGCGTGGCCAGGGCCTTCACTATGTCGGGCAGGCCGGTCAGCAGTTTGTCGATTACCGCCGCCTGGTTGTATTCCTGGAAAGCCTCGGCTTTGACGTTCATCGCCATGGCCTCCGACTCGCCCTTCTTGAAAATGATCTCGGCTTCAGCCAGTCCCTGGGACCTGACCGATGCCGCCTTGCCGTCAGCCTCCATGATCAGGCGCTGCTTTTCGGCATTGGCAAGGGTCTCGATTCTCTGGCGCTCTATTTCGGCCTCCTTCAAAACGGTCGCCATCAACTCCTTTTCTCGCCGCAGGATCTCGGCTTCCTGCACTTTGATCTGGTGCTCTCTTTCCACCTGCTGCACCTTCACCTGCTCGGCCACCACCTGCTGCTGCATAACGTTCGTCTGGATCTCGTAGGCTTTGTCGGCCTGCGCCTGCTGACGCTTCACCCCTTCGAGGTAGGTCGCCTTCTTCACATCCAGATCCCTTTCCGCCTCGGCCTGCTTGGCAAGAGAAAGGGTCTCGGCAAGCACCCGCTCCTGGTCGGCCTGGGCCTTTGCAACAGCAGCCTCCCTCTGGGCCACGGCACGCTTTATGGCCGTGTCCCGCTCGGCCTCCGCCGTTGCAACATCGGCGTCCCGCTTGATGCGCGCCACATCGGGCCGGCCCATGTTGGCGATATAATCGTTCTTGTCCTTTACCTCCTTGATGGTAAAGGAAATCACCTCGAGCCCCATCTTGTTCATGTCGTCCGCACAGGTCGAGCGCATCCGGTCCGCCACCATCTCCGGCTCTTTTACTATTTCTTCGACCGTCAACTGACCGATAATGCCGCGCAGATGCCCCTCCATCACGAGCCGGATAAGACTCTCCCGCATCTCGTCGGTTTTGGTCAAAAACTGCTCCGAGGCGGTTTGAATCGACTGCGGATCGGATTTCACCTTTATCTGGGCAACCGCCTCAACGGTAACCGCAACGCCCTGCTTGGTATAGAGATCCTGCTGCGGCGCGACGTCAAAAGACATCAATTCAAGAGAGAGCCCCCGGCACTCCTCGATGAGCGGGAACACTACCGTACCCCCGCCCTTCACTACCCGAGTCCCCCGAAACCCATAGACCACGAGCGCCTCGTGAGGGCCCGCCTTGCGATAGAGCCTTATCAGGGCGCTGATGAAAATAAGCGTACAAAGAACGATCAATCCGCCAATTACCCATGCGTACATAATTCCCCCCGTCGAACACTCCTCACTGTTCACCAAGCATTCTCTCCCAGGGATAAACGTAGGCGATTCCTTTCTCGTAGCGGACGATGACAATCTCGACCCCTTTTTCGATGGCCGTACCATCGTCGCTTCGAGCGCTGCAATATTTGCGCGCGCCTCCCTGGTCAAATACGATTTCCCCGGTGCCGCCCGGTCGTATTGCACTGCTTACCACCCCGGCTGTCCCCTCGACCTTGTAGTCCGCCGGGTTCATCGTATGATCATGAGCCATAAGCACTTTTGCGAGAAAACAGAAGACGAGCAGGGCGCCCACCCCTCCCCCCGCAAGTGCAATCCCCAGGGTGAGCAGAAACCAGAAGCCGTAGACATGTGTCAGGAGGTAACCGATACCGCCGAACCAGGCAAGAAAAGTCATCATGGTCGGGAAGTTGAAAAAGGATGCTGAGTCTCCGTGTCCGGCATCCGCATGGGAACCGAAATCGTGATGCGCAAGATCCATCCAGTGGGGAAGGTGAGCATCCAGGTGCAGTCCGCCAGCGAACAGGGAAAGTATACTGAAGGCAAAACCGACAATGAAGCAAACCAGGTAAAAATCCGCCCACGTCATAGTACCACCTGCCGGTTACCGGTTGATTAGTGATGATGATACCGGAGATCAGAATAATTCACTTTAGCACAAGAGCAGGGTTGCCGCCAGAAGACATAATCATGATCGGGCAGCGGTTCAATAACAGGGTATAAGGCGGCGATTCCAGGCCCATTGGCCGGAGAGACTGCAGACGGAATAAACAGTGCCGAAAGTAGTCTGAATCATCCTTCTTCGGCAGTCGAAGCAATCGCGTTCAGCTTGCCGGCATTCACCGGATCGATGGCGTGCAACGCATTGAAATATCTGTCGCTGTTTCGCCACGACATCGTGTTGGGTCTACTGTGGATGATCCTTTGTGAAGACGATCTTTGCAATAGCTTCGATTTTGGCTGTTTCACACCTGTCGTACTTATCGGGCATATCCGTGAAAAAGGTCAGCAGCCTGCCGTCGTAGAGTGGAAGGGCGCTTGGCTGAAAAGTCATCTCGTTGATATAGGCTTCATCGATGAATCCGAGAAGGAAGTGAATAATTATGCGATTCACAAAGACGGGGGAGATCGTGTACTTCCTTACTGTGAACCAGATCGTCTGCCTCTGCTTCATAGTACGCTTGTCCAACCCATGGGTATCGAGGCCGGAACCGGGTGGAGGCTGATAGTACTTGATCTTGGCGGTCCCGTAAACCGGCTTCGCCAAGACGGCCTTGTCGCTGATTCGCATAGAATTCAAGGACTGACCGTGGTCTATCTTGATGAATTCTCCATAGCCCTCGGCGGTCATTTCGCCGACTCTAATGAATTCCTCATCCTCTGCTTCCCGGGCCTTCGTCAGAATGGCATGTCCACGAACTCGGAGAGGATCGTGCCTGCTCCATGGGTTCTGATCTTGGGCTGCAATTCCCCTATCAGGTAGCGGTAAATCTCCCCGGTCATGCATTCAATGAGCACCTCCTGCGACTGGAAGGTAACTTCTGAACCCAGGTCTTATCCTCTCCCGTCTTGCGCTTGATAGTCCCTAACTGGGCAGGATTAGCACTCTTGGCTTTATCGTCCTTATTTTACGCTACAAAAGCAAACAGGCTGCTCTTATCTCCCTGCCCCGTGATTTTTCCTCCTGGAAGAGTATCCGGCGCATCTGATAGTTACTGATCCCTGACGCTCTCAGCAAGCTTCAGAAGTTTTGAGCTTATTTCCAGTCTGGAAGACCTGGCGGATGCCAGGTTCACCTGGAAGCGGATCCTGTCGTTTGAGACCCTGAAGCCGATCATACCCCCGGCTCGCGTAAAATCGGGAATGTCGCTGATCGTGAGGATGCTCAAGCCTCTTACCTCGCGGAGCGACTGCTCGATCCGCTGTTTCTCGGACGAGGATATAAAGAGTATGTGACACTGCTTGATTGCCTCAGGGCCGGGATTTCGCCGAACCAGTATTTTTCTTTCGCCGACCATGCGCTCCTCGATGTTGACAATCCTGTGGCCGAAGGGATCGTCGCCCAGGATGCAAAAGACGATGGGCGCTTTTGGATCTGAATCGGGCCACTCTACAAACTTGGCGAAGTTATATATGAATGCCAGTTTGAGGGTATATTCGTCGGTTTCGGCTGCATATCCCGACCCGGGCGCCGGCCACAGGGACAGAACAAACAGGCAGATCGCCGAAATAACCCTCATTTTAAAACCAAGGGGCATCTTTTTCGTCTTCCCGTCGTCATTGAGTAAAGCGGCCCGGGATTCTGAATACCGCGGATCACCGACAGAATCCGGACAGGTTCATTGAGAAACCATTTTCTTCTTAAAATCTCCAAACCACCTTGCCGTACACGCTGCGCTCTATCTGCGCCTCCACCGTACCCAGAAAATCCGGGCTCATTTCCACATGTTTTATGTCCAGGAGATTCTGGCCGACTATGGAAAGCTCCAGGTTTCTGGTGGGCCTCCAGGCCAGACGTGCATTCAGGCTCGTGTAGCTGCCGAGATTAAGGGCAGGCAGAGAGTCGACGTAGCGCAGCCAAAGATCGAATTCAGTTTTGTGAGGAAGATCGAAGGCGGATCGAATCGAAAACTGGTGGTGCGGATTGGAACCGGAGATGAACTCGGGCGAAGTCCTGTCAGTGCCGTCGTCGTTGGTTTCCAGGTCCATTTGCATGAAAGTGTAGGCCGCCTGTACCCGCCACCATTTCTGCACCTGGTAGTCCGCCGCCAGTTCGAACCCGTAAGTATCTCCGTGCAGTCCGGCGCCCGCCTTGAGCGGCAGCACGATGTGGGGTACGGGGAACGGGTCGAAGAAGGGCTCTCCCACTTCGTTGCTGCCCAGGTGTTTGTACAGGTTGTAAAAACCGGCCATATCGATTGAGAGGCCCTCAAACGGCATAAAACGATGGCCGAACTCGAAGGCGTACAACTCTTCGGATTTCAAGTCCGGGTTCCCGTCGATCACCACCAGTGTCGGGAGTGGATTGACGATCGAGGGAGGGATCGCGGCAACATCGAGCGACAGGTCCTCTTCAGCCCATGAAGGCGTCCTGACCGCCCTCGATATAGCGGTCCAGAGAACATGCTTCTTATCGGGCGTCCAGGCCAGCCTCACATTGGGCTGAATCTCAAAGCCGGTGTGGGTATTGTGTTCAAACCTGGAACCCAGCGTAAGGGTTACTTTGTCGTCCAGGCTTATCTCGTCCTGCACGAAAGCGCTGAACAGGTTGTTCGTATGGGTCGGCGCCGTATCAATCAGGAAGGAATCGCGCACATGGTCCTGCTCGAAACGGTATCCGAGCCCCCATACGATCGTCTGCTTCCCTCCCGCCTTGAACTGGTGCTGTGCTTCTATATCGAAGGTATTCCGCTTCTCTCCGAACAGCCGGTCTGATAATTCCCCACGGTCATAATAGGCCTGCATCTGGAAATTGGATGTGTCCGAAATGATCCGGTTCCAGCGCGCCAGGAGATTCCCCCCCGTAAAATCGGTGCCTGAGTCGAGCCGGGTAGTGAAAGGCGGGAGTACCGAGGGAAGAAAATAGGTTTCGTCGGAGCTTTTCAGTTGGAAATCGCCCTGGACTGTAAGCGAGTCAGCCGGTGTCAACCCGCTGTCCACCCTGAAGCCGGAAGTGTTGTAGTTCCAGGCGTCGCTTCTCGCTACTCCCCGGACACCCGGAAAACCCCGGTGATCGTAGTACTTGTTATATATGCGGAAATAGGTGGAATTGTCTATCCTGCCGCCGTAACGGACTCCGCCGAAAGCTTCATGAGTCCCCCCCGCGGCCGAAACCAGCCCTCCCTGCGTATCCTTTGCCTTCTTACTGATAATATTGATTACCCCGTTTACCGCATTGGCGCCCCACAGCGAGGCGCCGGGCCCCCTGATCACTTCGATGCGCTCGATGTCTTCGAGGATATAGTTCTGATGTTCCCAGAAAACACCCGAAAATAACGGGTTATAAACGGTCCGTCCATCGAAGAGAACCAGGAGCTTGTTGGCAAACCGGGTGCTGAAGCCCCTGGAACTTATGGCCCACTTGCTCGCATCGATGCGGGATACCTCCAGGCCGGGCGCCATGCGCAAGACCTCGGGTATGCTGGTCGCCCCCGAGCGGCGGATGTCCTCCTGGGTGATCACGAAAATGGCAGCCGCCGCATCGCTCATCCGTTGAGGCCTCTTCGCGACCGAAGTGATCGATACGTTCATCAGCTCTTCGATTGTCAGCGGAAACAGGTCTTCCGGCGTCGGAGCCTCTGCAGCGGTTATCTCCTGGACGCTCAGCACTAGTAACAGCAATGCGGTAAGCACCCCTGCAAATCGGTAAACGAGGAAGTCTTTTCCCCTGCCCGGGTTGACCATGCGACAAGCCTTCATGATTGCTCCTGCACACTGGACCTGGAGAACGCGTGCCGGTATGCGCACCGGGACGGACAGGTCCACGGACCGAAGATCGTTATTTAAGAATAATCGGACTAATTACCTGTAAGCTGTATCTTCCCCGGATTACCTTCTGTTACAGTTCCTGATATTTCAAGCAAGAAAACTGATTTTTTTCGAATAATGGAGGCTTTTACATATCAAGGGGGGACTGTTGACTGCGGTTCTCAATAATGATACCGCGCCTGTAAAAAGTCTATCAAATCATTTCTCACAAGATAGAGGATACTTCTCAAGAAAGACCAGTGTGAGTCGCTTCGATAGCGATTTTGATGCAAAGGTTTTGTAGCCGAGTCGGCGGTAGAGTCGAAGGTTGCGCTCGCTCAGGCGCCCGGTGAACAGTTCGTAGCGCTCAGCGCGCGCAAAGAAACCTTCGACCTCTGTCATCAGCCGTTCACCGATTCCGCGGTTCCGGAAGTCGGGATGGACGATGAGCCTGCCGATATGGCATGTTGCGCCCTTCATGCAGGCCCTGACTGAGCCAATGATTCTTGCGTCGATTGAGGCCTTCAGGAAGACCTGGGCCTCAAAATCTTTCTGAATCTCCTCCGACGTCTGAATCAGGGGAGGAATTGAATAGTCCTCATAAATCTCGGCCTCACTCACATAGGCGAGTTTCTGAAGTTCGAGGATTTCCCCGGCGTCCTCCAGGGATGCACGCTCGATAATCATCTCTTGAACTCCCGGGTATCCACCCCATTGCCCTTACCAGCCGGGTTGTATTGCGGCCAGTCTCTGAAGAAGGAACGCAAGAATCAACAGGAGAATTCCATTAATGACGAGGATGCCGGCGACGAAGAAAATTGAAACCAGGCCGGGTATCAGCATGGATACACCGAAGCCCACCGTCATGATACTCAGCACCGTCTGAGTAGCGTACAGTTGCTTCAGGATGGGGGGAACAATAGCAGGAACAGCCGGTGGAGTCCTGATCTCACGCAGTACGGGGAGGAATTGTCTGATCAGTAATACGGCCCCGCCGACAATATTCAGGACTCCGAGGAGTATCCGGATAATCCCGGTCAGCAGACCCGGGACGATGGCTGATACAACTCCCAGGGCGGCAAAAATGCATCCGATGAACACCATCAACCACGAACGCCTGTACCGGCCCATTGGAGTATCTCCCAGCGCCATCAACTGGATAGCCATTATAATCAACAGCAATCCAAACTGGCCGTCCGGGGAGAAGGCGATCAGGCCAAGGCCCACTGGAAAGAGCAGCAACCCTAGAAAAGCGAAGAGAACCCCAAGAAGAAGAAGGATTGCCGGGGAAAGATGAAGTGAGACCTCCCGGAGGATACTGCAACTCACCTTTGAATCTGCTGCAGGCGAAACAGAATTTCGCGTTCTTTCAGGATATTCCCTGGAAACCCTCCAAATACACCAGCATAGATAAAAAAAGCTTATCCCATACATAATGAGAACTACGGCAGTTTGCGGATTTGTTGTGATGCCTGGCAGGAGCGTTATAAGTCCCGAAACGACTGTGAGCACATAGACAAGGGCGCAGGCAACGGTCAGTTGCTGTAATTCTCCGGAGATCTTCATCCAGAGTCTTGCTTTTTTCTCCGAAGCGAACAACTGTATGAAAAGGACAATCCCACTGGCAAAAAGGACTATGCCAACCAGGGTACGGACAAACCCCGAGACTTGTCCGGGAATGAAAGAGGCGGCAATTCCGAGCACCGCCGTGCACATTCCGGCTACGACGAGCGCCCGCGAGCGGCGGAGATCGCCAAAAGGGGTCTTGCCCATTGTGACGGCCTGAAAAGAGACGACTACCAGGAAAAGCCCGTAGGCGCTGTCCGGATTATAGGGCAGATCTCCTGTGTGAATCCGGAAAAGGAGAATCCCAAAAAGGAGCATGAAAACCCCGAGAATGAGCAGGATGACCATCTCCAGGGAGAGATCCGATTCCGCTGTCAGACCGGCATTCATTTGCTTTTGCGGGAGATCGGGCGTCATCTGAACATTCTCCTGATAGTGCGGCAGGTCCCCTTCGGACTCCCACAGGATGATGCGCTGAACAGCCGAAGTGTTCCCATGCGCTCCTATGGCATCTTCGGCTCGATCTTGAACGCACAGCGCCGCATCAGAGGGCAGGACTGCCCTGAGCCCTTTCACGAACTGCCCAGACCGGCTGGATAACCTGGGCAGCCATTGCACAGTTGGTGTGCACGTTGGTGATCGTCACAATGGGGTCGGTTATCGGGTCAATGGCCAGAAGCAGGACTATCGCCGGCCCCGTTGGCAATCCGAGCGGCTCAAGGAGGATGGATATCATCGTAACGGTGACAAGGCCCGGCGCCCCGGCGCTTGCCATTGCCCCCAATACAGCCCCTATCAGGATGATGAAACACTGCTGCAACCCTATTGGCATACCGTAGAACTGCGCAAAGAAAACGGCGCCAAGCGTGAAGTTCATCACTGTGGAATATCGGCAAAGAGTAATACCGAGCGGAACAATGAGGTTCACCTTCTGCTGATCGAGGTGAAGCCCCTCGTGAAGACCACGGAGCGCGGCGGGCATTGCGGCAAGACTGCTTCGAGTCCCGAAACCGATAATAAGAGCTTCGTAAAGAGCTTTGAACGGCTTCATGAAGGAGGTCCTGGTCGATAGCCAGAGTATGACGCCGCTGATCAGGCGAAGCAGAATGGACGCCACGTAAATGGCCGCAATGAGCCGAATCATGGCGCCGATGACCTGGGATCCAAGACGGGAAATCTGGTCGGCGACCAGGCAGCACAGACCGAGAGGCAGTCCGTACATGGCCCATTCTGTCACCTTCTCGAAAGCCTTGAAGATTGCGGAAAAAAACGAAAGGATACTATCGCTGAGAGGCGGTGGTATAAAAGCGGTGGCCAGTCCGAAAATTATGGAGAAGAAGAGTATCTTGAGAGTCCTACCCTCGCTCAGGGCGGCAAATACGTTGGAGGGAACCAGTCCAACCACGAACTCCCCCAGTCCCTTTGCAGCTTGTAAGGTTTGGTAAAAGAAACGCGCTTGGCGCGGTCCAGAGTGCAGCTCAAACAACCGAGCCCAATATCCGCTTCGTGGCGTGCAACAGTCTCCACCACCTCATCGAAGGTCCGGCAATGGTTGCAGAATTCAATTTCCACACCCAGCCTGGAAGCAATTCCCTCGGCCAGTCTTATGTCCACTCCGTAGAGTTTGCCGGCCGAATCGCGCATGAAAAATGGGGCCATGTCATGATGATTTATGGCCACAACCAGTTTACCCCGTTCGATTATCCTGCGGATATCCGGGGGATAGTCCCCACCCTCGCTATTCCGCTCAAGGCCAGTATAAAGAGGACAATCGAGGTAAAATATCCGGCATGTGCAAGGGCTCTGGTTATTCTTGCGGGATAGACCGCTGGTCTGAACATGTGTACTTTAGTCTTTCTGATCCATGGTGTCGGATGATCCGTGATCACTGCAGCAGCAGGAGAAAAAGAATACTGCCCAGCGACCTGGAACCAACGAACTGAAAAAACGGTAAAGCGCCCATGTCGCCCCTTGTGTTGTCCGGGTCCTTTGCCAGAGATGGATCGCCCGTGTCGATGCAGGGGGATTTGGTTGCGTCCGCCACCGGGTAACTTGCCCATCCCAGGCGGAAATCCCCTCCAGCGGCATTGACGAAAAGCGGATTGAGGGCGATGCACCCCGTTCCGAACCAACTCTCCCCGGCCCCCCCCTGCACGTCGGAATAGGTCATAGTGACAGGCGCGCTTCCCGAGCCGAAGGAATAACCGAATGCATTTGGAGTGTTTTGCCACAGGACATTGCTGTTCATCGTGACATCGGCTACCGCCTGATCCAGGTAAACATAGAGCCCTCCGCCGTCCGTCGAGGCGCTGTTTCCATACGCAGTGTTATTGAATATGTCCGCGGCGCCCTGATTGGTTGAATAGGAAAGACCTCCTCCGACATTTGTAGCACTGTTTGAATCAAAAACATTCCTGGAAATGGAGACCGTTGTCGTATCGGTCGCCAGGCTTGCTCCGCCGCCATTCTCACCGGCCTGGTTGGAAGTAAACGTATTACCCGAAAGAAGAGCCGTCCCACCCCAAACCTCCATGGCAATGCCGCCTCCGTTCGTATGGCTCGCGTTACCGGTGAAGGTATTTCCCGCGAAGGTGAGGGCGCCGTTGTCCAAGTATATCATAGCCCCGCCGCCCACTCCATCGAGAGCTTCATTCCCCGTGAAGGCATTACCGCTGAACGTGATCGACCCACCAGCATTGAGCCGCACATCGCAGCCTCCGGCCCCAAGCCCGGCTCGATTATCCGTGAAGGTGTTGTTTTCCATTACTACCGTCGAGTTCTCACCGAGTGGGTAGACCATCATACCGCCGCCGTCCGGGTTGTCTCCACCCGAGGCGACATTGCCGGTAAAAGTGTTGCCACCAATATAGATTTGACAGGTCCCGCCCGAGTAGGCCATGGCGCCGCCCCCGTCGCCGAAGTAGGTGCTCCCGCCTGAATTCGACACACTGTTGTGATAAAAGGTGCAGTTTGACAGATTGATGGTTCCGGAATCGGTTCCGGCGAACAGCCCACCCACATTCCCCGAACTGGTGTTTTCCCTGAAAGTGGATGAAGTAACCGTGACGGCCCCGGACTCGGAGGTCAGATTGGCGCCTCCGCCTACACTCCCGCCCCCTGAAGCAACACAGTCTCTGACCATACATCGCCTCAGTGTGACGGCGGCGGACGATACACTCACCAACAGAGCGCCCCCGTTATCCGGCGTTGCGCCGTTCTGGAACCGAAGGTCTTGGACCGTGATATCAGCGTTTGCACTGGAGGTGGTGATGGAAAGAATACGTCCGCTGCCCCCGCCGTCCAAAATAGTGGCGCTGCTTCCCGCTCCCGTAACAGTCAGTGAGTGATTCTCATCTGATGCGTACTGCAGAGTGGATGTCACATTGTAAGCGCCTGCCGCGACATTCACGACATCGTTCTGGCCGTTGCTTGCCGCGGCATCGAGGGCAGCCTGAAACTCAGCAACGCTATCCACGTTGAAGGTAGCGGCAATGGCCGGTGGAATGAGCGATACACAGGATAAAAGACCGATGACGACGACAGGGAAATGCACTCGGGTGGTTTTCATGGCCGACACCCCCTTGAAGATGCATTCCAGACAGCCGCGGGCTCTCAACCGCGGAATGAACCGGTATGGAGCATAGTTGACAGTATAACTCAACTGGATGGCAGGTTATAATTATATCGATGACTGATGTTCATATTTTTCGGTGAGATAGACACATCTCGGTCCTCGTTTATCCGTAGAGATTTCTTTTAAAAAACGCATCCCTATTGTCTCGAGCACTTTCAGGGAGGCCAGATTTTGGGGATGGGCAAGAGCAAGCAGGCGATCCGCCTTGAGGTTGTTGAAACTATATTCGATCTGCGCTCTGCCGATCTCCTTTGCATAACCCTTACCCCATGAGTCTTCGCGCAAAGCGAAGCCAAATTCAAAATCCTCCCGGTCCAGATACCGGCAGGGGATAATCCCGGCAAAACCGATCAACCTTTCCGGGTTCCTTTCAAACAGGCTGCCCAGGCCGATAGGCTTTTTTCCAAAGGTAAATTCGCTCTCAAGGAAAGATTTGGCGCTGTCGTGATCCATCGGTACGCCGGAGAACAACCATTTCATCACTCGTGGTTCGCTCAACATGGCAATGAGGAAATCGACGTCCCGGGGTCTGAGCCCCCGGAGCAACAGCCTTTCGGTTTCGATATAAATGGTCATGGTCTTATTTCCAGTATTCGGCGTCGGGTGAAATCTTCATCAGCCCTAGCTCCTGGCCTGCCTCCAGCAGGAAGAAAATGCCGAACAGGACAAGCATGGCGATACCGAGCGTCTTTTCGGCGCTGCTTCGCGCCTTTCGGATGGCGATAATGCTGGGCAGGATGCCGAACAGGGTTACGATACCGAAGCCGCCCGCAAAATCTATCGCCTTGAGGAACACATCCGGATAGACCAGGGCGATCAGCAGTGGAGGACCGAAGGCCAGAGCCCGGCTGAGCGCCGGATTAGTGCGGCCCAGGTACTGAGAGGTCAGATCGTCCATGAAGCCGATGAGACCCATGCCATTGGCGAGGTAGGCGGTCGTAATGGCGACGAGGGCGAAAAACATGGCGAGCACCAGGAAGAGCTGCGATCCGACAACCTGCGAGATAGGTATGGTTGCGGGCAGGTTTTTGAGAAAAGCGTTTACCAGTCCGACCGGGCTATCATCCAGCGGCAGCACGCCGATTCCTACAAGGAGCCAGGTGGCGTTCATCAAAAAACCCAGCGTCATGCCGATCAGCATGGTTCGGCTGATTACCCGCTGATCCCATTTAAGGGTTTCGCAGATCGCCGGAATGATGTTGTGGAAATGAAAAGCCGTCACCAGGATCGGGATGCCGCAGACAAACAGGGGCCAGTTGATATGCGTGAGGTTGTCGGCTTTGATATGGCCTCCGGCGATGAAGACGATCACCACGAAGACACAGCACTTTACGGCCACCAGTATCCGTCTGGCTGATGCTGGCATTTTTTGTCCTTGTGACCATCATTTCCATGGCGGGGATCGAGGGTATCCAGAAGTATATCGCCATATTCACAAGCATACAAAACACCGATGCCGACGTTCGGAAGGGATGAATTTGCTAAGTACTTCTCCGTATGAAAGAGTGATCATTATCGCTCAGTCTTCGAGTATTCAGCATCAGCCATGATTTTCGCTCCGAACCTTGCTGTCCCTTTGAAGAGGTGGTAATTTGAGTACTATTGCTCAGTGAACAGATAGTGTGGCCATAGTTGGCAGGCTTCTCATGACCAAAGTATCTGTGTCTGAATACCATCATAGTGCTGTGGATAAACGTAGGGTGGGCAGGGTTTTTCGTGCCCACCGCTTGCAAGGAGAGCGTGTTACTTTCTTGCCTTGAGAATGAAACTTAATTATGTCCCTCTGGCGTGATCCTTTAAAAATGAAGTCTCACATCCCCTCCGGGACACCCTGAAACCATGTAAAGGGCGCCGTGTAGCCGGAACTCTCGAGGCAGTTCAGATGAAGACCCGGATGCAGCTCCAGGGCTGGATTCCGGCTCAGGAACCGCCGGAATGACGGGGTGGGAGGCCCCCCGGCAAACCGGCTTGGCATAAAAGAGGGGACCTACAACCATGGCAACCAGGCCTTTTGGCAAGTTCGGCGAATATCGTTGCGACGTACTTTGTACAGGGCAACCGGCGTACTTGCGCTCCTCGGGCTACCGCAGGATCTCATCCACCCGTCATTCCCGCAGCGCTCCTGAGCGGGAATCCAGCCACGCCTTTGGCGTGGTTTGACAGGGGATGAAGATTATTTTTGTCCCCTGGCGTGGCCTCCAAAAATGAAATTTCATGGGCGTTGATTCGGTTCAGGGGCGCTTTTCTAGGGGGAGAAGACTAAGTTTTTTTGGCTCGCTGGTGATAAAAGATATGAGCTTCGGGTGAGGATTGGCGGCTCGGGGACAGGAAAACCTTTGGGTTTAGGCGGCCAGTGCATATCGGCAATCGCCTTGTGAAAAACCATTGCCGCATAGCAGTTCCTGCCGCTCTTTACTTGTCTTCCCACGCCTTTTTGATGGCGTCATCCACTTTCTTGTCCATGTTCTCCTTCTGTTTCTCCTGGACGCTCTTTGCCTCCGCTCCTTCCCCCTCTTTTTCCGATGCGCCCTTGGATTCTGATCCCGCTCCCATCGGAATTTTCATAAGGGGAATGTCCAGAAAAGTGCCCTGGCCGCGATCAAAATGATCCGTTATTGCATTGGACTCAGGTGACTGGGCCAGAACAAAGAAAAACAGGATGAATACTGCCCACCTTTTCATGTGAATTCCCCCGATCGGGTAAGCGACAGGCAATCTTTCTATCTCCACTATCAAATCGGCGGTTTCGGTCATTCTCCATAATCAATGCGAACCGCATGCACCGCTTTTTGATTTTGCCCCAAAACAGCTTCCGGAACAACCCTAAAGCAGTTCAAATCGCTAAGATTTCCGAATCAGCCCGTCAGAAAACAGGGAGGATGCTTCCTGATGAGAATTTCAGGAAGAGCCTCGAAGAAACTCTTCCAGATCGGCTGTAAACTCGGAGGGCTTTTCCCAATGAATATTGTGGCCTCCCTCATACTCCTTCAAAATCGAACCCGAAATTGCAGCCTGCAGCAACTCCTGGTCTTTTTTGCCAAAGATGCCGTCCTGCTTTCCCCAGATGATAAGAGCAGGCGCGCATATCCGACCCAGAATCGGTCTATGATCGAGTTCGACCAAATCTTTTGCGAGAGACTTCCAGGTTGGCGCCGGTACTTTCATGCTCTCTGAAATAACTACTTCCATGAATTCTTTAGAGACAGGGCCGGAAGTCTCCTGAAAATCCTCCACGAATCCGCGATCTATCGGAGCGGCTAACTGGTCGATAAATCGCTTCAGCTCGAGAATTGCCGCATTATCAGTTGTAGACGCCGCGGAGCCGATAAGTATGAGGCGCTCGACACGGCCCGGAAACCGGGATGCCACAAGCTGCCCGACAAAGCTCCCCATGGAATGACCCACAATGTTCACTCTACCCAACCCCAGAGCATCCATGAACGCAATCACATCCTCAGCGAGGACCTCGATAGTGTAGCAGCATTCGGGTTTAGCACTATCCCCATGGCCCCTGAAGTCCGGCGCCAGAACACGCCGGCTTTTCGTAAGCAAGGGATAGACCAGCAGAAAAGATTTCCACGAATCCGCCAAACCGTGGAGAAAGATAGTCGGGTTATCCAATGCGCCATGCATTTCCGCATAATTCAGAGTCACACCGGTGCTCAGAGTTGCCTGTTCAAGATGGACAAGATTCTGATAATCCTTAATGGATGGCATGATCTTCTCCCTATGGGAGAAAGAATAGCTCAAATTGTTTTTGATTCAAGCTTTTCCTGAAAGCCCGGCAAGGTTCCTCGGGCTGAGAACCTTTTCCCCTTGTGATTTATCGAGTTGCGCTGTTATATACCAGTGCTGAAATGAGCCGAAAATCGCGAGCGCAAGCTTTATTTTCTGGCTTTGAAATATCAACCCCGGGTTGCGCAAAACATATTATCGCATTGCTCCCGGATATTGGGGCATGGATCTTTTTGATGCAGGCTGACATTGCTTATAGCCGGCCTTCCGAAGGCGTCCTCGAAATCGGCTTGTCCGGAAACTGGACATTTTCCTCCACGATTCCCGATATCGAGAAAACCCTGGCGGAAATAGGCGCCCCGCAACGGACACAAAAAGTCGCCTTTCGCAGTAGCGGACTTGCGGATTGGGATTCCAGCCTTCTGGTTTTTCTGTCGGATATCTACCGCTACTGTTCGGAAAAACATATCCATTTTGACGAAAACGGCCTCCCCTCGGGAATCACGCGCCTCTTGAAGCTTGCCTTTTCGGTCCCCCCCAAAAAAGACGCCCGTCAAAAGGAGAAGGCGAAATCTCTGCTGTTGCTGGTCGGTTCCCAGACACTTTCCCTGGTGCGCTCGACCGGTGAGATGCTCGATTTTCTCGGTCAGACATGTCTTGCCTTCGCCAGGGTTTTTACAGGCAAAGCCAGGTTCCGTCGCTCCGACTTGCTCTTTTTCATCCAGGAATGCGGACACGAGGCAGTGCCTATCGTCTCTCTTATCAGCGCGCTGGTGGGCCTGATCCTGGCCTTTACCGGCGCCGTTCAACTTCTGCTCTTCGGCGCTCAGATCTATGTTGCAAGCCTGGTGGGCATCAGCATGGTTCGGGTCATGGGCGCAATAATGGTCGGTATAATCATGGCCGGACGCACGGGGGCCGCCTATGCTGCGCAGCTCGGCACCATGCAGGTAAACGAAGAAATCGACGCTTTTAAGACCCTGGGCATATCCCCGGTGGAATTTCTCGTACTGCCGCGCGTGCTGGCCCTCACGATCGTGATGCCCCTTCTTTGCATCTATGCCGATCTCATGGGAATTCTCGGAGGGCTCCTGGTGGGGATCACCATGCTGGACCTGAACGCCTGGGAATACCTCAACATGACAATGGAGTCGGTTGCCCTGACACATTTCTGGGTAGGGCTCACTCATGCGGCAGTTTTCGGTGTGCTCGTATCCATGGCCGGATGCCTGCGGGGCATGCAGTGCGGCAGGAGTTCACAGGCCGTCGGCGCAGCCACTACCTCCGCGGTGGTTACCGGAATAGTCAGCATCATTATCGCCACGGCGATTATCACGGTCATCTGCAATGTGCTTGGGATCTAATATGACGGAAGCAAAGCCCCATATCGAAGTCAAGGACCTTACAATGGCCTATGGGGATTTTGTCATTCAGCGCAACCTGAATTTCACTATAAACCGTGGCGACATCTTCATCATTATGGGTGGAAGCGGCTGCGGCAAGAGCACCCTGCTTCGGCACCTGGTAGGTCTGCAGCGCCCGGCGCGCGGGCAGGTTTTCTACGAAGGAGTGAATTTCTGGGACTCGCCACCCGGGGAGCAGGCACGGTTGATGCGCAGGTTCGGAATACTCTATCAGAGCGGCGCTCTCTGGAGTTCCATGACCCTGGCTGAGAATGTGGCGCTTCCTTTGCGGGAATATACAAATCTGCGAACCTCCGAGATTGACAGGATCGTCTCGCTCAAGCTCTCACTGGTGGGGCTTGGCGGGTTCGAGGACTTTTATCCCTCGGAGATCAGCGGCGGTATGAAAAAGCGTGCGGGACTGGCCCGGGCGATGGCGCTCGACCCCGACATTCTTTTTTTTGACGAGCCTTCGGCGGGGCTCGATCCCATCAGCGCCAAAAGGCTGGATGACCTCATACTTGAACTGCGCGGCAGTCTGGGAGCGACCATCGTTGTGGTGACGCATGAACTCGCCAGCATCTTCGCCATAGGCAACAATGCCGTATTCCTGGATGCCGAGACGAGAACCATGCTGGCCGAAGGCGACCCCAAGAAAATGCTCTCCGGCGCCGGAAACGCGAAGATAACCGAATTTCTCACCAGGGGCGGATCAACGAATTGAAATCATTCCAAATGGCTAAAAATTATGAGTAGTCAAACGAATACAAAACTGATCGGCGGTTTCGTTGTCGGCGCCATGGCTTTGGTGATTTTGGCGATCATAGCCTTCGGCAGCGGCAAGTTCTTTTCGCACACGGAAAGATATGTCTGCTATTTTGATGGGTCGGTCAGGGGACTGAATATCGGAGCGCCTGTCGTCTTCAGGGGCGTGAAGGTGGGCTCGGTGGTCGATGTCACCCTCATCTTCGACCTCAACGAGGTCTCGTTCAGGATTCCGGTCACCATCGAATTCGAACCGAACCGGGTGGCCGAAGCACCCCCCGAGCAGAAAAAACCCACCCCTCGAAGCGATGACGAATGGCTGAAACTGTTCATTGATAACGGCCTGAGAGCGCAACTGGGCACCCAGAGCGTTCTCACCGGCCAGCTTTACGTCTCCCTTGATCTACATCCCGAGACTCCCGTGAAGCTGTCGGGTATGAAGAGCAAGCATCCCGAAATTCCGACCATACCGTCCAAGTTCGAACAAATCGCTCAAAAGCTGGAGAGCCTGCCCATCGAGGAGATTGCCGCCAAACTGCATCTGGCCATGAGCGGTATAGAGCGGTTGGTGAATTCCCCGGAACTGAACGAGAGCAAGCTGGTCCTCAGTGCCACGCTGAAGTCGCTTCACCAGCTTGTCCAGCATATAGACTCCCAGGTAAAGCCCCTGTTGTCCAATATTCAGGAAACCTCAACACAGGCGCGAAAACTGCTCGGGAAGGTGGATTCTCAAGTCCAGCCGCTGGCTGTCGATATAAGGGATGCGGCGAAGAGCCTTCGCGAACTGGCCAGAAACAGCGATCAGAACCTGACACCGCTGCTGCTGAGCGCTCAAGGCATGCTGGACGCGGATTCCCCCCTGCGATATGGGCTGTTGAAAGCAATCGAAGACCTGGCCGCGGCAGCCAAGTCCTTGCGCTACCTTGCGGATTCCCTGGAAAGGAATCCCGAGGCGGTCATCCGTGGAAAACATGGACGGACGGGAGACAAATAAGATGAAAAGAAGATTTTCATGGACGGCAGTCGTGCTCTTGCTCTTCATCACCGCTCCCGGCTGCGGGACTTCGGAGAAGGCGAAGTTCTACCTGCTGCGCCCCATGGTGGAGCACTCGACCCCCACAAAAGATCTTTCCGGGAGTGCTTCCGTTCTCGGCCTCGGCCCGATCGATTTGCCCGAACACCTCAACCGCCCGCAAATTGTCACTACCTCAGGAACCAGCAAGCTGGATCTCGCCGAATTTCACCGGTGGGGCGAACCGCTGGAGCAGAACCTCTCCAGGACAATGGCCGAAAACCTCTCTGCCCTGATTCCCGACACCCGTATCGTCCTCTTTCCCTGGGACAGATCTACCCCGGTGAGTTGCCAGGTCAAAGTCAACGTGTTGAATTTCAGCGGTGAATCCGGACGACGCGCAGTTCTCGAAGTTCGCTGGACAATAATCAAAGCGGGCAAGGTGATCATCGAAAAACACTCAGTTTTTGAACAGCCCCTGCGCTCCGCCGAAATCGAAGAGTTGGTGACGGCCCAGAGCCGTACGGTAGCCGATCTCAGCAGATCCATTGCGGAGGCAGTGAGACCGATCATTACCAACCAGTGACCGGCGCGTCCGGGTTAAGACACCAGTTCCCCCTTTCTTGTACCCCCTCCGGGACGGCTGAAGCCATCAGATCGAGATCGTCCCTTCGAGGTAAAGTGCGGCATTGCCCGCAATGCTGACACGGAACGCATCCACCTGGTATATGGGAATCTTCAATCCTGTCTCCTTTTTCACTCACCGTCCAGCCTGCGTACCCTGCAGGGAATGTTCTTTATATTGGGCGTTCCGAATTCTCTTCCAAGCTTTCCCGTGGAAGTGAGCATATTGAAATTCGATTTTCCCCAGTCGAACTGCTGTGACGCATCCCCTTCAGGAAACCACCATCCCAGGGCGGCGCTTACAATGCGCGGATGAACGATATCGGTGACGCGCGCCACCTGGACGATCCGACCATACTTCGTTTCAACGACCACTTTGTCCCCGTCTCCAATACCGAGGGCAGCCGCCGTTTCAGGATGAATTTCGACCAGGGGGTCGGGCCGCTTCCGCCGCAACTTCTCTACCCACCGGTAGGAGGAGAGCAGAAAGTAGCGGCTCTTTGCGCTGATGAGAATGAGCGGGTATTGCGGGTCGTCTTCTTCCGGCAGTCCTGTAAATTCCGGCAGGGGCTTGAGCCCGAGCCTCTCGGCGGTGCTCAGTTTCAGCTCCACTTTGCCCGAGGGAGTGGAATACCCCTTCTCACGGTGGAAAAGGAATCGGTCCGGCCCCTTGAGATATCCCCGCGCGGAGAACTCTTCGAAGGACAAACCCGCCGGCCTGACCACGTCATCCAGAAAGGACTCGAAATCCTCGCGCCAGTATTCGGGCGGAGATATCCTTTTGCCCAGTTCGTTCATGATCTTTATGTCCGGCCGGCACTCCTCCGGCGGGTCGACGATCCTGGGTCGGGCAAACACCATGCCGTGTCCGATGCCGTAGTGGCCGATGTCATTCATCTCGTACTGGTGCGCAACAGGGAAAACAATATCCGCAAGAGAAGCAGTGGGCGTCATGAAAATTTCCGCCACAGCGCAAAAATCGAGGCTCATGAACGCCTTGCAGGTGAGTCTGCTATCAGCCCAGGCTACCAGCGGGTTGGTGCACATGCCATAATAAGCCCTTACCGGGTAGGGCGTCCCGTCGAGCACCGCCCGTCGAAAATAGGCGGGGGGTACGGTCATCATTTTCGGAATAGTGCGGTGAGCGGCGCCGATCATCTCCCTGCGCTTGTCCGGGATGAGATCTGCCCGCACGAACTCGCCCAGCCGCATTAGAGGGGGATCGTGCGCCTCGATGTTGCCTCCAGGCGCCTCCAGGTACCCGCAGACCGCCATGAGGCAGACGAGTGACCGGGCGGCGTCAAAGGCGTTGATGTCGTGCTCGATGGCGTTTCCCCACTGGAGAGCGGCAGGCTTCGCCTCGGCGTACATGCGCGCAGCCATGCGGATCAGATCGGGGGAAACCCAGGTGATCGTGGAGACCGTTTCGGGCGAATACTGTTTCACATGACGGGCCAGCTCTTCAAATCCGTGGGTGTGTTTTTCGACAAAATCTCTATCGTAGAGCGATTCTTCGATAATGACGTGAAGGAACCCCAGAGCGAGCGCCTGAGCCGTTCCGGGTCTCAGTTGCAGCCACAGGTCCGCCCTTTGGGCAAGCTCGGTCCTGCGCGGATCGACGACGATCAGCCGGGCTCCCCTTTTGAGCTGTGCCAGGGCAAGGCCGGCTATCTGCCCCTCCTCGCTGGTCGATAGAACATTGCTTGCCCAGGAGAGGATGCAGTTGGTCGGGTTGTGGAGATCGGCAACGGGGTAGAACCCGCAGGTGTGCATGCCGGTGACTTCACGGGGAGCATGGCACACATCCTGGGATGCCACCACGTTGGGAGAACCGAAGACATTGGCAAGCCGGATCAGGACGAAATGCTCGAGCCCCTTGGGCATGCCCGCGCCGAACGCAACTGCGCGCGCCCCGTATTTCTCCTTTATTCGGAGGAGATTTTCCGCCGTTTCACCGAGCGCATCTTCCCAGGAAATGCGCTGCCATTTCCCCTCGCCGCGCTTTCCCGCCCTCCTGAGAGGGTGTTTGAGGCGATCCGGGTGTTTTAGCCGATCCGCGGAGACCCTGCCCTTGTAGCAGGTATACCCATTATTGAGATACCCCTCGGGATTCCCCTTCACCTGGACTATCTCGTTATCCTTCACTCCGACCAGCAGGCCGCACCCGCCGTGGTCCATCCGGGCGCAGTGCGTTTTAACCCAGCGGACTTGTTCTTCTGACATGGCTATCAACTCCCCTCACCGGAAGTAGTAGGGCAAAGCCCTGCTGATCGGACATGTTCATGTCCGGTATCACACCGGACATCTTAACACAGCGCCGGGCATCTTCAAATTTGCGAAACAACTGGTTGAACCTATCTGTTTGACAATTGCTTAAAAATTCCTTACTCTTCTTGCATTACTCATTACTCCTTACTTCAAAGGACCAATATGATCACTGCAAAGGTAACTTCAAAGGGACAGATCACCCTCCCAAAAAAGATCCGGGAAAAGTTGGGAGTCCGTTCGGGAGAAGAAGTAGGTTTCGAAGAAAGAGACAACCTGCTCGTCATCAGCAAGGTGGTTGCCAAATCTCCCTTCGACAAATGGGTGGGCGCGCTGAAGAATCTTGAGGGGCGACGGAGCGATGATTTGCTGAAAGAAGTGCGCGGACATGATAGCGTCCGTTGACACAAACATCCTTCTCGATATCCTGATTCCGGGAGAGCCCTTCAGTACGTCGTCCAAGATGCTTCTCGACCGCCATCTGGCAAAGGGCGGCCTCATCATCTGCGAGGTCGTTTTCGCTGAGCTTGCAGCCGGCTTCCCCTCCGGGGAGATACTCCAGTCTTTTCTTTCAGACACCATGATAAAGACTGTCAATTCCGATGAGAATTCGCTCTTTCTAGCCGGTTCGAGATGGGCGGAATATGCGAGGAAGAGCGCAAAGGACAAGATTCAGTGCGGCACATGTGGTCATGTTTTTGAAACGCACTGCCCGAAATGCCGGGCACTGCTCACGAGGAGGCGCCCTGTCCTGGCGGATTTTCTCATTGGCGCCCATGCTCTTGTGCATGCGGACTGTATTCTCTCACGGGACCTCGGGATCTACAGGACCTATTTCAGCGAACTTACCGTGGTCGATTCGATCTGAGGGAAGGGCATGAACTTGTGTGCAACCCTACCCGTGTTGATGCACATCCAGGGTCTAAATTGCCGGCCGTGACTAATTATACAACGACCACCCTCTTGTCAGAAGCGTCGCTCGGTCCGCATCACTGGCGGCGGTGCCGTTCGCGCTCCAGAGCGTTCCGCCCATGACGTTCGAAGCAACGGCATCCGCAAAGACCTGGTCCAGGGCGAGGGAGGATAACGCCGTTCCCGGGAGATGATATTCCCTGGTCCTGGTGGCGTTCGTACGGCCAAGAGAAGTGAGGCCGCCTTCGTTATAGGCGTACAGGATGCGCAGGGAGGGGCAGTTTTCAAAGCCCGACATGGCCCTGAGATGCCCCGCTCCGCCTCCGTCGCAGGCCCCGAAACGGGTCAGGGCGGCGCCATCGGAAATCATGAGGTAATGGTCGTGTGCGCCGGCGCCAAGTCCGGCTTTGGTTACGCATTCCCCTGATATGGCCTCGACAGTAGATCCGTCCGACCAGTGCCAGACGGCCGTAGTGCCGGCGCGTCCGAAATCGCACCGCATGACCGTCTGGTCGCCGCTGGTGGAAAAGCCGATACGCTGCTCACCGTTACCGGGTTCCAGGGGTTCGGCGGTCCAGCCTTCCGCCATCACTGTCCACCCCTTGGCGGCCAGGTTCACGGCATGATCATAGCCTGTGCTGCCGGGAGTGGCGTTGCCGCGCAGATCGACCCAAAGCAGCCCGCCCGTATCACCGTCGCCCTCGTTTCTGCCAAGTGCATCGAGTGTTGCAAGCAGGATATCGAGACTGCCTGCATCGAGCGAGTTGTTCTGCAGATAGAGCCGGGTGATCTGGCTGCACCCCGTGATATCTATAGAGGTGAGGTTATTGTTCCGGAAGCCGACCTCTGCGTAGGAAGCGGCATTTGCCGGCGCACCGGATAAATCGAGGGAGGTGTACTGGTTGTCGTCGGCGAGGATACTCACCGTGCCGGTTGGATAAGTGGCCGGAATGCGCAGTTCCCCTGTCTGGTTATCGTTCCAGATGAATAATTCAGTGCTAATAATGAAGCGCCGTAGCGCCGTAGGTTGGGCAGGCTTCTCATGCCCAACAGCTCTTGAACGTGCAGGCCCGACCAGGCTTTCACGACAGCCCGGGATGATCTTCATCAGAAGACGGGTTGGTCCCGATTCGCTATATTAAAACCCGTTGGGCATGAGAAGCCTGCCCAACCTACCGCCTACGCCTGCTCCGCACTCGTCATTCCGTGTATGGGCGCCTCTGAGCCGATCATGCTGTCACCATAGATCGTGGTTTATCGCGTTGTTCCTTTGTTAGTGAAGTTTCATATAAGCCGAGGTGTGCGAGCGAGAATATTATTGACATAGATGCACAAGGATAGCAACGATACTCTCCGGAACGAATCAACCGGGTTATTCGATGCCGGGCGATACAGTCAGCACTTCTGCAGGTAATTGTAGACGATAAGAGATGGCGCTTATGAGAGTTCTTTTTGCTGCGCATGAGGAGGGTTGGGGCGGTTTTCTGCGCCTGATCCGTTCGGAGCTGCCCGAATACGAGTTTGTAGCAACCGGAAGCTACGGGTTGGAAAGTCTGAAGGGTTTTGATGTCCTGATCCCCACCATGGCCCGTGTGAGCCGGGAGATGCTTGAGACAAATGACCGGCTGCGGCTGATCCAGCAGGCCGGCGCAGGCCTGGAAGGAGTTGATATTGCAGCGGCGCGGGATCTGGGCATTTACGTCGCCAACGTTCCTGCGGACATCTCCGGTAATGCCGATTCGGTTGCCGAACTGGCTATTTACATGCTGATCGGACTTTCGCGGGATATCCCGGGGATGGCGGAGAGCCTTTCCCATCGACAGATGGGAGTTCCCCTGGGTCGCTCCCTGGCCGGAAAGACCATCGGCCTGGTAGGTCTGGGCGGCATTGGAAAAGCCCTGATCAAGCGGCTGACGCCATTTAACGTGCGCCTTGCCGCGATAAAACGCGACAACCCATCGAGAGCAAAGGAAGAGTTCGGCCTGGACTGGGCAGGGACTCCCCGGGAGTTGCCGGAGCTTTTGCGAAGGTCGGATTACGTGATTCTCGCTCTTCCCCTGACCACTGAAACGCAGCGCCTCATGAATCGGAAAACCTTCTCTTACATGAAGAAAGGGGCTTTTCTGATAAACCTGGCAAGAGGCGGTCTGGTGGACCGGGACGCACTGGAGGAATCTCTTGCCTCGGGCCATCTCGCAGGCGCCGGGCTGGACGTTTTCTGGGAAGAACCTCCCGATCCGAGCGATCCAATCTTCTCCTACAATGTGCTGGCCACCCCCCATATCGGAGGCGGCACGGACGTTTCACTCCGGGGAATCGTCAGGACAGTGGCGGAAAACCTCCGAAGGCTTGAAAATAACCTGGAGCCTCTCCACCTAAAACTGCCGAAAGAACAGTCCTCCGGCAAAGTCGGATAAGTCGATGCGCATGCATTCACCCTTCATGCCTGCCCGGTTGAATCCATGAAGACTGCAGCTATAGTGGTCCGGCTCATGTCGGCAGTATTCCTTTGCGCTTTCTTCCCGGCCTGCCTTTACGGCGCCCCTGCTACTCCCGGCAACAGCATAGTCGATGCAGCCCGCTCTCAAATAGGAAAGACACTCTATTACGATCCGGGCTATCGGACCCTGGCCTATCCGAACGGAGATGTGCCGATAGAAAGAGGAGTATGCACGGACGTGGTCATACGCGCCGTGCGCTCTGCACTCAATATCGATCTTCAGAAACTGGTCCATGAGGATATGAAAGCCAACCTGTCACGCTATCCCGGAAAGTGGGGCGCCAAGAATCCCGACAAAAACATTGACCATCGACGTGTGCCGAACCTCCAGACCTTTTTCGAAAGAGCACCGCGGCTATGGTTATGAATCTGGAGTCCATGGAGGAATTTTCGCCCATGGTGGCGGCGGTAGAAAGGGCTACGGTCGACAATACGGCGGCAGGCGCGCCCTGCGGGATGGAGACCGCGGCCTTGCACGAACTCGACAAAGCTACGAAGATGCAAACCAGGAATCCACCAGTGTCAGCGCCGCGCCGCGGGTCGCCAGCGTGGAAAGCCCTTCAGAGAATACCATTGCAGCGAACGAAAGCTCGAGGATGACAAACAGGATTGCTGCTATCACGGCAGTGCTCAAAGCAGGCACTGCCCTTCCCGACCTGGCGTCCGCCGATAATTCTAAGAGCAGGGATCGATTCATGATGTTTTCCTGTGCTTTAGGTGAGGGGGGGAATGATAATAGCGCATTTAAGCACAGGAGGCGCCTCCTTGTGAAGCGTGATCCATTCAGAGCGCCTGGTGAGCGCCTATTCTCCCCTGACGGATGCCTTCATCAGGACCTGCGCCCCATCCATCGGCGCCGGCGGCTACAGGAAAAACTGGATATATCGCAGCAGTTCCTGTCCGAAGGAGGAATGGACCCTCACCCTGGAACAGTCCATGCGCAGGTTGTTGAGGTATTGCAGGATGAGGCAGTCGCGGCCGGAGAGGCCGAAGGGCAGAACGCCTGCAAAGAAGAAGCCCATTTCTTCAAATTCATCGGCAAGTTGAGTTGTCAGCGGGGTCTCCAGGTCGAGCTGCAGGTAGACGGCATCCAGGCGGTCCAGCTTCAGGCCGCGCAGAATCTCAGCGACCTCGGCGACCACGGTCGCGCCATAGTATTCCACGTCGATGACCGCGGTGTTGGTAATGGCGTCCTTTGAGCAGCGGAGCCTCGATTCGCCGACAGGCAGGGCGGAGGGACCTTCGGGCAGGTTAACCGGCATGGCAAGGGCGTGGTAAATAGAGCGGATCATATCGTTGTGACGGCCGGGAGGGTAGATGTCCCTGGCCGTCCGGGGTTTCACCTGGCAGTATGACACCACGGCGCTTTCCTTCTGACCGGTTTCGGCGTCAATGCCGCGGTATTCGATACCGCTGTAGAAAGCGCCCAGGCGGATGGCGCAATCCTTGAACCCGAAGAGAGCCGAGGCTTTTTGGGAGATGGTGTGGGAACTCACGGTCTGTGCGAAGGCGCCTTCCAGGCCCAATTGTTCGCCGTTGGCCCTGAGGAACTGAAGCAGCTTGAGGGCTGCTCGCGTGTGCCGGAATTCGGGCAGGACGAGCAGGATGCCGACTTCGGCCACGGGTGCATCGGGCCAGTGCCTTTTGAGCGCGGCATGTCCCATAATCTCGCCTGCCTCGCTGACTGCCACCGCCGAGACAATCTTTCCCTGCCGGTTAAGCTCGATAATCTGGTCCGGATAGTAGATGAACTCATCGTCGTAGGTGTAGCGGTAGGTCTTGTAGGCAGCCCTGGAAACCTCGGGTGCATCCCCGGGCCTGAGCAGGCGCACGGAGATCGAGCCCGGTTCGATGCGCGGGGGTTGAGCCGTAGCGGCCTCACCCGCTGCGCCCGGCTTCATAGACCCCGGCAGGGACGGCAGGTGCTTGACAAGGCAGAGTTCCTTCCCCTCGCGGCCCAGATTGCGGAAGATGACCCGGTCCACTGCCCCCTGCATCAGCGTGAGTCCGAGGCCTGCGGTCCCGGGCTCAGTGGCGTCCTCTCCGGCGGCGCCGCACGACCGGAAGGGTATGCCCTTTTCCCTTATGGTGATCGTAAGTTTGCTGGAGTTGGTTTCACAGATGATATCGAAAGTTTCTTGTTCGCCCGGCTCAAAGGCGTGCTCGATAACATTCGTTACGGCTTCCTCGGTCGCCAGCCGAACCTCCAGCCGGTCCCGCTTCGGCAGGCCGAGACCGCTTGCCAGTTCTTCGACAAAGGCCAGGACCGGGAGCAGTGAGCCTATTTCATTAGGCGCCGTTAGTTTGAAGAGCATACTCACCTCATTATTTACACCTATCCGAATTCATAGCTGGCAATGCCGAAAGAATGCTCCAGCGGCAGATCGGGTACAGCCTTCGAATAGAGCCGCATCGTGTCGAATCCCCGTTTCAGGCCGAAGCGTTCCGCAATCGCCACGGCTGCCGTGTTGGGCTCGGGTATGTCAATGGCAATGGCGGCGTTTCCGGACAGGTTTCCCATTGCCGTCAAGATCTTTTCGGCTGTCTCGGGATCATCGGCCAATAAGGGTCCAATCCGGAAGCCGCGCACTGCCCGGCGGAGCACTCCGAATCCCGCCAGGCTGCCGCGGCGCAGGCAGGCGAAACCACCTGAGCCGTACGCATCGAGCCAATTGCGCAGGAATCGTTCCCGGGCAACCGGAAAGCAGGCGGAGTCGCAGGCGATAATATCCTCTATGGGGACCTTAGTCAGCGGCAGGATGGATTTGTCCGGGGGACCTCCGGGGATCACTCCCTCAAAGCGCAAGTGGCGGTAGGCAAAAAGGAAACCGGTTCTGAGCATTTGCTCTCGTGTGGAGGGCATGGCGTCAGCCCCGATGTTGCGATCCCCCAGGTAGGCGAAGACACGCCGCTGGAGCACGGCGCCGTATCCCTTGCCGCGCAGGGCGGGGTTCACCATCAGCGCTCCGATAAAGCCGAACGCTGCATTGTAGGCAATTGCCGTAGCGCAGCCAACGGGAGCGCCGTCAAGTTCAGCCAGAAACAGGCCGTTCGGATCGGTTGCGTGCAGGCATTCACCGTCCCTGATGCCGGGATTCCACCCCAGTCCTGCGGCCCAGGAAATAAGAGCCTCCCGGTCACCCTCGCCCATCGGCCTGATCGCCAGTGTAGTCATAGGTACTTCCTAAATGGCGAATATAACAGCAAATAAAATTAACGAAAGCATGATATCACACCCTGTTTTCAAAACGCAAATCGGTGCTTTTCTTTAGTGGAGCAAAAGGGTAGACCTGTGGCAATAAGTGGATAAAAATTCAGTTTAGCTTTTCGGCATTATAGTCGATTTACCAGGATAGGACACATTGCTGCCCGAGTCTTTGTCTTAAGTCATTGAATCCTGCGGTTGCATCCCGCCGCTTCCATGGTATTCTATATTGCAGAGGTTTCCACACTTTTCATCCCGGCGCGCCGCCGACCTGATTATCGCCTGCCGGGACGGAGGCCGGCTTGAATGACTATCGTTTCTTATATCACACATTGGCTATGGGGCTTAACCGGTTTCGGATCCTTTCGCATGGGCTGCAATAGTTCCTTATTGAAATCCACGGCGGTGGCTTTGATGCTGTTCCCGGCGGCAGTTATCTTTTCCGGCGCTCGGCAGGCCGAAGGAGCCGAGAAAATCATCTTCGCGCACCTGTTCGACGAATCCATTCCGCATCATCAGGAAGCCCTGTGGGCTGCCCGGGAGATTGCTCGAAGTACCGACGGGCGCTTTGAGATGGAAGTTTTTGCAAGGGGCGCCCTGGGCTCGACCGATACGGAACATCTCGATGCCATAAAAGCTGGTATGGCTGATATTACCTATGTGAGTTTCTCCCATGTGGCCAACGTTTACGGCTCTATTTCCATCGGGGCGGGGCCGTATGTATTCCGCGATTATCGTCATTGGGAGGCGTTTCGGGACAGTGAATTATTCCAGGAACTGAAAGCCGGGTATGAGGAGAGGGCGGGAGTGCGGGTGGTGGGAATGGTCTACTACGGCCAGCGTCATATCACTTCAAAAAAACCGATCAGGGGACTGCAGGATCTCAAGGGCATGCCCATCCGGAGCGGCTCGATGCACACGATCGTCAAGACCCTGGAACTGCTTGGAACCAAACCCGTACAGATACCATTCCACGAGGTCTATCAAGCCCTGAAGAGCGGCATTGTCGATGCGCAGGAAAACCCCCTGCCTACCATCTATGCCATGAAATTCTATGAGGTGGCCGACATAATCACTCTGACCGGACACTTCACTGACGGGCAAATGGTGCTGTTCAACAAACCGAGGTGGGACGCTCTGGCTCAATCGGACAGGGCAGTCATTGCCAAAGTCCTGCTGGAGATGTCGAAGAGAGTATCCGACAATACCCGAAAGCAGGAAATTGAACTCATCGGGACCCTCAGGGAGATGGGAGTCACCGTCAACGCAATTGACACCACCGCCTTTATGGAAGCCATACGCCCGGAACTCACCGGAGAGGCGTTTCCGTGGGGCGAGACTGTCTTTAATCGCCTGCAGGCCATACGGTAATGAAGCGGCCGCTGATCCATGCCGAAAATACTCCGTATTAATGCTCTGCGGCTGACCACGCGGGCCAGGTCCGAAAAGGAGAGGATGTGAGCATGTTCCTTTTTTTCCTGATCGCTTTGAGTGCGGCCCTTTATCCTTCCGAGGGGGCGGCGCTCACTCTGCGCAGCGCCGATATCCATGTGGAAAGCTATCCTACCGTGCAGGCCGTAAAATACATGGGGCAACTCCTCCATGAACGCAGCGGTGGCCGCCTCACAATCGAAGTGTTGCATTCCGGACAGTTGGGAGAGGAAAAAGAACTTCTGGAGCTGTGCCGGGCAGGCGGTCTCGACATGATGCGAACCAACATCGCCCCGCTGGTCGATTACGTACCGGAGGCGGCAGTAGTCGCCATGCCTTACATTTTCCGCTCCGAGGCTCATCTCCACAAGGTCCTGGATGGTCCGGTCGGGCAGGAGATCCTCAGCGCCATGGAGAAAACCGGCCTAGTGGGCCTGGCGTTCTACGACAGCGGCGCCCGTTCCTTCTACAGTACCCGAAAGCCGTTGCGGACTATCGAAGATTTTAGAGGTCTTCGCATCCGTGTTCAGCAGACCGAACTCTTCAAAGCAATGGTAGAGGCCCTGGGCGCCATTGCGGTTCCAATGGCTTACGGCGAAGTACGGGATGCGTTGCGCAACGGAGTCATCGATGCCGCGGAGAACAACCTGCCTTCCTACCACTCCACCGGGCATTACACAGTCGCAAAGTATTACATGCTGGATCGGCATTCCATGCCTCCCGAAGTCCTGGTCTTTTCCAAAAAGGTCTGGGCAGGGATATCAGAGGAAGATAAGAAGCTGATCATAAAATGTGCCGGGGATTCAGTTCCGCACATGCGTGATTTGTGGCGGGCGCGTGAAATCCAGGCGCTGCGCGGTGTGGAAGAGTCAGGAGCACAGGTGATCGGCGATATAGATAAGGCGCCTCTCGTTATGGCTGTAGAACCTCTATACGACCGTTATCTGTCAACGGATAAGCTCCGGGATATGGCTCGACGCATCGGGGAAACACCTTAAAATTCAACAGGGCCCTGGCAATGCATCTGACATTTTCCGAAAAAGCCCTTCGCGGTTTGAAAATAGGCCGGCGGATCTCACTGATTCTGGCCGTTAATTTCCTGGTGGCCATTTTTTTCCTGTGTCTCACCTGGTACGGCATGCAGGAAGTGGGCAAGCAGTTCGGAAGGACGGCCGAATTGCAGAATCTCAATGCCGGAGTCAATCGCATCCACAGCCAATACCTCCAAATTCTGCTGGGCATCAGGCAGTACCTCCAGACTTTCGAGCTTGACAGAATTGACGATATCCACCTGACTGTTATGAGGCTGGAGGACTCCATCGAGAGCATGATCCCGCTGGAACAGGACCTGCGCGAGGATCTTTCTTCGCTGCAGAAACTTGTCCGCGGTCTTCTCTCCTCTTTCAGGGAAGTCCTCGATCTTAACCTCTCCCTCCGTCAGACTTATTATGACGCCACCAACGAAGCCCAGAACATAACCGGGCTCATAAGCATAATACGCAGCAGCGCCCGGGATCAGGGACACACTGTACTCATCCCCCCGCTGGAACGCGTAGCGGTGCGCTTCCAAGATGCTTCAACGGCCATGAATAAACTCTTTCTCACCGGCGAAGGCGAGACCGGGATTCAATCCGAACTGGCCACCATAGAGAAAGCCTTCCCCGTGCTTGAGAAGCTGGTTGGAAACGATCTGCAGTTAGATGCCATGCGGAAGATAACAAGTAACCTGGCAAGGTTTCGGCAGGCAATTGCCGAGATGAACCGGGCGATAACCAGTCGGGAAAGACTGATAACCAAAGAAATAGACGGGCAGCAGCAACAGATGGATCGAATAATCGAACACATTCTGTCGCTGAACGCACAGCGTGAGAAGCACACATTCGAGGCCTTCTCGGACGGCCTGCGCCGGACAGGCCTGGTATTTCTGGTGCTTGCTTCTCTGTTTCTATGTATTGGCGGACTGTTGACCTGGACCATAGGCCGCTCTATCACCAAACCTCTGTCCATGCTGAGCCGGGCTATCCTGCAACAGGCCAAGGGCAAACATGAGTATGAATTGCCCCACGACAAAGGGGATGATGAAATCGCCATCATGACCAGGGCGGTGCGCAGTGTTCTGATATTGCAGGAAGAACAGGACAGGCTGATTGAGGAACTGAGGGAATCCAGGGATGAGACGCAAAGATCCATGGAGGCGCTTGAAAAGGCAAAGGAATCAGCCGAAGCCGCCAATCGCGCCAAATCGCGTTTTCTGGCTAATATGAGCCACGAGATCCGGACTCCGATGAATGGAGTGCTGGGTATGACCGAATTGCTCCTCGCTGAGAATCTTTCGGACGGACAACGCGGGATGGCGGAAACCGTCTTCCATTCAGCCAGATCACTAATGCAGATTCTCAATGACATTCTTGACTTTTCTAAGATCGAAGCCGGAAAAGTCGCGGTCGACAGCGTCTCCTTCGATTTGCGGGAACTGGTCGAGGAGGCGGCGGGCCTGTTTGCCGAGCATGCCCAGAGAAAAGGGCTCGAATTGTTGTGCCTCATCGGATCGGAGGTTCCACCCTGTCTTGAGGGGGACCAGACCAAAATCCGGCAGATACTGGTAAATCTCATCGGAAATGCCGTAAAGTTCACCGATAAGGGTGAAGTAGCGGTGCGTGCCTTTGTTCTCAAAGAAGAAGCCGGGGAGGTGATTGCCGGGTTTGAAGTCAAAGACACCGGGATTGGAATACCTTTCAATGCTCAGGAGCAGATCTTTGACAGCTTTTCCCAGGCGGACGATTCCACCACCCGCAAATACGGAGGTACGGGTCTCGGGCTCTCGATCTGCAGGCACCTGGCCCAGATAATGGGCGGTTCCATCCATGTTGTCAGCCTGCCCGGCAGCGGGAGCACCTTCATTTTCCGTGTCCCGCTGAAAATCAGCCAACCGGCGTCCACCCAGGATTTTCAGTCAGATTCCGGTCCTCTTCGAAACCGGCGTATTCTGATAGTTGACGATAACGAGTCAAACCGCCTCATCCTGCGCCAGCAGGTTGAATGCTGGGGGACCCGGGCCATATGTGCCGACAGCGGGCCGGCTGCGCTGGAAATGCTCCGGCATGCTGTCGCGGAGGGAACTCCGTTCGATATTGCCATTCTCGACATGATGATGCCGGGGATGGATGGACTCGAGCTAGTACGCAGAATACGGCAGGAGCCTGCCGTATCGGATGTGAAGCTGGTCGCCCTGACTGGCTGGTATGGCGACATCAGCGGGATAGAGAAAACGGGAATATCGGCTTTTCTGACTAAGCCTATACGAATGTCCCAGCTCTATAACGCACTGGTCGAGACTCTCTGCGACAGAATACCGGAGCTGATGCCGCTCCCCGGTGAGAGTACCCGGCGGGGTGAGATCGTGCGGTTCGACGGGGGGGATGTCCTCCTTGTAGAGGATAACCTGATTAATCAAGCGGTTGCAGAAAAGATGCTTATTTCTCTTGGCCTGGGTGTTGACTTGGTTTCCACGGGAAAGGAAGCAGTCGAGGCGTTCCTGGCAAAACCCTACAGGCTCATATTGATGGATTGCCAGTTGCCCGAAATGGACGGCTTCGAAGCTACCAGGAAAATACGGGAATTGGAACGAGCCAATCCTCCCGACGGGCGGCATGTTCCTATTATCGCGGTTACCGCCCATGCCATGACGCCTGACCGCGAAATTTGCCTCTCTGCCGGGATGGACGACTACCTGAGCAAGCCCTTTGGTCGCGAGCAACTGAGCAGGATCCTGGAACGCTGGCTTTCCACGGGGCAAAAGCCCTCCATGATGGACACCAAATCGTGCGGGCTGAGGAACGGCAATGCCGGCTCTATCGAAAAAACCGCCGCCCCTGCCTTCGATGTTGATTCCGCGCTGGACAGACTCGGAGGGGACCGGCAGCTCTTTGCAAAGCTTACGACCCGCTTTTTTGAGCAATTCCCGGATACGGCTTCGATAAAAAAGGATATGGAAACCGGCTGCACGAAAGAAGCTCTCCGAAGGATTCACTCACTGAAAGGCGCAGCCGGTAGCCTTGCGGCCAATGGAATTTTCCAAACTGCTCAAAAGCTCGAGTCCGAGATCCTGAACTGTACAGAAAATGGCCTGGAAAACCTTCTCATGGAGTTGGACAATGAACTGAAGAGGGCGCTTGCCTTCATCCGCACAGAATATCCGGCAACGGGTTCATCCGCCGCCGTTACCGACACTCCCCCCGAAGTCTGATGATGCGCCGCCCCTTCACTCTTCACCCTTTCTTATTTCCGTCAGAACCTCCTGAGCCTTCGCCTTCAGCACCACAAATTTCGTTTCGTCACGGACCGTCTGTATCTCGGACTCATATTCGCGTGCCGCGCCCATTCTCACCAACCCGTCGATTGCTGCGGCTTTAAGCATTTCAAGTGGAGGCTGTATGCCCGGCGCCGGTGAATCGTGAGTCTGCTTCAGCGGGGTGTGGCGACGAAGAATTCCTGCCAGTAATTCCGCCACCTCTTTTCGGGAGGCAATCCGGAGATCCGCGCCGGACCCGGCTCGCCTGATAGACTCGTTCGTCAGGCGCCAGTCCATGGGCGCCGATTCATCCTGCACAACGATTTCCAGCCGGTATATGTCTTCCTCCGAAGGTTTCGAATTCCGGGAAGCGGCCGGGACTGTAGCCGCCAAAGCACACTGGAAAAAAAGTACAAAACAGATTGCGGCAGCTCTGAGAATCATTGCAGTACTCCTCTGGCGATGGCCCTAAGGGACCGTATACCACAAAAGAGAGAGCGAACGCCTGTCATAGGGTATCAGCGGGGTCTTTACATCGAGAAAGGGCGAGTCCGGATCGACGGCGCACGGGGCATCGTTTCCCTCGAAGGGAATCAACCCTCTCATGTAGTCTACTGCCTTATTGAAATAGGCCTTTCTGAAATTTGCAAGGTCGGCGCCCGAAGTCGGCCCGGAAGGCACTGCGGGAAAAGTCCCCTTGAAAGGACCGACGCCGAAGGAGAGGTCATAAAGATAGACCTGGCCGTCGTACGTCAGGAAATTGATGCAGTGCCCGTCGTCCGGGGCGAAAAACTCATAGACCTTTCGTGTCTGATACGCAATGTCGTCGTCGGGGGAAAAATCCCCATAGTACCTCGGGCACGGATAGACACTGTCATCCGCGCGGACACTCTGCTTAGGGGGGATCGGCCTGCGGTTGCCAAGGCCGGGGGAATAAATGAGGATGCTGCGCCACTTCTCTTCGGCGGCGGGTTCCGCATCCCGCAGAATATAACAACTTCGTGCGACGTGTACGCCCTGGGTTCCGCAGGCGTCAAAGAACAGTTCGGTCATACCGCCACACATACCGCCCCCTTTGCATAGTATGGAAGCCGTATCGAAGAGTTCATGAGTGGCATAACGGATTACCCCGGAGGATGCGAACCCCTGCAAAATGGCATCGGCAATCGCCTTGTCACTGAGGTTTCGGAGTGATCGGCGCCAGTGCGTAGTCCATTTGACAAGGTCAAGGTATACGGGGGCGGAAGATGGATTCTTGTTCAGTGTGTAAATGACGTGCTTCGTATTGATGCTGTCGCCCGCCTTCGATTTTGTCATGAACTTCCAATCAAGAGACACCACACTGGATTTGATACTGCGGGGCAGAGAGAGCACGGTTTTCATGGAGATCCAACCGGATTCGCCGTTCACGAAGGTCACTCTCACCGGGGACACTCCGCCCAGACTGCCTGTCGCCCAGATGACAGCTTCCGAAAGGCTCGTCGATCCGGCACGCCATTTCACCTTCATGCGAAGAGGACCGCTGCCCCGGACATAGGCCGCGGGGTTGTTGACGCCGGCGCTCCCGTCGTATTCAGGAACGTGAATCGGTTGTTTCCCGCAGGCATCGTATAGGGTAATCGCTTTTGATCCCGGCCACCTGAAGGATATCCGGGTGGGAACGATCTTGCCCCGGTCACACACCCCTTCGGCTTGGTCAAACGAGCCATCCGATTGTTTCCCTGTCGCCTCATTTTTCTCCGAAGGGGACTCCTGTGCGAAGGGCGCCCGGTCCGGGGAGGTGATCGAATGATTCGTTGCGAAGCTCTGGTGACGAAGGAGGAAGGCGGGTTCCTCCCGTCGGCCGGGGCAGGCGGCGGACATCTTGTCCGCATACCCGGTTCAATTCGGCATGTCGATAATATGCTCAGCAGACATCGTGCAACACGCTGCAATCTCGTTTCCGGCAGGAACTCGGCGCTTCTCTGCCGGCTTGAAATGCCCCCCTCAATGTGAAAGGACAGCTCCAATGTCCCAGAATTCACCCGGATTCTCCCATCCACAAAGACTTGCCGCTCTGCATGGAAAATTGGCTCTGGCAGGCTTGGTCGCCTTACTTGCCCTGTGTGTCTCATCCACCGTCTTCGCTGGATATCCGGTAACGGTGGTCAACAACTGCAGCAAGACGATTCACATAAGAGCCGGCGGGAACGGCGCAGGCGCCTTTCATGAACTGGAAAAAGTAAATTTGGACCCAAAAGCGAAACATGTCTATACGGTGGATGCCCCTTATAATAATGCGAGAGTCTATGGCTGCTGGGATACGGTAGCCATGAATTGGGATTTTTACTACGACGTCAATGTACAGAAGCACTGCGCGTTGACCGAGTTCACCCTCTCAAATGTGGATGGCAGGATCTTTACCGATGTCAGTTTTGTGGATTTCATATCTTTACCGTCCCGGATGGAACTGCTTGGCTGCAAGGCCGGCAATCCGGTTTCCTATTGCGATTCAAAAGACCCGACCCAGCCCACGAAGTGCCGGGTGACCGCCCAGCATACCGTAGATGAACTGAAGACCTGCCCGACAACCCTGTACACAGGCATGGCGTGCGAAAGTTCCTATCAGTTCTGCAAACACAGCCCGGGCAACCCGAAGTGCAAGAAATTCGACGACAACATCCGGAAATGCGCGAACAATACAATATCAACATCAAATCGTCCAAGAAGGCCTGGACTACTTTCAGCGCCGCCTCTTCGGTGGAAAGCGAGCAGGATGCCCTGTTTGCCCAGGACGCGTTGTTTGTCGAGAGGTAAAGTGCTCAGCAGTATTCGACGACCACTTCCCTGTTGTACTTTCTCAGCAGGGCGACAATCTGTTCGATAATGTTTCTGCGGATGGAGACGTTCTTGGGCAGCAGGGGGTTTTGGTGGACGGGGTTCATACTCTGTCCGACCAGGAAATGGATGGAATCCGCGGAGAGCATCTCCCGGGTCAGCAAAGAAGGGCCGGTGCGCTCTACCGGCACTGCTGTGAGATCTCCGCGGCATTCCTGCAGCTTCTTCAGGGTGGCGGCCATTGTGAGGATTCCCTCGGTGACCAGGTCCACGTCGGTCATGGCGCCCACCGGCGGATAGTCCTGCGTCATCGTGGTCGCGTCCATTTCGGCTTTCTTGCCTCCATACTTGGCCACAAGGTTGCTGGTAGTGCCGCCGCAGATAACCCTTCTGCCGTCGAAGTTCAGGAGCCGGTGGACGCAGGAACGGTCCCACTCCTTTTTCAGCGGAGGGCCGGTAAAGACCATCAGGGCATTTCGCTTGCGCGCATAGATGCCCACAAAGGTGGCGTCATCTCCGATGCGGTTGCTGTAGAGCACTCTCGCCTTGTCGATTACGGAGTCCACAATCGTTTTGGAAGCAGCGGCATTTTCCCGGAAAACCTGTTCCAGGTATTCGGCAACGCTCTCCCAGCCCCACCCGAAGTTCAGGGAGACTCCCAGCCCGGCATAGAGAATCCCGTCGCTGACCACTCCGATAAAATCGTTCCTTTCGATCCGTCCGCTCATGGAATACAGGCTCTTGCCCAGGATGGAGACCTCTTCCTGCTCCAGTTCAACGATATGTCCATCCTTGAGAAAAAAGGCCGGTGGGCCGTCGAAGTTGATGATATTGAACCGGTCACTGTCATGGTGAATTTCGACTATCACGAAGGTGGAGTAGGCAATCCCCCGCTCTTTGCAGATGGGGAGCGTGCCGATTACGGTTTCGATGATTTCCTTGAGCGGGACTGATTCGCGGAGCATGGTCATGATGATTTCGGTTGTGAGGGTGGCGAGGATGCTCGCCTTCACGCCGCTTCCCAGGCCGTCCGAGAGAACCACCAGCGTCCTGTCCTTCGTGCGCAGGGTCTTTACCTGGTCTCCGCACAGTTCCTCGCCCTGGCGGTTGAGGCTGGCGGAATAGACGTCGTAGAAATTACTTGCTTTCTGCGGCATCTTCCTTCTCCAGCATTTCGAGGAGCCTCAGCAGGCTGACTTTGATTTCGGCAGTCGTCTCACCGAGCAGGCGGGCGATTTCCTGGGCCACGCTCATTTGTTTGTGGACAACCTGGTTGACCTCGGAAATGGCCTCACGCTTGAGTTCGGCAAGCTCTTTTTCCTGCTGCCACTCCCGTGTCAGATCGACAAAGATGGCGGCGACCAGGTTCTCCTTGGAAATAGGGAAAATCACCTCCCGGACATAGAGAGGAATATGAGAGTATTCCCTCTCGATACCATGATTCACCAGGCGGGAGCGCCATACCTTGACGAAATCATCCACATCGCCGAGTATATCCACGCCCTTGCGGCCGATGATCTGAGTGCTGTCCAGGCGCATCATTTTGCAGAAAGCAGGGTTGACCAGGCGAACGACCATGTCGGTATCCAACACGATCAACCCATTCGGATCGTAGTCCCAAAGCAGTTTCCACAGAAGAACCTTCGATTCCACCCGCTCACCCCCGGCTCTCGTTTTTAAGAGCAGGGAGAATCTCCCTGCTGAATTTGCTGTCAACGTTTTCGGGATTGATGTCCGTAATGATGGTCTCGCCAACCTTAATGGCGATGCCGTGCATGCAATTATCGAGGCAGAAGGCCCCCTTCAATTCTATTTCGGCATCCAGGCGGTTGTCATGCATCAGTTTCTGCAGCGCGGGGAGCACCCGGTGCACGCCCATCTGGTAGCATGCCGACCCCATGCACAGATAAAGGGCTATTCTGTCGCCCATTGCAGGATCTCCAATGTTAAAGCTTAAAACCGGGCGCCCTTTGGCTCGGGAGATAATCGAAGCCAAGGCGCCCCCCAAATGAAATACTTCCGTATATTTTGTTTATACCTGAAATAAGAATTTTCGCACGAACTTAGTGGGAAAAAATGGGCATGAGAGAATCAGAACATCAGGCGCTGTCTTGTGGAGTGACTGTGAGTTGCTGCAAGGGAGTTGACAACCGCACGCGGATCTTCTACTCTTGCGAAGATCAGGAGAGGTTTGAATGCATAGAGCTACGTCTGAAAAAACTTGTGTTCTGGATGGCAACCTTACGGGTGGACGCGTTTTCTCGTCCTTTTTCGGCTTCTTCTTTTTCTTTTTTAGGAGCATCCACCTGGTAAACTAGCTTGAAAAAGCCGCCGGGTGGAGCAGGAATTCTCCCGGGGGCCTTCCACATAATCAACAAAAAACCCCGAGGAGTTTTCCTCGGGGTTTTTTGTTGCAGTTATAATTAATGGATCAATTTTGGAGGAGTTGCGGTGATTCTCATACTGAAAAAAGGCATAACCAAGGAAGCGGTGGAAGAACTCAAGGAGATCCTGCGGGCCGATGGACACCTGGTAAAGGAAATAGGCGGTACGGAGGAGCGGGTGCTGGGATTTGTCGGAAACATGTACAAGGAAACCACGCATTATGAATCCCTGCCCGGGGTGGACAGGGCGGTTCCGATTTCCAAGCCCTACAAGCTGGTGAGCCGCGAACTGCATCCCGCTCCTTCCATCATCAATGTGGGCGATGTGGCCATAGGCGGCGACCGTCTGGTCGTGATCGCCGGTCCGTGCGGTGTGGAAGACAGAAAGCGGACCCTGGACATCGCGCGCGTGGTCCGAAAGCATGGGGCCGTGCTGTTTCGAGGCGGAGCGTTCAAGCCGCGCACTTCGCCCTATTCCTTCCAGGGAATGGGGGAAGATGGACTGAAGATCCTCAAGGAAGTGAGGGAAGAGACCGGGCTGGGTATCGTCTCCGAGATAACCTCCCCCAGCCAGGCGGACCTGATGGTGAAGTATGTGGATGTCGTGCAGATAGGGGCTCGAAACATGCAAAACTTCGAGTTGCTGAAATCCGTCGGGCGGATCGGAAAGCCGGTGCTTCTGAAACGGGGCCTTTCGGCAACCATCGAGGAATGGCTCATGTCCGCCGAATACATCCTGTCGGAAGGAAACGAGCAGGTCATCCTGTGCGAACGCGGGATTCGCACCTTCGAGCGCTACACACGCAACACGCTGGACCTTACCGCCGTTCCGGTCATCAAGAAGCTGACCCACCTGCCGATCATAGTCGACCCGAGCCATGCCACCGGGATACGGGCAAAGGTAAGCCCCATGGCGCGCGCCTCGATAGCCGCGGGCGCCGACGGACTCATCGTCGAGGTGCATACCGAACCGGACAAGGCTCTCTCCGACGGCCCCCAGAGTCTTTATCCTGAGCAGTTCGAACAGCTCATGCGAGACCTGTATGTCATTGCGCCGGTTGTGGGCAAGCAACTCGATTACGCCTATCTCGACAAGGCCGCCATCATGAAGCCCCACCGGGGAACGAGCAAAGCGCCCGCAAAGGTCGCTTACAGCGGGGTGCCCGGTTCATTCTCCCACAAAGCGTGCCTGCAGTTTTTCGGCGCCGATGTGCCTATCGATAACTGCGGCTCGTTCCGGGATGTCTTCAACCTGGTTGACAGCGAACAGGCTGCCTTCGGCGTCGTTCCCGTGGAAAACAGCCTTACCGGCAGCATCCATGAGAACTACGACCTTCTTCTCGAATACAATCTCAAAATAGTCGGCGAACTGACTCTGAAGATCAAGCATAACATCCTGGGACATGCGGACGCCCGGATCGACGCCCTGGAGAGAATCTATTCCCATCCACAGGTTTTTCAGCAGTGTAAAGACTACCTGGATAAACATCCCGGCTGGGACCTGATCGCATGCAAAAACACGGCTTCGGCCGTCAAAAGAGTCAAAGAGACTGGAGATCCCAAAGAAGCCGCCATTGCCGCTGAAGAGACCGAACAGGTTTACGGCATGACGGTGCTCAAAGAGGGCATAGAGACGAACCCCCGGAATTTCACCCGTTTCCTGGTGATATCCAAGAACGAATCTCTTCCCGGACCCAAAAATAAGTCTTCGCTGATATACTCCGTGAGCGACAAGCCGGGTGCATTGTTCGAAACGCTCCGAATCTTTGCCGAAAACCATGTTAATATCGTAAAGCTCGAGTCCAGGCCGATTCACAGCAGACCTTGGGAATATCTCTTCTATGTCGATCTGGAAACCGATGTGACCGAAGAGAGCCGGTGGCCAATTATGGAGGAACTGGACAGCAAAACGGAATTTTTCAAATTCCTGGGGAGCTACAACAAAGGGGCAGAGGCGAACCAGTGATTCCTTCTTTTTCTACGTAGAGAACGGAGGAGACGTCAGACTCACGAAGAGCAGGTGTAAGTGGAGATTCAGGCAAGCCGGTAGTCCCTCTACCCCGTCACGGGCGACAAAGAGCCGTTGCCCGTGTCACCCATGCACATGCAGGGGTGATGTTGGCAACGCCGCCATGGAAGACGGCGCTACCATGGGATGTCCGGCGCCGGGTAGAATCATTTCAAGTTACCGGAAAAGGGGATGAGCCGAGCCTTCGAGGATCTTTCCCAGTTCAGGTTTAATGACTTTTCCCATCGGGTTTCTCGGAAAATTTTCAACGATCCTCAGATCCCTGGGCGCCTTGTATGAGGCAAGGCGTTCCCGGGTCCAGCTCCGCAGCATCTCCAGATCCAGTGTCTTGCCCGGCTTTAGGACGACAGCCGCACAGACGCGCTCTCCCCAGACCGGGTCCGGGATGCCCACCACGGCGCATTCGGCTATATCGGGGTGGGTCAGCAGGGTTTCTTCGATTTCCAGCGCGGAGACCTTGTAGCCGCCGGTCTTGATGATGTCCACACTGTTGCGGCCGAGTATCCGGTAGATGCCGTTTTCAATGACGGCCGTGTCCCCGGTCATGAACCAGCCGTTTCTGAATGCTTTTGAGGTCTCCTCGGGCTTATGCCAGTATTCGGAGAAGACGGTTTTTCCTCTTACCTCTATTTCTCCGGGGACGGAGGGTTCGACCGTGGCGCCCGCCTCATCGACAAGCCTTACCTCAACGCCGGGCAGCGGTTTGCCGACGGCGCCGGGGATTCTTTCTCCCTTAAGAGGGTTTGAGAGCGCCATTCCGATTTCGGTCATCCCGTATCTTTCCAGCAGAATATGACCGGAAATCTCCCGCCATTTCTCCAGCACACTCACCGGCAGGGCCGCAGAACCGGAGACCATCAGGCGCATCTTGCGGCAGCCGGCCGACATCCGGTCGCGTTCGGCGGGCGGCGAAGCCTTCCAGGCATCGATCAGTTTCGTATAGACGGTGGGAACGGCCATGAAAAGGGTCAGGTCGCCCCGTGCGATGCATTCCCAGACCCTGCCTACATTGAACCCCTGCAGGATTTCGCAGGTCGCGCCCGACCAGAGCGCACACGAGATGACGTTTACGATCCCGTGAACGTGGTGCAGAGGCAGGATTTCCAGGATATGATCCTCCGGCGACCAGCCCCAGGCTTCTACCAGCGAGGTAATCTGGGCCGTGATGGTCTCATGGGTGGTCACGACCCCTTTGGGCTTGCCCGTGGTCCCGCTCGTATAAAGGATCATGGCCCGGCGGCTCGCAGCCACGCGCGGGAGCGGCTTCAAGGGAGCGCTCATCGCCTCCGTTCCCGAAGCCAGCGCGATTCCGTGCTCCAAGGCAAGGGAACTCAGCCGTTCGAGAAAATCCGGGTGCGCCAGAAGCATTGCGGGCTTAGTGTCGGCGATTACATATTCCAGTTCCGGGCGCGGGTGGAATAAAGAGAGCGGCACGGCTATTCCGCCCGCCCGCCATATCCCCCATTGGATCGCTGCATACTGAAAACCGGGAGGGGCCAGAAACGCCACAGGCCGCTCCTCCAGGTCGGCCGCCCCGTCCAGCAGAAATGAGGCCACCCTCCCGGAGGTCTCCAGGAGTTCCCGGTAGGTGAATTCTCCTTCCGAAGCGATTATCGCCCGCCGCTCATCATGCTGCTCGGCGCGTTGCGTGAGAATTATCGACATGTCGACACCTGTTTGGGTTCCTATCCTATGACATCAAACGACCGTGTCGGGCAGTCCGGCAGCCTGGAGCATTCAGCCCTGGAGCAGTCCATAGAGCATTCTCGATCCCACCAGGAAGAGCAGTATCGCGAACACTCGTTTGAGCTTCGAGACGGGAAGGCTGTGCGCCAAGCGCACGCCCAGCGGAGCGGTCACAACGCTGCCGCACACCAGTCCGGCCAGAGCCGGAAGATAGGCGAATCCCAGGGAGTATTCCGGCAGGCCCTGCGCCTGCAAACCGTTGAGAACATAGCCGATGGTCCCGGCGATGGCAATCGGGAATCCGATGGCCGCGGAGGTGCCCACCGCCTTATGAATCGTGATGTTGCACCACAGCATGAACGGTACCGAGAGTGCTCCGCCTCCTATGCCGACGAGGCTGGAGGCCGCACCGATGGTGTTGCCCACGCCGAACATAGCGACCGGTCCGGGAAGGGAACGTGACGCTTTGGGTTTTCTATCTATTATTATCTGGGAGGCGATGTAATAAATGAAAATGACAAAGAAAATTTTTAGGGAGTTGGTCGACATCCGTGCTGCGATCACAGAGCCGAGCAGGGTCCCCAACAGAATGCCGGGGACGATTCTGCGAACCACATCCCACTGAACGGCGCCCCGCTTGTGATGGCTCCAGAAACTCGATACGGCGGTAAACATGATGCTTGCCATGGAGGTGCCGAGGGCAAGGTGCATGAGGTGTTCATTGTTCACCCCCTGCCAGGTGAAGGCAAAAACGAGCATCGGAACGATAACCTGCCCGCCTCCAATGCCGAGCATACCGGCAAGAATTCCGGCAACTGCCCCCATTCCCATATAAGCCAGAATGATCAGGTACATTTCAGAATGCATACGAGGGTCCCCCTAACTTGAGTTTGATCATGGTAGAATCAACTTGAGCCGTCACCGCATATATCATGGGAAGTCCGATCACCTGGTGTTTGTTCAAAAATCGTCTTTTCCACTTCCAGCAGATGTTCTCGCATGGCCTGGAAGGCCTCCTCCGGGTTCTTCTTCTCCAGGGCGTCGATTATTCGTAAATGCGAGGCCACGGAACTCTTCCTTCGCGAGTGGGACTGCAGAAACTCGGAGCGGCTCTCGTCCAGTATCCCGTCGATCATCCCGAATACCCGGCGAATCACCATGTTTCCCGAAGCCTCAGCCAGTCGGGTGTGGAACGCGGCATCGAGGTCCCAGTCCGGCTCGCCTGCCAGAATCCTTCTTTCCTGGTCGCACACCGTTATCTTCAGCCGGTCAAGCGCCTGTTCCGAAATGTTTTTCGCGGCAAGCCGGGCGATCTGTGGTTCCATCATGAGCCTGAACTCAATGATGTCTTCGAGCAGGTCTTTTTGTATACTGATGGCTTCGGCAAAAGAATTGATGAGAAGAGTCCGGTCCGGAGCACAAATATAGGTCCCGTCCCCCTGGCGGCTTTCTAAAAAGCCCTTTTCGGCCAGCGCCTGGATCGCCTGACGGATGCAGTTGCGGGAGACTCTGAAGGTCTGAGCGAGGCTTCTTTCCGGAGGCAGCCTGTCTCCGGCGCTCAACTCTCCCGCACTGATCATGTGCTGGATTTTTTCGACAATCCGGTTGTATCTGTACTTGCTTTGCATCGTATCGTGCATCAGGTCCGGCAGCCTCCGAAATAAATTGGATGAACCAATAATCCATTATAACCTGATTGGTTGAACCAATACCATGTTTTGAGTGAAGAGTGAAGAGTGATTTTCAGGGGAGCGCGAGGATGTGGGACCGGAGGACGGGGGCTGAATCACGGGAGTTGCAGATTGCGGCGGCGGACGGGCATGTTGTGACGGGGACGCTCGTTTGCGCCGGAAAGGGACGCATTGTCATCATGTCGCACGGAATTACGGGTGACAGGGATGAGGAGGGCGTTCATTCGCGGTTTGCGCATCTGTTGTCCGAACGTGGTTTTGACTCGATGCGCTTCGACTTCCGTGGGCGCGGCAAATCGGCGATGGCTTCGCGGGATGCCACGATCTCCGGAATGATGCTCGATCTTATGGCCGTAATCGACTGGGCGCGAAAGGGCTATGCCGATCTTTTTCACGTTGCGACAAGCTTCGGGGCCGCTATCACCCTATTGTGCGCCCGGCGCTTCTCTTTTGCCGATTTTTCGGCAGTCGCATTCTGGAATCCGGTAACCGATTTTGAACGGGTGTTCGTTTGCCCATGCACCGAGTGGAGTCGGAAGTATTTCGGACATGTGGATTTGCAGGATATTCCCCGGCAGGCGGGAATCCCTCTCTCCAATGGTGAGATCACGGTCGGTCCCCGGATGATGATGGAACTGGTCGTCATGACCCCCGGGGAGACGGCCTGGCCGCCTTCTCCGCCTCTGTTGATGGTTCACGGTGATGAGGACAGTTGCGTGCCCTTCGAGGATTCGCAAACTTACGCCGGGAGCAATGCGGCATCGACCACTCTCTACAGGCTGCCCGGTGTCGATCATGGCTTCGGTGAAAGACTTTCCGAAGCTTTTAGCGTTACTCTCGACTGGTTCAATAAAAAAAACCGTTGACAGAGTTTCAGGCATATGCTCAATTCCTGCTGAAGGAGCTTTTCGTGTCCAGGCCGAAGTGTTGTCGAAGAATCAGCGGTAAGCCGGCATGTTCCGTTTTCAGGCCCATGGGAGCGCCCGATGAGCAGGCAGGGGAGGTCGTGCTCTCGATCGATGAGTTCGAGGCGGTACGCCTGGCGGACCTGGAGGGACTCTACCAGGAGGGCGGCGCCGAAAAAATGAGCGTTTCGCGCCAGACCTTTGGCCGCATCCTCGAGTCGGCGCGGCGCAAGATCGCCAGTGCAATCGTTTGCGGGTATACGCTCAGGATTGCGGAAGCGGGAGATGGACGCGGAGAGCAAAGAATTCTTGAATGCCAGCGTTGTGCCTGTGTCTGGACTGCGTCGGCCGGGATTGGAGTGGAGGGTTGCCCCCGGTGCCGGGGGCCGGTATCGGAGTGTCCCCGTGGAGAGTAGAGGGTGCTCGCGAGCGCGGGTATTTCCGGGTGAATCAACCGGCGCACTAATAGAATGAAGCGGTTTAGTGATGTGCAATGAGACGAGAGGAGTAACCGAATGAGAGTGTGTTTTCCCACAGAGAGCGGCAATGGAATGGAAAGTAAGGTTTATGGACACTTCGGGTCTGCCCCGGCTTTTATCATAGTGGATACGGAGAGCCTTGCCCTGGAAGAGGTACACAACAACGACCTGCACCACGCACATGGAATGTGTCAGCCGCTGAAGGCCCTGGGGGGCCGCAGTGTTGATGCGGTGGTAGTCGGCGGCATCGGAATGGGCGCTTTAATGAAGCTCAATACGCAGAATATCAGGGTCTTTCAGGCATCATCCGGAACCGTTGCCGAAAACATTGCTCTTCTCAAGGAAGGCAAAATTCCTGAATACCGGGTGGAGAACACCTGCGGGGGCCACGGTCATGGAGGAGGGTGCGCACACCACTGATCCACTGACATTTTCTCCAGTGCCGCTGGGAGGTTGTGCCGGAATGCCGTACGCGGATAAAAAGAATTGTACAGTCGAAGGCAGGGAAATTCTTCACGGCGAGTTTGTCTCGCTTCGGGAGAAGTGTTTCCTGTGCGTCGATGGAGAACTTCTTGAGAATTATGATTTCATTTACGGCGGTATTGCGGGCGGCGGCACTGGAGGTGTTTGGGATGATGATGAACCTGCCTGAGCCTTGCGGCGGTAGATTGAATCCATGAGAGGGGCCTTGTAATACAAAGAACAAATACCATAAAAACATTGACATCATCGGACTTTCGATGTAGTCTCATTTTGCCGAATAAAATATCCGCACCCTCGGGTGTCCATTACCTTTCGGCTTCATCTTACAGCTCATCCTCAAGCTGGCTTCCTTCATCCTGATATGACATTTCTGTTTCAACGCCCACTACTCAGAGTCTTAGTGCGAGTGTAGTCTTCAGCATAAGCTCACGAGGGTGTGGATTATTCCCGCGTCTTTCCATCTTAGCCGGTTCTCGTCCAGATACCCACGCATCTGGTAAGTATAGCTCTCAATTGGCGCAGTCTCATTTAAGTCTCACATCTTTTCAGTAAAGGAGGACTACCAATGAGCCTGAAGACAAAGGATGAAGCAAGGGATTGGGTGAACAATGCGATTTCCTTTTACAGGGCTTCCGGCAAAAGGATTGCACTTGCGGAGTTTACCAACCCGAACGGGATGTTCACCCAGGAGGAAATGTATATCTACGTGCTAAACCCGAAGGGTACGATGCTTGCCCATGGAATTAATGAAAAGTATGTGGGTGAGGATTTCAGCAACCTCATGGATTCGGACGGCAAGAAATTCATCCAGCAGATCGTGGATGGCGCCAATACGGAGGGCAAGGGATGGGTGGAATATAAGTGGTTTCACCCGATGACCAAACAGTGGCGTCCCAAGGTAGCTTATTTCGAGAAGGTGGACGACCTGATTTTCGTCAGCGCCGTCTATGACAAATAATCCGGAAACATAGATTAAAATCGTGGTGAGACTCATGGCCGCTCAAAAAGGGCGGCCTTTTGTATACAAAATCCTGTTCCGGCTGATCTTGATCATTTGTTCTTCCATGTGCTACAACTCAGCTCGAACGGTGATGGGATAACAAGTACACAATTCGAACGCTCACCTTCTCCTTGGGCGGCAACCCTGAGGCAATTCCTGTTTTCCGAACAATTCCCATTATCTTTTATGCCAGGCTGGGTTCAGGAATCCGCGAGGGCATGTCTCTTTACCGCTTCAAGGAGCTGCGGGAAAAACTGGGTCTGCCTCGCGTCGGGGAGCGCCTGCGCAGCCGGCAGCACGGAACGGTCTGGAAGGTAATTGAAAAAAAGGAGATATGGCTGCCCGCGAAACCCTCTCTCAACGGTTCCGAAGGGGCAGAGCGTCTCCCCGCCATTTACCTGCGCTACTGGAGGGAGGAAACCAGCAAGGGGCCGGGCAGGGGAAAGACCATGTCTTTTGAATACAGCATCAATGACAGGTCTTTCGATAAGCACTTGGAGATACTCTATGACTGGTAGATGATCTACCTCTTATCGCTTTGGGGGAGGTCGTGCGAGTTCCCTGGCAGGTTCTTCCGGAAAATTTCACATTGCTCATAGTTTCCGGCGCAATAGGCTATTGCCTTCTCAATGGTCTGGCTATCCATCTCGAAGAGATAGCATTCATCGAAAGGCGCCCTGACGTGAGGGCAATAGTTCTTCCGCTGGAGAGGCATGACAGTGTCCTGCTTTGAAGCAAAGTCGTTTACTCAATGGAGTCCAAGTATCGTGCCACTTTAGTGTAGAGTCCAGCAAGAATAATTGTTAGAAATAACAATCTGTTACAAGGAAGGCCGAAAGAGTGCGGCCATTTGCCGCCCGCGGCAGGCAGGACAGTGTCGCGCAAGCATGACGCCAATTTTATGAACCGGGAGTTCCAGATCAACTGAACTGGCTCTCGGTGATGTCATACTGCCTTATTTTACGAAACACCGTGCGCTCACTCACTCCAAGCCGCCTTGCCGCTTTGGCCTTATTCCCGCCCGTGCTCCTCAGCGCTTCGATAAGAGTTTCATAATCGCTCTTTTCTTCATTTGCCGAAGAGAGGAGTTCGCTGCCGTGAAATTCGGAAGGAAGGTGATCCACGGTAATACAATCTTGTCGGCACAGCACGAAGGCGTGTTCAATGGCATGTTCCAGTTCCCGGATATTGCCCGGCCAGGAATACTGCATGAAGAGCTTTTCTACTTCTTCGGATACGCCATTGATTCTTTTGTTGAATTTGCCGTTGAATTTCTTCAGGAAGTGAGCGACGAGGAGCGGAATGTCGTCCTGCCTGTTCCTGAGCGGCGCCAGCCGGATCTCCATAACCCTCAGCCGATAATAAAGATCTTCTCTGAACTCACCGGAAGCGACCTTCTCACGCAGATTCTGATTAGTGGCCGCTATAACCCTGACATCGATCTTTGTCGGATTGGAATCCCCCACACGCTCGAGTTCCTTCTCCTGCAGCACCCTCAGGAGACTTAACTGCATCTTGGGAGAGATATTGCCGATCTCGTCGAGGAAGATAGTCCCCTTGTCGGCTTTTTCGAACCGCCCGACTTTATCTTTTACCGCACCCGTAAAGGCGCCTCGCACATGACCGAACAACTCGCTCTCCAGCAGGTTTTCGGAAAGGGCTGCACAGTTTACTCTGACAAAAGGCTTATCGCTGCGTTGGCTTCTATATCTGAGCGCTTCCGCCACCATCTCCTTGCCGGTGCCGCTCTCCCCCGTAATCAGAACAGTCGTGTCCACATCGGCCAGCGCATCGATGAGTTCGTAGAGCCTCTGCATCTCTTCGCTCTTTCCGATCATGTTGTGAAACACTCTGCGCTGCTTCAGGTCTTCTTCCAGCCCGGCCAGGCGGGTCTCATCCCGGGCTACCATGACCCCTCCGGAGAAAAGACCCTTGCCGTCGATCAGGGGGTAGACGGAGAGATTGAGCATCTGGCGCTCGCGGTCCACGCGGCCGCATTCCATCCGGTAGATCTCGACGCTCCTGCCGCTTTCCAGGGTTTCTCCCAGCGCCTGGAGACAGCTTTTTTTGCACACGGACGGAAGCGAATCGAAGCTCTTTCCCACCGCATCGGCAGTAATGGAGCATATATCCGCGGCCGCATCGTTCAGCGCCAGAATTTTACGATTCGAATCGACCGTGATAATGGCGTCCTTTACGCTCCTGAAAACCGCGTCGAGGTTTTGCCGGTAGGCTTCCTTTTCTTCCAGAAGCGCCTTATGCTGCAGGCCCAGTTTCGTGGAATGGAGGAGCGCATCCCGCCTGAGCGGCTTTGAGATATAGTCGAAGGCGCCGAGGCGAACGGCTTCGGAGGCGGATTCGACGTTCGGATAGCCGGTGATCATGATGACCGGGCAGAGCATATTCCGTTCCTTCACCTCTCTGAGTATTTCCATCCCTCCCTTTCCTTCCAGGAGAATGTCGGAAAATATGAGGTCCAGATCCACCTCTGCAATGACGGCGAGCGCTTCCTCGTAACTGCATGCGCTGAAAACGCTGTGCCCTTCCTTTTTGAGGAAGTCTTCAAATGCGAACCGGATCGTTTCTTCGTCATCAATGATGAGAATCTTCGCCATTGCCGTTCTCCATTACTGGCAAAAGGATGCTGACTTTTGTGAATTCGCCTTCGATGCTGCTGATCATGAGCCTTCCGCCATGATCACTGATGATTCCGTCGCTGATGGATAATCCCAGCCCGGTGCCCTTTCGAAAGGGTTTGGTAGAGAAAAAGGGGATCATGATCTTGTCCAGGATGTCGGCGGAAATTCCAACGCCGTGATCGCGGAAAGTGATTTCAAGGTATTCCTTCCCTTCCCTGTGAATCCCGGAGCAGGCAATCTCAAGGATTTTGTCGTCGTCTCCGGTCGGGTATTTTTCATTCAGAGCGTAGCGTGCGTTGTTGATGATATTGAGCAGAACCTGTTGAATCTGCTGCGGATTTGCATAAATCGGGGAAAGACCGGCAGGAATTTCCTGCACCACCCGTATGGCATTCTTTCGCAGTTGGGACTCGGTAAGCGCAAAGGAGTCAGCGAGTATCTCTTCGATGTGCACGGCTGCCTTTTCCTTTTCCGAATCGCGCGCAAAAGACAGAAGGCCTCTTACAATGCCCGCGATGCGACAGCCCTCCTTGATGATTCGATCTGCTATATCTTTTTTCCTGGTGTCCCCACCGCTCTCTTCCGAGAGTATTTCTGCGCAGTTTATGATTCCGCTTATGGGATTATTGATTTCGTGAGCAACCCCGGAGGCCAGTTCACCTATTGAGGCGAGGTGCGCTGCGCGCATGGTTTCCGCCTCCATGGCCATTTTTTCCGTAATGTCCGCGGCAAGTTCAATGACATTGACCACGGCGCCCGCTTCATTCTTTATTGGAAAGGCCCTCACGTTCCAATAGGTTCCATCGGAGCAGGAGATGTTTGCCATTTCCACCCGCCCTGACTGAAAACTCTTCATCACCGGGCATTCAATGCATTCCACGGTGCTCTCGGGCCAGCCCTCAAAGCAATGCCTCGCGGTGAGTTCGGCGGCCGCGTTTGCCCGTCTTGATGCACCTCTGTTTGCCCACAATATCTTCCGCTCCGGAGAGAGAAGCATGATGCTGTCGGGTATGGCGTTGAGAACGGTATGGAACTCCAGCGACAGCGACTTGAACCTGTTTTCGCTGATGCGAAGCATGTTTTCGGCCTTCTTGCGTTCCGTGATATCCTTAAAAACCATGCCGATAGAGCGGTTGGGGAGCGGAAATGCGATCACCGAAAAATAACCCGCATCCGCCGCCTCTTCTTCATCGGCAAGATCCCCGGTTGCGGGCGGCCCGGTGCGAATAATTTCCTCATGAATGTAGGAAGGTTCGTTTCGGAGCCTGTCAAGAAAATTCTCGTTCGTCATTTTGGCCAGTATCATCTCCGGTTTCAACTCAACGGACTCTTTCGCCACCGGGTTGGCGGCGACGATGTGAAACATGTGATCGTCCGAATCTTTCATCGATACTACATAGAGGCCTATGGGCATGTGCCTGACGACTTCCTCATAGAGCCGGATGCTCTGTTCCGCGCGCCTGCGTTCGGAGATTTCATCGAGCAATGTCCGGTTGGCTTCCCGCAACTCAGCGGTGCGCTCCCGGACCCTTTGTTCCAGTTCATCCTTGGCTAGCTGCAGGGCTTCTTCGGCTTCTCTCCTTTTGAGTTCACGATTCCGGATAGCCATGGTTGCTACGCTGACTATAACTCCCCATATAAAGATAATTCCGGCAAAGAGCCGTTCCGTCCGTTGCTTACTCTTAACCTGGTTCTTTTCAGCGGTATTTTCCAGGAGTTGTGTTTCGTTCATGATGTTCCGAAACATCAAGTCGAACCGTTCGTCCATGGCCGAACCTATCCCCGAGATATCGGGATTGATCCACCGTTCGAGAGCGGTTGCACGAAACTCCTCCAGTGTTTTTTTGAGTGTCTCCACGCGGGTGCGCAAAGACGGGTCAGCTATCGGTTCTATCTTGATGCCATGGTCGGAGTCGCCCCCGTGCAACAGGGCCTTCGTAAGAGAGATAGCCTGTTCGATATCCGCCCAGACCTCCATTGGATCATGCGCTGTCTCGCCGACGAGAATCTCCTCCAGCCAGAGATGAAACGTAGCCGTTCTGACCCGGATATCCATAACGACATCAGCGAAAATGAAATTCTCATTCTGGTCCTGATTGATCCGGTTTACCCATAGGAGCAAAACAATAGAAAGTATTCCGATCGACAGCACGGGTACGGTCATCCGCCAATGACGGCCCAAGAAATTGATTCGCATCGGTCAATTTACCTGCATGCATTGTTTGGGAGCGGGAGCACAGAGGGCAGAGGCGCATCAATCGCCCAGTGTAAGGGCGGACTGCCCGGTACAGGGATATAACGTTCTCCGCGGGGAGATCTCAATTGGGTAACCAGGGTATTTTATCCGCAGAAAAACCGTATTTCACAAGTCATGGCGAAAAAAGAGAATACGATCCTCTCGAAGATGATCGAGTCTTCAATTCTCTCTCGTATCCGGATACCTGTTGAAAACCGGCTAGCGATCGGTGCGGAGGTCTTTCACGATCTTGTTCAGGCTCATTCCAATCCAGAGAGCGAGGGCGCTCGCCAGAAACCAGGAGACACCTTTTTCGACGAGGCGCCAGGCTATGGCAAGGTTGCAGAGGTTGCCCAGGGCGCACAGGAGATTAAATCGCCCGAATCCCTTCCACCAGTCGAAGCTTATGAAGCCGGATGTCCGGGAGTCTTTCCGGTCATCCATAATATAGCCCAGAAGCGTTGCAGCCTCTATTGAAAGAGCCAGAGACAGGGGGAATCGCCAGCCCAGCGAGGAGTGGAAAACATAGAGGAAGAAAAAATAGGCAGCGACCGCGAGAGCGCCCGCCGCACCGTACCGAACCAGGCGCAGGTTGGCGCGTGAGCCAAGGGCGCCCGAAATGAGAAGATCGGCAAAATCGAAGGCAACCGCCGTGCTGAGTTTACTTGCTCCATGCCGGCGAGTACCGAACTCGTATTGAAGCTCTTTGACCTTCAACTCCGGACGTCTCATCAGAATATCGAAAAGGATCTTGTAGCCTTCGGTGAAAAGCTCAGGGGCGACATCCCGGATGACGTGGCGACGCAGCATGAAGAACCCGCTCAGCGGATCGGATACTTTTCTGCCCAGGATCTTCTGCGCCATCAGGGTGCCGGTCCGGCTGAGCCTGGATCGCCAACTGTTCCAGCCGGGAACCGATTTTTGGTCCACATATCTCGAGCCGATGACGACGTCTGCGGTCTCTATTTCTTCCAGCATAGAGCGGATAAGGCGGGTGTCGTGCTGCAGGTCGGCGTCCAGCACCGCAAGATAGCTGCCTTTCCCGAGAAGAAAGCCTTCGGTGATCGCAGAACTCAGCCCTTTGCGGTTTAAACGCCGAATAAGCTGTATATTCGCAAATCTCCCGGCATATTCTTCGGCCACCTCCCAGGTGCCGTCCCCGGAATTGTCGTCAACCACGATTATCTCGAAACAAATCCCGCTCATAACCTCCTGTATCTCAGAGATCAGGACAGGCAGGTTTTCACGCTCATTATAGGTGGGAATAACGATAGAGAGCTTGATGCCCTGCCGTCCGGCGTCGAAATCATCCGGTTCGGCGGCATATGCAGCCGGGCTTGGCGAATTGTTCATTATGACCGTCCTCCGAACAAGCCTTATATGCGGAGTGACGGCGATCTTTCAAGGAAAATGAGCAGTGCGGCGCTAACGGAAGAGATCCCGGCAGCTCGATATAACCGCCGGGTCGTGAACCCCGGAGAAGCCGAACCCTTTCCACCGGTATGCGGCGATGCGTTTGCGATCCGATTCGGGCTGAGGCGCGATGAATGAATCCCCCCGGTGAAGAGCGCACAGAATCCCCGGATCTTGCGGCAGGAAGAGCGCGTCAATCAGGGGCCAGGCGAGCGCGCTTCCTCTCCACCTGGGGATGAGGCCGTCGGGGCCTGCCTCGTAGACACACGGCCTCAGGCCCTCTTCACCGTCAAGGGGCGAGTAGTGACGCTCCAGGGTAAAGAGGTACTGCGCCGGAGCGGGGTTATCGACTCTCATGGGTTCAATTGAAGCTATCCTGGCCGGTCGAGTTTTCCAGAGAGATTTGCCGGCGTGAGAGGCTTCCAGCGCGAGACCCGATGAGCCCGTCCCGGCCGGGGCCGCCCGGGGCCCGATGGCAATATCGCCGAGGCGCAGGGGTGGGGCCAGTTGAAGATGGTATTCCCGGGAGCGCTTCCCGGGCTCCGGGCTCGTTTCTTCCGGAGCGGGCAGGGTTGACCGCGGCGGTGTGCGGGTAACCAGTCCCGAGCAGGAGACCGCTTCTTCTTTGATGCGGCAGTCGGCGAGCATCCCTTCTCTTGTCGACGGATATTTCTGGTCGAAGACAAAGTTCCCCAGGGAAAAATAGACGGGTTTGCCGTGGATGAGTTCGGGGGGTTGAATCAGGTGCGGATGATGGCCGATGATGAGGTCTGCGCCGTTTTGTATGAGCCACTCGGCAGTTCTGCGCTGCTTCTTGTCCGGCCAGTCCAGAAACTCGCTTCCCCAGTGGACGTAGACCACTGTCAGGTTCGAAAGACTCCTCGCTGTCCGGAGCTTTTGCCGAAGAGCGGCGCCCGTGGCTTCCACGGGACAGCCGTCCTTTCCCGGTATGAGTGAAAAGGAGACAACGCCGATAGTGACGTCATCGAAGCAAACGAACTGCGGCGAGTCTTCCAGAGTGAGCGGTGTGACCCCGTTTTGAGCCAGCAGGGAGCGCGTGGCCTCGAGCCCCTTTTCCCCAAGGTCCGAGCTATGGTTGTTGGCAAGGCCGATAGCGTTGAATCCGGCGCCTGAGAGCACGGAAAGGAAATCGCTCCGTACGGGAAAACATGGCGCCGCTGCAGCGGAGGTGAGGCAGTCGTCAGCGGAACCGACGGCGCCCTCCAGGTTTCCGACCACCCAGTCGGCTCCGGAGAAAATGGGCCGCAGCCCCCGTGCGAGCGCTTGGGGGTTTTTTGCAAACCGGCGTTCCACGCCCCGCGACAGGAGAATGTCTCCAGTGAAGAGCAGCCGCACTTCTTTTTTGCCGGATCGGCCGTCATTCCCGTGGCCCGCCGATGCCGGAACGGGCGCCGGGAGGGTGCAGAACATGGCCGCCAGCAGTATCAATACGGATTTTGCGGCGGACATGCGGGTCGGCTCCTGGAAAGGAAAGGTTCGATCCATTCGGGATGGGGGCGGGCGGCGACCGACTCCCGCCATTCCTCATCGTTTATGAGTTTATCCGAGACAAACTCATACCAGGAGTAGACCGAGCCCTTGGCGATCTGCCTGCGGCCGAACCAGGGGACGACATGGTTCCATTCCATCGGCCTGCCGACGGCAGCCATCAAAAATGGAATCTGGAAAGGTCCGCCGCCGGCCACATCGACTATCTTGGGCATGGGATCGGGCTCGGACAGGGCATTTTCCTCGCTCGCCAGGCTCTTGAAGATGAGGAAATGGTGTTCGGCAACCCGCCCGATGTTGAGTATTTCCTCGTATTCCCGGTTGGTAAGCGGCAACCCGGAAAGCTCTTTTTCAGCCATCTGCCTGAAAAGCTCAGCCTTTGAGGCCGTTTCCGACAGCCTGCGCAAGATACCGTTTCTGAGCGCTTCCTGCCCGGGTTCTTCATCGTTGCGTATCATCTCTCCCTGCAGGGTATCCCAGGAACCGACCATGCGCTCCAGGTAATGAAAAAGCCCGGCAATGGCGCCGAAGGTCCGGGGATCGGGTTCCACGTAGCCCCTGGGCGGTGTCATGAGTATGGGCTCGAAGGCCGCCTCTCCGCATTGCGCCGCTACCCGTTCGTTCACCAGCACGGTTGCGTGACGCAGGGTCGTCCACGAGGCCAGGCCTGTTTGCAGCCGCTTTGCCTGCCAGAGTTCCCGGTCATGGCCTGCGCCGGGAGAGGCGACGTCATCGGCCCATTGAAGCGCGAGGGCCGTTATCCAGCGGTTGTAGATGTCGGGCTGTCTGTCATTCTCTTTTTGAGTCTGCTCCAGCCTGGTTCGCAGATTTTCGACAGCTTTTCGAAGGGGAGGGTATTTTTTGAACTCTTCGGCAAGAAGGATGGCGGCGAACCGGCTGCCCAGCGCGGAGGCGACGTCCAGGGCCGAAGGGATCAGCCGCTCACCGCCGGGGCCGGCGATTTGTTCTTCTTCCGGCCAGTCAGCGTGATAGATCGTGTGGAGCAATATTTCGTTATCCATCCCCCAGGAAAGAGGAAAAAGCTTCGGGTCTTTGTCCGGGCGCCGGGCGTAGGGGGGCGGGATGTGCTCTCCATTCCAGACCAGCGGGGAGCGTGCGCGGGTTATGAAGGCGTCGTAGGCCGCGATCCACTTTTTCGCCTTGTCTTTTACCTCGGGGGAGAGGCGCGAGAGTTCCTCAACCCTCATCCGGGCCGGGTCGTCGGGCTCAAGGGTGTTTCCGGCCATACCGGTGAGATATTTGAAGGCCTTGAAATAGGTCTTCATGTCCTCGCTGGAGGTGTAGTGGCCCCTGGGTTTGAGTTCAGCGTAATCGACCATCATATTCAGCCGGGGGGATACTTCCCTGCCTTCTTCTTTTTCGATCCGAAGCAGTTCCGCCTTCTCCGCCTCATCGGTGCTGGTTCCCTTCTTCAGTGCGGAGACAACCGAGAAAACATGCATCCAGCGCGAGTCGGGCATATTCTGCAGCAGGTTTTCCTCAGCCGCCTTGATGAATTCCCAGAAAGCGGGCATGGCCTGCTGCTTCTCTTTTAGGATAAACAACCCTTCATATGCGGCGGCGAAAATTTCCCAGAAAATATCGGTTGTCACCAGGTAGGGTCGGGTGGGGGTCGACTGATCGTAGCCTCCGCAATGGTAGGCTTCCGTTTCGTACATCGAGTAGAGCTGATCGTGCGGAAGATCTCGCAGCAGGCCACCTTTGGCGCTCAAGAGTTCCCTGTCCGCGGGGTCTTCGGCGAACATCCAGGCGTTGGCCACATCGGCCAGGGGCGCCTTGACGGGAGTATAGACGAGGCCGACGGATTTATCTTTTTTCACCAGTCCGACAATGCCCCTGCCGTCGGGGACCGATGAAGGAGTGGAGAGGAAGGTATAGTGGGTAGCGGCAGCTTCTTTTTTCGCGCCGCGCTCCATTACGATGGCGACTCCCGCAGATCCCGGCTTCCAGTGAATCAGCGCAAGGCCATTCGGGGTTGGTGTCAGGGAACCTCCGGAGAGGTCCGGATAGGAGAGAACGGCGCTTGTCTCCCAATGGTCGCGATCATAGAGGGCGTAGTGAAAGACGCCCTTATCACCTTCCCACAGGAGAAGATGCCCGGCGGGATGGAATGCCAGAGGCAGTGCGGATGCGGCTTCGATATTGCTGGGCGCGGGTCCGTCTTCCCGTGCGGCGGTGAACCCCTTTCTCGGTCCGATCGCCTGGTAGTCGTGCTCTCCCTGCTCGGTTATCGTCCTGAGGGAGTAGGCGCCGTCCCGTTCCTTGAGACCGAAGTAAATGCGGTATGCTCTCCCGGCGCTCTGATCTTCATCGTCGTCCCTGTAAATTTCAAAAGGCCTGGGCGCCGGCACAAGCCTGCGTATTTCCCGGGAGTTGCGATAAATCGGCTTGGCCTTCCAGTTATCCCCGCTCTCATGGTCAACTCGTAAGATCACGTGTGCATTTGCCTGCCTGCCGGCAAGAAAGAAGCTCTTCTTTGCCGGGTGCCATGCAATGGCGCGGGGGCTGAGTCCTTTGGGAACAGACCACCGGCTTTGCCGATCCGGCTGGTTCAGGTCCCAGAAGAGGATACTTGCACTTTTCTGCTCCTGGATCACCACCGCTACCTTCGGCCCATCTTTTGCCACGTCAAAATCGATGACCTTCTCGGTACTCTTGAATTCCAGGTGCTTTTCCTCACCCGGTGACGCCGCTACCCGGATTTCCTCTATATCGAACACTTCCGCGGGCGCCGTGCCGGGCCAGGTTGTGAAGAAAAAGAGAAAAAACCCTAAAAGGATGCGTGCTGACATGGACAACTCCTTGACGGGCTGATTCGGGCGATCCGTTTGGCCGCGTCATCGCAGCTTCGCAGAATTCACCTTTTTGCCGGGGTATCAGCCGGGTCCGGTTTTTCCGATTCCGAGCCGGGCGAGTCTTGCCGCGCCAAGCAGGGCGGCGGCATCGCCCAGGTTGCTTCGGTGTATAACCGCAAGGCCGGGATCGAGCATCGAGAGGTTTTGAGCAAGAGTATGTTTGAGCCGGCCGATGAACAGGTCCCAGGCTGCACTGACGCCGCCGGCGATCACGGCATGCCTGATGCCCAGCACGGTGAAAAGATTGGCCAGTGCAAGTCCCAATGCCCATCCCATCTTCTCGAACAGCTCCCGCGCCGCGCCGTCTCCCTGCAGGGCACAGGCAAAAATGGAATGCGCCTCGAGTTCGCCTCTGGCAGCGAGAAGGGAGAGCGGCCCCGGCGCTGATTCGTTCTTGCAGACCTCCCGTGCGCCGTTCACGATTGCCCGGGCCGAGGCAAATGCTTCCAGGCATCCGCGCAAGCCGCAGGGGCAGGGGGGGCCTCCCGGCTGAATGATCATATGGCCGACCTCGGCGCTGAATCCAAGGCCTTCTCCTTCCCAGAGCGCACCGTTGAGGAAAAGGCAGCCTCCCGTTCCGGTGCCCAGGATTATTCCCACCCAGTTATCGATGCCCTTGGCCTTGCCGCACCAACTCTCCCCGAGACCCAGCGCATTGGCGTCGTTTTCCATGAAGACCGGGAGCTGCAGTTCGCCTTCGAGCAGGCGCCCCAGGGGATAGCCGTCAAGGGCGGGAAGATTGGGAGAGAAAAGAACCGAGCCCGACGCCTTGTCGATTTTTCCGGCAACCGCGAGCCCAGCGGCTTCCACTGCCACCTTTCGGCGCCCAGCCCATTCCAGGTGCGATCTGCACTGGTCCAGCACTCTCCCGGCCGCCGCATCGGCCCCCTGCTCGATTCGTACGGGTATCTTTGTGGAGCGCAAAACCCTTCCCGAACCGTCTACGAGCCCGGCCCTGAGATTGGTTCCCCCCAGATCCACACCGATGCAGGCTGATTTATCTCTCAATTTCCATCTATACCAGCAAGTGTAATGGCCGGGGCGGTTCACGCCGGAATAACGGTGTGAGCGAGCCTACCTGGAATAAAAGGTCTCCGGCACGTAGAATACGTAATGGGCGCCGAGTATCTCGAACTGAGCGTTGGTCTGTTCTTCTATGCGCTCCAGGAGGTCTTTCATCGACGGAGCATCCTGGATGGCGTTCAAAAAGGTATTCGGATTATAGTGTTCGGGATAGAGGGGAAGCAGGAAATTGTGGACATGCCCTTTCCATGCGACCCCCAGCTTTTCCCGTTCTTCATTGATGATCTTGAAGAACCTTCTGACCAGGTCGGTCCTCAAGACCGGGGAAGGCGCCCTGGTGATGCATTCCATCAGTCCCGCCAGGTAGTAGAGGCGGCGCAGGCGCGGCTCATCCTCCCGGAAGCGGAAAAGCCAGACGGCCGTGTAGTAATAGCCCCCATCCAGCGTCAGGTGGTTCGGGACGGGGGAAATGAAGGGCCTGTCCTGGGGCGCCTTTACGCGGCGGGCCTCGAATTTTGCTGATTCCTGCCGGGAACAAAGGATGGCGCTTCCGGCAAGCCAGTCACCTCGTCTGAACTCGAGCGGGTGAGCGACGATGAGGTTATTTCCGGGTTTAAGTCTTGTTGAGAGGTCGATGATATCCGCCATTTCCCATTTTCCTGTCGTGGGAGAACCCATTGGCCAGCCACGGCAAGGATCGACTCGAGGCTGAGGGAGTTACGGTGGTGTGGACGCCCGAACGCAATCCGGCGCCGGAGTCTTACGGCAGGTAGGGTGTGAGATCCTCCACATAGGAGGTCAGGACCTTGTAGCCCGCGCTCTCCAGCACTTCTACGGCCTGTTGAAATGATTGCGTATTGATGCGCATCATGATTTGCCAGACATCCTTGTGTCCGGGAAGCGGGATGGTAAGGATGCTCCTGATGTTGATTTCAGCCTGCTGCATCAGCCTGCCGAGTTCGGCCAGCATGCCTATCCTGTCCGCGCTGAGAAGAGAGAGCCTCTGGCTCTCAGTCCCGAGCCCCACGGCCATGAGCAGAACTTCCATGAGGTCGGTTGTGGTGATGATTCCCACGAGCTTATCATCCCTGACGACGGGCAGGGCGCCAATGTTCTTGTCGTGCAGGAGCGCCGCGGCCCGTTCGATGTGCATGTCCGGGGTTGCCGTGATCACGTCGCGGGTCATGACGTTTCCAACGGTCAGTTTCTGAAGAACGTAGGTGAGTTCGTGAACGCTCAAGGTGGTTGCGGGGGATGCCCAGGCTTCCTTCAGGTCACGATCCGTGAGGAGCCCCACCAGGTGCGCCTTGCCGTCGGTTACGGGCAGGTGCTTGACCTTATGGGTGTCCAGCAGCTCTCGCGCCTTGAACAGTGAAGTCTCAGGAGTGATGGTGATAAGATTTGTCTCCATATACCAGCCGACGTACATAGCGCCCTCCTCTTTCGGCCATCAGTTGATTTACGGCTAGAATATGGAATAATGCAGGAGAGTTCAATTTCAAAATCTTAGTTGATGAAGACAGAACGGTAGAAATCCACCTGCTCGATCACCGAACCCGCGCCGCGAGCCACCGCTGTCAAAGGATCATCGGCAATGTTGACCTTGAGATGGGTGGATTGCTCAAGGAGCCTGTCCAGACCTTTGAGAAGCGCACCGCCTCCCGCGAGCCAGAATCCCTTGTCGTGAATATCGGCTGCCAGGTCGGGTGGAGTCTTCTCCAGCGCCCGCTTCACCGCCTCCACGATAGCTCCCACAGGTTCCTTCATCGCGTCGCGGATCTCTCCATCGCTGACGGTGAATGTCTTCGGTATACCCGAGAGGATTTCTTTTCCCGTAATGTCGATGGTCTCCGGTTTGTCCGCCGCTATTGCCGATCCGATCCTCATCTTCACATTTTCCGCCAGGACTTCGCTTATTATCATCTGGCGCTCGCGCTGCATATAGCGCAGGATAGCCTCGTTCGCCTCGTCTCCGGCCACCCGCACCGACTCGCTGTAGGCGACTGCGAACATGGAAATCACCGCCACTTCCGTGGTGCCGCCTCCGATATCGACTATCATGTTTCCGAACGGCTTTTCTATCGGCAATCCGGCGCCGATAGCCGCCGCCATGGGTTCTTCCACCAGGTGGATATATCCCGCTCCCGCCTGTTCGGCCGCTTCGATGACCGCTCTTTTTTCAACCGATGTGATTCCGGTGGGAACCGCAACTACGAGCCGCGGTCGAACCAGTTGGCGTTTTTTCAGCACCTTGGCCAGGAAATACTTGATCATCACCGCGGTTACCTCGAAGTCGGCGATGACTCCGTCTTTGAGCGGCCTGATCGTGACCACGCGGTGTCCGTGGCGGCCGATGATGTTCCTGGCTTCCTGTCCCACCGCGATTACCTGGTGCGTATCCTGGTTTATCGCCACCACCGAGGGTTCATTGAGCACCACCCCTTTGCCGCGCATGTAGATGAGGGTATTGGCCGTGCCGAGGTCCATTGCCAAGTCTTTGGAAAAATATGATAAAAGCCATCTGAGCATACATGACCCTTCTATTATTTGATTTGCGCAGAGTCTATAGAGATTGATTCAGGCGGTCAACTGTTATGATGCCGGTCTTATGGGTTTGAGCCGAAAGGCCGCAAAGAGGCGCTGGTTTACAAGCGGCCAGAGATCCTCGATCTTTGAGGCGTCCTGGGGAAAGCCGGCGCAGGCCGTGTAGGGATGAACCCGGATGCCCTTGATTCCCTTGAGCGCGATCCTTCCATGACCGGCCAGTTCTGCCAACTCGCTCTCCGCTTCCTGGATGGTGGTTTCCGGAAAGAGCACTCCGAAGCGGTTTTCTGCAAGCTGGGCAACCAGTACGCCCGGAGGCAGAGCATTGCAGATCGCCGTTGCGATTTCCCGCTGCAGTTGCCTGATTCTTTTGGGGAGCGCCTTCGTGTTGAGAATCTGCCAGGGCTCAAACTGGATCAATCCCAAAGTAAACGGTGCGCTCGACTGCATCGCCGCGTGAAACAACCCTTCCACCCGCGCCTCAAAAGCAGGGGCGTTGAAAAGACCCGTGCAGGCATCATAGCACTGCAGGGCTTCATTTTCTTCCTTGTAGTAGATCTGTTCGAGAAGGAGCTGAAAAAAATGAAACCCGTGCGTCACGGCTTTTTCGCAATCCGTGTTCCAGTCGATCGTCTGTCTTGACAAAAAGACGAGAACAAGATCATAGCCCAGCGATGTCTGGCCGGACAGGCCCCAGAGGGTGCCCTGGTGGGGAAGATTTTCCGCCTGAGAGAAGAGAAAATGGTCGTGGGTGTCCGGGTTCAACCGGACAATGAGCAAGTTTTTCCGGTTTTCCAGTATCCAGCCGATCAGCCCCTGCTTGGTTTGAAAACTCTGGTTGATGAGGCCTCGGGGGGTATTCGCCGTACAGCCGAGCATTCTGAAGGTCTTCTTTCCGGGTTCTTTCAGAATGAGAAATCCGTAGTCGGTCCCCAGCAGTTGAGCCCATTCGGTTACGAACATCTCACAGTAGTTTTCCAGCGCGTGTCCCTTGAAGGCGACCTCATCGAGCCTGTTCCAGATATCGAAGATCCGGGCGAAGTTCGCCTGCTGCCGTGATCCTTCCTGTTCTTTCAATACCTTGCCCAGAAGCTCGGCTACCTCGTTTATCCATTTTTGCTGCTTATCGCTGAAGCCCCAGCCGTACTTCGTATCCACGTAGAGAATTCCCTCGCCGGCTGCGACCGATACCGCGTAGAGGCCCTTGATGTGGGATTCGCCTTCACGGTAAAAGGGGAGGGTCAGGGTGATCGAGGAGGTTGCTTCGTGCAGTTTGTCCAGGTGAATGGTCTGGCCGACTTTCTGGACCTGGGAGAGTATCCCGCTGCCTTCGAGCGGAAGGGATATCTGCGGGGGTATGAACTTGCTCAGGCTCTGTATCGCTGCAACGTTTAACTGCCGGTTTCTTTCGTCGAGAACGAAAAAAGCTGTGGTATAAGCTTCGAGAATATTTGAGAGCAAGCTGACCAGCGGTTGAAATGGGTTTGATTGCATAAGCTGCTCGCTTGAGAGGTTGTAAAAAGTCGGTTTTAATTCCCGAATCCGGGGAGGGACCGGGTAGTTTCCTGCTATGATACAATTCGATAAAAAAGCAGCCTTCTGCATACTGGAATGAAATGTATCTGTCAATAGGCTTAACGATTTGTGCGCCGGGAGTATCAGATGGCTAAGATAGCGATTTTACCAGAAATTTTATCTAACCAGATCGCGGCAGGTGAAGTGGTGGAACGACCCGCGGCGGTGGTAAAAGAGCTTGTCGAAAACAGTATCGATGCCCAGAGTTCCAGGATAACGGTAAGTCTGCTGCAGGGAGGAAGAAAAGAGATCCGGGTGGTGGACAACGGAGTGGGCATGCACCCCGAAGATGCGCTCCTTGCCCTGGAGCGGCATGCGACGAGCAAGATACATTCGGCGGAGGACCTGGATCGTATCGAGACACTGGGATTTCGGGGAGAGGCGATACCGTCGATTGCCGCGGTCAGCCGCTTTGAGTTGATCACCCGGGAGCCGGAGGCTCTTTCCGGCATGCATATAAGAATTGAAGGCGGGGTTTTGAAGGATTTCCGCGAAAAAGGTTGCCCTCCCGGGACCCAGGTGCTGGTGCGGGATCTTTTTTACTGCCTCCCGGCGCGCCGGAAGTTCCTGCGTACCCCGGAGACGGAGCTCGCTTATATCACGGATCATTTTCTGCGGATCGCGCTCTCCCATCCGGAAATCCACATGCAGTTGGCGAGCGAGGAACGGGTCCAGTTTGACTTCCAAAAGGGGAGCGGGCTGTACCAGAGGGCAGGACAGGTGCTCGGACCGGATATTTCAAAGGCGCTCGAAACGGTCGATTTTGTGAAAAACGATATCCGTGTCAGGGGGTTTCTCGCTCCGCCCGACATCCAGAGGACAAACACCCAGCATCTTTTTCTTTTCGTCAACGGCAGACCCGTCTGGGACAGGCTGCTGCAAAGGGCCGTTCTCACCTCCTATGAAGCGCTCATTCCCCGGGGCAGGTATCCCGTGGCGGTCATTTTCCTGGATTTGTCGCCCGTGCTGGTGGACGTGAACGTGCATCCGGCAAAAAGGGAAATCCGGTTTAGAAATCCCGGCGAGGTGGCCGGAGTCATCCGGGAAGCTCTTCTGGAAGCGCTTTCTTCGCTACGGCCGAAGGTTTTTTCCGGAGGCGCCGGCTCCTCCATGGAAGTTCCCTTTGCACCCAAACGAGACAATTTCCCCCGTGTGGGCGCTCTTCGCGAAACCCAGCGTGCTTTCGATTTCAGACCAAAGCCCATTGATAATGCTCCGCCCCCGGATTTTTTCACTCCGGCCCGGGACCGGTACGCGCCGCCCGAATTCTCGCCCGAGCCCGGGTATCGGGAAGCGCCCGAACCGTCCGAGCCCGTGAGCGGTGAGAAGATGTCCTATGCGCGCCTCCACGTGATCGGGCAATTGGGAAACGCCTTCATCCTGCTCGAAGCACCCGACGGACTGCTCATCATCGATCAGCACGCAGCCCACGAAAGGATCCTCTTCAACCTGCTCAGCAAAAGAAACCGGGAGGCTTCCCAACTGCTTGCCCGGCCCGCTGTCGTCGATCTTCTTCCAAAAGAGGCGGTGCTACTCAATAAACTTACGCCCGGATTGTTGGAACTCGGTTTCGATATAGAACCTTTCGGAGGCAGCACTTTCTCGGTCAAAGCCGTGCCCGCTTCGCTCTCCGGCGCCAACCCCGAAGAGGTCATCCGCGATTTTCTCCGCCATGCCGAGGAGGAATATCCCGCAACACAGAGCGAAATTCTCTCCGGGCTGGTCAAGGTCGCATCCTGCCACAGCGCGGTGCGGGCCGGGCAAAAACTGCGCCCGGAGGAGATAAAGCACCTTCTGGCGCTGCTCGATTCAACCGAGGTCCCTTTTACCTGCCCTCACGGGCGCCCTTTGGTCTTTAAGCTGACTTATGAACATATCTTCAAGCTCTTCAAGAGAACCTGAGACGCTCAAGGTCCCTCCCGCGGTCCTGATTGCCGGTCCGACCGCATCCGGCAAGACCGCCGTCTCCCTGGAACTGGCCCGGAGGCTTTCGGCTGAAATCGTCAATGCCGATTCGATGCAGGTCTACCGCTTTATGGACATCGGCACGGCCAAGCCCACCGGGGATGAACGCCGGCAGGCGCCTCACCACCTCCTGGATGTGGTCTATCCCGATGAACCCTTCGATGCGGCCCGCTACCTGGAACTGGCCGCACCCGTTATTGCGGACATTCACTGCCGGGGCAGGGTCGCGCTTGTCGTCGGAGGAACCGGCCTCTACATGAAGGTGCTCACCCGCGGCATCTGTTCCGGTCCTTCATCCGATGCGGAAGTCCGTGAAAGGCTGATTGCAGAGGAAAAAGAAAGGGGGCTGGCCGCGCTCCATGATGATCTGTCCGGTGTGGACCCCGATTCCGCACTACGCATCCACCCTCACGACCGCCAGCGAATCCTGCGCGCCCTCGAGGTCTATTACTCAACGGGCGCGCCCCTTTCGCTCTCTCAAAAGCAGCACGGTTTCCGGGAAAGCCCTGTTCGCGCCGTCAGGATTCTGCTCCTGCGCGACCGCGATGAACTCTACGCGAGAATAGAGCGCCGGGTTGAGATCATGCTCCAGGAGGGTTTAAAAGAAGAGGTGGAGCGGCTGATCGCCCGGGGCTACAGCCCTTCGCTAAAATCCATGCAATCGCTCGGGTACAAACAGATGGCCGCACATCTCGCCGGAGAGTTCACATTCGATGAGGCAGTGCGGCTGATCAAACGCGATACCCGGAGATATGCAAAAAGGCAACTGACCTGGTTTCGGGGGGACCCGGATTTCCGCGCCTTTCATGCAGACGATATCGAGGCGATATTTGCTTTCATCTCATCCGAGCTGGTCAGGAGCAGGAAGTGATCGACGGCCACGCACATCTGAATGAAATAGCCGGGATAGATGATGCCATGAGACGCGCTGTGAGCGCCGGAGTAAAGAGAGTAATAGCCGTTGGGATGGATATCGCCTCCAACCTCCGGAATCTGGAGCTGGCGCAAAGATTTCCCGGAAGGATATTTCCCGCTGTCGGCTATCATCCCTGGTCGATAACCACGGAAGGGATAGAGGAAAACCTTGCCTTCATCGCGGAAAACCTTCCCCATTGTGTGGCCCTCGGCGAGGTGGGGCTGGACTACGGCGCCAGGGTCAAAAAGAAGGTGCAGCGACCGGTGTTCGAGAGGTTGCTCGATCTAGCGCTGAGAGCCGATCGGCCGGTGATCGTTCATTCCAGATATTTCCACAGCCGCACCTGGCAGATGACCGTATCCTCGGGAGTGGAGCGGGCGGTTTTTCACTGGTACAGCGGTCCGGAGGAGATCCTGGGAAAGATCCTCGACTCAGGCTATTTCATCTCGGTGACTCCCGCTCTCCAATACAGCCCGCAGCACCGTGCCGCCGCCGCTTTTGCTCCGCTCGAACGAATCCTGGTGGAGACTGATGCGCCCGTCGAATACCGCGGCCGAATATCAGAACCGGCCGACCTGGTCATCACTTTGCAGGAACTTGCAAAGATAAAAGGAATTTCCACAGAAGAGGCCATTCATATTACCAGTGAGAACACCAGGCGTCTTTACCGGATATGAATTGCGAATGACCACAGAGACTGTCCGCCGAGTAGAGAAGGGGCGCGTAATTGTTTAGGCCAGTGGCTTCCAAT
>CAZIJV010000018.1:0-92585 GCA_964539645.1 uncultured Syntrophobacter sp.
CCTTTCAGTCGGATAGATCAGCCAGGCTTGGCCTGGCGTACCGAAGAGCACGAAGAAACACCACGCAAAATCCAGCCCTTAAGTACCGCTCTGCCCTGCTGCCGGCAATCATGATCCCCGTCATTCCGGCAGCGCTCTTGAGCCGGAATCCAGCCGAGGGGCCACGCCTTTGGCCACGCCTTTGGCCACGCCTTTGGCCACGCCTTTGGCGTGGTTTGAACGAGAATGAAACTCTCAATCTTGTCGCAAAGCCACACAAGAGAACCGAACCGCGAGGGTGTGCACGGCGTTATCGTGCACAACGATCCTGCGCCACGATCAGGTTGACGGTGAGCGCGATAAAATAGCACCCCCCTTCTATGGCTCACGATATCCACGCATCGTCATTCCTACGCGGCTTCAGGCGGGAACCCAGCGTCTTTTTGCATATGTATGTTCAACCAGGACGCAAGGTTCAAACCTATGCCGCAGGTTGGCACATCAGAGGGAGCTCAATTATCAATGGCCTTCTGCTTCGGACCGTGAATGCAAGACACTGGGTTCCCGCCTAAAGCATGAGGGAATGACTGGGCTGGGTGACTAACTGTAGTGCCTCACCGGCTGGTTCAAATCCAGAGGCCGCTATTATCAGAGCTTTGTACGGCGGCGTATGTTGCATGGCGGTTATACCTGCGATTTGTTTGCGGTAGCGCCGCTTCCATGGCGGCGTATGTTGTACGGTGGCGTATTGTAACGGAGTAAGCTCTTCGAGCATTCGTTTCGGCTTGCTCCTGCCATCGGCCCAGCAGAGGCAGGAGTGACGTTTTTGCATCTCCTTGATTGCCTGCCTTGCGGTTATCATAAGACCGGCTCGCTGGAGGCGGATTTCAAGCAGCATCAGATAAGCCAGGGCGACAATGCAGGTGAGAACGTGGCGTCGGATTTTCCCGTCGGTCCAGTGACGGAGAAGCATGATGCCGACCAGATCATCATCTTCAACACCTGGTTTAGGTTGGCCCGGCAAAGAACCTGTCTACATGTAAAACCAGACATCTGAGTGGCGAAAACATGGCCTTTTTTGAACAGTCACTCTTGTATTTTCAGCTACTTAGGATGAGGTGCAATCGCGTTTTTCTTGGGCTATCAGGATATTATCTTGGTCAGACCCCCTGTTCGATAAAACTACACCAATCTTGACGCTATCCTGCAAAAGACCATGAACTATCAGAATACCCCGCCGACCGGCATCGCCTGGCGCAAATCGGTCCTGCTGCCTATGGGTTTTCAGGCAAGCGAGTATGACGGCGCGCCGCTGGCCGAGCAACTGTGGGACGATTACCTGAACGGAGCCGGCTATTCCCGTTACCGGATGTATCAGCAGGGCGCCGGCGTGTGCCCGTCCTCTGATTCCAGCTACTCCAGCGAAGAAGAACTGCTCGACAACAGCGTACACGATCGCTGGCAGAATAATGAGTACGGGGTCGTCTGCTGGTGGGGACACGGCAGCGCTACTTCTACATCAGTCGGCTATGGTGGCTGCTGGGATGGAACACTTTTTAACAGCGGGCAGAGCGCCGATCTTGACAACACTCATCCGGCGGTCGTTTTTGCCAATAGCTGCACAAACGGTTATCCGGAGAACACCGAAAACCTTGGCTATTCACTGCTTCTCAACGGCGCTGTCGGCGCCTATACGGCATCACGCGTTTCCTGGTTTAACGCAAGCGTTGGATATGGCGACTTCGATGGGAGTTCCACCAACAGCGGGATCACCTATGAGGTGACCAGACGGGTGGCGGCGGGAGAATACCTGGGCAATGCCCTGGCCGCGGGCAAGGGAGCTGTACTGGGCAATATGGTCTCCAATACCCGGCTAATGAACCAGTATGACTTCAACCTTTACGGCGACCCCACGGTGAAGATTACCGACGAGGGGCCACAGAGTTCGATAATTCCGATTATTGTTCCATTACTTTTGGAGTAGCGACACTCAGCCCGGCGCTGTCATGGGTTGACTGCGGGGCTTCTCAGGATGATGGTTGCAATATGATCGATGGCTTCGAAGTGTTTGTCCCTGGTTAGCAAAGTACCCCCCGTCTCCATGCAGCAGGCGGCGATCCAGACATCGTTGATGGGTATCTTCTTTCCCTTCTTCACGAGCGAGGTGTAAATAATCGCATACTTTCGAGAGACATGTTCATCCACGGTGACGATTTCGATTTTGAGGTGACTGATGATCTGATGAAGCTTTTTCTCGTTGATATCCCGGCGGCTGCCATTCATGAACCCATAATTGAGTTCGCCCAAAACAATCGAGGGCATGAAAAGACGCTCGCCCGAAGTTGCGAGCATTTCAACCACATCCGGTACTCCCTCGGCGAAATCACTATAGATATTGGTGTCCAGGACGAGCTTCAGGGCCAGTCTCCCTCCTGAATTTCCTCAAAAACCTTGAGCGACTGCCTCAATTCCTCGGCTTCCTCATGGGTCATCCAGCCGGCAAGCTCTCTGATGGTCTGTTCGCGGTTTTTCACAACTCCAAGCTTCTCATCGATAGCCTCGAGAATATAGGCAGTTTTGGATACTCCAGCCCTTGCAGCCGCTTTGCGGATCATCTCTTCCTTATCTGGCGGGACTCTCAAACTGACCGGCATGAAAAAAGGCCCCCTTGTATTGCATTTTACATTATCGTATCGCATAGAGTCGCTACTGTCAATGATAAGGGTACTCGGGAAGAGAAAAGCCTGTACATGATGTCAGCCTGGGGCATTACGACTGCTTCATCCGTGATGCCGCCGAGCACTTTGCCATCATAGCGTCGGTTCTTCTCTGCCGGCGATAGAATTGAGCACGGCTGAGCGCATTGGCGAATGACGCGGAACAGGCGGAGGCGCGTCTGCTGGAGGAGCGCTGCATCCGGGAATACCCTGAAGCTTCCCTGAAGGTCCTGCAGGATCGCACCGGTATCACAGCGGCCTGGATCGAGCCGATCATCCGTGAAGCCCGCGAGCGCCACCGGCGGCTGCGAAGGGAACAGAGGGAGACCGGATCAATACGCACCGTTATTCGAGCAACAGGTTGAGGATCGACGAAATCGAGCCTCCTGAGGGAAAATAGCGAACGAACACGTCCGCGACCTGGTTAGTGTCATTCGGCACGAGGTTTGAGGCGTCGCTTCGAAAGGCGACGTAGCGGCCAAGGTTTGACACCGACGGGTTTACGCTGAAGCTGTCGGGATCGGCGCCTCCGATGTCCGTGCTCACCCGTATGGTCTTTCCGGTTTGCCGGTCATGAAGAAACACGTCCTGCGCGTTGTTCTCGTCGTCGGGGACGAGATTGGCGGCGTATGAAGAGAAAGCCACATAACGTCCGTCAGGGGATATTGATGGATAATCGCTCAGCTCATTTCCCAACTCACCGTCGGAGTTCCTGCTGACCAGTTCCATGTTTCCGTTGTGGCGGTCATAAACGAAGATGTCCCGCTTTCCATTTGTATCTCCCGGGACCAGGTTCGTGGCATCGGAGGCAAAGGCGATGTACCGTCCTTCGTAGTCGATCGAAGGATGCAGGCTCTCTGCGTTGGGCTCCATTGCCTCGGGGACACGGGTAGTGTGGGACGCCATTACGCTGTAGACGTAGACGTCCCCCACGCCGTTGGTGTCGATGGTTCTGAGGTTGGTCGCCGTGGAGTGAAAGACCACATAGAGGCCGTTGCCGGAGATGCGAGGCTGATCACTGTCGCCGTCTGCCCCCGACCCTGCAGGGACAAGGCCGAAGCTGACGATGGTGGTCGTCCCTGCGGTGCGGTCCCGGAAATATACGTCCGTCTTAAGATTTTCGTCTCTACCTGCAAGCGGGTAGGATGGGAGCACCTCCCATCCGGTGTCCCATGCCGTGAAGGCGACATAGCGTCCGTCGTGGGAAAGGGATGGCTCGGTGCACCAGTCATCTGTTTCCTGCCCAGTAGATGAAACACTCTCGCGCGTGGTTGTTCCTGTGTTTCGATCGTGGACAAAGACGTCCACGCCCTCTTCGACAACCCCGCCGGTCAACTCCGGGACGAGATTGGTCGCATCGGTGGCGAAGGCCACGTATCTTCCGTTTCCGGAAACGGCAGGGTCCCGGCTCCCCGTATCAGCCTGAGATCCGTCAGATGCGACGCTCACACGAGAGGTCGCGCCGGTAAGGAGATCGTGAACGAATATGTCCTCATTCCCGTTGCTGTCGCCCGGGACCAGGCCTGTAGCCGAGGACTGAAACGCCACAATTTGTCCGTCAAAAGAGATGGACGGATAATCGCTCACACCTTCAACCTGCCCTCCCGCTGAAGTGACACTCACACGATGCGTGTTCCCTGCATCGGCCTTTGTGACCGCTCCGACGGCGATTAAGAAGAAAAAAAGAACTGCAGCAACAGGGGTGCGAATGGCCTGCAAAAAATCCGGCATGTGCGCCTCCTCCAAAGCGGGAATGGAATGCTCGAACTCATACAATTTTAGTTTCAATCACCGGCTATAAAGCAGCATCCATTTTTGCGGGAAGAAAAGGATAAGTTATTCCCGACTCATATGTCAAATATGCCTACTTCACGATAATGCCTGTCTTGCCCAGAATTTTGCTTCCATTGTGCATAATGTACCTTATCTCGTAGTTTCCCGGCTTGGAAGGGGCAGTGAGACTGCCCGGAGTCGCCGTTGTATAAAAGTAGGATTCATAGGAAGTCCCCGGAGCGCCTGGCGCTGCAATGGTCACATGGTCGCCCGAGTATGCGGGACCCTGCCATTCGACCTGGAACTGAGCCGCTGCGGCGACCTCCATGGGCGCTGAGACGGCGGCGCTGACCGGCGTCACTTCGATGGGCGCTTTTGCCAGGAGTTTTGTATCCTGGCCGAGTATGTACCGCACCTCGTAGGGACCCGGGTCGGCAGGCGCGACAAGCTTCGCAGGACTGCCCTGCTCCGTATAGGCGTAGTTCTTGTAACTGCCCGCGTCGCTTCCGGGAAGAGCTATCGCAATGTAGTCTCCCCGGGCCGAAGGGCCCCGCCATTCGACAAGGAAACCCGCTCCGGCAGCGGTTGAAGCGGGCGGCTGCACACTTGCGCTGACCGCCTCGATGGTGATAGGGGCGCGCGCAAGGATTTTGGCCCCCTGTCCCAGGATATAGCGGACTTCGTACCTGCCCGGATCGGAGGGCGCCCGCAGCTTCAAGGGGCTGCCCTTTTGCGTATAGGCATAGGCTTTGTATCTTTGCCCTTCATCCCCCGGCTGGGCGATGGAGATGTAGTCTCCCTGGTTGTTCGGACCCTCCCATTTTACCTCGAACTCGGCCGCCGCATTGCCGGATTCCGGCGCCTCGACCCTGGCGCTGACCGCCTCGATGGTGATAGGGGCGCGCGCAAGGATCTTTGCCCCCTGTCCCAGGATATAGCGGACTTCGTATTTGCCCGGATCGGAGGGCGCCCGCAGCTTCAAGGGGCTGCCTTTCTCCGTGTAGGTATAGGCTTTGTGGCCCTGCCCGGCATCCCCCGGCAGGGCGATGGAGATGTAATCTCCCTTATTGTTCGGCCCCTCCCATTTTACCTCGAACTCGGCCGCCGCATTGCCGGATTCCGGCGCCTCGACCCTGGCGTTGACCGCATCGATGGTGATAGGCGCGCGCGCAAGGATTTTGGCTCCCTGCCCCAGGATATAGCGGACTTCGTATTTGCCCGGATCGGAAGGCGCCCGCAGCTTCAATGGGCTGCCTTTCTTCGTGTAGGCATAGACCTTATGGCCTTGTCCGGCGTCACCAGGCAGGGCAAGAGAAATGTAATCCTCGGGGTAGTTTGGCCCCGACCAGGTTACCTCGAATTCCGCCGCCGCATTGCCTGATTCCGGCGCCTCTACATGGGCCGCAACGCCCAGGATGGTTACCGTCGTGCTGGCCAGGATCTTTGCGCCCTTGCCCAGCACGTAGCGCACTTCGTATTTTCCCGGATCGGAGGGCGCCTTCAACTTGGCGGGATTGCCCTTTTTCGTATAGGTATAAGCTTTATGAGTCTGCCCCTGGTCGCCCGGTTTCGCAATGGATATATAATCGTTCTCGTTACCCGGCCCCTGCCACTGGACCTCGAAAACTGCGGACATATCCGCAAATTCGGGGGCTGTTACCTGGGCATCGGCCTTCTCGACGGCAATGGGGGCCCTGGCCAGCACTTTATCGCCATGGGCCATAACATAGCGGACCTCATACTTGCCCGGTTCGGCGGGCGCCTGCAACTTCGCCGGGTTGCCGCGGCTGGTGTAGCTGTAATGCTCGTGAGAGCTATCGGGTTGATCGGGGCGGGAGACGGCCAGATAATCACCCTCATATCCGGGACCCTCCCAGCCAACGCTAAACTCCTTTGCGACCTGCACGGACGCAGGCGGGCGAACACCTGCTTTTACCGGAGTCACCTTGATATCGGCTTTGCCGATCACTTTTTTCGTACCGCCATGGGTATAGCGCAATTCATGATCTCCAGGATCTCCGGGCACCCTTAACTGCGCCGGGTTTCCCTTCTCGGAATAGACGTAGTCGATATACTCATGATCCTTCTGGCTCTTGCGCGCGATGGAAATAAAGTCGCCGCGGCTATCCGGTCCCTTCCATTCAACTTTAAACGCGGCCCCGGCGATAACCGAAGCCGGAGCTTTCAATTCAGCCTTGCCGGGATCTTCGACAATCTGCTTTGGCGGCTCTTTTACCTTGGCAACCGTCTTCGTGAGGGCATCTCGAAGAGATTGCGCGTTACCGGCAGCCAGGAACAATCCGCCGGTCTTTTCGGCCAGGCAGCTCAACCGGGCCTGTTCTTCCTTCGTTATGTCAAAGCCGACCACGTGCACTCGAAAATCCACGCCGCTCATGGCCAGTTCGGCGGCCAGCTTGCACGGATCGGCATCGCAGGTCTCAAGACCGTCGCTGACAAGAATCACCGTGGCCTTCTCCTCGGTGTAGCGCAGCGCCTCTGCCGCCTGCTGCACGGCGGCGCTGAGAGGCGTTTTCCCCCTGGCATTGAGAGCGGCGATTTTGGACTTCATGGCCTTGCGGTCAAGAGGACCCACCGGAATGAGCATCTCGATGTCCCGGCAATCGCCTTTGCTGCGATGGCCATAGGCAAAAAGACCCACCTGCATGTCCTGGGCAAGTCCGTCTATGAGCCCGTTCATGACCTCTTTGGCGATCGTGATCTTTGCCTTGCCCTCGATCTGGCCCCACATGGACCCGGAGGCGTCCAGGACAAAAACAACTCTCTCCGATTCGGCGGCGACCGATGTCCCCAACAGGAAAAACACTCCGAAAAAGGCCAATACCAGTCTTGCAATCATCATGAGTCTACCTCGATGTTCATTGGAAACCCTGTCGATTTACAGGCTTCTGGATGGAATCCGCGTTTGACCGGGCGCAGAAGGCATTTCGATTGGCGCCGGCCGCTCTCCCCCTGTACCTTATATTGGAAATAAGGCGCTTTTTCCAGCCCAGTTCGCCTTCACACCTTCCGGAACATGTCCCGGAGCTTCCCAGTAGAATGACAGCAGGTATGAGTCAGCGTAACAAGAACGCTTTCACTCTTCACCGTTCATCCAGATGCGGCAGGTTCACGACGTTTTGGGGTCTTCCGGCCTGGAATGCGCACAGGTTGTCGGCTGTTATGGCCATCAGGCGCTGCCGAGCCTCCAGGGTAGCCCAAGCCAGGTGAGGGGTGATGACCAGGTTGCGGGCAAAGAGCAGCGGATTGTCCGGACGGATCGGCTCGACGGCCACCACATCCACCGCGGCAGCGGCGATGGTTCCCGCATTCAGTGCGGCGGCGAGATCCTCCTCTACTACCAGGGGACCGCGCGAGGCATTGATCAGCATGGCGCTCGGCCTCATGCGCTCCAGCAACTGCCGATTCACGAAGCCGCGGTTGTGTGCGGTAAGGGGACAGTGCAGGGAGACGATATCGGAGCGGGCGAAGAGATCCTCGAAGGAGACCCAGGCGAAAGGGCCATAGCCGGGGTCCTTTCCGCGATTCGGTCCGCAGGCGAGAACGTTCATGCCGAACGCGTGAGCAAGCTCCCCCACCCGGCGCCCTATCCGCCCGAATCCGACCACACCCAGGGTCTTACCCGCCAGTTCCACCAGGGGCTTCTTCCAGAAGCACCAGTCCGGGCTGCGGGTCCACTCCCCCGCCTTCACGGCCGCATCATGCTCGCTGATATTGTGGCAGAGGTGCAGCACGGCAGAAAAGACATACTGGGCGACCGTATCGGTCCCATAGATCGGGACATTGGAGACCGGGATTCCACGGCGACCCGCAGCCGCGACATCGACGACGTCGTAACCCGTGGCGGCAACCGAAATATAGCGCAGGCGAGGCAACAGTTCCAGGGACGGCGCCCCGATCCGGGTTTTGTTGACGATCAGGATGTCCGCATCCCCGCAGCGCTCGATCAGTTCTTCCGGTGCTGTGCGGTCGTAGACGGTGAGTTCCCCCATCTGTTCGATCCGGTCCCAGGGATTGTCGCCGGGGTTCAAAGCGAACCCGTCCGTTACCACTATGTGCATCCTGCCCATTGCATCTCCTTTTGTCCAGCTAAATACCACGGTCCGGTCACGCCCGGTGGGTGATGGCGGCGCCGAGGCTATATGCGCCTCGCACCGGTCGGCTTCTTTTCAATCAGCCCCCTGGTTGTGATGACGAGCCAGTACAAATCCTGACCAATACGCGCGGGCCAGTTCACCGCGATTTCTCCCAGTTGTTTCCTGGCCTCGTAGGCCCAGATATCCCAGGTAATAACGGCATCGTCCTCCCCCGCGGCAATGGCTTCGACCAGGCGGGCGGGACCCAGATTTACCAGCGTTACCTCCCTCGGGCTCGCAGAATCCGCCACCGACGTCACCCTGACCTGCGATGGGCAGGTGGGCTGCCTCATCAGCCGTAGGCAGGCGCCTTCGACAAAGGGCTAAGGCTGTCCCCATTTGAGCTTGGTCCTCAAGAAATGCCTTTTATATTTTACATTCGAGGCGCTACGATTGGCAACCATTTCGCGGACCACGATTTCGCTGCCTCTTTTCACTGCCACACTGGCGGTTGGCAAGGAATTCACCCCCCGAGCTGTCCTACGTTGTCCACTGTCATGGAAGATCCATCAGGGGTAACTGATTTCTGTAGGGTGAAATCACCCCCTCTGACCCCTCCCACATGATCGCAAGCCATTGAATCGCTGTGGACAAATCTGGTGTGCTTGATGATCCACAGCCAGCCCGATGCGTACCAGGTGGTCGCGGAGAAAATTAAGTCTGGAAAACTGTTCGGGAAGCAAGGCTCTAATGGAATTACTATCGGAACAAATCCAACCTTGCCGCAGTTTCGGCAAGGTTCCGATCAAGGGTCCAAAGCGAGATCCGAGTGAGGATGGCAGAAGCGAGCAGATGTACATCAATGTAGCCCAGACCTTTTCCCATCAGGCTGCGACTATCAATTAACTCCATAACTTCATTATGCTCAGCAACTATAGCCATGGGCAATTTTCGGAGGAGTGACAGTGTTTCCGACCGATTCTTGAGGTTCCCGCAAGCAAGTTCTCCAATGACGAATGGATGGCAGGCAACATGGCCCTTTTCCAAAAAGGGTGTCAGCCCGATATCCCCATACCGGAAGTGCGCAATCCATACTGAAGTATCAACAAGAAGCATCTTCCTCAGATCTTCTGCGAGGAATCATCTCCAATTCGCCCTCGGTCCCAGCCAATCGGGCGAGTCTCCTGCTGCTTTCTCTTGCTACGAGCGCTTCGAGGCCCAGCCTGACAAGGGCAGTCTTTTCCGTTATGCCGGTCAATCTCGCTGCCTCATTAAGCAGTTCGTCGTTAATGTTGAGAGTGGTTCTCATGAGCATCTTCCTCCATAAGACATGCATTTCATGCATATCAGTATGCTCATTCATGCGATCTTGTCAAGTTCCTAAATCAATCATCACCGTCGGACCCTTCTCCGATGGTCTCGACCACCTGGGAGGTTTCCGGCATGAAACTCGCCGTTAAACACACAATACGCTAGCGGATATATTCCACTGCCAATGGTGGCGCGTCAACATATCCCGCTCTCCGATCTCCCCATCTGCTTGATTTAGATAAAAAAGCCCCGACTTGTAAACTAATTCGCCCCCTCGTTCGTTATCTCAAATGAAGTCGGTGGAATTAGGATTTATGTTTGCGGGCAGGTAAATTTGAAGGATAATAGCTAAAATAAGAGGGGGGTAAAATCCAATACGCGAGGGGATGCGTTTTATTCAACATGAATACTCCGGAACACTTTGAACTCAGTGTTTCTTCTCCCCCGGACAAAACCGGCAAGGTTTCCGAGTTGGTGGAGAAGGCACGGTCGGGTGACAGGGATGCATTTGAACAGATCATCCTGCTGTATCAAAATGAAATCTTCCGGCTTGTATTCTTCCGCATCCGTTCACGCATGGACGCAGAGGATCTGACGCAGGATATCTTCCTCGCCGCACTGAAATATCTCCCTCAACTCAAGGATTCCGACAGATTTCGCCCGTGGCTCTACAGGATAGCGATTAACCGGGTCCGTGATTTCCACCGCAAGAAGAAACTCCTGGCTTTTTTCGGCATCACGGAGGAGCGGGATGAGAATGATCCGCTCGACGTGGAGCCCCACCGAGACCCGGGAGCGCTGGACAAGGTGATTCGAGAAGAATTCTGGACTCATGTAAAGCAGTTGTCGAAGCGGTTCTCTCGAATGGAAAAGGAGGTATTTTTTCTGAGATTCGTGGACGAGTTCAATCTCAGGGAAATAGCCCAGATATTGAAGAAGAGCGAAAGCGCTGTCAAGACGCACCTCTACAGGGCAATCAAGAAGTTCAAGGAAGACTCTGCCCTGAGCGACTTTCTCGAAGGAGACTGGCATGGCGAAAACAGGGATCGGCCATCTTGATGAAGAGCGAATAGCCGAGGCGATTGTAGATCGCGACAGCCTCGACGAAAACACTCGTCGTCATCTGTCCGAGTGCTCCGTCTGCCGGGCGGAAGTGGAAGCACTGGCGAGCAGCCTGGCAAGGTTTGGACAGATTTCGCGCAAGAGCGCTCCCGCACCGGGCAGGCGACTGCGGGTCTCCAGCCGTGAGAAGAAGGTTTCAAGGCCGTCCTGGAAGATCAGTCCGGCGTTCGGCGCGGGCCTGGCATTCGCCGCAATCCTGGCGGTTGTGTTGAACCCGATTTATCCCGGCAACAGGACCAAACCCAACCTGGAAAAAGTGTACCTGGAAATGCTTCAGGACGAAAGGTTCATGGCCGAAATCGAAACGCTCGAGGAAAACCCGCTTCCCCGGTTCTATGTCGACATTCTTGGCCCCATGGACGGGTCTGACGATATCGATGATGATTCAGCCGGCGGGCAGGATGAAAAAGTAACTTAGAATGGTGGATCGCAAAATGCTCAAAAAATCTCTGATAGTGTTGGCTGCGATTATATCTTTGCTGATACCGGCAATTTCACAGGCCAAGGATATCCCTCCGGGAAGATGGTGGCGGATACCCTACTTTGCCGATCAGTTAAAGATCACCGATCAGCAAAAGACCGAACTGGATCAGCTCTACGACCGTAACCGCAACAGGCTCTCCGAACTCAAAAAACAACTGGAGCGGGAAAGAGGCGACCTGACAAGACTGCTCGAAGGAAAAGAACTCAACGAGAACGCTGCCGTCGTGCAGTTGAAGAAGCTTGAAAACACGAGAGCCGTACTGGCCGCGACCCGTTTCAGCTACTCTCTCGAGGTGCGAAAACTGCTGGGCCATGACCGTTTTCAGCAGCTCAAAACGCTCTACAGAAACTGGCACGGAGAATTGGGGAACTAAGATTCCTAATTTAGAAGTATGATTTCAAAAGTGGGGAATTAAGGGATGTTTCGTTTCTTGGTTCCTCTTTTTTTATAAGAATCACTAGCCTATCATGTGTTCATTACCCAGGCGAACGCGAGTGAGGCCTGCGTTTTTTGCCGCCTCCAGGCAAGCTTGCGCCTGGGCCGCCGAGGTGGTCGGCGAATCGTCCATCATGAACTGTGGGCCGAAGGCGAGAAGAGTATAGGGTATATCGGGATCTATCCGGGCAATGAACGATGCGATGCCGTAGATTTCGTCCTCGTCGATATAGCCGGGGACCAGGGGAGTACTGGCTACCAGAAGTGGCGGACAGCAGCGAGCGGGCGCCAAATCGGCCACGCGGGCGAAGTTATCCAGAACCGCCTTGTTGTCGAACCCGGTGAGCGCCCGGTGAATACCGGGGTCCCATGCCTTCAGGTCCACTTTTATGCAGCCACCGGACTCACACGAGAGCCTTGCCATCTTCCTGAGCCAGGAACGGTGCATCGAACCGTTTGTCTCCCAGCATATCCTCAATATCCGGTCCGGGTGTTTCGCGCGCACCGCCTCCGAGAGACGCACGGCGTAGGGTAGCTGGGGCCCGGGGTCACCGCCGAAAAAACAGATGCAACTGGTGTTGATGTTCACCGCCTGCTCCAGGGTTTCCAGGTTGGACCAGCGGGGTGAGAGCTGGTTTTTCTTGAAAGTCCAGTTCTGGCAATAGAGGCAGTTGAAATTGCAGGCTTCGAAGAAGACGGCCAGGTTATAGAATCCTACTTCAGGCCCGTCTTCGTGGGAAAACTCCGGATACCCGGCGCCCGTTCCGCCCGCGCAAACCCAGTCGGCAACGCAGTTGGTGGGAAGCGGATCATAATAGAAGGATACGAGCGCCCGCGAGCGCCCATCGTTTTTGAAACTGTATTTGCTCCCGTGTCTTACCCCGCAGTAGCCCTTCTGGTTCCTGCCGGGCTTGCACTTGTGGAAGCAGAGGTTGCACTCGATGCCTTCGGGATTGGCGGCGGGTCTGGTAGGAAGCCCGAAACTCTCACGGGAAGCCGCATGGACCAGTTCGATGTGTTTCCTGGCCTCCTCCGGCTGGAGTCGAGCACAGGAGGGACAGATTCCGATACCGGTAGAGATGCACGTGAGAGGCTGGTCGCAGAGCAGGCAACTTGCCTGCCCGGGTTTCAACAACGATTTGGCTTTTATGAGCATCGACGGTATCCGATGAGAGTTTGCGGTGGAGTCTAGCAGATGCGCGGAAGTTGTTCCCCGCGCAGCATGTCGACAAGACGATGGCCCCCTATACGCGTACGGAGAAAAACCCTTCCCGGATCATGAGAGACTATCTCGCCTATCTGGCAGGATTCCTTGCCCAGCGGATGCGACCGCATGGCGCAGAGCACCGCTTCAGCCGCCCCGGACGGAACGATCACGAGAACTTTGCCCTCGTTTGCTACATACAGGGGATCAAGCCCCAGCACTTCACAAGCTCCGGCGACATCCTCGCGGATAGGAAGACTTTCCTCGAACAACTTGATGCCGACACCGGATTGCTCGGCGATCTCGTTCAATGTGGTGGCCACTCCGCCTCGGGTGGGGTCCCGGAGTACGTGTATGTCCGAAGAAGCCTTCAGCATTCCGGCAACAAGCGAATTCAGGGCTGCTGCATCGCTCTTGATTTCATTTTCAAACGCGAGACCTTCCCGCTTGCACATAACAGCCATGCCGTGGTCGCCAATGGTCCCGTTTATGAGCAACACATCGCCGGGCCGTGCATTCTGTCCTCCGATATCGGTACCGGATGCAACGATACCGACTCCGGAGGTGTTGATAAAAATCTTGTCGGCCTTCCCTCTCGGAACAACCTTGGTATCGCCGGCTATCACCTGGACATCCGCTTTACGCGCGGCTTCGGCCATGGATTCCACGATCCGCTTGAGATCCTCGAAAGGAAAGCCCTCCTCCAGGATGAATCCCGCGGTCAGGTAGAGAGGTCTTGCGCCCCGCATGACCAGGTCGTTCACAGTCCCATGAATGGCAAGGCTTCCAATGTTTCCACCGGGGAAAAAGATGGGATCGACGACATAGGAATCGGTGGTCATCGCAACTCGTCCGCCCGCCAGGTCGAACACGGCGCTGTCATTTCTTTCCAGAAGGAATGGGTTGCTGAAAGCTTTTATGAAAAAACCTTCGATAAGATCGTGCATCGCACGTCCGCCGCTTCCCTGGTCAAGCTGAATGAGTCCTGAGTCCATCTTCATCCTTATGATGGGGTAGTGTGATGCCTGCTCCCCCGGAAAAATCCCCCCCGCCCCCCTTTAACAAAGGGGGCTAACCGCAACCGTCTTCCGTCTTCCGCCTTCCGCCTTCCGTCTTCCGCCTTCCGCCTTCCGTCTTCCGTCTTCCGCCTTCCGTCCTCCGTCTTCCGCCTTCCGCCTTCCGTCTTCCGACACCCGCTACCCGTTATGGTACCGGTAGTAAGCTCCGCAGGTACCTTCACCGGATACCATGCACGGGCCTTTTGGATCCTGCGGCGTGCAGACTTTGCGGAAAAGACCGCACTCCGGAGGCGTGAGAACACCCCGCAGCACCTCTCCGCATTTGCATCCCGGATGTTCTTTCACCTGGATATGCGGCATCGAGAATCGATGGGAGGCATCGAATTCTTTCCATTCGGGGCGAAAGACAAGGCCGCTTTTCGGGATAAGGCCAATGCCGCGCCAGGTGGAATCCGCCGGCTCGAAGATCTTGTCTATCAGTCTTCGCGCCGCGACATTTCCTTCCCAGGTCACTGCCCGGCGGTACTGGTTGACCACCTCGGCCTTTCCGCCCTCTACCTGGTCGGCCATCAGGGTTATGCCCTGGAGGATGTCCAGGGGCTCGAAACCGGTTACCACGCAGGGCGTGCGGTAGTTATCGATGACTTCCTGGTATGCTCCGGCGCCAATTATGATGCTGACGTGCCCGGGACACAGAAAGCCGTCAAGGTTGACCTCCCGCGCATCCAGGAGCGCGCGCATTGCCGGAGGAAGCAGTTTGTGAGCAGAAAAGACGGAGAAATTCTTCACGCCGAGGGAGGACGCCTGTTGTACTGCCGCGGCAATAGTGGGAGCGGTCGTCTCAAAACCGATGCCGATAAAGACTACCTGGCGATTCGGGTTTTCGCGGGCAATCTGGAGCGCATCCAGTGTGGCGTAAACGATACGAACATCCGCTCCCCTGCTTCTCTCCACGTGAAGTGAGGATTCGGAGCCCGGTACCCGCACAAGGTCTCCAAATGTTGTGATAATAGTCTCCGGCTGCCTGGCGAGCCAGATCGCCCGGTCGATATCCTCATTTGCAGTAACGCAGACCGGACACCCCGGACCGCTGATCAGTTTTATCGTAGGGGGAAGGAGTTGTTTGAGGCCGGAGCGGAAAATAGCAACCGTGTGGGTGCCGCAGATTTCCATCAACCTGATCTCGCCCTTGGAAAAGCTCCTTCGCTGAAGTCCTTCCAGGAGGCTCTTCGCAAGTTGAGGATCGCGGTATTCATCGAGGTATTTCATCGATCAGTCTCCATCAAAGCCCGGATTTCCCGCACTACATATCCCGCAAAACGTGATCCGGGAAGCGCTCAGGAGGATATTTCCGGAATATGCTTTTAAATTGGCGGCTTAGGAATTCAAAAATTCGGGACCGAAAGGATCTGGAGCCGAGATTATCCCCAATCCCGTCAGTATCCAAGTCTAAGATCAAAAATCCAAAATCTAAAATCTCTTCAGTTTCTTAGCACCGATGTAGGCCTGGCCCAGGGCTATGCAGGCATCGTTCGCCGGGACTTCGATATGGCCGTAGACCTGGAAGCCGCGGATTGAGAGTTGCTTTTCAAGCCTCTCCGAAAGGTAGGCGTTTTGAAACACTCCTCCACTCAGGAGAACCCTGTCCAGACCGCTCCTCTCCGCAGCCAGTTGAGCTGCCTGGGCCAGGGTGAGTATAATCCCGTTATGGAAGCGGGCGGCTATGACTCCAGCCGGAACCCCGGATCTTTTATCCTCGACTATCGCTTCGATCATCGGAAAAGAATCGATAATGAAGGGACCCGTCTCTGTCTGGAATCCGCCCTCATAAGAGTCGTCGTCTTGTTCGATAGCCTGCTCCAGTTCTATGGCCGCCTGTCCTTCGTAGTTGACATTGAAGCGTATGCCGCAAAGGGCCGCCACCGCATCGAAGAGCCGTCCGCACGAAGAGGTGATGGGTGAATTCAAGCGGCGGGAAAGCATCTGCAGAATTACCCTCCACTCCTTTTCGGGCCATTGGCTCAGGAAATCGGCAAACCTGCTTTCCACATTCTGCGGATCGATGCTGAACAGGTAGCTCAGGGCCATGCGCCACGGCTCCTTAATGGCCTTGCCGCCGCCGGGAAGGAGCACCTGCCGGAAATAGCCCAGCCGTTCGAACTCACAGCCGTCCACCCTGAGGATTTCGCCTCCCCAGATCGTGCCGTCCGTCCCCAACCCCGTCCCGTCGAGCGCCAGACCGATAACGGGTCCATCGAGGCCCCGCTCGGCCATCACCGCTGCAATGTGGGCATGGTGGTGCTGAACGGCGAGCCGCGGAAGGTCTTTCTGCCTGAGCGCCCATTGAGTGCTCAGGTAGTCCGGATGCAGATCGTGGACGATCAATTCCGGCTCGATCTGCAGAATGCATTCGAGATGGGCGACTGCATGTTCAAAGGAGCGAAGTGTCTCCAGGTTTTCCAGATCTCCGATATGCTGACTGAGAAAAGCTTCCTTACCTCTTGTAAGGCAGATCGTGTTCTTCAGCTCAGCCCCCGTGCCCAGTACGCAGGGGACGGGCTCGCGCAGGAATACCGGATAGGGCACATAGCCCCTCGCACGCCGTATCGGACGGGTAGTTCCCGTAAAGACACGGATAACCGAGTCATCGCTACGCATGTAAATGTCACGATCGTGGAGCAGGAAAAAGTCCGCGATACCTTTGAGTCGTTCGAGTGCATCGCTGTTTTCCATGACAATTGGCTCGTCGCTTTGGTTACCGCTGGTCATGACGAGTGCTCTGCAGGGCATTCCTTCAAAGAGGAGAAAATGAAGCGGCGTATAGGGGAGGAATGCGCCAAGGCAGCGATTTCCGGGCGCTGCCTTCGAGGCGAGAGCGGGTGTTTCGCCCTCCGCCCTCTTTTCCAGGAGCACGATAGGCCGTGCAGCGCTTATAAGCAGCATTTGTTCTTCGTCGCCGACATGGCAGTACCGCCTTATTTCGTCAATCGAAGGGAACATAACTGCGAAGGGTTTTTCCTCGCGGACCTTCCGGCTTCTCAAGCGGCTGACCGCGGCTTCGTCCGTTGCCTTTGCCGAGAGGTGGAAGCCTCCAAGACCTTTTATGGCCAGAATGGCGCCGTCTTCGAGCAGTGTTGCTGCTTTTTCGAGGGCCTCGTCACGAGAGGCTAACCGGCGCCCCGCGGCGTCCAGTAGCGAGACCTGCGGACCGCAGTCCCAGCAGGCATTAGGCTGGGCATGAAAACGGCGATTCATTGGGTCGTCGTATTCTTCGCGGCACGCCGCACACATGCGGAAGTCCGCCATGGTAGTCTTGTCCCGGTCATAGGGGATATCTTTTATGATCGTGTAGCGCGGACCGCAGTTGGTGCAGTTGATGAAAGGATAGCGAAACCTGCGGTTTCGGGGGTCGAGCATCTCGCGCAGGCAATCTTCGCAGGTGCACACATCAGGTGAAACGAGCGTCTCACGGGACTGGAGGGTACGGCTGGTGATGATTCTGAAACCCTCCAGGGCGGCGTAGGGAAGCTCGGAGGTTTCCACACCGGTAATCCGGGCCAGGGGAGGCGCCTTGGAGGAAATGTCGCCGACGAACCGGGCAACATTCTCCGCTCCACCGGATACTTCCAGCTCAACGCCGTCCGACTGGTTTCGCACCCATCCGTTCAATCCGTGCCGGGCTGCGAGCTGGAAAATGAAAGGCCGAAAGCCGACCCCCTGGACAATTCCGCGCACTTTCACCAGGACGCGGCGTCCCGTTCCTCCTCCGGAAAGGGGATCATGTTCGGGATGGATTCTTTCCTCGGCTGCCGGTTTCACTATCAGTGCTTGCCCGCCCGAAGCTTTTGGCGCTCGCCCACTTTTGCCTCGACCCAGGAGAGCCAGGGAGCAAAACCTTCTCCGGTCCTGCAGGAGATCTCAAAGATCGCGCCGTTAGCGTTGAGTTGGTGAACCCTTTCGCGAATCGTCTCCATGCTGCAGTCGGTGTAGGGGAGCAGATCGATTTTATTCACCAGGAGCACCGAACATATCTGGAACATCAGGGGATATTTCAAGGGCTTGTCATCGCCTTCGGTAACGCTGAGGATCATGATTTTTTCGTGCTCGCCCAGGTTGAATTCGGCAGGGCAAACCAGGTTTCCGACGTTTTCGATTATGAGCAGGTCAACTCCGGAAAGGTCCAGGGACTGGAGAGCGATCTGGATCATATTGCCATCCAGGTGGCATCCGCCGTCAGTATTGATCTGTACGGCCTGAACGCCTTTTTTCTGGATACGCTCGGCATCGTAGGAGGACTGGAGGTCACCTTCGATAACCGCTATCCCGATGCGGCCCGCCAATGCCTCGATAGTCTTTTCGAGAAGGGAGGTCTTACCGGCTCCCGGGGAACTCATCAGGTTCACAACAAAAATTCCCGCCTCGTCGAAGCGCCTCCGGTTTTCAGCCGCAAGCCTCTCATTAGCCTGGAGTATATTTCGAACCACTGGGACTTTAATCTCCGCCATCTTCTTCTCCCGTTTCTCCCTCTATACTCGTTACGGAAAGTTCCCTTCCGCTGATAAGCTCCAACGCCGGATCGCCGCAGCGTGGACACACAAACACCTGGTCCTCGACATCAAAGCTGGAATTACACCTGTCGCAGCGCGCCACTATTCCTATGGTCTCGATCTCAACCACCGCCCCGGCCGCCGGCGTATCGCGGCTGACCAGCTCGAAGCAGAAAGTCAGCGATTCCGGGACGACGGCGGCGAAGGCGCCTATTTGCAGCTTTATCTTGTTTACGCGCCGAAGCCCGTGTTTTTCGGATTCATCGGCAATGATTTCAAGCAGGCTTTGAGCTATGGCTAGTTCGTGCAAATTCCACCTTTGGTTTTCTTCTGGATTGAATTGAGCAGGAAGTTGGGCAAGTACCCGATATCCCTCGAACAGCCTCAAGCATAACATTACGGCCAAGGGTTGGCAATCGGCGGCTCCACTCGCTGTTCATTTCCGCTTGTGTTCGACCCGATGGTCCGTTAAAATCCGCCAAAGTCCAAAAGCAATACCATTTGCGGAAAAATCGATGATCTCTTCCACCAGTTGGAGAAAACCCGCTCTCCTCCTTCTCGCGGTTCTGATCGCATGGTCCCCTTGTTCTATTTTAGCCAAAAACAAGGCGGAGATTGCAGATCTGAAGTTTGACAAGAAAGGAAAGAATTTTGAGGTGAGCTTTCGCCTGGAGGACTGCTTTACCCCGAAGATGGAAGAGGCGATTCAAAACGGAGTACCCACAAAGTTCCGGATCATCGTGGCCATAGAGAAACCCTCCCTGATGCTGGTGAAATCCGAGGTTGTGGAATTCGTACTCGAGCACAAAATCAAGTATAATCGTATCAATAACGAATTCCAGGTTTACCTGCCGGAGCATCCCGAGAAGGTGCTGGTGACCGGAAGCTTTGATGAAGCAAAGAAATGGATGAGTACGGTCGAGAACCTCCCGATCATCCCTACCGTGCGGCTGCAAAAGGACCAGGAATATTATCTGAAGGTAAAGGCCGAACTCTCCAAGGTGGAACTCCCTCTCTTCTTTAGATACATACTGTTCTGGGTTTCTCTTTGGGATTTTGAAACGGATTGGCACACCATTGTTTTCCTCTACTGATAGCACCATGAACGCTCAGGAGACAGCATCCGCCAGGAAGCGCAGGTTTTGGGAAAGAATTATCGTCTGCGCCGCTTTCTTATCGATCCTGACACTGGGGTTTCTCAAAGGGTGGTTTGTCCGGTTCCGTGCCGATGTGCCGTTCTTCGACAGAATCCTTTTCTTCGTTTTCATCAACCTCAATTTCCTGCTCTTGTTGCTGCTGGTCTACCTGGTCCTGCGCAACATCGTAAAACTCATATTTGAGAGAAAAAGAAACATCCTCGGCTCAAAGCTCAAGGCCCGGCTGGTTGTGGCATCGATCGGCCTTACGCTCATACCTGCGATTCCTCTTTTCTGGCTGGCCAGCCAATTCATTTTCTCCAGCCTCGACCACTGGTTCAGCTCGAAGGTGGAGCAGTCTCTTGAACATTCCGTGCAGTTGGCCAGGGAGTTTGTTGAGCACGAGCACATCAGCCTGGTGGAAGAGTGCACCCGCATGTTGCCGGAAATCGCTACGGTCTCGCGTCTGGCGGAAGCCCCCGGGAGGTCCGATGCCCGGCGGCTGCTCGAGCGCGGCAAAGTGGATGCGCTTTTTGTCTATGATCCGGCGGGGGGGCTGAAGTGGAGCATGACGCGGGAAGAGGCCGAAACGATAGATCCCATGCAATTGCGGAGCAGCGTACAGAAAGAAGGTGGCAGAGGTTTCAGACTGGTAAAGATTCCCGGCGGCCAGGATGTGATCGCCGCCTCCCTTTCTTTTCCCGGAGCGGAAGAAGGCAGTGAACCGGAGGGTTTGATTGCGGTCCGGCGCCTCCCCGCGCAGTTTACCCGGAAGCTTGAATCCATTACCGGGGGATATGAGCACTACCTCCAGTTGAAGATGATGCACCGGCCGCTGAAAAAGAGTCATTTCATCACCTTCTCCATTGTCACCATGCTTGCGATATTCGCCGCCGTGTGGTTTGGGTTCTTTCTTGCGAAAAACCTCACCGGTCCGATCCAGAAGCTTCTTTCCGCAACCCAGCATATAGCCGACGGCGACCTGGACGTCAGGCTGGAACCCGACAGGCAGGACGAAATCGGTATGCTGATGGTTTCCTTCAATTCGATGATCGGCGATCTGCGGGAGAGCCGCGAGAAGCTGGCCCGTGCTTATAATGCGCTGCAGAGCACGAACATCGAGCTTGAAGACCGCAGGCGCTACATGGAAATCGTGCTCAGAAATATTGCCGCGGGCGTTGTGAGCGTGGACTGCGACGGAAATATCACCACCATGAACAAGTCAGCCGAGGTCATTTTCGAGACCGGGGCTGAGGAGGCAAGGGGTAAGCACTACACAACGTTTCTTGACGAATCCCGCCTGGAGATCGTGCGGGCCTTCATGGACTCGTACAAGGACGGCCAGGCCTACATCGAACAGCCCGCGCAGATAAAAGCCGCCGGCTCTCCCATGTCCCTGCTCATAAAGGTTTCGGTTCTTCGCGATGACCAGGGTAATTACATGGGGGTGGTGGTCGTGCTGGACGATTTCACCGAACTGGAAAAAGCTCAACGCATGGCCGCCTGGCGAGAGGTGGCCCGCCGCATTGCTCACGAGATAAAAAATCCGCTCACGCCTATCAAGCTTTCGGCTCAAAGGCTTCGGCGGAAGTATAGTCAACTGCTCGTCGAAGAAGGCTCAATTTTCGATGAGTGTACCCGGACGATTGTCCAGCAGGTCGATCATATGAAGCTGCTGGTAAATGAGTTCTCCAGGTTTGCCAGGCTGCCGAGGGCAAAACTCGCTCCCTGCGGACTTGCCGAGATAGTGGAGGAAGGCCTGAGCCTCTATCGCCACAATTTCGGCCGCATTGTTTTCAGGCTGGAGCCGGGTGAGGGGATGCCGCTTCTTCGGCTTGACCGGGACCAGTTCCGGCAGGTAGTAATAAACCTGCTCGAAAACGCGGTCCATGCTATTGGAGAGGATGGAGGGGAGATCGCAATCCGCCTTTCCTACGATCCGGATCTCAAGATAGCCCGTATGGAATGCGTGGACACCGGCCACGGAATCGCCGCGGAACACAGGCAGAGGGTATTCGAGCCCTACTACTCCACAAAAGAGAAGGGAACCGGACTGGGCCTGGCGATCGTTTCCAGCATCGTTGCGGACCATAACGGTTTCATACGCGTGCGTTCCAATGAGCCGCGCGGCGCCATTATCACAATAGAGTTGCCGGGTTGAACCTATGAAGCAGAAAATACTCATAGTCGATGACGAGGTCAGCATTCTCCAATCTCTGGGCGGTATCCTGCAGGATGAAGGATACGGCATAACACCGGCGCTATCCGGCGAAGAGGCCCTGGACAAAGCAAAAAAAGACCCGCCGGATCTGATTCTGCTCGATATCTGGATGCCTGGGATAGACGGCATCACCGTGCTCGTTGAGATGAAGAAGCTCTATCCGCAAATCCCGGTCATCATCATATCGGGGCACGGGAGCATTGAAACCGCGGTAAAGGCTACCCGAATGGGGGCCTTCGATTTCATCGAAAAGCCTCTTTCGCTCGAGCGGGTGCTTGTCTCCATCCAAAACGCAATAGAGTTTTCACGGCTCGAGGAAGAAAACCGGATATTGCGTAAAAAGGCGAACCGGTCCAGCAGAATGATAGGCCGGAGCGCGGCCGTGGAGTACTTGAGGGAACAGATCCGGCGGGCGGCGCCCACCAATGCCACGGTGCTCATTACAGGAGAAAACGGGACCGGGAAGGAACTCGCAGCCAGGCTGCTTCACCATTCAAGCCGCCGCGGCACGAGGCCGATGGTCGAAGTCAACTGCGCGGCAATCCCGGAGGAGTTGATCGAAAGCGAACTGTTCGGCCATGAGAAGGGCTCGTTTACAGGGGCTTTTGAAAAAAGAAAGGGAAAATTCGACTCCGCTAATGGAGGAACTCTTTTCCTGGATGAAATTGGTGACATGAGCCTGCGAACGCAGGCAAAAATTCTGCGTATCATCCAGGAACAGGTTTTCGAGCGCGTGGGCGGCTCCCATCCCATTGAAGTGGATGCACGCATCGTTGCAGCCACGAACAAGGACCTCCAAAAGGAAATCGAACTCGGACGATTTCGCCAAGACCTTTATTACCGGCTGAATGTTATCCCGATTTTCGTACCGCCGTTAAGAGAGCGTATAGAAGATATTCCGCTGCTGGCTGAAAATTTCGCCGAGGAGATTTCGAGCGAGAGTGCGCTCGGCAAGAAAAAGATCGATCCGCAGATCTACCCTATTCTCCAGAATTACTCATGGCCGGGGAATATCCGGGAGCTGAGGAATTTTATCGAGCGCCTGGTGATCATGACGCCGGGCAATCTCATCGGCCCGGATGAACTGCCGGCCGATTTTCGCAACAGCCCGCAGAAAGAACCGGGTGAGACCGACTGCTTCCAATATCCGACACTTAAGGAGGCGCGCTCCTTTTTCGAACGCGGCTACCTGCTCAGGAAGCTCGAGGAAAACGGCTGGAACATCTCGGTCACCGCTGCCCGGATCGGCCTGGAACGTACCCACCTGTACAGAAAGATGAAAGCGCTGGAAATTAAGGAAAACATCCGGAACGGCTCGGAATGCTAGCTAGATGGCTATGGACCCGCTCAGTTCCCCTTCTGTCTGAAAGCAGGCGGATCGGCGGGCTCCACGTCTTCCATGTCCAGTTCCACGCTCACTGATTTCTTTATGATGTCTATGCTCACCACCAGCCTTCCCCGCCGGGCATCCAGGCGGTTCAAGATGCCGATACACCCGGATAAAGGTCCGCGCACCACCCGGACCCATTGCCCTTCCTGGAGATAGGGGTGAGTGAGGAGCGCATGCGAGTACCGGATCATCGTCTGGAGGTTTTCAATCTGGTAGGGGGGAATGGAGAGCGGTCCTTCGGAGTTGCGCAGGATGCTCAGCGCTCCGGGCGTCTTCACGATTTCGAGGTTTGCATAATTGTCCAGAAGAACATGCACGAAGACGTATCCCGGGAAAAGGGGCAAGAGGACTTTCTTCCGGCGGTCCTGCCTTTTGCTCCACGATTCCAGAAGGGGCAGGAATGAACAGACTGCCTTCTGCTCCAGCTTCCGGGCAACCTCTTTTTCATGGTTGACCTGCACGTAAAGGGCATACCACTCCTGCCCCCGGGGAACCGACGGGTGATCAGACCCGCCTTCTCCGGGCAGGACTATATTCGACTTCCCTTCACTCATGATTTTGACCTCTCCTTCATCAGTTCTTCCAACTTCCATGGAGTAGGAATCCGGAGCATGCGCCTGCTTTTGTCGCTACAAACGAGAAAACCCTTCTCGATCGCATGATGAAAAAGATCGCGGGTGATGCAGACATCTTCCTTGCAGTAATGGATCAGGTTATCCCATTCTCCCTCGCGGAACCACCGGACGGCCTGGAGTCCATCGCCGCCCTTCGGCCGTCCCAGGGTATTTTCAGCCAGGTGTCCGAGACTGACTCTAAACCCGAGGCCTTTGTGGATTTCTCCAAGAATGTCGAAGGTGGGCAGCGCTTCCAGCTTGAAAGGCGTGTAGGCGCGCAGAACCTTGTAGTCGAAGCCGGAGATATTGAATCCGACCACCAGGTCCAGCCGCTTGAGATCCTCTATCAGGTTCTGTACCTGTTCCTCGCGATATATTGTGAATTTACCGGAGGGGAGTTCAAAAAGGATTGCAACGGAAATCCGCATAAGATGGGTATTTTGCCAGCCTCCCACCTCACTGGCCAGCTTCTGGGTCTCCAGATCGAAAAAGCCGATCCTCAATTCGGGACAGGAAGGCGTCTCGGCAGGAATACAGATCACATCGGGCTCCGTATCCGGGCAGTCGCCGGAGTCGTCGCCAAGGTCCTTTTCCCCCGAGAGATAGCACAGCAGATCGAGCGCCGAGGCCTTATCCAGGGGTTTATTCCCCGATCCGCACTTGGGCGAGTGGATGCAGGCAGGGCAGCCTTCGGTGCATTCACAGGAACGGATCAGCTCTTTCGTCCGCTCCACCAGGGGCAGAATGATCTCGTAGCCCCGAGCCGCGAGCCCGATCCCCCCCGGATATCCGTCGTATATGAAAACGGCGCCTTTTTCGAGCTGCGGGTGTAAGGGAATGGAAATTCCTCCGATGTCGTTTCGGTCACAGACGGCAAAGAGTGGAAACATACTGATCAGGGCATGCTCGATAGCATGGATGCCGCCCATGAAGTCAAGCCCGGCCTTTTTCACCCTCCGGGCAAGAATGGGCTCGATCTCGATCCAGAATCCAACCGTCTCGAAGGTTTGCGGCGGCAGGTCGAGCGGATTTCTCGCATGGATTTCATGCGTGAAGAGCTTTCGTACTTCATAGGCGGTTATGTGTTCCGTGACCCGGAGCCTCCCCAGGCGGATAATGAAATTGCCGGCAGGCTTCGAGGAGAGAGTCTCGAGTATCTCCGTTTCCTTGTCGCTTACGGTCCGCGTGAAGTAAGGCACCTGGGCGGGGACGGCGCGGATCACCTTCTTTTCGAGATCGAGGCTCTCCACCGAATAGGTCTCGCCCCGGTGCAGGTATATAGCCCCGGGATGGCATTCCTTGAGCGCCCTGACCCCATCGTTTTTGCCCAGCGGTATGGTCTCCTCGCCGACCGTCTTGACTATGGCATAGGCCGGGCCGACGCTCCGGATATCGATCAGCCGGTGGGGCCGCGTGGAAGAACATATCCACTGGTCCCCTTCCAGGGTCTGCAGCAACGCTCCGCGTGCGGTAAGCCTCTCCAGCGCCTTCATGCTTTTTTCGTCGCAGAATTCCGGTTCCGAACAACTGATGGGCAGTTCCGCGGCGGCGCAGGGAAAGTGAGCCTTCAAAATCTCGGGATTGAAAGGATCAATGACTGCTTTTTCATAGCAGCTTTCGAGAAACCGGGCGGGGTGGTTCACGATGTACTGGTCTAGGGCGTCCTGGTCGGGGATCAGCACGATTGCCGACTCCTGTCCGCTTCTGCCGACCCTGCCGCCTCGCTGCCAGGTGGTCATGACCGTTCCGGGGTAGCCCACCAGGATGCACAGATCCAATCCTCCGATGTCTATTCCGAGTTCGAGAGCGCTTGTCGAAATGACGGCGGAGAGTTCTCCGCCCGCCAGCTTCTGTTCGATTACGCGCCTTTCCTCCGGCAGGAAACCGGCCCTGTACGAACTGACTCTTTTTTGCAGTCGCCGGTCTGCCTGCAGTACGCTCATGTGAACCAGTTCGGTGAGTTTACGCGACTGGGTAAAGGCGATTGTCTTGAGGCCAGCCTTGGCGGCCTGTACGATCAGGCGGGCGGCCAGGCCGGCGGCATGCCCGATCTGTGCGTCGCGGGGGCGCAGGAAAACAAAGTGCCTTTTTGCCTGCGGCGCTCCGCTGCCGCTTACGACGCTTATCTGGTCGGCCGGCGCCCCGGTAAGCCCCGCCGCCAGTTCGTCTGGATTCCCTATGGTCGCCGAGAGCAGAATAAACTGGGGAGAGCTTCCGTAGTGACGGCAGATCCTCCGGAGCCTGCGAAGCACCTGGCCGACATGGCTTCCAAAGATCCCACGGTAGGAATGCATCTCGTCGATAATCACGAAACGGAGTCTTTTCCAGAATTCCTCCCATTTGAAATGAAAGGCCAGCAGTGCGTAATGCAGCATGTCCGGATTGGTAAGCAGCACATGCGGATGCTTCTGACGGATTTTGGTTCTCTGGTAAGGCGTGGTGTCCCCGTCGTAGATGGCTGCCGAAAAAGAATGACCTTCCGTTCCGCACGGAATCGCTCCAAAGAACTCCTGGAGCGCATCGAGTTGATCGCGGGTAAGGGCTTTAACGGGAAATAGATAAAGAGCCCGCTGATCCGGCTTTTCGATGAGCGCCTCGGCGACGGCGAGGTTGTATATGAGTGATTTCCCGCTGGAAGTGGGAGTGGATACGACTGTGTGACGCCCGGAGCGGATCTGTTCCAGGGCTTCGGCCTGGTGGCTGTAGAGGGACCTGATTCCGAGACTTGTGAGGGCCCCATGGACAGGGTCCGGCAGCGGGGAGGACAGTCTGCTGAAAAGAGGCGGCTGTCCCGGGAATTCCGCATGGTGGGCAATTTCGAAGTCCCGGAGCCTGTCGTGCAATAGCCTGTTCAGATAGCGTTGTATCACAAGAAAATCCGGCTGAAGAAGTTGGTTGAAAGAGGCCGTCGATTTTGGAACATCGCGAAAGCACCTTAACAAAAAAAGGAAAGAGGGGGCAAGCCGTGAATGGGGGAAGAGCCGGTGAATAAGGACATCCCTCGCACGGGAACGGCGCTCCATAATAAAAGATTATCTTTTGCGCGCCGGTTGCTCCTATAGTATAAATTGAGATTGCTTTTACCCGATTGGAGCATCGAGCTGGATCGCTGTGTTTGACGTGCGGGCTGCTCCCTCGCACAGGCGCGGACGGAAAGAACCCCGAGAGAGCAGTCTATCGAGAAAAAGCTGCAAAGAGGAGGAGAGGATGGACCTTAAGGAAGCGGTGAAAAAGATCCACTGGCTTGGTCACGATGCAATTCGTATCGATGGAAGCACCGTCGTCCTGTTCGATCCCTATCAGATCAGCGCCTCGAAAGCCGCCGACCTGATATTTATCAGCCATGACCACTTCGACCACAATTCTCCCGAAGACCTGGCCAAAGTCCGGAAGAAAGACTCCGTGATCGTGACCGACGAAGCCTCTGCCCAGAAACTCACGGGGGAAATCAAGGTTGTGGCGCCGGGCGACAAACTTACCGTCAAAGGTGTCGATATCGAGGTCTGGCCGGCCTACAATACCGACAAGGAATTCCATCCCCGGGAGGCCGGAATGTTGGCCTTCGTCATCACTATTGATGGAGTGCGCTATTATCATGCGGGCGACACCGATTTCATTCCGGAGATGGAAAAGATCAAAACCGATATAGCCTTCCTGCCTGTTTCGGGCACGTACGTCATGACCGCGGATGAAGCTGTCCAGGCGGCTAAGGCCATCAAGCCAAAAATAGCTATCCCCATGCACTATGGTGCGATCGTGGGCTCTGAAGATGATGCGAAGAAGTTCAAAAAAGCGCTGGATGGACAGATCGAAGTCGTAATTCTGCAGAAAGAAACCACGTAGCAGCCGCCATGTAACACCCGTACATCCCGTCATTACCGGTGGGCACGGTTTTTGTTGGTTCTGTGCCCATCGGCTTGCAGGCAGAGCCCATCGGTGGGCAACGCTCCGCTTTTGCCCACCCCATTTATGTTCAAACGTAGAAGGTTGGGCACGGTCTTCTTATGCGCACCGTTTACCAGGAGAGTGTGCGACTTTCCCGCCCTAGGTATGGAGGAGGAAGACCTTGACCGTGGACACAAATTGTGTACATTTATACTATGCTTTTTGAATGGGACGAGAGAAAGCGGATTTCCAATCTTCAGAAGCAAGGCTATCAGGATCATTTCGTTTCGGAGGGCACGCCGTGAAGAAAGGCAAAAATATCAAGAGCTATACGGAGGCGGAGCTTAAAGCCAGGCGCGCGGACAGCCGCACCGACCTGGCCAGGGTAGACGCCTTAACGGATGAAGAGTTGGAGCGCCGAATTGCCGAGGACAAGGACGAATTGGACATGAATCCCGATTGGACGCAGGCCAGACTTGTTTTGCCCGGGCCGAAAAAGTCTGTACACCTGCGGCTTGAGCAGGAAATTATCGACTTTTTCAAATCACAGGGCAAAGGGCATATTGCCCGTATGCAATCTGTTCTCAAGACATACGCAGATACGCACAGGCAGCGTGGAAAACAAAAATGAGGCTGGTCAGCACTCCTTCTCAACCACCATCCTGAGTTCCTCCATCATGCGTACGAGTTCCCCCATCTGGTAGCTTGCGTTGAGCCCGCTGGGATTGGGCAGGACCCAGACCGGACAAAAACCCGCAATTTTCTCCTGCTGAAGGCCGGCAGGCGCCTTCGGACGCTTGAACGCCGCCCGGTAGGCGCCAAGTCCCAGAACCGCCGCAAAACAGGGTCTGAAGGTGCGAATCTTCTCCTCAAGCCTCGCCCCGCCGAGGAAAAGTTCTTGGGCCGTAAGCTCGTCTGCCCTGGCGGTGGCATGATCCACAATGTTGACTATACCGTATCCCAGATCAAGGAGTTCGTTTTCCTCGAACGGTGAGAACTGCCTCGGGGTGAACCCGGATCGGTACAGCGCAGGCCAGAACCGGTTGCCGGGACGTCCGAAGTGGTGTCCTACCGCCGCCGTATATAACCCGGGATTAATGCCGCAAAACAGTACCTTCAAGCCCGGTGCGATTACATCCGGCACAGACTTGCCCCTTGCCGCCGAAATTTGCTCCTTGGTCGGTTTGAAAGGACGATCCATTTTCCTCGCTCCCCGGATCACGGTTTCTCATTTTCCCTTTCTCGAAACAGACATCCGTAGAATACTCTCTTTTGTTTCCTCTACTTTACTTTTTTCACATAATAGTACATAAAGAAACCGGGAATTTTGATCACGAGCAGGATAGCGATCCAATGGACAAACAGCATTCATGTTGTCTGGTGCAACCCGTGCCTTCCGAAACGGAAAGCTCCGGGATTCCTCATGTTCAACACTCAGACAGGCACTCCGGCGCCCTTCCGAAATTCCGGGGGGTAATGCTGTGCAGGCGTTGCGATTCCTGCGGAACCAGGATCAACTTCAAGGGCGAAGCAAAGGACAGACTGGTCCTGAAATGCCCTGAGTGCGAAAAGGAATACACCTTTTTCGAACGCCCCGCCTGACCCTGACTCCTCTGTCCTCTCCTGCATCTTCCCAAGCTTCATTTTCCAGAAGATTCTCATCCCTTTCGGTTGCCTCTCAGCCGAAATTCAAGCCTCGTCCGCCACTTCGGTATAACGGTTGCTCACACACACCTTCCAGGGCTGCGCATTTTGGGCGGACTCAGGACAAATCCCGACTTATCAGCTCGCGCACTGATGCTTTTCGGATTTGACAACTGGAAGGGTTTGCCTATAATGACCACCTGGTCATTATCGCCGATGCGGAGGAGGCATGGTTCCGCGGGATATATTCAACAAGCTCGACGATTCGAAAAAGAGCAAAATACTGGATGCCGCAGTGGAGGAGTTCTCCCTGCACGGCTTTCGCCAGGCCAGCGTAAACCGGATGGTGGAGCGCATCGGCATCGCCAAGGGCTCGCTTTTTCAGTATTTCGGCACAAAAGAAGGACTGTTCAAGGTCATCTTCAACTATGCCGTCGAACTGGTCAGGCAATCACTGCGGCAGGTAAAGCAGGAGACCGCGGACGCGGACTTCTTCGAGCGCATCAGGAAAAGCACCCTTGCAGGCGCCCGCTTTATCAAACGCCACCCAAGAATCTACCGAATCTATCTCAAGATGATCTTCCAGGAAGATTTCCCGCTGCGAGCCGAGTTTTTGCAGCAGGTCCACCTCTTCTCGGCCGAATATCTGCGCCCCATAGTGGAGGCCGGTGTTGCAAGAGGAGAACTCAGGCCGGACATGGACGTGGATATGACCGTCTTTATGCTGGACGCCCTGATGGACCGCTTCCTGCAAGCCTACTGCGTCCCGTTCCTGGATGCCGGGGCAGGCATATACCAGGCGCAGGAAGCGCAACTCGAGCGTCAGGTCGATGAATTCATAAGAATGCTCCGACTGGGGATCGGTTTTGAAAAGGGGGCGGGGATGAAAGAATTTTCAGAATAGGCTGTATCACGATGTTTGAATTGAAATATTACGAAAAGCTCGGTTTGGGTGAGATCTGCCGGAAGGTTCAAGAGGGTGAAAGACTCAGTCTCGATGACGGAGAGCGCCTTTTTTCCTGTCCCGATATAAACGCTCTCGGTTCCCTGGCCCATCATGTAAGAAGCGCCCTGCACGGAACCGCGGCCTACTACGTAGTAAACCGGCACATCAATTACTCGAACATCTGTGTGAACGGATGCCGCTTTTGCGCCTTCAGCAGGAAAAAAGGAGACCCGCTGTCTTTCGAACTCTCCGGGGATGAGATCCTCGAAAAGGTGCGCGCGCAGGGAAACAGCCTGACAGAAATCCATATCGTCGGCGGCTGCCATCCCGATTTGCCTCTTTCTTTTTTCGAAAACCTGCTGAGGGAGATACGCGCCGTCCAACCCGATACATTCATCAAGGCGTTCACGGCGGTCGAGATCGCCCATTTCTCAAAACAGGAAGGAATCACGGTAGCAGAAGTGCTGACCCGCCTGAAAGGGGCCGGGCTCCAGATGCTTCCCGGCGGCGGCGCGGAAGTTTTCAGTCCACGGATTCGCGAAGACCTCTGCCCGAAAAAACTGGACGGGCAAGGCTGGCTGGATGTGGTGCGGCAGGCGCACGAGATGGGGATCAGGACAAACGCCACCATGCTGTACGGCCATATCGAAACGATGCGTGAACGCCTGGAACATATGGCAGCCCTGCGCGACCTCCAGGACAAGACGGGCGGCTTCGTCTGCTTCATTCCCCTTCCCTTTCAGCCGGCCAATAATGAACTCAGCCACCTGCCGCCTACCACCGGTATCGATGACCTCAAAACGATAGCTGTGAGCCGGCTGATGCTGGACAATATTGCTCATATCAAAGCGTACTGGGTGATGCTTACAGTGAAGCTGGCGCAGACCGCTCTGTTCTACGGCGCCGACGATTTCGACGGAACGGTGGTCGAGGAGAAGATAGGGCATATGGCAGGGGCCGACTCCAAGCAGGGACTCACTCGTTCGGAAATTGAACGGATTGTTCAAGACGCCGGTTTTGAACCGGTCGAGCGGGACAGCCTTTTCCGCAGGGTGAGAAGTCTTCCTCTCGAAGATCCCAATGACTGGTGTGACCACCACTGAGCCATGAAGCGTTTCGCAGCAGGATTGATGATGACTGAAGAAGGCCGGCTGAACTTCGATCAAGCCTGGGAACTCTACCGGGAAGCCGATTTCCATACTCTCGGCAAGATGGCCCATGCCGTCCGCCTGGAGAAGCATCCGGCGCCCGTGGTCACCTATGTGGTGGATCGAAACATAAATTACTCCAACATCTGCTCTTGCGGCTGCCGGTTTTGCGCCTTCTTCCGCCCCCCCGGACACCCGGAGGGCTATCTGCTCAGCCGGGACGAACTCTCGAAGAAAATCGAGGAAACTCTGAGCCTTGGCGGAACACAGATCCTGATGCAGGGAGGGCATCACCCCGACCTGCGGCTCTCTTTCTACGAAGATATGCTGCGCTTCATCAAGGCAGGCTGTCCCATCCATGTGCACGCATTCTCCCCGCCGGAAATCGTTTACTTCAGCAGAATCGAGGGGATCAGCACCGGCGAGGTGATCTCCCGCCTGAGGTCTGCCGGGCTGGATTCCATACCCGGAGGGGGCGCGGAGATCCTGGTGGATCAGGTCAGGCAAAAGGTGTCTCCACGCAAGTGCTCGGCCGGCGAATGGCTGGCCGTTATGGAGGAGGCCCATAGCCAGGGGCTTCGCACGACGGCCACAATGATGTTCGGCCACGAGGAGGAACCGGTCCACAGGCTCCAGCACCTCTTTGCGCTTCGGGAACTGCAGGACCGCACCGGAGGCTTTACCGCCTTCATCCCTTGGGCCTTTCAACCGCTGAATACCGCCATCCGGAGGGAACCGGAGACCGCAGTCTCCTACCTGAGACTCCTGGCGCTCTCTCGCCTGGTGCTCGACAACTTCGACAACATCCAGGCTTCCTGGGTGACCATGGGGCCCAAGATCGCACAACTGGCGCTCTTCTTCGGCGCAAATGATTTCGGCTCCACCATGATTGAAGAAAACGTGGTAGCCGCGGCAGGGGTCTGCTTTCGACTTTCGATCGAAGAGATCCGAAGACTGATAGAATCCGCCGGTTTCCAGTCCCGGCAGCGGACAATGGCTTACGAATGGCTCTAAATCCGATAAAAAACAGTCCCGTGATCCACCGGGCCGAATGGCTCGTCCCCGTTTCCTCCGCACCGCTGCGGGAAGGCGCCGTGCTTGTGGGGGCCGGGCGGGTGCTGGCTTTGGGTTCTCTCAGCGACCTCAAGCGTGATTGTCCGGCGGGTACTCGTGTTGTCGATCATGGCAGAGCAGCCATTATGCCCGCCCTGGTCAATGCCCATACCCATCTCGAACTCTCGGTCTTCAAAGGGGCCATAGACTTTCCGGCAGCCGGTTTTCCGGACTGGATCGGCAAGCTTTACTCGATTCGCGATGGTGTGGAGAAAGATGCCGTAGAGGAAGGTTTCAGAAATGGCGAACGGGAACTGTTGAATTCCGGGACAGCTCTCTGCGGGGACATCACCAATGGCGGAATGGCCGGGGATGATCGCGGGATGTTCCGGCGAGACAAAAATCCCCCCAGCCCTTTAAAAAAGGGGGGTAGAGAGCGGAATCCGGGCTTAGAGAGGCAGGTGTTCCTGGAACTGCTCGGGTTCAATCTCAACTCCCTTACCGCGGCAATCCCGGCAGGGATCGATCCGGCGGCGGGCAGCGCATCCCTGGCCCTGGCGCCCCATTCCGTCTACTCCGTCTCCGCTGCGATTATCAAAGAGACAAAAGAGTGGACGCTGGCGCGCGGCCTCCCTTTTTCCATTCATACCGCGGAACATCGCGAGGAAATAGAGTTTCTTCGATCCGGCGCCGGTTTCTGCCGGGAATTTCTACAGGAACTCGGAAGATGGAATCCCGGCTGGACCGCTCCCCGAAAAACTCCTGCGGATTATCTGCACGCTCTGGGGGTGCTCGACTACGGAACAATCCTGGTGCATGCGGTCCATATGCGCGATTCGGACTGGAATGTTGTTTCGCGCAGCAAGTGTGCGGTGGTCTTCTGCCCCAGGAGCAACCACAATGTCGGGGCAGGCAGGCCGGATATCGAAAAGGCGCTCGCGCGCGGTATCCGCTCCTCACTCGGTACGGACAGCCTGGCAAGCAACACGGACCTGAGCCTTTTTGCCGAGGCGGCGTTCGTACTCGACAGGTATCCGGCCATCGATCCCCGTGGAGTCATCGAGATGATCACCGTCAATCCCGCCGAAGCGCTCGGGCGAAAAGGCCTGTTCGGCGCCATCCAGCCGGGAGCGAAGGCACGCCTGCTGGCTGTCTCTATTGAATCTGAAATGGACGAATCCAATATTGCAGAAGCCCTCATCCGATTTGGAACAGAAGGAGCATGGAAATGGGTGAGCCCCGCACTGAATTGAGGCTGGGAAGAATTGGTTTTCTAAATGTGCTGCCGGTTTATTTCCCTTTGGAATCCGGGACGGTGTCCCATCCATTCACGATAGTATCAGCAGTGCCCTCGCATCTGAACGAACTTGCCGCGAATGGAAAGCTGGACATCAGTCCCGTTTCCTCCATCGAGTACGCCCGGCACGCCGGTCTCTATCACATTGTTCCCGACCTTTCGATCAGCTCCTACGGTGAGGTGAAGAGCGTTCTGCTCCTGAGCCGCCTGCCCGTGAGCCGGCTCTCCGGCAGAAGGGTGCTGGTAAGCTCCCAGTCACACACCTCCGTCGGACTCCTGAAAATCCTGTGCCGATTGCGCTTCAATGTCAGCCCCCTATTCGAGCCCGGCTCCTCTGCGGATTTCGCAGGCGACCGATCCCCGGAGGCTTTTCTCGCAATCGGTGATGAGGCGCTGCGACTCAGCCGAAGCGGTTTGTACCCGCATGTTCTGGACCTGGGCGCCGCCTGGTACGAATGGACGGGGCTTCCTTTTGTCTACGCTCTGTGGGTAATCAGCAGGAAGACAATCGAGGGAAGAAACGGCCAGGCCGCCGCCGCGGTGGAAGCCCTCCTGGAATCCAAGCGGTGGGGGCGTTCGCACAGACAGATCATCTGCACGGAAGCGGCGCGCGCCGGGTTGCTCGGCTTTGAGGAACTCGAAGAATACTACCGCTGCCTAAGATACGATCTGGACGAAAGGGAAAAACGGGGGCTCGAACTCTTCTTTTCCTATCTTTTCGAAATTGGAGAACTGGAGCAGGTCCCGAGGCTCGATGTATACACCCCCCTCGCTTCCGTTGCCTGATATGAAGGAGGGTTGATTCCCGTACTTCAGTCTTACAGCCCTCAGCGGGAGAGACGACCATGAGCGGAAAACAGTTGCGGCTGAAAAGGATCATTTCACCAACCGACGGCCGCACCATTATCTTTCCCCTGGACCATGGCGTAACCTGCGGCCCCATTCCCGGAATCGATCAGATGACCGGCGCCGTCAGAGCCGGCATAAAGGGAGGCGCCGATGCGCTGGTGCTGCATAAGGGGATGCTGCGCTGCCTCGATTCCGCCCCTGCAACCCTTCCCGGCATAATCATGCACCTGTCGGCCTCCACCAATCTGGGGCCGGACCCCTGCCGGAAGGTCCCGGTGGGAGACGTCGAGGAAGCGATCCGGCGGGGAGCAGACGCAGTATCCGTACACATCAATATAGGCGGCTCATTTGAAGCTGATATGCTTCAGCACCTCGGTCTGGCAGCCCGTGCCTGCGCCGAATGGCAAATGCCTCTGCTGGTTATGGCGTATGTTCGGGGCGGGTGCGTGAATGCCCCGGTTCCGGGAAAGGACATCGCACATGCGGCTCGCATTGCTGCGGAGCTGGGAGCGGACCTGATCAAGATCCCCTTTCCGGGCGATTTTGAGGGGCTCGCGCAAATCTGCTCGAAGCTCCCCGTCCCTGTAGTGGTGGCCGGAGGCGCTCCGGGAGATATCGTCCAGGTCCTGGATCGCACGCAGAAAAGCCTCGAGGCGGGCGCCGCGGGAGTAGCCGCCGGAAGGAATGTTTTTCAGCGCAAAGATCCGGAGGGTGTTCTAAGGGCAATCCATGGTATTGTACACCGGGGCATATCAGTGGAAGAGGCAATGGAATCGCTGAAATCGGAATCCGAATGGTGAAAAAGGAAAACCTCATTGTTGCAGTTACCGGCGCCAGCGGAACGGTCTACACGGCAAGATTGCTTCGCTCGATACCTCGGGACAGGTTCCAGATTCACCTGGTCTCGTCCGAAGCGGGCAGGCTTGTCTATGAACTGGAAACCGGGACCTCGCTCCAGGAGGACATCCCGCATGATATCCGGATATGGGACGAACATGATTTTACGGCGCCCTTTGCGAGCGGTTCCTTCCCCTGCGCCGGCATGGCCGTCGTACCCTGCACGATGGGAACTCTCGGGGCAATAGCGGCAGGGCTCTCCCAAAACCTGATACACCGCGCGGCCGACGTCTGTCTCAAGGAGCGCCGCCGCCTCATCCTCGTGCCCCGCGAGACCCCCCTCAACCGCATCCATCTCTCCAACCTGCTGAAGGTATCCGAGGCGGGGGCCATAATCCTTCCCGCCATGCCCGGTTTCTACCACCGCCCTCAGTCGGTGAGCGACATAGTCGATTTCATGGTCGCACGAATCCTCGACCAGTTCGGAATCGAACATTCCCTTGCGCCGCCCTGGGGTGGCGGACAGGATTGACCTACTCCATGTGCTCCACTATGGCATTCGCAAACTCCGAACACTTGACTTCCCTGACGCCGCTCATCTGACGGGCCAGATCGTAGGTGACTATCCCGTCCTGGATGGTTCGCTCCAGAGCCGTGAGAATCATTGCAGCCGCCTCAACCCAGTTGATATGGTCGAGCATCATCGTGCCGGACAGGATTAACGATCCGGGGTTAACCTTGTCCATACCGGCGTATTTGGGGGCTGTTCCGTGGGTAGCCTCGAAAACGGCGGCCTCGTCCCCGACGTTGGCGCCCGGCGCCATTCCCAGTCCGCCCACCTGTGCCGCAAGAGCATCCGAGAGATAATCACCGTTCAGGTTGGGTGTGGCAAGAACGCTGTATTCTTCCGGTCTGAGCAGCACCTGCTGGAACATTGAATCGGTGATCCGGTCGTTGATTATTACTTTTCCGGCGGGGGCTTTACCTCCGTGCTTTTGCTGGATTTCCGCCTCCGAGACCGCCTGTTCGGAAAACTCAGCTTCCGCCAGTTCATAGCCCCACTTCCGGAATGATCCCTCCGTATACTTCATGATGTTTCCCTTATGAACCAGAGTGACGGAGGGCAGCCCTTTTTCAACGGCGTAGGCAATGGCGCGCCTGACAAGTCTTTTGGTCCCGCTCGCGCTGATCGGTTTTATTCCGATCCCGGCGTCCTCCGGCAAAGAGACTCTCAGGTTTTGCGCCAAAAACTGTTTCAGCCTGGCTGCCTCCTCGGAACCCGCGGCCCACTCCAGCCCGGAGTACACATCCTCGGTGTTTTCCCTGAAAATGGTTATATTCACCCTTTCAGGATGTTTGACCGGTGAGGGAAGGCCTGCAAAATACCTGACCGGGCGTATGCATGCGTAGAGATCGAGCACCTGGCGAAGAGTAACGTTCAGGCTCCGTATACCGCTGCCAACAGGCGTAGTGAGAGGTCCCTTGATAGCCACAACGCTTTTTCTGATCAATTGCACGGTTTTCCCGGGAAGGTATTCACCCACCCGCTGGTTGGCCTTCTCTCCTGCAAGCAACTCAAACCAGTGAATCTTCCTGCCGCCCGCATAGGCCCTGAGAACCGCGGCATCCAGCACCGTTCTCGCCGCGGCCCAGATATCCGGTCCTGTTCCGTCCCCTTCGATAAATCCGATGTTCGGATTGGAAGGTACATTAAGCGCCTGCCGCCCATCCACTGTGATCCACTCGCCGCCAAATTCCTGTTCGTTCATGCAGGTTCCTCTTGTCTCTCGAAGGCCAGCAGTATCCACTCCCCATCAATGTGAGAGTGCATCAGCTTCAGGCCTCTTTTTTCGTATTCACCGCGGACCTCTTCCGCCTGTTCGGTCAAAATGCCGCTGAGAACCAGACGCCCCTTCGCGGCCAGTCTCGATACGAGCACTTCGGACATTGCAATCAGGGGCATCGACTGAATGTTGGAAATGACAACATCGAAGGTCCCCTCGATTTCCCCAGGTTCCGTGCAAAAGACCCGTATTCTGTCTGAGAGCCTGTTCAGCTCCAGGTTTTCGACCGCCACTTCGATGGCTTCCGGATCGTTATCGATGCCGATGATCTGCCGGAAACCGAGAAGTGCTCCTCCTATGGCCAGTATCCCGGAGCCGGCCCCGACATCGAGAAGAGTCCCCGGCGCCGAACCGGCAGGCAGATTCTCCACCCACTTCTCCAGCCACTGGAGGCAGAGCCGGGTCGTCTCGTGATGGCCGGTGCCGAAAGCCCGTCCCGGATCGATCCTGATCACGAGATCCATTGGCGCCGGCTGCGCTGTCTCCCAGGTTGGACAGATAAGAAATCGCTTTCCCACGCGCAAGGGCCGAAAATGGGCCTTCCAGGTCTCGGACCAATCCTCATCGGGTATTTCCGAGATGGTGAGCGACGGGTCTTCCAGGTCGGGATAGATCCGCGCCGACGAACCGACAATCTCCCTCAGCCTGACTTCCTCGCCGCCAAAACGGCCGGAGTCAAAATAGATCCTGATTCCCTCATCGGTATGTTCGACGCTTATCCCGAAAGTATCCGCTATTTCACCCGCCAGATATTCGGCAGCCTCAACTCCACATGCTATGTCTATCCGTGTCCAGCTTCTCATCCCACCCGCTATTCCATTGTCGCGATGCATTTCACCTCAACCATCACCCCTTTGGGAAGGCCCTTCACTTCCACCACCGCACGCGCGGGCCGGTGGGCAGAGAAATAGCCCTCGTATACCTGGTTGAAAGCAGCAAACTGCGCCATATCCGTTATAAAGACATCAACCGCTGCGACCTTTTCCAGGCCGCTTCCGGCTGCAAGCAGAATCTGCTTCAAATTCTCCAGCGACTGCCGGGCCTGTTCCGTAAACCCTCCGGCGGCAATCTCACCCGTCTTTGGATCGAGCGGTATCTGGCCGCTCACGAAGATGAAGCCGTTGGCGCAAATGGCCTGAGAATAGGGGCCGATCGCCGCAGGGGCCTTCTCTGTCTGAATAGCTCTCAATTCCATTTGTCTCCTCCTTTTTCAGGTAAAGCATGTCCCCCCCTTCAGCCATGGACTGAAGATAGAAGGTAATCCCGCTCACGCCACAAATAAACAGGCAAATATGCCGATGCGGGATCTGGGGGGGCCTTTAACCCAGGGCTGATCTTATTTTTTCGAGCACACGAGGGTCGAAGTATATATATTATATTTTCCATCGAATGCAGCAAACGTTCACTATAATAACCTGGTTTTGAACAATTTGTTTTCAGGTCCGCGGCGAGACGATAGCGCTCTGTGTCTCTCCCCCTTGGATGGAGGCCGCCGTCATGCAATCAAACACTCGGAGGATCTTGCTCACCGGGGCGACAGGTTTCGTCGGAGGCAGGCTCCTTCATGCCCTCATCGGCGGAGGCTGCCATCCCAGGGTCCTGGTACGCTCCGAGGAAAGGTTCAGAAGTCTTTTCCCGGGCATGAAAGGAACAGAACTGGTGGAAGCCGACCTGCTGGCGCCCCACACGCTTGAGCGTGCTCTCGAGGGAATCGATCTCGCCTATTACCTCGTGCATTCCATGGGAGGGCAGACTCTCTCCGGTTCCGCCGGGTTTGCCCAACGCGACCGGCAGGCGGCGGGAAACTTCGTGCGCGCGGCCGACCGGGCCGGAGTTCGCAGGATAATCTATCTTGGGGGACTTGGCGAGACCGGTCCCAACCTCTCGGAACACCTTGCCAGCAGGCAGGAAGTGGCGGAGATCCTCAAGTCTGGGCGCTCCAGTGTTACTGTTCTTCGCGCAGCAAACATAATCGGGGCGGGAGGCGCCCCCTTCGAGATGCTCCGGCGCCTGGTCGAGCGGCTTCCGGTCATGGTTGCGCCACGCTGGATAGATACGCGTTGCCAGCCCATCGGCATTAACGATGTCATTGCCTACCTCGTCGGCTGCATGGAAAAAGAAGCCACCGCGGGTAATGAATTCGACATCGGCGGCCCCGATATCATCACCTACCGTGCGATGATGGGCATTTACGCAAGGGTTCGCGGCTTGAAGCGTATCATCGTTGCTGTCCCGTTTCTCACCCCGCGCCTATCCTCGATCTGGATCAGCATGCTCTCGACCGTGCCCGCAGGGGTCGTCGGCCCATTGCTGCAGGGCTTAAAAAACGAAGTAATCTGCCGCGAGAATCGCATTCGCGAACTTATTCCAATTCCTCTCACTTCCATGGAGCTTTCCATATGCAACGCACTCCTGGAAGTCAGGGAAGGCCCCGGCAAGCTGCCCTCCCGGCAGGCCTGCTTTTTGACTCATACCAATGTGAAGGGAGAAAAAAAATGCGGATCAGTGTGACCCCGGGACGCATTCTCATGGGACGCCTACAAAAAGGTGATGACCTTCTGCAAGCACTGGAGACAATGTGTTCGGGGGAAAACATACGACTCGGCGAAGTCTCCGCGCTCGGAGCGGTGAAAAATGCCCGGATCGGGTACTATGACCAGAACAGGCGAGAGTATTTCTACATCGAACTGGCTGAACACCTTGAAATACTCAAGCTCGCGGGGAATGTGTCCCTCAGGGACGGAAAACCCTTCGTGCATGCCCACGCAACATTCGGAAACGAAAAGGGAGAAGCCTTCGGGGGTCATCTCGCGGAAGGTACGGAAGTATTTGCCTGTGAATACATTATCAGGGAATACCTCTCAACCGCATCGCTCGAACGCTCCCACGATGATGCGACAGGCCTTTTCCTCTGGCGGTGAACTCGTGAGGCAGACGCGCTCATGGGTTTTTCCCGGTTGACCGAGGGAAGCTCAGGGGGGCGCGGAGAGACGGCTGACACCGGATGTACCGGCATAGCGGCGAAATGACTCACTGAAAGCCTGGAGGCGCCTCGTGTGACCACCTGTTTTGAGTATGCCCGTCAAGCAGTTGGACAGTCACGAATTTGTACCAGTAGGGACCGGATATTCTTATTATTTCCGCAAAGGTTTCCAGCCACTTCCCCTTTGTGAATACCGCGGTCGCACCCAGATCGTAGCACTCGGAGAGTTCGTTCCATTCCGTCGAGTCAGTCAGGACCACGACATCTATCTTCCTGAGTAGAGGATCTCGCCTGATCTCTCTGAGGACCTCCCTTCCGTTTATGCCGGGCATGTAAAGGTCCAGGAGTATAAGATCGGGGCATGGGGGTGGGGAGTCTTCGTATTTCCCAATGCCGCGGAGATAATCCATAAGCTCACCACCGCTGCTTATTATCGTCAGCGTATGACTCAGCTCACTCTCCTGGAGTGCGTCTTTTATGATGAGACAATCATCATCATCATCATCGACCATCACGATGGTAACTTTTTGATTCTTGCTCAACACAGCTATTTGCCTCCTATCTGCTATGCCTGACGGTTTACAACGTCGCGCATGCTTCTGGCGAGGCTCTATCACCATTGCGCTTGAAATCGAATATAAGAGAAGATCCTTTGCAGTTAAACAGCCGAAGTTGACCCAAGTAATATAAACATCGATCCAGTCAAAGTCTCCCGATCAGTTAGATGTAAGCCACGTTCGCAAATGATAAGCAAATCTTGTCAAGAGGAATTATTATTTGGGAATAACCTTAGCAAAACGCTCTCATAATTCTCTAAGGCAGAATTCTAGCGGAAACCGTAATGGAATTTCAACAGAAATCAAAACAAATCTTTCTTGACAAGCGCTCCGCAACAGCTTTTCGCTAAACCATGACACATCGAGAAAACGCAAGCAGAGAGTCCAGGCGCCTTCGTGCATCCGCTTCCTTTCGCACCTCTTGAGACCCGGACGAGGATAGGCCCTCTTTCATCCCGGCGTGCCAGGACAGTCGGATTGCCGCTCCACCTAATGAATCAACCGGCAATCGCCATTACCCCGTCGTTCCGGCAGTGCTTCTGAGCCGGTATCCTGCTTCAGTCCCGGCCACTATATAGTGCGGTGCAGTTCAGCTCTGATTAACGAGCGTGCAGACCATTTCGGCTGAGTTGACAAAGCACGAGACTGTTTTTAAGTTGTGCCTAGTAAATTAATCGTGGATACGCAAGTCTACGAGCAAACAAGTAGTTTATATTGAACGACTTGGAGGAGCGAAACATGTATAACAGATTGATAAGTTTATCAATTTTAGGAATTGTTTTTGCTCTGGTTTTTAGCCTCGGCATTGCAACTCAGGCCCGGGCTGGTTCATACTCCGATATGAATTATCAAGACCAGGACCGCATGGACACTTATCATTCGCGTGACTATGATCGCGCAGCCTCTCCGTGGGATCGCACGCCCAATGCCTTTGGATGGGAACAGACCAATCGGTTTGGAGACGACATTGCGCTGAATTCGGTATTCGGCGGTAACAGAGACGCGGACTACCGCGCATACAACCCGACTCCTTACAGCTACGGTCTTTCCGGCAACTACGGGTATTTCCAGGGCGGGTCTTGATAATTTAGAAGCTTAGAAAAAAAACCCCGGCAGGTCCGGCCTGCCGGGTTTTTTACATACTACGGTAAAAGAAGGGATGGGCCGTGCAGGATTTGAACCTGCGACTCTCTGCTTAAAAGGCAGATACTCTACCTCCTGAGTTAACGGCCCATTCTGTGGAAAAGCTTAAGTAACACTTCTCCCCTGCCCCTGTCAAGTCGGATGTCGGCGCATCGGGCCTCAACCGGTCTTCCGGCGACCTGATCGCTTTATCACACTATGATTCCGAGTATTTTCCTTCACTCTGCAGGCATGTCTTCCCTGTCGTTCTGAAAAAGAAACGTTCAGACTTGGAAGCTTGCTCCCTCCCGATTATTGGCGAAGGAGAAGCAGTTCCAGCATAGCGTCCATTCCAGCACGATCTTTATGTGTGATCTGTCCGCGGATTTCTCCGGCTGGAAACATAGATGAGTGAATATTGAAATAAAGAAGGCCGCTTTTCAGATGATCGACCTGTTCACTGGTTATCGGAGAGACGAAATTTTCAACCTGACCCAGCGGGAGCGTAATTACCACAGGTCCGTTTACACCCAGGGATGCCGGGCCGTGGATGTGCGCCGCAGTCTGGGTAGCGGGCAGGTTCTGAAATGAGAGATTAACGGTGATCATATCTTCAGCATTATTTAATTCAATTCTCCCAAAACCATTCGCCGAAGTTACGGTGGAAGGAACCTCCTGATCACCATCCAGACGGGCGACAAACAACATACCTGCATCGGCTTCGACTGCGCAGACCATGATCAATACCACTATAGTACCGAACCAATGGAGTAACCTTCTTATTGAAGCTCTCCTCTCGATGGTGTGATGCAGCAGGAGCCGCCGGAAACCAGAAATAGCGCGGCCCATATCTTTTGGTCAGGGTTGCCGGTCCGTGGAAATCTTGCTTTATGCGCCATCCTGGCGCTGCCAGACTGCGCATTCATCTTCTATGCTACTTCATTTCGATTATCCAATTGGAGCAACAAATTGAAAGGGCGCACCTACCCTTTGCCCCTTTTTTTCAGTCCGGCATCCGGGCAGATCTCGCGCAATTCCATAGGAGGCGAACTATCGGTACTTCAAGACTTCATATCAACGATGGAAGGTGGACGCAGACCGGGAGTTTCCTGCTAGTCGATCAGAATCGAGAGGGGGACGTAAGCCGCAGGCTTAAGCCTGAAGGGTTTGCGGGTGCTGAGGTTGAAGTCGACGGCATATCCAACTATCTCGTTGCGGTTGCTGATGGCGTTGGCGGTCATGAGTTTGACCCCCAGTGGCAGATTCACCACCAGGTCATTGAGATCCTGCATCCCTCTCTCCGGGGTCCATAAGAAGGCGCGTACGCCTGCGGGACTGGCGGTAGCATCGGTGGAGGCTGCGCCGACGATCCAACCGGCATTGTTGATAGCCTTTGCCTCGCTGTCAATGCCTCCCGGCAGGAGGCCCAGGTCCTGCATCGGGCCGGTCTCGGGCCGGAGGAAGGCATGCTTTGTGCCTGCCCCGATACGGGCATACCCCACTATCTGGCCAGAGTCGTTCAGTCCATTGGCACGACTGTCAGCAAAACCAAGACTACCCTGACCAAACGGAACATACCCGCCGCCCAGGACAAAAATCCACTTGCAGGCCTGGTTTTCGCCGGGTTTGGAGGAAACTCCGCATATATCCCCCCGGGTGTTGATTCCGGTGGCGATGCTGGTGGTGAATTCCGGCAGAGGGGCAAGAGCCTGCATATTCAATCCCGGCAATTTGACGAAGCCACGGGTGGCGCCTGACGATGTCCAGGACCACCCGACGATCCGGCCGCTCTGATTGATGGCAAGGGCCTCGCTTGCAATGCCGTTATCCAGAAAACCCAGGGGCTCTAAAATATAGGAGGAAAACGGCTTGGTCCACCGGCAGGCATTCCTCTCGCCGCCATTTCCCACCCACCCCACGATGGTCCCGGAGCTGTTGATTGCCTTGGCTTCCCCCGGCCAATGGTCCGGTGGATCATTGCAGGGCAGAGCCTGCATTGGACTTCCCGGGTCCTTCACAAAGGGCCAATCCCCCTGCTGACTGGTATAAGCATCTCCTACGGCCTGACCTGCGTCATTGATCCCGAAGGCATCATTGCCGTACTGGGGGCCGCCCAAGTCGCCCAGGTCCTCGTAGATAAATGTGGCGGCCTCCGGACAGCCGACCGAGAGAAATGCGAACATTAAGACCAGACCAACTACGAACCTGTTTTTCATGTTCATATTTTCTCTCCGTGGCAGCACCATTCAGGTGATAATCTTATAGGAAATCGATTATTGAAGTTATTTCGTTATCACCTGTTGCGGATTCCGTCAAGATATTCCGGCGCCGATTTTTTTATATCCACGATACGGCAGTTCAGTGAACATATAGAGTTGCGCAGGTTTCTCATGTCTAGACATCTACGCCCGAAAATCATCACAATGCAATGGACAAGCGTAGGGTGGACACGGTTTTTCGGGCCTGGTTGATTATATGGCAGGAGGTCAATCGAACAGCTTGCCCGGGTTCAATATCAGCCTGGGATCGAACAGGCGCTTTATTTCCTTTTGGATTCTCAGGCTTTCGGCGCTGAGTTCCATCCGCATGTACCTCTTCTTTGCAGCGCCGATCCCGTGCTCGCCGGAGATGGTGCCCCCCATGGAAATAACCCTGGCCAGCACAGCTTCGATGCCGCGCTCGGTCGTCTCCGGGTTGTTTTGCTTACCCGCGGTCATATTCAGATGAATATTGCCGTCTCCGGCATGTCCGAAGGAATAGATTTTGACCTGGTACTCTTTTTCCAGCTCCGGAAGGCCCTCCACGAACTGCGCAATGCGATTGAGCGGGACGACGATATCCTCCGGGATATAGACCGGGTAGCTCTCTTCGATCCTGAGAGAAACCTGTCTCCGGATTTCCCACATGTGGGAGCGCTTCTGAGAATCGGGGGCAAAAACAGCATTCACCGCCCCGGCCTCCACGCAGATTTCCCCGATCGCCTCGATTTCGCGGCTGATGAGTTCCGGCGCCCCGTCTACTTCGATCAGCAGAAAGGAACCTGATTCATCGGCGCCCTCGAAGGGTATGAGGTCGCCGATCAACTCCAGACAATGCCGGTCGAGAAACTCCATGGCGCAGGGCAAGTAGCCTGCGGTCAGCACGGAATGCACGGCATGCATGGCAGCGGAGAGGTCGGCGAACAGGGCCACCAGGGTCATCACCGCAGGCGGATGGGGTAAGAGTTTCAGGTAGAGCCTGGTGATAATTCCCAGCGTTCCCTCGGAGCCGATCAGCAGCCGGGCGAGATCGTAGCCCACGACACCTTTTCTTGTCAGGACGCCCGCGCTGATTTTCTCCCCGTTCGGGAGTACGGCATCGACGCCCAGCACGTAATCGCGGGTTGTTCCGTACTTGACGCACGAAGGACCGCCGGCATTGGTTGCGGCATTGCCGCCGATCGAGCAGGTATCGAGGCTTGCAGGATCGGGAGGGTAAAAAAGGCCGTGAGCCCTGGCCGCTTTTTTCAGCTCAGAAGTGATCACCCCCGGTTCGACAATGGCGAGAAGGTTTTCCGGCTCGATGAGGATCTTATTCATTCGAGCGAGTGAAAGAACAATTCCGCCGCATAACGGAACGGCCCCCCCTGCCAGGCCGGTTCCAAGACCGCGTGGAGTCACCGGAATGCAGAACCTGTCTGCAAGGCGCATTACCGCCTGGACCTGAGATTCATTTACCGCCTCGATGACAACCTCCGGAATGGAGGCTGCCGAGCCGGCGTCTTTGCCGTATTCGGCAAGTTTATCCGGAGCGAGAACCAGGGCTTTTTCGCCCACCGCTTCTCGAAGGAGTGTCAGGAGTTCAGGAAGAAGAGGAGAATATTCCATGGGTTTCATTCCTCAAACCCGGTGCTCGAAGCCCGGAATCCTGAGACGGTTTTCAATCCTGTTGAGCACCCAGCCGGCGGCTGTGACCATTGCCAGGTAAAAGAGCCCGGCCGCGAGAAATACCTCCATGTATTTAAACGTGTGAGAAGCCAGGATTTTGGCTTCGCCGGTAAGCTCGATGCAGGTGATCATATAGGCGAGAGAGGAGTATTTGATCAGGTAGATGACTTCATTTCCGCAACCGGGCAGTGCAAGCCTGACCGCCTGCGGCAGGATTATCGATACCACCATGGACGCTTTACTGAAGCCGAGCGCCTCGGCAGCCAGGAGTTGGCCCCGTTTGATCGACTGAAGCGCACCCCTTATGTATTCCGAATGATAAGCGCCGCTGCAAAGGGAAAAGCCCACGATCGACGCGGTTACGGGTGACAGATAGATCCCCAGGTAAGGCAGACCGAAGTACCACGTAAAAAGCTGCACCACCAGCGGGACTCCGCGAAACAGGAGGACATAGGTATCGGCAAGCCACCTGATTGTCCTTCCGCCGTAGACCCTGAGGGTCCCCGCGACGATTCCGATGAGAAAACCGATGACGGCGGAGGGACCAATCAGAAGAAGGCTCATTCGGAGCCCTTTGAGGAACACGGGCAGGGTCTCTTCCTGGAAAAAGGCTAGCGCTTCCATCAGGCCCTCAAACCTCGCCGTACAGTTCGGTAATTTTGGAGCAGAATTCCCGGGTCCTCTCGCTCACATCGCAGGAGAAGATCTTTTCCGGCGGTCCCTGATCGACTATCTGACCATGTTCCATGAAAATGATTTCATCGGCCATTGCACGGGAAAAGCCGATCTGGTGCGTAGCCATGATCATGGTCATGCCGTTGGCCACCAGGTCGCGGATGACCGAGAGCACCTCCCCGATGAGTTCGGGGTCCAGCGCTGAAGTCGGCTCGTCGAGAAGCATCACCTTCGGGTCCATGGCCAGCGCCCGTGCGATGGAAATCCGCTGCTTCTGGCCCCCGGAGAGCTGAGCGGGATAATGCGAGGCATGACCATTGAGCCCCACCCGCTCGATTTCCGCCATGGCCCTTTCCGTTGCAGCCTTTTTGTCCATCCCCTTGACCCGTATGAGGGCTATCCGGACGTTTTCAAGCGCTGTGAGATGATCGAAGAGATTAAAATCCTGAAAAATCATTCCTACCTGCTGCCGGTAGGAACAGAGGTCACTTTTGCGGGTGTGGTTTACCTTCCGGCCTTCGAGGAAGATATCGCCCGCATCGGGCATGACCAGGAAGTTGAGGCACTGGAGTAAAGTGCTCTTTCCCGCTCCGGAAGGACCGATCAGAACTTTGAGTTCCCCCCGGGGGATATCGAGTGAGACTCCTTTGAGGATTTCGCGGTCCCCGAAGGACTTCCTGATGTTTTTGGCTGAAAGGATTATTTCTTTCATGTTTTTTCCGTTCTCATCGGGCATAGCCGTGTATCCTGACCTTGCGCTCAAGTATCCTCAACCCCTTCACTCCGAGGTAAGTCAGCACCAGGTAGATAATTCCCGCTGCTATGTAGAGCGGCAGATGCTGGTAGGTACGGGTCGCAACGAAGTGCGTCCGCGCCATGATCTCCGCAACTCCGAGCGCAAAGGTCACCGCGGTGTCTTTCAACACGATGGAGTATTCATTCGACCATCCCGGAATCGAAAGGCGCAGCGCCTGGGGCAGGATAATCAGGGTAATGGCCTGAAAATCGCTCATACCGAGAGCCCTGGCGGCTTTGAGTTGTCCTGGAGGCAGAGAGTTGATGGCGCCCCGGAATATCTGGGACTGGTATGCGGAAGAGATCAGGCCCAAAACGATGATGGCCACCGTAAAGGCGGAAAGGTTCAATCCGATCATCGTGAATAGGCCGAAATAGAAGAGAAAAAGCAGCACCAGGAGCGGGACTCCCCGAAAGAACCAGATGTGGATTCCCACCAGTATCCTGGCGGTCCGGCCCCCGTATACCTGGAGCGCAGCCAGCGGAACACCCAGCAGCAGACCGGTGAACATGGCGCCGATAACAACCACTATAGTAACCAGCGCCCCTTCCAGCATGTAGGGCAATGCATCGATGACTGCAAGAACACTTTCGGGCATTGTTGCCTTTTCCTGTCGAGCGGCGTTGAAATTCATCAGCGCGAAAAGAGCCAAAAAACCCGGAAAGCCGGGAAGAAAGGCTTCCGGGTTCGATCAGTCCAATTTCAGTGTTTGCTTCAACTCAACCGCGCGACCTGAGAATGGTCAACCCGGTTGATATCGGAGGATCGGCCTAGAGCTGGTATTTTTTCTTAAGCTCATCCCACACCGGGGAAGCCTTGATCTTCTTCAGCCCTTCGTTCAGTTTCTTTAACAGCTCCGCATCATCTTTGCGCACTGCATAGCCGAACTCTTCATCCTTCATTCCGAAACCGCCGATGATGCTTACCGGTTTTTTCCTCTCGGCGTCTTTTGCGGGAGCATCATCCATGGCCGCGGCGATTATCCGTCCGTTCACTACGTCTTCGACTGCCAGGGGAGCGGAATCATAGTAGACCAGTTCGAACTTTTTACCCTGCTTCTTGATCAGGTTGTCTTCGATCCATTTCGCCTCGGTGGTGCCTCTCTGGACGCCGATTTTCTTACCGTCGGCCATTGCTGCCTCGGGTGTGAGGTTCGCGTCCTTCTTTGCCACCAGCACCTGCTTGATCGTCCAGTAGGCGTCCGTGAAATTGACTTCCTTTCTGCGCGCATCGGTAATGCTCATGCCGGAGGCGATGAGATCGATCTTCTTTGCATTGAGGCTCGGAATGATTCCGTCCCAATCCATAGGCTGGTGCTTCACCTTGAAGCCCATCTCCTTGGCGATCCAGTCCACCACGGCCACATCGAAACCGTCGGCTTTACCGGTCTTGTCAACGAAAGCGAAGGGAGGAAAATTCGCATCGATTCCGTTGATGTACTCTTTCTGCGCCTCTACGTTGCCCGTGCCGAACGCAAAGGCAAGCAAAAGAGCCAGGCAAACAACCCACAAATACTTCTTCATGTAGCCCCTCCTTTTGAGCTGGTGCATTGAAAATCAACCCGATCCAAAACGGCCTGTGCGCCCGCAACGTTGTTTTCAAAGCAGACAACGGCGGCAATGATTTCAAACTCAGCACCATACCAGATCGTGATTTGCGGATCAAGATAAACGATTCTTCTAATTGGTCCAAATACCTGAAGTTTTCTCGTTTTCCGGCAATGTTCCGTGTGAAATCAATAATCGCCTCTCGCAGAGGGCACGGGATGGGAGCTGGAGCTTCCAGCCGCAATCACATACCGATTTTTTTCTTTACCCGTCTATTGGTTCACAGTTTACAACCGGTATCGTCATGGCCTGAGAATCAGAAAATCTTAAAAAAGGAGCCAAACTATGCAAAATCAGGTGACTGTCGATGAATGGGTTAGCATGTTCAAAGAAATCGGGCTAAATGAAGAGACGATGATGAGGTGGCATAAGGTATTTGAATCACGTCATCCTGAAGCGCATCAGCATTTTCTGGTGTGGCTCGGACTTCCCCCCGGGGAGATCGAGGATATTCGCAACAGGAGCAAATAGGGACGAAAGGGGCAGTGAGCGGCCGCCACTGCCGTATCCGGCATTATGAAAACCTATACTATTTCGAAGCTGGCCCGCTTGTTCGGCCTGTCCAGGAGCGCCCTTCTTTACTATGATCGGGTCAGCCTCCTGTCGCCCTCCTGCCGAACACCTTCGGGATACCGCCTGTACACGGAAGAGGATGTGAAGCGCCTGGAGCGGATTTGCACTCTGCGCCGGACGAGCCTTTCAATTGAGGATATCAAGAGCATTCTGCGCTCGGAAGACAAGCCCTGTGTCGATCTTCTCGAGAAAAGGCTCAAGGAGATCGGTGTAGAGATCCTTGCTCTCAAAGCCAGGCAGGAAGTTCTTTCCGCGATGCTGAAAGGCACTGCCCGTGAAGATACCCCGAAGGAGGTAGACAAGGAGATGTGGGTCGAGATGCTTCAAGCGGCGGGAATGGACGAATCGGGGATGGATAGGTGGCATGCCGAATTTGAGCACCGGGCGCCCGAAGCGCACGAGAAGTTCCTGCTCTCGCTCGGCATACCGGAAGAGGAGGTTCGGATGATTCGCCGGTGGTCGCGGAAGGGGGATTCCTAATCCTCCAACTGAGCACGGATTCCGTTCTGATCGATGTAATAGACCAGCCTGTCCGTGTTGTTCAGGTTTCGCGTTTCCAGGTAAACGGGGCGTCCCCAAAGAAAGTAAATGTGGTCCAGGGTCCTTCTGCAATACTCATCATCCAGGGGCAGCCCCTCGAATTCATGTTTGAGATAAAGCTGGTTGCTGTTGTGATGGTTGCCGTTCATGACGAGAATACGCGGAATTCCCCAGTTCATAAGGCTTTGCACGAGGAGCCGCTTGACTTTCCTCCAGTCGGTCTCCTTTACCTCCAGATCGATATGCGAGCTTTTGTCCGTCTCCTGGTAAATGTAGAGCTGGAGATCCTCCACGACATCCCGGTTCAGGAACTCGTCAATGAAGAACCAGTCCATATGGGTGCGCCGCACCTCCATGATCTTTTCCATACCCTTGTTCAACCGCAGGTCCCAGTTTTCTTTCTTCTCCGCATCCAGGCAGGATTCATAGTCCGGTCCGAATCTCCCGGTGTTCCATCTCATTTCGATATTGGCAAACAGAGCGCTTCCCAGCAGGTAGGGATTCAACGAGCGGGGGTGGTTTGCTTTCACCCTGGAGTTATAGAGATTATAGTAGCCGTGCTCCTCGGCGTTGAGGAATTTTTCTGCAAACAGGCGGTTCATGATCTTTTCGTGCCAGTAGGTGGCCCAGCCCTCATTCATTATTTTCGTTCTCCGGTACGGCATGAAGTAAAGAGCCTGGTTCCGGACTATGTTGAGAACATCTTTTTCCCATTCTTCAAAACGGCGGGTCGAATTGTCGATTATGTATTTGAAAAGCTCGATGGTGGGTTCAGGAGGAGTCTTTCGGCGCAATAGCCGCTTTTCTTCCCGCTCGATTGGTTTTTTTTCCGGCAACAGGTCATCGAAGCTGCCTGCCGGCGGGAGCGTTTTCGACCAGCCATAAAGCCTTTCTCTGGCTTCAGTTTCAGTTTCCGGCCGAAGCAATTCGTCCGGGTCGATATTCCATTCGATCGCCATTGCGGCATCGATCAGCCGCTCAACCGCCTCTCGGCCGTAGTCCTCCTCGTAGCCGCGCAGTCTCTGCGCCGCTTCGGATGCGGAGGTGATCATATCGCGCCGGGTAATCTGAAAGTGCCGGTTGTTTTTCATGAAATCGTTGTGAGCGTATACGTGGGCCATGACCAGCACCTGGATCGGCAGGGGGTTTGTTTCCATCAGGTAGGCCCTGGCCGGGTCGCTGTTGAAGACGACCTCGTAGGGGACTGAGTAGCCGTGCTCGTACTTAGTTCGTTCGACTTCGTAATCTCGTCCGAAGCTCCAGTGAGAGTAGTTGACGGGAAGCCGGTAGGCCATGATTTCCAGCATCTTCTGAGCCGGAACGACATCGAATTCCTGCGGCATGGGATCAAGCCCGAAATCCGCCACAATCTGCCGAATGAGCTGATCCGCTTCGTTGAGTTTGTTCAAATCTACACTACTCATTTTTCAAACACCTCGGCCCCAAAAGGCGCTTCGTGGTCTAATCCCTGCCCGATTTTTCAGAATTGAGGAAGACGCGCAGCGCGGGGTAGATATCCGATTTATTCCTGATGATGACCCCCAGCACCGGTGAGGATCGCCACAATCCCTGGTAGTAGGAGAGGTTTTCGAGCGTCTGGCCCTCGAGGCCTATTTTTTTCCTGTACGCATCGATCAGGACCGATGATCCGTGTTCCGTCTGTATTTCTCCATAGCCGAAGTTAGCAACCCCCCGGTCGAGCATCCTTCCCAGCGACTGCATAGTGCGGTCGACATCCCAATCCTCGCCGTCGGAAAAGTGAAAGGGGTAGACGTTCCATTTCCGGGTGGGATACTCCGTGTCGATAAGTTCGGTTGCAAGCTCGTAGGCTGAGTGGCAGGAGGTTCCGCCTGATTCGCCCCGGTGGAAGAATTCATATTCATCGACGAGTCTTGCTTCGGTGGTGTGCGCAATGAAACGGATTTCGACCCTTTTGTAGATGACCCTCAGAAAGGAGGTCATCCAGAAAAAGAAGGAGCGGGCGAGGTATTTCTTCATGGTTCCCATGCTTCCCGATACGTCCATCATAGCGAGCACGACTGCGTTTGAGTGGTATTCCGTCTCCTCGGTGATCGTCCGATACCGCAGGTCAGGCGTATCCAGGTAAACCGGACTGATGGCGTCGGGCGGGATGAGGATGCCTGCCGTGAGCATTCCGGCCGCCTCCACCGGGTCTCCCCGGGCTGCCGCAAGCGCCGACCGGCACTCCTCTTCCTCCTTTCCCGTGCTGAGCATCAATCCCTGCACGAGTGCTTCCGTTCTCTTGATCGCTTCCCTGATGGTACGCTTCTTGTCCAGTCGCGGCCGCACTCCGTGCTTTTCGATGGAGTCATACTTCCACCCTTTGGTGACCACTTCTTCCTGAATTTCCTTTTTGCGCAGATTGGGAAGCCCGAGATCCTCCAGCATCATTCCGATCAGCTCCGCGATATCGATCTCCGTTTCCAGGTAGTCTTCGCCCGGTTCTTCGCCCGGCTTGCCGGGCCTTCCCTGCCCGGGCTTGGGACGCTGCCCGATTACTTTGCCTTCCTCGGACTCTCCGCTGCCGAATCCTCCTTTTGCGCCGTCCGACTGGCGGTGAATAAACCTGTAGCTCTTGATACCGCGCACCGGCACACGAACGATCTGGTCCTCCCTGCGGGTGATGATCGCCTCATCGCTGATGATATCGGGAAGATTGCGCCGGATGGCCTCCTTGATCTTCTCGCGATGCCGAGTCGCATCGGCGATCCCTCGCGGACTGGAATCATAGTCGGGCTTGAGCACTGCCATACGCTTAGTCCTCCTTCCTCAGCATCTCACCGACGAAGTGGAGCAGATTATTGGCACAAACCGGGCAGTACCCTTTCTCCAGGAGTTTTGAGACGGCATCTTCCTTGCGCTTGATCGTTTTGGGATCTTTTATGTTCTTGTCGGCAATGGTCAGCGAGACGATATTCTTGAGATCCGCCATCAATTTCTTCTCTATGGCTTCCTGCAGGGGCAGATAGTTCTTGAAGGTGAACTGCTCTCCCCTGTCTATGGCGTCGGACTTGAACACAAAAAGGCCCTGCCGGAATTCTCTTTTAGCTATTTCCGAAATCCCGATCATCTCCTCGATGGAGCGCATCAGTTTCTCGTCCGGCTCCTGCTCTTCCTGTGTCACCGGATCTACCATCTTCCTTTTGAGGCAGAAGGCGGTGGCATTTTTCATGTAATTGTCGAAGAGCGCCTGCGCCTGGTCTTCATAAGCGTACAGAAACGCCCGGTTGACTTCCCGTCTTGCCTCCGCGCGGTACTCGGAGAGCGTACTTCCTTTTTCGCCCTTGAGCAGTTCCAGGTACCTGCCCTTCTCCTCTTCGGAAAAACCGATATGGTGATCGAACTGATGCTTGAGAGCCCGAATGATGTCCACCGGATTGATGCATCCCGCGCCCTCCATCGCCGCTCCCAGTGCGATATTGAGAGCGTTCATCACGAACCGCGGGCTGATGCCGCTCATCCCTTCCCCCTTCTCTTTTCCCTCCAGGCGCATCCTCTTTACGTTTACCGGGTCTTTTTCCTTCTCCATTATGACCTGGCCGTCGTAATACTTCGCCTTCTTGACCGCCTCAGGACACATATTCGTTGGCAGCAGGCGTGTCAGCACAGCGAACATCGCCGCGGATTCCAGGGTCAGAGGGGCTATATGAACCTTATCGTGGAACTCGCTCTTGGCAGTAAGCTTCTTGTAGATTGAAACCTCATCGCGAATCCGCAGGTTGTACGGGACGTAGATGGGGTACATCCTGTCATGCAGGGCCTCGTTTTCCTTGTTCGCCTTGAACTTTTCAAATTCAGTCTGATTAGTATGGCTGAGAATGACCGTATCGATGTGTATCTGCGGGAAACCGGGGGCCTTGATGAGCTGCTCCTGGGCCACCGTGATCAGAATGTAATGGAATTTGATGTCGCACTTCAGTATTTCTATGTACTCGATGAGGCCCCGGTTCGCGATCTCGATCTCTCCGTCGAACTTGTACCCGAGCGGGTGCGCTTCACCATATTTGGTGATCTTCCCGAGATCGACATGCCCGATCAGTTCTGAAATATCCTGGTTTTTGGGATCGGAGGGCTGGAATGTGCCGATTCCTATCCGGTCACGCTCGTTGAGTCCTATCTGGACTATCGGCATGCTTTCCCAACTGAATTGCCCCACCTGGTCCGCGCATTGTGAATCGCCCTGCAGCTTGCACTTGCATACCGGACACAGATCTCCTTCTATTTTGACACCAAGGAGCTTCTCGAATTCCGGACGAAGAGACCTCGGGACAAGGTGCAGCGGCTCCTCATGGATCGGGCAGCCCTTTATTGCGTAGATGGGCGAATCATGGCGCTCCAGGCCGGATCGCAGCAGGGTGGCGATAGTGGACTTGCCCGATGATACAGGGCCGACAAGGATCAGTATCCGCTTGCCGGTCTCGGTTCGGTTTGCTCCGGCCCTGAAAAAACGCACCAGGTCATGAAGCGATTCCTCAATACCGAAAATATCTTCCGAGAAAAAATTGTAACTCACAAGGTCCTCATAATGAGGCAGCTTCTCCGACTCCGGAAGGTCCTGCACTCCTTTGGATGCGACCATGTCGTAAATCCTGGATGGTGCGGACTGGCAGATCTTCGGGTTTTCCGCTACCAGCGAGAGATACTCTTTCATGGTCCCTTCCCAAAGGGTACTGCCTGACCCTGACTTCAGGATCAGCGCCTCCATGGATTTTAAAAATTCATCGTTTCTTATGATCATGGGTCCCCTCATTCTTGCTGTCTATCAGGTTGACTCATCGTTTCCAGAACCCTCTTCAAGGCTAATATTTGCGAGGTCCGCAGATTTTTCGAAACCGAGAGAGAGAGGAAGAGGTTCTGCCAGGATTTAAAAAAGCGGAGCTGAGAATCTCGTGCTGCTGATCTTCTGCTACTTAACATCGCGTTGCCATGTAATTTGATTAGAACAGCAGAGCATTTCAGCTTATACTAACTATAATGGTAATCACGAGGATATGGGTTCAATAGTACACCTACCGAAAACAAACATTAACGCCATTTAATATCTTGATTCTAGGGTGATTACCCCATTTTTGATATACATGTACTCATAATCAGTACATGTTTTTATATCTATGGCGCGGAGTGATTGTGAAATATGTATCGAATCTCGGCGGAAGGGGTGCAGCAGTGCTGTGTCAGGCTAGTCGTAAATTGTTGCTTTTATTATATATATTGGATAATTGCGGGCACGGCTTGCCGTGGTGTTGATGCTATTCTAATCCGCCTGCTGCCATCCGGTACTGATAATTGATGCAGCACCGGATAGCAGACAGTTCCAGGGGTGGGGCCTACTTCGGTTTTGATGCTTCTTCATCCAGTTCATCCGGCAACTCTTCCACCGTCACTTCCTCGGGAGGGGCTTCCTCCACCGAGAGCAGTTCCAGCTCGAAGATCAACAGACTGTTGGGCTCAATTTTCGCTCCCATGCCGCTGGGGCCGTATGCGAGGTCAGGCGGGATAAAAAGCTGCCATTTGGACCCCGTCTTCATCAAAAGCAGAGCTTCCGTCCAGCCCGGAATGACGCTGTCCACCGCAAATACCTGGGGTGCGTTGCGGCTGTATGAGCTGTCAAACTCACTCCCGTTTATCAGGGTTCCGCGGTAATGAACGGAAACGTTATCCTCCAGCTTTGGCACAGCACCTGAGCCCTGGGTGATGACCCTGTATTGCAGGCCGCTACGCAAGGTAAGGACGCCCTCTTTTTTCTTGTTCTCCTCCAGGAATGCTTTTGCCGCAGCAAGGTTCTTTTCGCTTTTTTCCTTGAAAATCTTCTGTTGTTCCTGCCTGATGCGATGCCGCATTTCAGCGAGATGGTCCTGCATTTCCTTGGGACTCAGCGCGGGGGTCCTGGAATCGAGCGCGTCCCTGATGCCCCTTGTCAGTATTTCGAGCTGAATGTCGGCGCCCTGGCGTTTTATGTTATCGCCGATCTGATAGCCCAGGCTGTAGCTTTCCTGTTCCTTCCCGTCCTTCAGGCCATCGGACCCGGCGGCCGCTGCCACCCCAAATGACAGTATGACGATCATAAAAGCTGCTAAAAATGACTTCATAAATGCTTTCCTCCTCATCGGACCATGGTTTTGGCCGTTCTTTGCGCGAACCGGCGGCATCATCCGGCATCGCAAAAGCAGGTAGAATATTCCTGCCCCGAAGTACCCGGAGCGTCGGTAATTTAACTGCCGATTCCTTGTGGCGCAATAAGGAACACCCGGGGTCGCCAGGCCGTGCCGGTTTTCGTTCCATGGAAGACGAACCGGGGGATTGCGCGAAGACTCCTTGAAAAGTTGCGCTTTTCATGGTTAATCGTTCCCGTAAACAACAGGAGCTGATGATGACGACAATTTTCCGTATAAGAACGAAAGTCCTCTTTGCGCTGACCCTTGCGTTCGTGGTTTTTGCGGGGGTAAACGCGCACGCGGAGTCCTGGCGCTTCGGCGTGATGGCGGATACTCAGTGGGCGGCCCCCGACGATGGCAAAAACCCCAACACTGTATCTGTTGGGATTATCGAACAGGTGAATCGTGAATTTATAAGGGCGGGCGTCAAGTTCGTCATACAGTTGGGAGATCTTGCCGACGTCTACAGCGAATCGGCAATGGATACAAGGGCATCCGCCGCCATGGCGCTATCTGCGCACGGGATCGGTTTTTTCCCGCTTCGAGGAAACCACGACGCCCCGCGGCCTCCGGCCGACCCGGCAGCCGCCGCACAATATTTCCGGAAGGTTTTTCCCCAGACCCGGGGCGCGGGTCTTCATCTTTTCGGCGCACGCGACTTCAGCAGCCCGCAGGAGGCGCTCAGCGGACTGAGCTATTCTTTTGATTTCGACAACTGCCGTTTTATATTGCTCGACCAGTTTACCGCGACCGATGGAAGCAGAAACAGTATCGCCGGCCAGCAGAGCTGGATCAGCAACTCGCTATACAGCCGGCCCGCGGGAGGGCATGTTTTCGTTTTCGGGCACAGGAACCTGATCGGCCAAAGCCATAAGGATACGCTGTTCGGAAGGAATCCTTCCGAAGATCCCGGGGCGCAAAATGCATTCATCGGGAGTCTTCATTTTTATGGGGCGCGCTACTTCATCAGCGGACATGACCACATTCACAACCGTTCGCTGATAAAAAGTCCGGATGGCTTATCGGAAGTCCAGCAGATCATCTGCGCCTCCAACAGCTCCAAGTTCTACATTCCCGCCAATCCCACTCCGGACCGGGAATACAACAACCCGCCCCGCGAAATCCCTCTTTCACAGGAAGTCAACACCATCGGCTACTACATCTTCACCGTGGACGGTCCGCAGGTGAGCGTCGAATTCCACTCCGCGTCGGTAAATCCATCCCGTGACGATCAGAAAAAAATATATGTACTCCGGCAAACGCCGGATCTGCAGTTCAAACTGAAGGAGACTTTTGGCTATCATATGGGCGTAACTCAAACCGGGCATGCGGCAAGGTAAGAACATCCCGAAAGGGTAGCCGGCGGGCAAGGGGCTTGCGCTCAAGGCCCTGAAGATGTTTTACCTCGTCAGCCTGCCGATTATTTCCCTGTGCTCGGGATACCGGTTGACCAGTTCCGCCGGGTCGGCAAGTTCAAAGTCTTCCCAGTCGAATCCCGGAATGACCGTGCATCCGATGAGAGCATACTCTCCACCCAGGCAGAGCTTCGCACCGAACCAATATCCGGCTTCCACAACGATCTGCAGGGACTCCCCATTTTCGATATCCCGTCCGAGTCTCTTCTCCACCAGGCGGCCGCCGGGTTCCAGGATGTAGATCACCAGTGAGTTGCCTTCATAAAAGTTCCATTGCTCGATGGATTTCAACCGGTGGAAGGCCGAGAACTGCCCCTTCTTTAACAGGTAATAAATGGAGGAGAATGCCACCCGGTCGCCGGCAAACCGGCTCGGGAGGCAATGATGCTTCAGAATTTCGCCGGAGCGGTAGGCGGGTGCAAAATAGCCCCCTTCTGGATGCTCGACAAGGTGAAGTCGCTCGATCCAGGACTGCGCGTCGTCTCGCATGTCGTTCTCCATGCCGGTAACAGGCCCTTTTGGAAAAATCTGAATATATATGATCTCCTGCATCTTCATCAATGCGGAGTTGATGCATCAGGGTCCCCCGCTGAAACAAAAAAAAGCGGGCCGCATCTTTTTCGATGCGGCCCGTTTACCGGTCGTGTCCGCCGGACAGGCGCCTCGGAACTATATGTCAACGGAGAATCATCCGGTTGATCGATTCAGCTATGCGCTCAGTTTTCAGCCATCATCTGCTGGGCTCGGGTGACTGCATGGCTCTGGAATTCAGAGTCGCTCATCTTGCCCTCCATGTACTGTGTCCAGTCCCCGAAATTGCTGAAAAAGCACGCCTTCAGACGAAGCTCCTCGCATACCTGCTTGTATATCTTGTTTGCCTTCTTGGCCCGGTCCCTCTTGTTCTTCTCATCTTCGGAAAATGGTTTGCTTTCGTCCTTGTCGAGATATTTACCGAAAGTCTGGGAGTATTGCTCGAGACCTCTTCTGGCCTGTTCGTCAAAAGGACCCTGGCCCATCTCGCCGCCGGCGAAAGGAGAACAGGATACGCTGGAATTGGTATTTTCAGATTTTTTCACCATATCAATCTCCCCGGATCGAGAATTGAAAAACTAACCAGTCGACCGGCTCAGACAATCTAAGAAGGCCAATCGGAGCTTTCATCTCAGAAAGTAACCATTCGCAAATTGAGATAAAGGGGGAAAAGACAGTATAAAAAGAGCCGGGGCTCTAAGCCCTCGGCCGAAAGATAGAGCCTGCACGTTGGGCAGCGGCGTTGTATTCGGCTATATTTCGCTTATCTGCGGTAAACGCACATTACCTCGTCGCGTGTAACCAGGGCCTTGAAACTGGGGACCTTTTTTTCTATATTTTCGCGTCCGTTCATTTCCTGCCTGTCAACGAGAGCCACTACGCCCGCTATCTCCAGGCCCGCCTGCCTGCAAGCCTCGATAGCCTGGATAGTCGAACCTCCGGTCGTGATGACATCGTCAACCACCACGACACGATCTCCAGCCTTCACCTTACCTTCGATCGGAGCAATGATGCCATGGTCTTTCTTCGCTTTCCTGACCACAAATGCCTGAATCGGCTGCCCGCCCAGCCATGAGCTATAGGCCGCAGCTCCCGCAATGGGGTCGGCGCCGAGGGTCAGACCGCCAATGGCATCGATCTTCATGTTACGCACTGCGTCGAAGACAAGGTTTCCAATCAGGTACTGGCCTTCGGGATCGAGTGTAATGCGTTTGCAATTGAAATAGAATTGGCTGGTTCCTCCATGTGCGAGCTTGAAGCTGGGTGTTTCGGAATACTGGAAAGTATATTGTAATATGAGTTCAATCAGTCGTTCCCGCATATGTACAAGGTCTATGGCGCCTGCTTCCATCTGGTTATCCCGCTCCTGTTTTTTCCGGTCAGCTCCAGGTGAGCATTCTGGCCAGTCTTGCCCAGAAGCCCTCTTTCGACTGAAGTTCGGCAATCTCCGCGGCACACTTCTCCTGCTCGTGGGTAAGCCTTTCCGACCACAGTCTCCTCTCCGCCTCCAGCCTGGTCCCGAACTCGTCCCTCTCACGCGCCACCCGGTCTGCGATCTCACTATCCATGGCAACACGTCGCTCATCGAGGACTCGCTTACGATCGTCGATTTCTTTTTCCAACAGCCTTTTCTGGTAGACGAGATCGCACCTGAGTTTTTCGATTTCCGTCTCCCTCGATGCAATTTCCCGATCTTTCCGGCGCAACTCTTCGACCAGGCGCCTGTTTTCGGAAATCAGGCCCAGGTGCTCGGAGACTTCTTTTTCCAGGGCCGAGACACGTTCAGTAAGGGGACGGGCCAGCACTTCGTCAAGTGAGACCTGGCGCGGCCTGTTGGAGACGGTGGATTTCTGTTCCAGGTTTTCCCGGGGCACAATCGTCTCCAATTCCGATTCTTCGATAATCAGGCGTTTTCCCTTGTGCTCGGCTTTGAGCTTGCCGGAAGTGACCAAGTCCATGATCTCGCTTTCCGGCAGTTTCAAAGACTTTGCCGCCTGCTTCAGAGTAATACCCATTTGCTCTCCGTTAGCTGAGATTGCTGCACCTTCTGAATATAAAAGAGAGTTCCTTTTATGGAAAGAGGAATCGGACGGCGGGCATCGGGTATCCGACGAAGGAAAGGGATTGCGGGCAGTCTCCGCGAGCCGTTCAGCCGCGCGGAGACCGAAAAGGCACTCAGGGGATGATCTTGACCACAGTGTTGTTCGACTCGTTCGATTCCTTGACCTGGCTCTCCGGATCGATGACTGCCATAAAGTACTTGCCGCTGTAGATGAGAGCAGGAGTGTAGATGTTAATGGCAATATTGGTGGATGCCCCTTTTGCAAGGCTGCTTACGGACACCTGGCCAACGTACTTTCTCTTGAGGTTGCCGTCATTGGAGGCATACAAGCTGACCTTGAACGCTCCCGCATTTTTGGTTCCTCCGTTGGTTATCTTCAGTGCGCCCCTGATCCGATGCGAGTTGCTGGTCGTGTACAGGCCGCTGAGCGAACCCTTGAGATCGGCCAGGGCGGTTGGAGCAGGCGTGGGGGATTCGCAGGCGAATTGAATATAATTCGCAGAGTAGCCTACCTGACTGCGACCGTACCGGATTCTCATGTAGCCGTTCTCACCCCAGCCGGCGCCCCAGGAATTGCGCAGAATCCAGTACCCGTCATCAGCGCCCCGGTCATCATTCCAGCCGACAAGGACGATTGCATGATTGATCTGTCCGGATTCGTCGGCATCGAAAATGCCGGATGAATAGGCTTGAAACTTCGGCCCTACGTGGATGGCTGCCGCAATGGGTCCATAGGTGAAGATCGCCTGTTTTATAGCCTGGACGCCGGGTCGGGGCTGGCCGGAGACATAAGACCAGTTCGTTATCCGGTATGGATGGGTGTAAGGACCTTTGCATTCGGTATCAGTTGCCTGGTAGCGAAGGCTTACTTCGTAGACGGCGCCCGTACGGGTGTCGTTTTCCGGCGGCTTGGAAAGGTGGTAGTCATGTGCCCACCATCCGCCGCCGCATCCCCAATTGTCAGTATTGCAGGATATGAGATATTGTTCCGAAAGATCGGCTGTAACTCCACACTGGAGTTTAATTTGGCTCTCGAGTGGACCGACTGTGCCGAAGGCCCAGCAACCGCCGCATGAGGCCTGGTTTTTTACAGGGGTGGTCCCGCCCTGGGTATGCCAACAAGCAGGCGGAGAAATCTTCGCAGTTGCGGCTGCGAGTGTCTGCAATTGACTTCAGGTTGTGGGCGCAAGCCTGCACAAGGACTCAGGCGAGTGTCGGCATATCAGCGCAGGGCTGGGCACGGCGTCCGGTAATTCTTTCCCTGATAAAGCCCGCGGCTTTTCATGTATTCCTCTATGGCCTTCAGGTTGGCGGCCTTTTCGAGAGACCATGACGGTGAGACGAGTTCTTCCGGGTGTGGGTCGCCCGTCAGTCTTTGAATAATCACGCGGGGGGGCAGGATGGCTATGAACTCCCCGGCCGCGGCTGCGTACTCTTCACGGGAAAGACATGAATAGGCGCCGGACCTGTAGAGCGCATCGAGCGCCGTTCCCCTGATGACGTAGAGTAAATGTATCTTTACGGCCTGGATATCGAGCATTGCAAGAAACCTTGCGGTCTCGAGCATATCCTGGATGGTTTCGCCGGGCAGTCCGAGGATCACATGGGCGCAGACGGGTAGACTTCTGGCCCGGGTGCGCTCCACGGTCTCTGCAAAATCGGCGGCGGTATGTCCCCGGTTGATAAGCTTCAGGGTCTGATCCCTGCTCGATTGGAGACCGTACTCCAGCCAGATGAGACGGTCCCTGGAAAGCTCCTCCAGGTGGTCCAGGACCTGATCGGATACGCAATCCGGGCGGGTGCCGATGCTGAGGCCCACAACATCCTGCTGTTCGAGCGCTTCCCTGTAGAATGCCTCAAGCCTGTGGAAAGGCGCATAGGTATTCGAAAATGATTGGAAATACCCGATAAATCTCTTGGCCTTGTATTTTTTCGCAAGCCTCTCCCTGCCTGCCCTGATCTGCGCGGAGATGGACGACAGGTGCGCGGCGCCGGTACCGGAACCTTTTTCGTTGCAGTAGATGCAGCCGCCGGTTCCGAGAGAACCGTCGCGATTGGGACAGGTCAGACCGGCATCCAGAGAAATCTTTTGCACCCGGCAGCCGAACATCTCTCTGAGGTACGAATTATAGTCGCGATAGAGTCTTACAGGTTCTTCAGCCATGAGAATTTCCGGTAGATTGAAATCGTTTCGGTGGACAAACCTACTTCATGCATATCAACCCGGATTATACATACCGTCCTTGTTTGCGATTCTAACCGAGGCGTTGCGGTTGGGAAAGAAAAAGCACTCAGGAGGCGGCTTGCCTGCTTTGAGGTCCTGGCCATATTTCGGAAGTTTCCTGAAATACAGGCTAAATTCTTGAAATCCCGGTTTTTTTGTTGCAATGGGCAAAAAAATGTTTATTAATCCCTGCTTATGGTGCAAAATTGTTGGTCAAATAAAAGCTAAACCGTACCATGTATTGCACCGAATAGAATAATGAGCAGCAAAGTCATAATCGTTTTTCAAAAGGGTGAATGGTCCGAAAGGAACCGATGCTTCCGGTTTCTTTGCATTTCTTGATCCAGGATAAAAATGGCGGGAAAATACGATGTAATAGTAGTCGGGGCCGGCCACGCCGGTTGTGAGGCGGCCCTGGCAGCGGCCAGACTCGGATGCAGAACCCTGGTGCTCTCCATATATCTCGATACCGTGGCGCATATGCCCTGCTCTCCCTCGGTGGGAGGCATCGGCAAGGGCCACCTGGTACGGGAGATCGATGCTCTCGGCGGCGAGATGGCCAAGGTTTCCGATCAGACGGCCATACAATTCAGGTGGCTCAACACCAAGAAGGGCCCGGCGGTACGGGGAACCCGCACCCAGAATGATAAGGTCCGCTACCGTGCGGCCATGAAGCATAAGCTCGAACTCCAGCAACACCTCGAAATCAAGCAGGCCCTGGTGGAATCCCTTCTCATCGAAGACCGGCGCATCACCGGAATAATCGATCAACTTGGCGTATTCCACGAAGCGCCCACTGTTATTCTGGCTACCGGCACCTTCCTGCATGGCCTGGTCCATATCGGCAAAAACAGAATTCCATCGGGCAGGGCGGGAGAGTTTCCCTCCATCGCTCTGGCGGACCAGTTGAGAGATGCGGGCTTTACCATGGGGCGGATGAAAACGGGAACTCCCGCTCGAATCTGCAGGCGCAGCATTGATTTCAGCGCCTTTCGCGAGCAGCGCGGAGACAGCGAGCCGCGGCCCTTTTCTCTTTTTACCGACAGCATACCGCTCCCGCAGGTTTCCTGCCATATCGGCCGCACTTCCGAGAGGACGCACGATCTCATTCGGCGCCACATTCATCTTTCCCCTCTCTATAACGGCGCCATAGAGGGAGTCTCGGCACGGTACTGCCCTTCGCTTGAAGACAAGGTGATGAAATTTCCCGACAAGGACTTCCACCAGATCATTCTCGAACCCGAAGGCCTCGATACCGAAGAAATCTATGCGAGCGGGACCGGAAACTCACTCCCGGTCGAGATACAGATGCAACTGATTCATTCCGTTCCCGGCCTGGAGCAGGCCGAAGTGATGCGTCCGGCATACGCAATAGAATATGATTTCATACAACCGACTCAACTTCATCCCACACTCGAGACAAAGCTGGTGGAAGGGCTATTCCTGGCGGGCCAGATAAACGGAACATCGGGCTATGAGGAAGCGGCAGCCCAGGGGATGTGGGCGGGACTCAATGCCGCATTGAAAGTGCAGAAAAGACCCCCTTTTCTTCTCGACCGCTCGGAAGCCTACATGGCTGTAATGATAGATGACCTGGTGACCAGGGGCACAAACGAGCCTTACAGAATTTTTACTTCTAGGTCTGAATATCGCCTGCTCCTGCGCGAGGACAATGCCGACTTCCGTCTGCTCGAGAAGGGATTCAAACTCGGGCTGCACGACCAGGCAGTCTACCGCGAGTTGCTGGAGCGCCGCGAGGCGGTGAGCGCGGAACTGGATCGGCTGAGGAAGACTTTTCTCAAGCCTACCCCCGAGATCAACGATAAGCTTGCGCGCAAAGGCTCTAATCCCCTGGACGAACCTGCTTCACTGGAAAAGCTGCTCAAACGACCCGAGCTGTGCTATTCGGATGTGGAGGGGCTCGCCGCTCCGCTTTGCGCCCTATCGGAAAGAATGAAGGAGCAGGTCGAGATCGAGTGCAAATATGAGGGCTATCTGCGGCGGCAGGAATCGGAAGTAAACAAGTTCAAGCAGATGGAGGGAATCCGGATTCCAGCGGATTTCCCCTATGATAAAGTGCCCGGACTCTCAAACGAAGTCAGGCAGAAGCTGGGGGCGGTTCAGCCGATTTCGGTCGGGCAGGCGTCGCGCGTACCGGGGATTACCCCGGCAGCCATATCCATACTCCTGGTCTATCTCAAACGGTTTCGCGAGCTTTCTTCCAATGTGGAAAGTGCCGCTTAGAAAATACACATTATTAGAAGATTAAGCTTGCGCAAATTGGAGTTTACATATAGCTTGGGCTAGGTTTCTTCTTTGCAGTGCCCCATTCCTGCTCCAAAAAAGGGGGAAAGAACCATGGAGGGGAAAAACGACAAGGATTTCATAGCTACACTAAGGGACCATGGGCTGCAGGTCACTTACCAGAGATTGGCCATCTTTCAGGCCTTGTACTTCACCAAAGATCATCCGAGCGCTGAGGTTATCTATCAGCAGGTCAAGAAGCGATTTCCCATGATTTCGCTGGGAACGGTTTACAAGACGCTCGAGAAGTTCTTCGAAGTGGGCCTTATCCAGAAGGTGAGTCCGGTCACAGAAGTGGCTCGGTACGATGCCATTACCCGTCCGCATCACCACATGGTTTGCCTGGAGTGTCAGTCCATCCAGGATGCCGAGGAACTCGTCGGGGATCAAAAGATCTCTATCCCGGAAAAAAGCGGGTTTCAGGTTGTAAGGCAGCAGGTTATCTTTCAGGGCTACTGTCCGGAGTGTAAAGGGAATAACGGCGTTTAGCCATCGACGCCCCCGCCTTCCGATAACACCCGATAGCATTTGTATTCGTCCTGCACTGAATGGGAAGAGCGAATGGGTATGTTACCCGTTCGCTCTTTTGCGTTCAGTGCAATCTTCTAATAAATATGACCGCTAAAGAGACCTTAGCTGCTGTTCCATCCCTGTTTTTTTAACCTTGAGCCGTACCAAAGAGTATGTTAAGGGGTTGTGCAGTGGTGTTTCGCCGCAGTCGGGCGCCCGCACTCGAAGGCGTCTGAAAAAGAAGCCGGAAAATCAAGAATCCGCAGCAGTGTATAAAAAAGGGATCTCCGGCGCCCTGTCTCCACCTCGTTCAACCCCTGATTCGCCGTTGCGCACGAATGGCAGCGCCGCTTTGCGCGGCGCCGACCCAGTGGAAGGAGGACGCGTTGTGAACATTGTTGTCGTCATCAAACAGACTCCGGATACGGAAACAGTCATCCGAATCGCCTCAAATAACAAGCAGATTGTCACCTCGGACATCAAGTGGATCATTAACCCCTACGATGAGTTTGCCATAGAAGCTGCATTGCGGCTCAAGGAAAAACACGGCGGTGTCGTCTCGGTCATCAGCTACGGACCGCAAAGGGTGGTTGAAGCCCTGAGAACCGCTTTGGCCATGGGCGCCGACGATGCCGTGCTCATTGACGATGCCGACATGAAAGGGGCTGATTTCCTTCGTGTCACAAACGCCCTGGCCGCGGCAGCCAGAGAAAAGAATCCCGACATTATCCTTATTGGATCGCGTTCGGTGGATTACGATCAGGGCCAGCGGGGCGCCATCCTTGCCGAAAAACTTGGCTGGCCCCACCTGGCGCTGGTGGTATCCCTTGAATCGGACGGCGCCAAAGTTGTTGTTGACAGGCCCATAGAAGGCGGGAAAGTCACCCTGGAGTCTCCTCTGCCCGCCCTGGTCACCTTCGGCGGCTCTCATGCCGTATGGAACCCTCGCTATGCCTCACTTCCCGGTATTATGAAGGCCAAGAAGAAACCGCTGGTCATAAAGAAGCTGACCGATCTGGGTCTCGATCCTGCCGACTTCACCCCGGAAACAGCCAGGATCCGCATCACTTCGCTCGAACTGCCGCCTCAGCGCAAGGCGGGCAAAATAATCGACGGAGGCTTGGATACCGAGGGAAAAGCGAAGGAACTTGTCAAACTGCTGCGAGAAGAAGCCAGAGTGATCTGATAGAGGAGTCTGTCCCATGGGAAAGAATGTTTGCATAGTAACTGAGTTTCGTAATGGAGATTTTCGGCGCGTAACCCATGAAGTAGCCAGTGAAGGCCGGAGAATAGCCGACGCACTTGGCGCCGGACTGGTCGCGATCGCCCTGGGATCGGGCATTTCAGAAAAGGCTGCTGAACTTGGCAGATTCGGAGTCGACAAGGTCTTTGTACTCGATGACCCTGCGCTCGAGCATTACCTGGCCGAAACTTTCGTTCCGATAATTGCGGAAATGGTGGACAAAATCGATCCTGTCGCCGTTTTGCTCCCCGCCTCCGTCGACGGCAGAGACCTCGGCGCTCGCCTGGGGGCAAGAATCCGTGTTACCCTGCTCCAGGATGTGCTTGAGGTGCGCGTGAGCGATTCCGGCCAGATCAGGGCGAAGTGGCCGCTTTTTGCCGGGAAATGTTTTGCCTGGTGCGAATGGGCCGACGGTGTCGCCCCCTTGCTCTCCATACGGCCAAATGTCATGCAATGCTTTTTGGTGGAAGAAGGCAGGAGGGCCGAGATTGAAAAAATCGCGGCGCCGATTCCCGAGCCGCGGGCAAAAATTGTCAGATACGATATGGATACCTCCGGAAAGGTGGAACTGTCCGAAGCCGAGATAATCGTCTCCGGCGGCAGGGGCATGAAAGAGGCCTCCAACTATGCCATCCTGGAGCAATTGGCTGAGATCCTCGGAGCGGCGGTGGGCGCTTCCCGCGCTGCGGTGGATTCCGGCTGGCGTCCGCATTCGGACCAGGTGGGGCAGACCGGAAAAGTGGTAAACCCCAACCTCTACATTGCAGTAGGTATTTCGGGCGCCATTCAGCATCTTGCCGGCATGGGATATTCGAAATACATCGTTGCGGTAAACAAGGATGCCGATGCTCCGATCTTCAGCAAGGCCGATTACGGCATAGTGGACGATCTGTTCAAATTCGTTCCGGCCTTTACCGAAGAAGTGCGCAAGCTTAAAGAGTCCTGCTAGCCAGGGGAGCGGGTTTCAATAGAACCGGATAAACTTTAAAAAGAAGACGGGCAGGCGCGGCACAATCCGCACCTGCCCTCTTTTTTTCCGCTTTTCCTCCCTGTTTTTGTTCCCGCCTGGATCCCTTTTATTTCACCCCGATTGTAACTTTCTCCATTCGTCCAGCGACTCTAAGGACAAAAGCGGGATCCTGCGAGACAAACGACTGGTTGGAACAACAATCCGGAAAAAAGACTTGGAAAGGGAAACGATATGACGGAAAGAAAAGGAAAGATTTTTGCCGTATGGTTTTTCTGTATTATGCTCGCAGCACTCCCGGCAGTCTGGGTATCCGCCTGCGGCTCTCCTGCTGAGGGCGATGCCGGGTGTTTCAGGAAAAAGCAGGGGTTCGGGATGCTCAAGCGTGAACTCGGCAGGCTGGGCCTTTCTCCCGAGCAAAAAAGCGATATTGCCAACATTTTGAAAGAGAAGCGAAACGAAGCGAAAACCCTCGTGGACCAAATGGTTGAGGCGCGCAAAAAGCTTTTCGCCGTTATCGGCAGCACCGATTACAATGAAGGGACCGTTCGGCAGGCCGCACAGGAAGTTGCACGCTGGCGTGAAGAGCTTATAGTGCTCCGGGCGCAGGCCGGCAGACAGATAAATGAGGTCCTGACCGCTGAGCAGAAGGCAAAACTTGATGCCGCAAGGGACCGGATTCAAGGAAGAATGCAGGAACATATCGACCGCCGGTTCGAGCATCTGGACCAGTGGATTGAAGACAACGGCCATTAAACAGGTCTCTTATTCTCAGTCGGGCGCGGAAACATGCTTTGTGAACCGATAATGAAGACTCAGCTCACGCCAGAATCGGCCAAAGACACCCGCCCGGCTGACAAGCTGGAAGATGCTGAAGTGATACGCCGGGTGCTGGGGGGAGAAATCAACGCCTTCGAGGCGCTCGTTCGACAACACGGCGCGTTCGTCCATTCCGTTGTGGCCGGGCATGTGCCGGCCGACAGGGTGGACGACGTTGCCCAGGAGGTGTTCATAAGCGCTTATCGCACGCTTGCTTCCTACTCCGGCAAGAGCGCCTTCAAGTGGTGGCTGAAGAAGATTGCGTTCAGAAGGTGCTATGATTTCTGGCGAGAGCGCGAAAGGCAACGTGAGACGCCTTTCAGCCAACTGAGCGATGAGCGCCTTCAGTGGATAGAGGCTATTGCGACACAGGATTCTTCAGGCGGCTTTCATGGGGATGTCGAACGGATAGAGGCCAGGGAGCTTCTGGACTACGCACTGGGGCGCCTGTCTTCCCAGGATCGAACCGCTCTGACTCTTGTCTACCTGGACGGGGCGCCGATCGGGGAGGCCGCCAGGCTTCTCGGCTGGAACTCCGTACTGCTCAGAGTCCGCGTTCATCGCGCCAAGAAACGGTTGCGTAAGATTATCTCCGAATTGCTGGACAGAAGAGGGCTTGATGAAGAAGAAAAGGGAAATACAAAGAATTGAGCAGGCGCTCATTGCGGCGCACCGAAGGCGAAAGGAACCGGAGCGTGCTGATAGTTTCACACGCGACGTCATGTTCCAGATCCGGCAGATCGGAAGGCGCCCCTGTAATTCCACTCCAGTGGCCGAATACCGGTCAGTCCGGGCTTTTGCGGCAGCCACCTGCTGCCTGGCGCTCCTTCTCTTTGTATATGCGGGCGGCGCCGATTTGTCCGCAATCCAGTACCAGGTCGTTCAATCAGTCATAGAGGATTCATCTGATTTCGCATTGGCGGCGGCGCTCGCCGTCATATGACCGGAGGGTAGGAGACGGTGAAAAAATGGAAACTTTGGGCCGGTCTCTCGGCCATTTTCCTGTCCGGGGTGCTGGCAGGGTTCACACTGGGTGGAGTGCATGCAAAGCGGACTCTCGATCAGGTGCTCTCGGGTGAGCATACCAGGCCATACCAGATAATCGTGAAGCGACTGGATCGAGAATTGAAGCTTTCCGAAAGTCAGCGCACCCATATCGAAGGCATAGTGTGCCGGGCACATGCGGAGCTTTTCAAGATAAGACAGATGCACCAACCGGAGATAGACAGAATCCTCTCGGGCGGTATCGCGGAAATGAAGGAAAAGCTCACCGAAGAGCAGAGCAAAAAGCTTGACGCTTTTTACGAACGGGCGAAGAATCGGTGGGGGCGATGGAAAGCTCGCCCGGGCAAGGACGGACAACCCGACTGCAGGTGAGCCGCCGCTCCCGAGGCGCTTGAAAAACCCCAAGAACTGCCAATCGGGGACCAATTCCGGTAGCGCCGCCTTCCAAGGCGGCGAAAGCATCCCGCAGGTGCGGCGAGAGCATACCCCGGGTCAGAATTGGCCGGAAAAGGAATAAAGAATCAATAAAGGCAGTTCTTCGGGTTCCCCAGTTTCTCCTCCAGTTTCTTCTCCACCACCGGAGGTACGAGCCCGGTCACGCATCCGCCGGACATGACAACCTCCTTGATGATCCGTGAGCTGATAAAAATCCAGCGCATTCCGGTCATGATGAAAAGTGACTCGACGTCAGCGTTGAGTTTGCGGTTCATCAGCGCCATCTGAAATTCATATTCGAAGTCGCTGATGGCCCGAAGTCCTCGCAGGATGGCCCGGGCGGGGACCGATTGCACATAATCGACCAACAGCCCGTGGAACAGATCGACCGTCACCCGATCCCCCATCGGGTGATCGGCCAGGGCCGCTCGTATCATTTCGCAGCGCTCTTCGATCGTAAAAAGAGGACTCTTACCCGGATTGGCGGCTATAGCGATTATGATCTTGTCGAAGATTTTGAGGCCGCGCTCGAGCAGATCCAGATGTCCGAAAGTGATTGGGTCGAATGACCCCGGGTAAACTGCGATGTTGTACATCATCCTTCCTCCGGGCTAGGCAGTTTCATCGAATAGAATGCAATCAGCGTATCACCGTATCTGCGTTCGCTTTCTTTGCCCCAGGGGCCGAGGCGCTGCGGCGTCTCATCTCTTTTGTGACCCTCTACGACAAGCAGGGCTTCTTTTTCAGCCACGGCATCCAGAAACTCGAGAGTCTGCCGGATGTAGCCTTTTGCATACGGCGGGTCCATAAATATGAGATCGAACAGCTCTCCTTTTGAAGCCAGCCGGCGAGTTGCCGAAGCTGCCGAGTCCTGTATTACCCTGGAGCGCTCACGGGCGCCGCATAGCTCGATATTGTCACGGATGATGCGCGCAGCCTCCGCGTTCTGATCCACAAAAACACAAAACGCGGCCCCGCGGCTTAGCGCTTCAAGGCCCATTGCTCCCGTACCGGCAAAAAGATCGAGCACTTTTGCTTCAGGAACGTCCGCCGCGATTATGTTGAAAATCGCTTCCCTTACCCGGTCGATTGTCGGGCGGATTCGTTGATCCCTGGGGGCATGCAGCCTGCGCCCCCGAAAAGCGCCTGCTATGATGCGCATCGTCAGCTAGAGACGGTCTCGACTCACAAGAAATTCCGCAATCTGGACTGCGTTGGTCGCGGCGCCTTTGCGAATGTTGTCCGCCACTACCCACATCGCCAGTCCGTTATTGACGGAAGGATCGCGCCGAATTCGACCGACGAAGGTATCGTCTGTGCCCGCTGCATACAGGGGAACCGGGTAGCCGCCCTTGGACGGATCGTCAGTGACTTTGACGCCCGGCGCCGCCTGCAGCAGTCTGCGCACTTCTTCCGGCGAGATAGGCTTGCCGGTCTCTATATTCACCGACTCCGAGTGACCGTAGACGACCGGTATGCGAACCGTCGTGGCGCAAACCCGGATAGCAGGGTCCTCGAATATTTTCTGAGTCTCATTGACCATCTTCATTTCTTCTTCACTGAATCCGTTTTCGAGAAAGGCGCCGATATGCGGAAAACAGTTGAAGGCGATCTGATGAGGGTAAATCTCATGGCTGACTTCCCGCCCGTTTACTATGTCGGAGACCTGAGTGCGCAGTTCTTCGATCGCTCTTTTTCCCGTGCCGGAAACCGCCTGAAAGGTAGTCACGACTATTCTCGTAATTCCCACCGCGTCATATATAGGTTTGAGCGCAACCACCATCTGGATGGTGGAGCAGTTCGGATTGGCGATGATTCCCTTATGGGCCAATGCAGCCTCCGGGTTCACCTCCGGTACTACCAAGGGAACCTCCGGGTCCATGCGCCAGGCGCTGGAATTATCGATTACCACCGCCCCGGCGCGCGCCGCAGCGGGTGCAAACTTCTTGCTCACACTGCCCCCGGCCGAGAAGAGGGCAACCTGGATTCCCTCGAAGGAATTTTCTTTCAGTTCCTCGACGGGAATTTGCCTTCCGCGAAACGTGACGGTCTTGCCCAGAGAGCGCACCGATGCCAGGGGTTTCAGCTCGCCTACCGGAAACGATTTTTCCTCAAGTACTTTTACCATCAGGTCGCCGACTGCCCCGGTCGCCCCCACGACAGCCACCTTAAATGATTTTTGTCCCATTTCGCCAGCACCTCTTGTTTGCATCAGATATCAAAATAGCAAATGACTCGTAAAGCTGAATAGTATCACATGATTTCTCACCGATGTAAAGCTCCTTCCGGTTCGGTGAAAAAGCCTGGCCGGAGGTTATGGCTTTCCGGTCCTGAGCATTGCGCGAAGAAAAACGGCGATCATCAACAGCAGCGCAACGCTAACCAAAATTGCCCGGTAATGCAGGTGGGTAAACCGGACAGCTTCGGCCCCGATCCTGACGGTGTTGTGCAAGCTGTCCTGAAGCAGGATGAGCCATCTGGCGGTATGTGCAATCCGGTTTCGCCACTCGGTTTCAACCAGGGGAAGCGGTTTCGACAAGCCGGCAAGGAATGCCTGCTCGGGACTCTTCCCCTGTCTTAGCGCCGCCAGGATGCGCGGAATAGCTTCTTCACCGTATTGCGCTACGATAAACCTTATGAAATCGGCGCCTTGGTTGTACGCAACTCCCAGTCCCGTCCCGCTGCCTTTGAACTGTTTCAGCCGTGAGAGCGGGACTCCCCCTTTATGCAGTTCAAAAGCCCTGAAGGGTTCCTGCAGCACGTCAGCGGGGCTCGCCTTCCCGGGATCACCCGCCCATTCGCAGATCCCCTCCTCGAGCCAATCGGGGAGGTTCCCCCGTATATTTTCGTGCAGCAGCACGTGACACAACTCATGCCTCAAGGTACGTTCCAACAGGATGAACTGGTTGAACGAGGCCAGGTTTACCACGATCCGGTTCTTTCCGATAAGTACGAAAGCGGCGATCATGGCGTCGCCCCCCATTTTCTCAAATGTGGTTTCATCATCGAGGAGAAATATGGAGGGCCTGGCTTTCATCTTCCAGCGGACTTTCTTTTCGACATCGGCTTTCAGCGCCGGATAGGCGGCTCGGACGGCCTCTGCGATCTCGCGGAGGGCAGAGTCATAGTAAATCGTCGCTCCCTCGGTCTTTACAAAAGGCCGCTTTTCGGCAGCGGCGTGCCGAACGCCGGGCAGCAGCACGAAGATGAGGAGGAATAACACGAGGGTTAACCGTGGTGACGCTGAATTACGCAGTGGATTCATTTTCGAATGCTACTTCAAAGGAAAAAATAAAGTCCTACCGAAAACAGGACTCCAAATTATAACCGAACATGCAAGTGCGATAAACCACGATCCATGGTGACAGCATGATCGGCTCGGAGGCGCCCAAACACGGAATGACGAGTGCGGAGCAGGCGTAGGCGGTAGGTTGGGCAGGCTTCTCATGCCCAACGGGTTTTAATATAGCGAATCGGGACCAACCTGTCTTCTGATGAAGATCATCCCCCGGCTGTCGCGAGAGCCCAGTCGGGCCGGCACGTTCAAAAGCTGTTGGGCATGAGAAGCCTGCCCAACCTACGGCGCTACGGCGCTTTATTATTAGAGGAACACGCCAGGGTGACAAAATGAAGTTTCATCCTGGTTCAAACCACGCCGAAGGCATGGCTAAAAGCGTGGCGGTCTCGCTGGATTCCGGCTCAGAAGCCCCTGCCGGAATGACGGGGCAGGTGAATCCTGCAATATCCCTAGGAGCGCAAGTACGCCGGTTTGCCATGTACAATTTACGTCCTGCGTCGCAACGATATTTGCCGAGACATGCCAAGTTCCCATGGTTGCAGGCCCCCTCTACTATGCCTAACCGGTTTGCCGGGGGCCTCCCACCACCGTCATTCCGGCAGTGCTTCTGAGCCGGAATCCAGCCGGGAGCTGCATCCGAGTGTTCGTTGACTGTTTCAAAAAAGTCCAGTGAACTGCGCTCTTTTCCTGGTCTCACAGGTCGATATGCGGTTCGGTCGCCAAGCTCGCCGGCCGGCGACTCATGGTTTTCCAGCCGCCAACTTGTTGATGAGGTTCGCCTGGTAGCCCGCGCCGAAACCGTTATCGATATTGACCACCGATACTCCCGAGGCACAGGTGTTCAGCATGCATAAAAGAGCCGCGATACCCCCGAAGCTCGCTCCATAGCCTACGCTGGTCGGCAGGCCGATCACGGGACAGGAGACCAGGCCTCCCACCACACTCGCCAGCGCCCCCTCCATGCCCGCTGCGACTATTGCCACGTTTGCCTCGAAGAGATCGTCGCAAACGCTTATCAACCGATGAATGCCGGCCACACCGACATCATAGAGGCGCTTCACGTGGTTTCCCAGCACTTCAGCCGTCACCGCGGCCTCTTCGGCGACCGGAATATCCGAGGTGCCGGCGCTCACCACAACGATATTGCCCACCATCTCCACCGGTTCCGGTCTGACCACAACGATCCTGGCCTCCTGGTGATATTCGCATGAATCGACGGCTTTGCGGATTTCCTCGTAAACCTCAGGGGTTGCACGGGTGGCGAGAATATTTGCGTGGTGTTTCGAGATGACCTGAACTATTTCCTGTATCTGCTCAACGGTCTTGCCCTGGCAAAAAACCACCTCCGGCACTCCGGTGCGAACGCATCGATGGTTGTCCACCCGCGCAAATCCCAGGTTCTCGAAAGGAAGCTTTTTCAATTGATGCAGTGCCGAATCCAGGTCGAGCATACCGCCCCGGACCTGTTCGAGCATAATTCTAAGACTGTTTTCATCCATGCTTTCTCACCTGCGGTCTGACCTGCACTATAAGAAGAGGCTGCAACACTGGATGTTATCACAAGTGAGACAAAAGGAAAGATGGACAGATCGATGCCGCCGGACATTGCCTGCCTTGTCTATAACGTTTCACTTAAGAGTTGCTGCCGATAGCTTTTAGTACGGTGACCAGGACCCAGTTGCCGTGTTCTTTATCATCTTCAACTTCGAATGATGATGCCATACCGTCTTCAACACGCTGCTTTCCTTCGCTGATAACATCTTCCTTTTTATTCTCGCTTTTCTTGAATAGATCACGATGTACTTTTGGCATAGCATCCTCCTTCTTGGTCAGTTTCGACTCGAACGATGTTTACTTGACGCCAAGAGCCTTCTCCCACTCAGACAGGTTCTCCTCGGTGCGATCGTCAGTCCTCGCTCTGACCACCAAGGCCTGTCGAGCCGCTTTCCCATTCACGAATCGTTCTCTTCGTTCATCCATCTCTTTAGTGTCGTCTCTGATTTGGAATCCCTGGTGGGAGGGGTCTGATTGAGTACGATGGCTTGCCCATCCGAGAGGCCGTTAATCTTCCTCACAATCGTATCAACTCGCGGTTTTCTTTTAAGGAAGTCAGGATCTCGCGTGGTTTGCAGGACAACCTTCAACTCTTCGCTGGCCTTCCTGGAGGCCTCGTCTGCTGATGCAGTAATGCCGGTGATGGCGCCGGGGATAGTGCCTGCATTGTAGTAGTCCTCAAGATCCACAAGCGCCTGAGTGAGAGGATACTTATCGTCTCCCAGCTCCAGTCCCTTTCGGATGCGAAGGAGGACCTCCTTGCGCGACGCTTGCATAGAAGCAACGAGCGCGGGGAGCGTTTTGGCAAAGTAGGCATTCTTATCGAAAGAGACTTTTGCGCCTGTGACTCCCGTGATTGCTGCACCGAGAGCCGCTTTCGCCGCCCCCCCCCATGACCGCCGAGGCGCCGCCCATCCCGAGCACCACCTAATCAGTGAGAATACTTGCCTCGGTTCCCTGCTCATACAAACGTTGTTGATAGAGGTTGTACTGAATGTCCATGGCGGCAAGTCTCCCATTCACGACCTCATCTCGATAAGCTTGCCTGGTCTTGCCGCCTCGGTCGGAATCATTCGGCGAATTATAGATTTTCAGGATGTCGGATGTGGTATAGACGGCCAATGCCTGTAGTTCCGCCGACGAATTGACAGACCGGTTTGGATAACCCGCAGTACCTGCACAACCGGTAACAATGAGGACAGCAAACAGGATTAGCAGAACTCCAGGACGCCTTTGCATAACTCTCTCCCTTTGAAAGTTCAGCTTGACAATAAGGGTCAGTCTGGATCTCACTCAATCCCTGAGTTTCTTATAACATAGAAGATTCATTAAATATTTATGGGAAGTAAAACGTGAGCCTTTATTCTGAACATAGCATTGATACGATTATATGTAAAATCAGATTTCAATCAACTTAAAATTGATAAATCAACTGGTGTATTCACTCTTACCCGAATTCTTGCGATTCATAGAACTTTTGTTTTATGGCAAGTAGGACAAACAAGAGCGACAGAGGTCAAAACGTTGCTCTGCGGCGCCGATCCGCCACAAACCGGATTCGACCGCCTACAGCACTTCAATGCGGCTGGGCATGCAGGCCCTGCACGAGCCGGAGCGCGCCTGGGCCGCATCGCTCAAAGACAACACGCCCACCATATCATCGGGATCTCCCCTGTAGACAAAAAACCGTCTGATATCAGAGAAGATCATGTACCGTATGACTTTACCCAGTTCATCGTTCTCACTGCAGGAACGCAGCGGGGTGCGCATGATCGTGTGGGCTCTGGCTGCGGCCGGAACTCCATGCTTGTAGGCCAGGATCAGATCCGTTTTGGAGATGACTCCCGCCGGAATGCCGCTCCATGCAATCAGAATGGCCCCGAAACGATGAGTGGACAGCTCCTCCATTACTCTTGTCAGGGATTCATTGACATCCATCATCTTCACGGTGGGGGTCATTACGTCGCGCACTCTGAGTAATTCATTCGGATCCGAGTCGCCCTGCAAGAGCTTGCGTTGAATGCTTTTCTCGCACTTGTGGCAGTACCGGTAGAGCAATCCGACCAGGTCGGGATAGGAAATGATGCCCGTGGCGGGCCCCCGTTCCTCATTTCGCACGTAGACGCGGTGGATGTAGTGCCTGCGCATCGTGCGCAAAACCTGCTCAAGCGAGTCATCGAGTTCGCAAAAGACAGGGGGGCTGGTCATTATCAGCTCGGCAGGAGAGTCGAGGGGGATTGCGGCATAATAGGCGCTCATGATATCGGTTTTCGAAACGACCCCAAGCGGCTCCAGGCTCTTGTCGGTAACGAGAATTGCGGTGATCTTGTGCTTGATCGCGCACCGGATCGCCTGCTCGATGGTCGTATCCGCCCCGATGCTCACCGCAATTCTGCGCATCGCCTCTCGGACCTTCAGTTCGCTCAACATCTTTTTAAGATCGATGATGGGCATGGGAACTCCCCGATTATCAAACAGAGAGGTCAGCGGTCAAATGCGGATCTTTTTCCATCAGGTAAAAAAAGACATTGCTGATATGAACTATGCCGATAAGCTTACCCGCCTCGATAACGGGTATGCGCCGGATATGCTTGCGCGTCATAATATCGACGATGAGCAGCAGGTGGGTATCGGGTGTTACGGTGATGACCTCGGTAGTCATCAGATCACCCACCAAAATGGCTTTGGCCCGATCCAGGATTTCGACTATGAAGCCGGACACATCTATATCGCTCATCTCGCCCCAGATGTGAATATGCTTGGGACGCATGAGCACCAGGATGTCGTACATCGAGATCATGCCGACAAGCTCGCCCCTGTCGTTCACGACGGCCATTCCGAATACGCGCCGCTCGAGCTTGCGGGTGGCCTCCTTGAAAGCCTTTATCGCCTCCGGGACAGGAGTATCCGGCCTGACTGTAAAGAAGTCGGTTTCCATCACATCTCGGGCGGTTACTCCCATAACTCACCTCGAACGCCGAAGGCGCCTGTGCCGATGAGATCTTTGCAATGATTTTCAGGTATACGAATTACAGGACACGAAGGATTGGAAAAGGAACAAAAAGAACCGGAGAAGGAACAGGGTTAATACTCTCTTTATCACTATGATTTCTGGTGTCAACTGCCGAGTGATGCTGGACCGGCATCATTTCGGGCGCCGCTCCTGCCTATTCAACTCCTTCTGCCGGTACGGACCGCGCCGGTTCGGGGGAGGCAGTCCCTTTCCTGGGAAGAATTGCACTTACCGGGCATACTTCCACGCAGGCGAGACAATCCCGGCAAAGATGCGAGCTGTCGGGCTCGCCGGCAAACCCGATTGCAGGTTCGGAGCCATTCTTTACGAGCGTGAGGACCGGCTGAGTGTTGCGTTCTTTGCACACATAAATGCATTTCTGACACAGAATACATTTTGAAGGGATAAGCTCCAGGCCGGGATGATAGAGCCTGGCCGCAATATCGCACTTGGAGGCCTGCGCCCCTTTACTCGCCTTTAGCCGCACTCCGATAAGCTTTGCAATCTTCTGGAGCTGGCATGTCTTTTTGACCAGGCAACTCTTACACGCCATGTAATGGTCGGAGAAAAGCAACTCGAACACCACCTTCTGGATCTGTCTCACTGATGCGGTGTCGGTCCTTACCACCATCCCCGCAGCAACCTTCGTTTTGCAGGATGGGAGCAGCTTTTCCGCCCCTTCGACCTCCACAAAGCAAAGGCGGCATGATCCCGTGGGCTCGTCCATGCCTTTCAAAAAGCAAAGGTTGGGGACCGGGATGCCGTTGTCAAGGCAAGTCTGAAGAAGGCTGGCGCCTTTTTTTGCTACAACCTGTTTTCCGTCAATGTTGAGTTCAACCATGTTTTTCCCGCTTTTCGAAAAGATTGTGTTGGTAATGTTGACCAGAATGACTGAGAAAGTGTTCCGTGATTGAATGTAACTAGGAGCTGTTTTAAACCTAGGCCAACCTGGAATCAAGTCATTCTTTTTCGACCAGGAAAAATCTCTGATCTGCGCATATCTTCCCGAAAATGCTTTTTTATTTGGATGTGGCAACTTTCGCACAAGTGGCACAAGGAATTCTTGATTCTAGATTCTATCCTGGAAGGTATAAGACTCTTTCACGATGCGCCCAGGTGCATTATCTGTCCCTTCGGGCGCCAGGACTGTTTCATGGGGCCGGAGATTTCATAGCATTCGATAAAGTCGCCCACCTGGCCGACTGTGGAGTCCGCAACCCTAACCCCCACGTTTTGCCCCGATTTTGCCTCTTTGACCACCTGATTCTCGACCTGCAGCGACTCTATTTTCGAGCTGAGCACGGGTCCCATCGCAGTCACCACGCGAAAGTTCTTTCCGACCTGCACAGAGCCGTCCACCACTTTACAGCCCAGGATTATCCCGCCTTTTTTTGATTTAAAAGTAGCGATGACCTCGCACTTTCCGGTCACCTTCTCCTCCGGTTCCGTTGCTGCAAGACTCTGGGCCAGCTTCCTGACGTCCTCGGATAGTCTGTAAATCACGTCATAGAGGCGCACTTCCACCCCCTGCTCCTTTACCCACTGTTCCAGCTTCGGGGCGACAGCTACCGCGAAACCGATGACCAGCCTGCTCCCGGTCATCGCCATCAGCAGGTCCTGCTTGGATACGGCCCCGACACCGGAGTGGATGATCCTGATGTCCGCTTCCGGCGTTTTCATGTTTATCAACAAAGCGGAGACTGCCTCAACGCTTCCCATGGTGTCGCACTTGAGCACAATTTCGAGCTTCGGCTTCTCCTGCCCGGAGAAAGCGAGGTCAGCAGGGTAATGTCCCACTTCTTTGGTGGGCCTTGACATCTGAGAACGTTTTCGCTGAGGCATTTTTCACTCCATTTTCAGCCTTGGGCGGAATTCTCTTACTCTGAAAAATATCTCTAGAAGGTAAGACACAGAGGGAGACCGGGCTAGTCCACGGAGGAAAGAAACAACTGCGCGGCCGCAAACGGCGAGAAGTACAGTCCAGTAATAGAGGTATCAGATGATGATACCCCCGCCCAGCAGTGTATCATCCATATAGAAGACCGCGGCCTGCCCTGGTGTGATGGCCCGCTGGGGTTCAACAAATCGAACCCGGACAGTGTCGCCGCCTTCGGGTATTACCTCGGCAGGAGAGGGCTTGTGCAGGTTGCGAATTCTCACACGGCACGCAATCGGCCCTGTCGGCGGATCTATGGATACCCAGTTCACCTGGGAGACAGTGAGTTCGCCGCGGAGAAGGTCTTTTGACCTGCCGATGCGGACAATGTTTTTCTCCGGCTCGATTCCAACGACATAGAAGGGCTCGGTAGATGGAATCCCAAGACCCCGTCTCTGACCGACCGTATAGGAAAATATGCCTCTGTGCCGACCAAGGCAATTCCCCTGCAGATCGACGATGGGGCCCTCTGCATTCTCCCCGGAACACCGCCGTCGCACGAAATCGGCGTAATCACCCGAGGGGATAAAGCATATTTCCTGGCTGTCTTCGGTGATGAGGGCGTCCAAACTGTTAATTCTCGCCCATCCGAAGGTCTCGTCCTTGGTATGTTCGCCCAGCGGGAAGAGCGCCCTGGAGAGTTGTTCCTGTTTGAGGCCCATGAGAAAATAGGACTGATCTTTTGTCTTGTCTTTTCCCTGCCGCAACTGAAACCGTCCATCCGCACCTGAAGGGGAAACAAGGCGCACATAATGGCCGGTCGCCATTTTGTCCACCCCGAGCCTTTCGGCTTCATTCAGCAAAGCGCCGAATTTCATCTCCGGGTTGCAGCAAATGCAGGGATTAGGGGTGAGGCCCCGGCAGTAGGCCTCCACAAACGGTGCTATCACCGTGGAATCGAATTTCTCACGCAAATCGACAATGGTGATGGGCAAGCGGCATTTTTCAGCAAGTTCCGTGAGGAGCTGTTCGCGTTCGGCAACCAACGCCGCCAACTCCCCGCTCTCGCCGGAAGAAGGCAAAAATCGCATGTGGATTCCGATTACTTCATGTCCCTGTTCCTGGAGCAGGCAGGCTGCTCGTATGCTGTCCACGCCACCACTGATGGCCGTCGCAATCTTCAAGCGCAAATCCCCGTATCCAGGAAAGGCTCCTCAGGCAATGGCCCTGTCAAAGGTGACTATCATGGCCCTGACAGGACAGGTCTTCACACACAACTCACAAGCGCTGCACCTTTCGGACTCGAAGAGCACCTCCATTTCCGGCCTCTTGATATGCAGGGCGCCGGTCGGGCAAACCGCGGTACAGGCCCCGCACTGGTAGCACCTCTCCTCGTCGCGGCGAATTCCCTGGCCGACCGGCTCAATGATGACCCCCATCTTTTCGAGGTACTGGACACCCTTGTCAAAATCGCGCCTGTTGCCGCGCAGTTCCATGACCAGCATGCCCTCTTTGCGTGGAAATATCTGGGCCTTCAGGATATTGAAGGTCAAGTTGAAGTCGCGCACCAGGTTCGTGATGATCGGTTTATCGACGATGTCTTTTGAAAACCTGAGAACCAGCATTCTAGAGTACATTCCTGCTCCTTCGTTGTCAGATCGGCTAACAATAACATTCTGCACGGAAAGTCCAAGCTTTTTGTGCATATTAGCCGTGAGCGCAAAAGGCGGGGGATTCGCTGAGCGCTTCCGGCTTTCTTCCTTGACCTGACCGAGATAGCTCCTCTATACTATACTAAAACAGTAGTGCTTAAGGAAGCGTTTTAGCTGCAAGTGACATTCAACGGGATCTTTTTGTCGATTACGTGTACGATATAGATGATCGCCTTTTCAGTAAGCGATCCCGCAGGACAATTCGGAATGCGCGATTTCAGACTGGGAGCGCCTGAGAAATGAAACTCTCCACCAGAAGCCGTTACGGCGTACGGCTGTTGCTCGATATAGCCTTGCACGGCAAAGACGGACCGGTTCGACTGGGAGTTATCGCCGAGAGGCAGGGGATTCCGATAAAGTATCTGGAACAGATCATAATCCCCCTTAAGAAGGCACAGTATGTGACAAGCGTTCGCGGCCCCAAGGGAGGGCATCTGTTGTCCAGGCCGCCCGACTCCATTACGGTTGGTGAAATCGTAAACCTGTTGGAAGGAGGCCTCAAGCTGACGCGGTGCGTCAAGAACCCCGGCGCCTGTGAGCGCTCGGAGCACTGTATCACGAGGTTTATATGGAAGGAGACCTCCGAAGTGATGCAGAATCGGTTGAATTCCATCACCTTTTCCGATTTGACCAGGATGTCCGACGGGAGAGGCTCTTTCCTGGAATGTATACCTGAAGGTGAAGACAAGGATGAAGATAATATCAATTGCGGTGAGTAAAAAGAAAGGCGTCCGAAAGGAGTGCGTCGAGCATGCGGTGCTGGTTGAGGAGCACGGCCTCGAGGGGGATGCGCACGCCGGTCCATGGCACAGGCAAGTCAGCTTTCTTGCAATGGAGAGCATAGAGCAGGCAAAAGCTTCCGGGCTTACTGTGGGTTTCGGGGACTTTGCAGAGAATATAGCGACAGAGGGGATTGACTGGCCGCGCGTGCCGGTGGGCGCTCGCTTTGCACTGGGGGAAACTGCACTCGTCGAGATTACGCAGATAGGTAAAGAGTGCCATAAGAAGTGCGCCATCTATTATCAGGCCGGAGATTGCATCATGCCTCGCGAGGGGGTCTTTGCGAGGGTGATCAGGGGTGGAGCTATCCGCTGCGGAGACGATATCGCGCCCGCGGTTGCCTGAAATCTGCCGAAAATATTGAGGCAATGCACATTCGCCTGCCAAAATCCATTTGCATGGGATGCGGCAGGCGAGTATTTTTAAACCTTTTGTGGGGTATTCCTCAATCCTTGTGCCATGTTACAATCTTGAGGCACGCTTTTCCCTCGACGAGGGTACGGCTGCCGGAACCCGACTGGATGTTACGTTCCAATCCCTGAAAATCTAAAGGTGATGCGATGACGCAGGTAAGCAAATCTCATTTTGACAATACCGAAACAATCGAAAAGATCCGGGCCAGAAAACAGGAACTCGGCAAAGAACTCATAATCCTTACCCATCACTATCAGAGAAAAGAGATCGTTGAGCTGGGTGATTTTGTGGGAGACTCCTTTGAGTTGTCCAGAACCGCGGCAGCGGACCGGGACTGCAGATACATCGTCTTCTGCGGCGTACATTTCATGGCCGAGAGCGCTGCGATACTTGCCCAATCCGGCCAGGTGGTTCAAATCCCCAATGTTGAAGCCGGATGCTGGATGGCGAGCATGGCAGAGACCGAGACGGTGAAATCGGCCTGGGCTCAGATCCTGTCGGCCGCAGGCAGCGATTCACTCATTCCTGTAGTCTACATGAACTCGGATGCCGGTCTGAAGGCTTTTTGCGGAACGCAGGGCGGGATAGTCTGCACTTCTTCAAATGCTTCCAAGGCTGTCCGGTGGGCGTTTGAACGCAGAGAAAAGATCCTCTTCTTCCCCGACCAGCATCTTGGGCGCAATGTGGGCCATGATCTCGGAATTCCGCCCGAGGAAATGATCGTCTGGTCACCGGACAAGCCCCTGGGCGGTAACGAACCCGAGGCTGTCCGCAGAGCCAGGATGATCCTCTGGGATGGCTATTGCCTGGTGCATACCCGGTTCACCGTGGATCATATGAAAAAGATGCGAAGCGAATTTCCGGATGCGAAAATAGTGGTTCATCCAGAGTGCACACGGGAAGTGGTTGCACTCTCCGACGCCTGTGGTTCCACCAGCTTCATCGTGAAGTACGTCAAAGAGGCGCCCGCCGGATCAACCATTATCATCGGCACGGAGATCAACCTGGTCCATCGCCTGGCCCTTGAATACCCGGACAAAAAGATACTGGACCTCCATAACTCCCTTTGCCCCAACATGTTCAAGATCAACCCGGCAAATCTGCTCCAGACGCTCAACAATCTGGGGGAAATGAACGTTGTCCGTATCCCGGAACAGGTAAGAAACGAAGCAAAGCTGGCCCTGGACCGTATGCTCGCGCTGGCTTGAAATTGCCGGACGGTTTTCCCCGGCCCCTCTACACAATAGGCCCTGGAGGAATTATACGACCTGCAGGGCCTCTCTTTATAGATAGCGCGCATGTTCAAAACTCTCAAACCCCTGATCCTTGCTTCCGAATCCCCTCGAAGAAAACGACTGCTTCACTCGTTGGGTATCGACTTCCGGGTGGCGCCGAGCAACACCGATGAGTCCGGCCCGACAGACGCCTCCCCTGCCAAAGTCGCCGAGCAGCGGGCTTTGCTCAAGGCATCTTCGATCTCTTCTCTCAACCGGGATTCCTGGATATTGGGCGCCGATACCATCGTCGTGCTGGAGGGCCGTATTTTTGGAAAACCCTCCGATGAGGCTGAGGCAGCCTCGATGCTCCAGCGCCTCAGCGGCCGGGCCCACGAGGTCATTACCGGCATGTGTCTCATAAGCGCGGCGGCTGACTTCACCAGGGTTGGATCAGTGATTACGCGCGTGTGGTTTAAAGACCTTTCTCCCGGTGAGATAGCAGCTTATGTCCGCACCGGCAAACCGATGGACAAGGCCGGAGCGTATGGAATACAGGAGCCGGGCGCCTTCCTTGTAAAAGCGGTGGAGGGGTCCTACACCAATGTCGTCGGCCTTCCCTTGAGCGAAACGATAGAATGGCTGATGGAGCTGAACGTCGTCGAACCGGTATGGGCTTAGTTTATCTTTCCTCAAAGGTCATTACAGGCTATACTATTTCCGGAATGGTCCGCTCTGGTTATTTCCGGTAAACCCTTTTTCCGTTGACCTGCACTCCCGGACTTATCGCTCAATTACCGACCGGATTCCACAGAGTACCTGTCAAATTGTGAAAAACACCCTGTATTGCGAGGAGCCGTCCGTGCCGGCGCGACACCGCCTGCTCATTATCGCCGTCCTTGTTCTGCCCTGCTTTATGATTTCCTGCGGGCCAAGCCGGGATTCTGCCGACGCGCCCGACCTTGCAGCGCCCGGGGTGCTGGAGAACGAGATTCTTCTGGGCTCCTCCCTGGCGCTCGAAGGCCACGCAAGCTATCTCGGCACCCAAACCCTTCGCGGATTCATGTGCTACCTCAAGCATATCAATGAGACCGGCGGAATTCACGACAGGAAAATCAGGGTGATCACCTATGATGACAGCTATGATCCTCCGAAGTGCCTGGCCAACACTCAGCGCCTGATTATAGAGGACAAGGTCTTCGCGCTCTTCTCCTATGTCGGCACGCCCACTACCGTAAAGATCCTTCCTCTGGTGGAAGAGGCAAAGATCCCCCTTCTGGGTATGTTCACCGGCGCCAATGCGCTCAGAGAGCCTCTCAATCGCTATGTGATAAATGTCCGTGCCTCTTATTACCAGGAGACCGAGGCGGCGATCAGCCATCTTGTCCGCGACCTGGGCATGACAAAGATAGCCGCTTTCTACCAGTATGACGCCTACGGGTTTGACGGCCTGACCGGAATGGAGCTGGCGCTCAAGAAATACAACCTGGCGCCCGTGTCCCGGGGGACCTATATCCGCGGGACCCTGGAGGTGGAAGAGGGGCTGGGAAAGATAATGGCTTCGGGAGCTGAAGCCGTTGTGATGATAGGGACCTATGAGCCGTGCGCCAAGTTCGTTCGGCTCGCCAGGGCTCAGGGGTTCAATCCCGTCTTCTATACGGTCTCTTTCGTCGGCGCCGAAGAGCTTGCCAGGAGGCTCGCCTCCTTTTCCGACATCACGCTCATGATGTCACAGGTAGTGCCACCGCCCGAAGGACCCGACTCCAGCGAATTGCTGGGCAGCGCTTCCGAATACCTTAGCCTCCTCAAACGCTATTTTCCGGACGATAAACCGAATTTTGTCGGCCTGGAAGGCTATGTGAACGCCAGGGTCCTTGTCGAAGGACTGCAGAGGGCGGGCAGAGACCTCACAAGGGAAAGCTTCATCGAAGCGATTGAATCGATCCGGGATTTTCCTCTGCTGCCGTACAACACTCTTTCCTTCAGCCCCACCGATCACCAGGGTCTCGACCAGGTCTACTTCACCGTACTGCGGGACGGCAGCTTCGAACTCATGAAAGACTGGACCGTCATAAAAGAATCCGTCCAGAAAGGTCCCTCGGGGAAAGAAATGAGGCCGGGCAGGGATGAAACCGTTGGGGCGGCTGAGTAATATCAGCCTCAAAAACAAGATATTCTTCTCGATTATCGGAGTGCTGCTCATCATCAGCTCGGCCATAGCGTTCCTTGCACGGTGGATTCTGGTCTCGAGTCTGATATCTGAGCTGGAACTCAGAGGCATCGCCATAGCTCGGACCATCGCCGAGAGGGGAAGCGGCTTTATTCTCGACAAGAACTACCCTCAACTGGTCAGTCTCATTTTTGACGAATCACAACTCACCGAACGCAAGCACTTGGTGGCCTACGTATTCGTCGCCGACCAGGATAATACGGTCATCAGCCATACCTTCACACGCCCCTTTCCCGCGGAACTGAGACAGGTCAACCTCGTTCCCGCCGATGAGAACAAGAGTGTGAAGCTGCTCTATGTATTTGATGAAGCCGCCTATGATATCGCGATACCGGTCAGGGAGGGTATTTACCGCATAGGCACTGTTCATGTGGGGCTGAAGAAGAGTCACATCGACAACCTGGTATCCAAACTCAGAAGCACCTTTCTGGGTTTCATCTCGCTGGTCATCGTTCTCATTTTCGTGATGAGCCACAGGATCTCCAAGCACATCACCATGCCGATAACACGGCTGACCAAGGTTTCCGATGAACTGAGCCGGGGCAACTTCGATATAAAGCTCGATCTGGGGAGCGTTGCAGCCGGGTGGAACCCTTCCGACTGCCCCTCCTTCGCAGGCTCAAGCCTTCCGTGCTGGCATTTCGACCATCTGCTCTCCTCGCCTGCCGGGCGGGGTAACTCCCCGATCTGCCGGAATTGCGGCTTCTACCGCAAACGATCCGGGGACGAAGTGGTGCAGTTGGCTGATTCTTTTCACAACATGGTATGGAGCATAAAACTGTACAGAAGAAGGCTGCACGAGTCCGAGGAGAAGTACCGCTCACTCTTTGTGAGCGGTCCCGACCCGATCTTTGTGGTCGATTCCGGCGCCCTCCAGATAATTGATGCCAATCCTCGCGCCCTCGAACTCTATGGCTACGATAAAGATGATCTAATAGGAAAATCCTTCCTGGAACTCGAACCAGGCAACAGCCGGTCAATCGCCTCCTTTGCCGGCAACTGCACTCTCGAAGGGTGTGTCTCCTTCGAAAAAGTGCTTCACCAGAAGAAGGGAGACAAACCCTTTTTCGTTAATCTGCACGCCTGCGCGATCAGCTACGGAGACAGACCGGCCATCATCATTGCAGCAGCGGATATCACCGAGATGATGGAAAAAGATGCCCAGTTGATCCAGGCAGGCAAGCTGAAATCTTTGGGCGAGATGTCCGCGGGTATAGCCCACGAACTCAATCAGCCGCTCAACGCCATCAAGATGGGAAGCGAATATCTGGCGATGATGGTCGAGAGAAACAGTGACATTCCACCGGAGAACCTCCAGCAGGTGGTCTCGGGAATCAGCACCCAGGTGGACAGGGCGGCGGATATCATCAACACCCTGCGGGCTTTCGGAAAGAAAGCCGACCTGACCAGGGAAAAGGTGAACATAAACCGACCGGTAATAGGGGTTCTTTCGATACTGGGCAGACAATTTGAGCTGGAGAACATCAGCATCACCCTGGAACTCGACGATGCGCTCCCCCCCATACTGGCTCATGACAACCGGTTGCAACAGGTCTTCTTTAACCTGGTGACCAATGCCCGCGATGCCATAAATGAGAAGAATGAGACTGCCGCCCTGGAGGAGGGGGGAAAGATCGTCATTCGTTCCTTCCAGAAGGATGGCCGGGTGGTGGCCGAGGTCGAGGATAACGGGGCGGGCATTCCGGAATCCGTCAGGAACAAAATCTTCGAGCCTTTTTTCAGTACGAAGGAAACCAGCCATGACATGGGTCTTGGCCTGGCCATCCTGTATGGAATCATGAAAGATTACGGCGGTGATGTCGAGGTAAAGAGCACCCCCGGGGCGGGCACAACTTTCGTGCTGAGCTTCCCGGCGGCATTCTAGGCCGCCGCGCACCCATAAGACGGCTTCCTTTTATGGGTCTTATGCCGGATATTGGAGATCCTATGGACAAAATCCTTGTAGTAGACGATGAAAAACCCACCCTGGACATGTTCCGGCTCATCCTGGGCGCCTACGGCTACAGCGTTCTCACCGCGGAGAACGGCCGGGAGGGGATCGAGGTCTTCGAGAAGGAAAAACCCCCTTTGGTCATCACCGATATTAAAATGCCGGGCATGGACGGCATCGAAGTGCTCAGGCGCATAAAGAGCATCGACCCCGGGGTCGAAGTCATCGTAGTCACCGGCCATGGCGATATGGACCTTGCCATCAAAGCTCTCAACCTCGATGCCACAGATTTCATCAACAAACCCATACAGCGCCATCTTCTCGAACAGGCTCTGAAAAGGGCCAGGGACCGTATCGATTTCCAGCGCAACGATGAGAATCAGATCAGGGTGGAGGTAAAAGGGGAATCGGCCGCCGTGCGCCTCAGGGGGGGCTTGACCTCAGCGTCCGAGCAGCGCCTGTTGAATGCTTTTCAGGAGGCCTTCTCAACCGGCAAAGCAAAAATAGTGATTCTCTTCGATCCGAATGCTTCCATAAATGGGGCCGGAATCTCAATCCTGACCCAAATCATTCTGGACGGGCGCAGCCGGGGAAAGGAGTTCTCGATAGCCGGCCTTTCGGAAAACTTCAAAAGCGTTTTTAAAATAGTCGGTATCTCCAACCTGGTGCGGATCTTTGACTCCGAAGAGGCTGCCTTCGGCGGCATGTGACATCTGCATCCCTTGTGCATTGACGCGGGTAAGCAAAGAGTCCCGCGCATGAATTGAAATTAGAGAGGTAATATGGGGCGTACTCAGATGAAGGCTTTTCAGACATTCTTTATCTTTTTCGCAGTGCTTTTCCCCGCCTGCTCCGCATTTTGCGGCGCCATTCCCCAGCAGGGATCGAGCCTGCCTTCTTTTCAACTGCAGGCCCCCCAATCCGAAGACGACCTGAAGTACCTGGGAGTAGGTGCAACCACCTTTGAATTGAAAAACGTGAAAGCGCAACTGCTGATCGTGGAAATCCTGGGGGTCTACTGTCCCTATTGCTATGAGCAGGCGCCTCTGTTCAAGAAACTCTACGACAGGTTGCAGAGGAAGAAAATCGGAGACCGTGTAAAGATGCTGGGTGTTGCCGCGGGAGGCACCCGGGCCGAAGTCGAGCACCTTCGCACGAACGGCTCCTATGACTTTCCGATTGTACCGGATGAGTCCTATGCGGTTCACAAACTGCTGGGCGAGCCGCGCACGCCCTTTACGATGCTGCTGTCGAAAGAAGGCAAAGTCCTCCATGCGCATCCGGGCATCATGCAGGATATCGATGCTTTCTTTAAAGTGATCGAAGACCACCTGAAATAGAGCCATTTCGATGATCTGAAGGTGAATCCGAGAGATAACGATCCTATGAGCAAGAATATAGACATAGCGGGAATCAGGAATGAACTGGATAGAAAGGTCTTTTATCTCCAGACCCTTCTGGACACTTCCCGTGAACTCTCGGGGATCATACAGCCCGCCCGGATACTCGACACCTTCCTGCTGATGGTGATGGGTCCCCTCGGCATCCTTCAGGGAATGGGAGCACTGATAAACACCGCCACGCGCCAGGTTCATCTGACCACGCGCGGACTTTCTGCTTCAGCAATCGAGGAAGTCAACGGAAACATCTCCCGTATATGTGACCGGTATTTTGCCAGAGAAGAAACCGCGGCTTTCTCGGTTCCGAGGATAAAAGTTATCACCAGGGAGAGTTTTGCCGACCACGGCTTTTGCCCGCCTCAAATGCAGGTCCTGATTTTCTGGGATCTTGCCGGCGAGTACTCCGGCTTCCTTGGTCTGGGCGAAAGGATCAGTGAAGAACAATATGGTGATGATGAGATAAATATCCTGTTGAACCTCACGAACATCCTGACGAACGCTTTGTCCCAAGCGTTGTCGTTCAGGAACACTCAGCAGTTGAATGCCGATCTTCTTAAAAAAAAACGATGCGTTGCAGGATTCTCTCAATGAAGCCAAAGAGGCCCGCGAACAGCTTGACAAGCGTGTATTCCATCTCAAGGCCCTTTCGTCGCTGAACTCTGAGTTGAGAACCCTCACCGATGTGCAGGAACTCTTGAACCATTTCCTTCTCCTGGCCATGGGTTCTCTTGGAATCAACCAGGGGTTCCTCCTGGTCTACGACCGTGAAAAGGAGACGGGCAGGATCGTCTCGCGAGGCATCAGGCTCGAGCGCGAACTCGATTCACGCGCCTGTGAAAAGCTGCTCTATAACGCCCTGGATGCTGTGGAGGAAAAGTCGCTCTCACCCATGAGCATCGGACGTATCACTGTCCCCGGCCCTTTCTGGGAGGCGGGAGCGGATATCGACGTGAAGTCCGGCTTCTTCTTTGTCATCGATCACCAGTTCATGGGGGTTGCTGCTTTCGGACCGGCCATCTCAGGCCTTGCGTTTACGGCGGAGGAACTCGATTTCCTCTCCACCCAGGTTTCGACCCTGATGGCCTACCTCAAGAATGCAAAGGCTTTCGGTACAATTAAGGCTCTGATCGAAGATCTGACCCATCGCAACGAGGATCTGAGCCAGACCATCAAGGAACTCACCGAAGCGAAGCAGAAGATCAGCATACTGGAAAAGACAAAAGCACACTTCAAAGCGGTTCTCCAGAAACAGACCGAAAGAATCAACAGGGCAAGTTCGCTGGATTTTGTGTTGATCTTTGTCCTGGCAGCGGCGGTGGGCGTGCTGTTTAATCTGGCCAATCCCCAGGGCATAGCGCTCCTGCCGCCCTCAGTCATACAGTCCGCGTTCGATTCCGTGAGTGTTCAGGAAGCACAGATGCTTGTGGAGGAGAAAAAAGCCCTGCTGGTGGATGCAAGACCCAAAGAGTTCTACTCGCGCGAGCACATAACAGGGGCGGTCAGTGTCCCGCTCTCCCTGTTCGACGTCATATACATGATGAAGCTGAGCAATACCGATCTGGAGACGCCGATTATCGTGTATGGCCGAACCATCAGCCGGCTCTACGATGTTGAAGTGGCGCATCTGCTTAAAAAACGAGACCATGAAAAAGTATATGTCCTGTCCGGCGGAATGGACGCCTGGAAAGAGCAGGGCCGCCAGGTGACGAAATGAAATCTGGAGAACTGGCGCTCAAAGCGCTCACGAGCAAGTACCTTGCGCTGGTATTTCGTTTCTATATCGGCGGAATATTCATTTACGCCAGTATCTACAAAATCAGCTACACGGGCGAGTTTGCCGAATCCATAGCTTCCTACCAGATTGCCCCTTACTGGGCCGTGAATTTCCTGGCCGTTTTCATGCCATGGCTTGAGCTTTTTTGCGGTATCTTCCTCATTGCCGGGATCAGGACAAGATCTGCCGTGTGCGTAATAGGCGGCATGCTGGCGCTCTTTTCCGCCGCCATCGCGCTGGCGCTCATCAGAGGCGTTCCGATAGGCTGCGGGTGCTTCTCCAGCACGGGTGAGCCGATGAACTGGGCAACCGTTTTACGTGATATCACCTGGCTGGCCATGGCCGCCCATGTTTACTTCTTTGATTCCGCCCTGCAACTGGAGAAAAAATTTCTCATCCGCCCTTCGGAGATATCCGTATGAGATTCAATTTTTCGATCCTTATCCTGAGCCTGCTTATCACCCTCTCCTGCCAGCGCGGCCAGGACCTTGCCGGCAACTACACCGGAGCAGTCCCTTCCGATGAAAAAATGGAGGTGCGGATCGTTCTCAAAAGCGATGGCAAAGGAGCATGGAAAGTCAACCGGGACGAGGTCTCTTTTTTCTGGGAACAAAAAGGGGATGAAATCCTGCTGCACCTGAAGTCTGGAGGAGTGATCACGGGCAGGCGAGGCCCAATGGATTCGATAGAAATCTCGCTGCCGGGAATGGAGCAGATTCGCTTCAGCAGAGCGGGGAAATGAGAAAGCGCCTCGCTTCCGCCTGCCTGTCAAGGCATTCTCCACAACAACGAAGGCATCACCTACCCCGTTATTCCGGCGGCGCTTCTGAGCCGGGATTTAGCCGAGCCGCCACGCCCTGGGGTGGTTTAAACGTGAATGTGACTTTCTTTTGATCCTCCTGACGCATTCCCTAAAAAAAGCGAAGTCCTATAAGGATCTTGCGTCCCCTCCGCCCTGAGATCATGAAAAGAGTGCAGCTTAGCCGGACAATTTGAAGCAGTCAACAGAACACTTGGATGCTGCTCCTGGGCTCTTATGAGACTTCATTTTTAGAGGAACACGCAGAGGCGACAAAATGAAGTTTCATCCTGGTTCAAACCACGCTGTGGCGTAGCGGCTGCGCTGGATTCCGGCTCAGAAGCCCTGCCGGAATGACGGGATGTGAGTCCACGGCAAACCGGTTGGCCCTAAAGAGTGGACCGACAATCCAGCCTTTCGGCATATCGACAAGTACCGCTGACACCAGTGATTGTTACGGGCTAACCGACCATACTGCAGGTAGCTCGGGCTAGTGCTGCCCTTTACCCGTGAGTTGCGCCGGAGCAGCTTCAGTCGCCTCGGAGCGAAAA